>NZ_JBBGYV010000002.1:0-1144300 GCF_037479535.1 Sphingobacterium sp. MYb388 | reverse complement strand
CTGTTTCTGCGTTTAACCTGAATTAAACCCTTCTTTTTTCAGTGCCTATCCTTTCGGATCAGCCGTTCCTCCCTTGCGGAGTGGTGCAAAGATAGGGACTTTTTATAATCACTTCCTAATCTTTTCCGGAAATAGTTTGCCGCGAAACGGTAAACAGCTTATAACCTGACCGATAAATTTACCTCTGACCTGTTCTCGGGGCTGAGAAACGGACAATCCTGGCTTTGAACTGTAAAAAAGGGTAGCGGGGGGATTGTTCGTTCTGGGCCATCTTTTATGGATGCAGTATGCTTTTACGGAATAGCCAAGTGGAAATGATATCTTTTTCGGTACAGCGGCATCATCGACACTATTACTATTACTATTACTATTACTGATAAGGTGATCCATGTCTCCTCATGCTTTCCGCCGGGCCGACATCTTTACTTTATACTATATTACTATATACTACAAAAGGGGTCCAGAGAAGTCGGGGTGTTTTACTATAGCCAGCTCCCCTCCGTACAGATACTCCGGAATAAGGCATATTATAACCTGATCCGGAACTGACAGGGAACTGATTATTATTTAAGATGGGATTTATATAGAGATTACTGAGATTTTATAGGGGGGTTCTAGGGGTTTACCTCTACTAACCCCCTGTAAACCCCCTCTTATCCCTCTGTTATACCTCCATTATATGCGAACAAGATTCCTACTTGCTTATAATATGGTATCACCCTGCTAACAACAGCAGTTTTCTCCAGATTCAATTGGTTTAAAGAGCTGCTTTATCATTATACTGACGAACACAAATCCAATCCCTATTATTAGGTCCAATTGCTGTAAGCACCTCGCCCATCTCTTGCTTACTATAAAGCTGATTTTTCACATACTCACTATCATGGTATTGAAGACCACTATACCTAATACACAAAAGTGAAATAAACCGATATATAACAAAGGTTTTGCATTTTTTTTATAACTTTAAAATCAACAAGAAATCAAAAAAGTTTTGATGGAAATTTTCAAAATATATCAAGTCGATGTAGCTGAAGCAAACCGCATCGCCCAAAGCGAAAATAATGTTCATCACCATGATTTCGAAGAGTTAATTATTGGTATTGAAGGAGAATTAGAACATTTTATTGATTTTAAATCCGAAACTTATGCAGCACCATTTATAAGTTTTGTTACCAAAGGAAAAACACATCGCGTAAAACCTACGCTAAAAGCAGGAAAATGTCTATTTTGGGTATTGCGATTCAAAAGTGAATTTATTGCCGAAACGACTTTTCAACTGTACAATCATTTTCATGACCAAGCTACATTTAGCATCACTCCATCCACTTGTTTTCAAAGGATAGTTCATATAGCTCAAATGATAGCCGATGAAATGCACGAAATCCAAAGCGATTTGGGTATCGTACGACAATTATTAAGTACCTTATTTACGATGATCGAATCCGAATATCGTAAACAGTTTCTGGAAGGCCTACCCTACTCATCGACTTCCAGTACAACATTTAAAAACTTTTTAACCATATTAGAAGAAAATTATCATCGCCCAGAATCAGTAAATTTTTATGCGGAAAAACTCTTTATGAGTGCACGTGGTCTTAATATGATCTGTCATCAAATATTACAGCAAAGTGTTTCCGAAATTATTGAAACGAGAAAATTGATAGAAGCTAAAAATTTGTTGATGAATACCGATAAAACAATTTCGGAAATTGGATTTGAATTAGGATACAGTGATAATGCCTACTTTACAAATGTATTTAAGCGAAAGTCGGGACAGACGCCTACAGAATTTAGGACTGATATAAAAGCGATCATTTCCAAATAGTACAACATTATTACCAAAAAACAATACCTATCCTCCTGTTATACTTCCGATATTTGTTTTAACTATTAAAAAGCTATCAACAAGAATATATCATCAGGAGTTAATAGCATGAATCGAAAAAAATTTATAACCGCTATGGCTGTATTACCTTTAACAGGAGCTGCTTTAAAAGTAAACTCCTTACGCAACTTATCTAAAAATTTTGAAGCAACCGAGAAGTTTCCCGTGTTATTTTTGGGACATGGAAGTCCTATGAATGCGATCGAAGAAAATGAATTTGTGGACGGATTCCGAAATATCGGTAAGACTTTTCAAAAACCAAAAGCAATATTAGTTATTTCAGCGCACTGGGAAACGCGTGGTACATTCGTTACTGCAATGGATAATCCTCCGACAATTCATGATTTTGGCGGATTTCCTCAAGCATTATTTGATGTACAGTATCCAGCTCCCGGAAGCCCTGAACTTGCACAGGAAACAAAAAGAATCATCACAAAAACTGATGTATTATTGGATGATAAATGGGGTCTTGACCACGGGGCATGGTCTGTTGTCAAGCATCTATACCCAGATGCTGAGGTTCCGGTTATTCAAATGAGTATCGATTATACGCAACCTGCGTCTTACCATTATGAATTAGCACAGGAATTAGCTTCCTTACGTCATAAAGGTGTATTGATAATAGGCAGTGGCAATATGGTCCACAACCTGCGTATGGTAGCCTGGGATAAATTAAATGAGGCGGGATTTGCATGGGACTGGGCTCAGGAAGCAAAAGAAAAAATGAAAAATTACATTTTAGATGGTAATCACAAAGCTTTGATCGACTTCCGGAATCAGGGAAAAGCATTTGATTTAGCTATACCCACACCAGAACATTATCTTCCCATGATCTACAGCCTGGCACTAAAAGATAGACAAGATGATTTACTGCTGTTTAACGACAACTCTATAGGAGGATCTCTTGCCATGACTTCATTCAAAATTGGCTGATAAACACGACAATTATCCGTATTGCTGCACAGTAAATAGTAATAGTACAGTTTAAGAATATAAAAATAAATCCCTTATATTCGCCATATAAGCTATATAGAAAGATGGATATATCAAAACCTACAATTTCAGTTGAATACTGTCCGAAATGTAACTGGATGTTACGCGCGGCCTATATGGCGCAAGAAATTTTAAGTACTTTTACAGAAGATATTCATGGTGTCTTACTGATTCCGAGTGAAATAGCGGGTAAATACTCCATTTCAATCGATCAGCAACCCATATTTGACCGTAAAGAAATGGGAAGGTTTCCTGAAATAAAGGAATTAAAACAATTGATAAGAGATCACATTAACCCGGATAAAGATTTAGGTCACTCTGAAAAGAAATAGTTATATTTTGCATTTTTAAGTATATTACAAAAACTATAAACGAACAGTATTGTTTTAGCTCTTAAAACAATACAAAAAATGCAAAAGTACATACATTAATACATCACGTTTTTAGAAATAAAACATATTATAATGAAAAAAATCTTCATAGGCTTATTCGTAATTACTGCTTCATTTACATCTTGCCAAAATCCAACACAAACAAAAGAAAAAACAGCACAAGACAGCAGTACAGTTGCTACTAAACAAGATACGGCATTTCACGATGAGCATAATACACAAAACTCTGTTGATTGGGCTGGAACCTACGAAGGAACTCTTCCATGTGCAGACTGTTCGGGCATTCATGTCATCTTAACCTTAAATATGGATGGAACTTTTGAAAAATCTGAACAGTATCTTGAAAAAGGTGGACCTTTTAAAGAAACTGGCACGTTCACATGGACTCCAGACGGCGGCTCGATTATTTTAAAGGAGAAAGATGGCGAAAGCAAATATAAAGTCGGTGAAGGTATGATGAAGAAATTAGATATGGAAGGTAAAGAAATTAAAGGAGAATTAGAAGAATTCTATAACTTCAAAAAGATAAAATAGATGCTGATCATCAGCGTCATATGACATAAAAAAAGCTCCTGAATAGTATTCAGGAGCTTTCTTTTTTAGACTTTAAGATCTATTTTGCATCTGGTAACAAAATAAATTCAAACATGCGGTCTTCTTTTAAATATTTATCAGCGACAGCTTTTACACTTTCTACAGACACTTTACTCAGGTCATCTAATTTTCTCAAGATTTCCGTTACATCCTCTTGATTTTGATAAGATCCTGATAGATAGCTAACCCAAAATCCATTCTCTTTAAGCTGTAGCTCTAATTGACGCTTTTGTTCAATAACAAATTTATCAATATCCTCTTTTACAGGTCCACTTTTCTTAATTTTAGAGACTTCATCTACAGCAGATTTTATCAGCACATCCACTTTATCCGGAGCCGTGCCAAAGCCGATACCAAAACTATAGCGTTGACGTGGCAACTTGCCGTAATTAGCAGAAGCGCCCACACTGTAAACCCCGCTTTCGGCTTCACGAAGACGTTCTAATAATTTAATGGTCAAGATACTTTCTAAGGCTTCCATATTGATATTTTCGCTTTCCGAATAAGTATAATCACCATAATAAGCTAATTGTACAGAAGCTTTATCCTCTTTCCCTTTATGAACAACAACACGCTTTCCTTGAGCTGGTTCTACTATACCTAAATCTTTATAAGACTCTTTACGTCCAAGATTCGGCAAGGCCGCTAAGTAATTTTCTAAATAAGGTTTAATTTCTTCTTCAGTAAAAGAACCTACGATGGTAAAGGTGAAGTCCGAAGCATCAGCAAATCGCTCTTTATAAATTTGAAAAGCTCGATCTTTGTCAATAGTTTTCACTAAATCGGCAGTCGCATTTTTTCTGCGGATATTATCCCCATAAAGCGTTTCTTTCACTTTATCGGAGAAAACATTTGACGGATCACTATCTCTATTTTCTAAACTTCCTACAGAACGGGCGATGATACTTTGGTAAACATCCTGATCCAGACGAGGTTCAGTAAAATAGCCATAAATCAATTCAAAAGCATTTTTTAAACCTTCTTTGTCCGAACTTCCATAGATTCCTTCATATCTTTCTGAAATATACGGTGTGATCCCGATATTTTTACCTGTGAGATACTTTTGTAATTCAACATTATTCAATTGACCCACACCACTCGCATCCACTAGACCCGCAGCATTACTCGCTGAATAATAATCTGCATCTGGATATAAAGAAGAACCACCTGGACTAAATGCCGAGATACGTATTTCATCATTCTTGAAATTGGTAGGTTTCAAAATTACTTTGACACCATTGCTTAAGGTCAATTCTTTTACATTGATCTCTTTTAATTCCTTATTGGAAACAACAGATCCTTTAACAGGTTCCTTCGATAATAATGGCAATTTAGAAACCTTATCCTCATAAGCTGTTAAGTTCTGAGACTCCACTTCCTTTATCCAATTATTGACTGTTTGTTCAGCAGGTAAAGTAGCTTTATCTTTCTCCGGCCCCATGATGATGATATCACGATTCAGATCAGTATAATATTTTGAAATCAGTGCATTAACTTCTTTCAAGGTCAATGTTGGTAATAGCTGTTTTGTTATTTTATAACTATCATCGTTACTTAATGCGGCATCATCTTTTAAGAAGTTATTCAAATAACGACCCACATAACTATCCGATTTTTTCTTGCTCTTTTCTATATAAGCAGTCTCATTACCTTTATTCATTGAAACGATGGCTCTATCCAATTCAGACTGTGTAAATCCAAATTTTTGGATGCGCTCAAATTCTGTCATCATCTTTTTAAATCCTACTTCCAATTGGTTTGGTTTAGGAACTACCATCAACGAAAACACATCTAATCCAGCAATGAAACCAGATATACTGCCTCCAGCTTGCATAAAAGGAGCATCTGCCTGTTGCATGATTTCAGAAAAACGATCGGCAACGATCGAGTTAAATGCCGAAATCAGTAACTGTTTGCGATAATCTTTTACGGTCACTGTTTTTTCCTCTTTACTTTTGATCATAATCTGAGCAACTGTATAAGGAAGTTCAGGATCTGTAATGGCAATAAATTGATTTTTATTCAATAAATCAACATTATACTTGGTACGTTCCAGCTTTTTAGCAGGAGCTTTTAAATCCGAAAATAAGGCTTTAACTCGAGCTTCCATATCTTTCACGTCGATATCACCAACAATGATGATAGACTGTAAGTCCGGTCTGTACCAGTCTTGATGAAATTTCCGGATCGTCTCCGGTTTGAAAGTTGTAATAATTTTTTCTGTTCCGATCGGTAAACGTTTAGAATAGCGAGATCCATTTAAAACAATTGGAAAATATTGATCCTGCAAACGTTGACCTACACCACGTCCGCCACGCATTTCCTGCATCACAATACCGCGTTCTTTATCAATCTCATCATCAGCAAGCAATGCATCTTGTGCCCAGTCGCGCATCACCTGTAAACCATTTTTCAACAGTTCAGGATCATCAGATGGAATGGGCAACTGATAAACCGTTTCATCAAATCCGGTATAAGCATTCAAATCGGAGCCAAAACGAACACCAGCTTTTTGTAGGTAATTGACCAACTCGTTTTTAGGAAAGTGTTTTAGACCATTAAAGTTCATGTGTTCTAAAAAGTGAGCCAAGCCTAATTGGTCATCTGTTTCTAATATAGAACCTACTTTGTTTGCTAAATACATCGTAACCCTTTTTTCTGGTTCTACATTCCGACGGATGTAGTAAGTGAAACCATTTTTAAGTTTACCTGTAAGCACCTCATTGTCAAAAGGAAGTTTTTGATTCCAACTAACGGTGTCTTGTGCTAAAATTGCTCTCGCTTCAGCACGAAGTGATGTTGCCGCAGTACTAGGGGTTGTACAATAAAGAGTTGGCAACAAAAATGTTAATGCAATTGGTTTAATAAATCTCATGTTTTTGATTTACCTTAAGTTTTTAATTTAGTTGTTTTATAAAATTAATGTTCGAAAGTACAATTAATCTATTGTATTTTTGTTATGCATGAAGGAAGAAAATAATTGGTTGCTTTTAAAACGAGAATTCGGCCGTTTTTTGAAATTTGAACGCGGTCTGTCCGATAATTCTATTGAAGCTTACCTCAATGATGTTTCCAAACTGGAAGTATACAGTGAAGAAAATAAATTGACATTGCAACAAATAACCAGTAAGGATATACAGCGCTTCCTGATCTGGATAAATGGATTTGGTATTTCTCCCTTCACGCAGTCACGCCTATTGTCAGGACTTAAAACATTTTATAATTTCCTACTCTTGGAATACGATTGGGAAAATAATCCAGTCGAATTAATTCAAGCCCCTCGAATTGCACGAAAGATACCTAGTGTGCTTAACATCCAAGAAATCGATCAACTTATCAATGCCATCGACTTATCAACTCCCGAAGGTATGCGCAACAAAACAATTCTGGAAGTGTTGTATGGATGTGGACTTCGAGTCTCGGAGCTGGTAGGTCTTAAACTATCAAATCTTTACTTAGACGTAGAATTTATCAAAGTTGAAGGAAAGGGTAATAAAGAACGTCTGATTCCAATCGGGAGCCAAGCCATTAAATACTTGAAAATTTATATCAATGAAGTCCGACCGCACATTAAAGTCAAGTCGGGGCAGGAAGATTTTGTCTTTCTAAATAAGCGTGGAGCTGCTTTATCTCGTGTTATGGTATTCATTGTCATAAAAGAGCTGGCTACAAAAATTGGTCTTCAAAAAAACATTAGCCCGCACACTTTTAGACATAGCTTTGCTTCTCATCTTGTGGAAGGTGGGGCAGATTTACGCGCCGTACAAGATATGCTGGGGCACGAAAGTATCACAACTACAGAAATCTACACCCATATCGACCGCGATTATCTACAGAGCGTGATTACCCAATATCATCCCCGTTCCTAATCGGATATTTACAACTCTAAAATCACAACCCTAATTTTTTACAGTTAACTTATTCGTTAGTTGATAACTGTACCACTTTGATTATTTGGACCAATCTCCACGGTTCAAAAAAATAAAGGGGTAATCCATTTGTACTATAAAACGGTATAAACCATGACTTTTTAAATTATATACAACATTGTTGCATTATTATTTTAATTTAATGCAACAATGTTGTATTTTTGAGGCGTAATTTAATTTAAGCATGACAAAACAGTTCAGCGTCATCTCTATATTGGCACCCGTATTCATCTCATTATGGCCTTCATACAGCCTATTTGCGCAAAAAAGACAAATAAGCGGAAAGATCATTGCGCTAGAAAACACCAGTCCCATTCATGGAGCTAACCTTCACTACGAAGGCCATAAGAAAGCGATAACTTCCAACTTTTCGGGTGAATTTCAATTTAGTACTGAACAGAACTTCCCGATAAAATTAGTGACTTCACTCGTTGGCTACGAAAATGACACTACTTATGTGAAAAATGACCGTCCCGTACTGATAAGACTAAAAAAAGACGTTAAGAGACTCGCCGAGACACAGGTTTACGGTTATCAGGTTGCCGCCAAAACACAGATTGCACAACAGGTCAATGCGACAGCTTTAACTGAAAATAAAAACCGTTCGCTAGCAGAAGTTTTAAAAAACATCTCCGGAGTCCATCTCCTACAGACCGGATCTACCATCAATAAGCCCATTATTAACGGTCTTTATGGCAATCGCTTGGCGATACTTAATGATGGTATGAAACTCGAAAGTCAGCAATGGGGTAATGACCATGCTCCAGAAATTGATGTGTACGCGGCGAATGCGATTACGGTCGTAAAGGGAGCAGAAAGCTTACGTTATGGTGGCGAAGCATTAGGTGGAGCAATTCTGCTATCCGCCAAACCCTGGAATAAAATTGATAGTCTTAGAGGGCAAGTCAGTCTAAACGGTTTCACAAATGGCAGAGGTATGCAAAGCGCATTAAACCTGGAGGGCATCACTCCCATAGCGGGACTGAAATGGTCTTTCAATGGAAACTACAGCAAAAGTGGTAATCGAAAAACTCCCGATTATTATCTGAACAATACCGGGCAGCGCATTTACAACCTAAATGCTGCAGTAAATTATCAATACAAAGACGCTAATTTTGAAGCTTCCTATAAACAATATCACAATGAAGCGGGCATTTTATCTTCTACTCATATCGGCGATATTACTTCTTTTCAGGAACGTCTAGCCTATGGGAGACCGTATCCCAGCGAACTCTTCGGATTCTCATACCAAATTGATGCTCCCCGTCAAGAGGTTAAACACGAGGTATTTCAGTTTGCTTACAGCCAGCGCTTGAGCGATGCTAAAACCTTATCCATAAAATATGCTTACCAGAACAACCACCGCCAGGAATATGATAAAAGACGTGCAGGCCGTAGCGCAATTCCAAGCATGGATATGGTTTTACGGACACATGCACTTGATGCATCTTATACTATTGAGGGCTTAAATCAAAAATTTATTACAGGCCTTCAGGGGCAGACACAAGTTAACAATAATATTGCTGGGACTTTTAATACCCCATTAATTCCTAATTACAATGCCTTTAATATCGGAGCATACGGTATATATCAATGGCAAAAAGACCGATTGGCCTACGAATTAGGAGCTCGTTATGATTTTAAGAATTTCGATGCTGCAGGGTATGACTTTTATGGTAAAGCTTATGGTGGCGACAATCAGTTTCATAACTTGTCGACCAACCTCGGTTTATCCTATACTGTCGACAACCATATGACTCTTAAATCAAACTTAGGACTTGCCTGGAGAGCTCCATCTGCACAAGAACTGTACAGCCAAAACGTACACCAAAGTACAGCACGCTATGAAAGAGGAGATGCAGCATTAAAAGCAGAGAAAGGATTAAAGTGGATCACCAGTTTAAATATCCATGAGCAGAAAAATTTCTTAAACATTGACATCTATGCTAACTACATCAATAATTACATTTACGTAAAACCGACCGAAGAATACGTACAAAATCTTTCAGGTACATTTCCGATCTGGCAGTATAGTCAAAACAATGCATTATTGGCCGGGATTGACGTACAGGGAAAATATGCCATCAGTGAACATTTAGATTACAGTGCAAACACATCATTTATCTACGCCCGTAACCTAGATGACAAAAACTATCTGCCTCTTATTCCGCCCCTATCGTATACACATGAAATCGCTTTTACAACAAAGGGAAAGACGAACTGGATGCATGACGTGAAATTTGCCTTAGGTCAAGAAATCTATGCCAAACAGTTTTTAACAACAGCAAGTATGGAGATGGCTCCCGCACCATCGGCGTATCAGCTTATCAATGGTTCCATTAGTTTAGGCTCTCTTATTGGCAACAATAAATTGCAAACTCGCCTTTTGGTAGAAAACATATTCAATAGCACCTACAAATCTTACACAGATCTATTCCGTTATTACAGTCATGGTGTAGGCCGAAATATACAGTTGACAATTAATTACACATTCTAATCATAACAAATACAGCTATCATGAAAAAAATCATTAACAGCAGCAAATTAGTACTGATCGCAGCAGTTCTCCTTTTCAACTCATGTAAAAAAGACGATCCTGTCCACGAACATGATAATGAAGAAATGAAAACCATGACTTTAAGTTTTACAGAAAAAACAACAAATGCCAAAGTCGAAGTTATCATCGATGCTACCGATACAAAACCACAGTCGCTAAACTTAAAAAAAGGCAACTATGATTTAGATATCAAATTAAAAGATTTTGATGGACATGAGGTACAACAGGAAATTTCTGACGATGCCGATGAGCATCAGTTTTTCTTCGTAGGCCCTACAAAGGAGCAGATCACCTTTACGTATTTAGATCAACAGGTAGGTTTAAAAAGCAACTGGAAAGTATTAGACAAAGCAAGTGCTATTCCAATGAAAATTGTCTTGATGCACGGTCTAAATAAAACGAAGGTTACCGCAGCAGACTGGAACAATTCAAGCTACCAAAGCATTGGTGGCGGTACTCCAGACATTTCAGTAAATGTAACTTTAAATCTTATTGACTAAAGATGAGGATGTTGGCAAGAGATTGCATTTAGCTATTTTCATTTTTCATGAAATAGTATATCTTTGCTAGCATGTCCCTGTAGTTTAATGGATAAAATTGCAGATTCCGGTTCTGTTGATATGGGTTCGACTCCCTTCGGGGACACACAAAAGCAGCGTTTAATAGTATTAAACGCTGCTTTTTTTATAATTTCTAACGCACATATTCCCCATTTCATTCCATCCAGCATCTTTAGGTAAATCCTATATTACGGTGAAACAGCCCACAGCAGCACCCTGATATTTTTTTGTGACTAAAACTAAAAAACCTCATCATCAAAAATCTAAAATCACTGCGTATTGCAAATAATAGTAAAGCAATTTGCGCAATGAACATGAATTGTCAAGCCAGTACTTTGGATATAAAAGACAATATTATTAAGTTTGACTCATCAATCAGCAGTACATCATATCAATAAAAAGAATGGTCTAGAGTAGCCCATACAATCAAAGGAAAAACATTATACCAGTATATTTTGGAAAAAATTACGTTTAGATTTGGCACCCTTCATGATATTGTTTCCCTGCAGGAACTGTTTGTCGATACTATTAAGCGCATTTGCATCCAAGATTATAGCGCAGAGCAGGTAGCGGTTTGGAGCTCCAGCAGTGAGAATATGCAACGATGGACTCAGGTGTTAACTGAGCAGTATGTACTCATAGCAGCGTTAAACAACAGTATTGTCGGCTTTTGCACCTTAGCTGAAGGTGGTTATATTGATTTATTTTTTGTTCATAAAGATTACCAGGGTCAAAAAATAGCATCCCAGCTCTACCAATATATAGAAGCAGAGGCAAGGCGACTGAACACCGATCGTTTAACGGCAGATGTAAGCAAGACGGCAAAACCATTTTTTATAAAAATGGGATTTACAACCGTAAAGGAGCAGGAAGTGATTTTAAAAAATGTACCATTTATCAATTACAAAATGGTTAAAATGATCAGGCCTAATCAAAACTCCGCATGTTTCGGATTGTAAACAGCGACAATCATGATGAAATTTGGGTATAAATTAAAATGAAAATGGAAACACAATCAAATCTCAACTACAATCGAATAGCTTCAGCTATCGAATATATTCAACATCATTTTAAGGAACAGCCAAACTTGGATGAAGTCGCTGAAAAAATTCATTTAAGCCCCGCTCATTTTCAACGGCTCTTTACTGACTGGGCAGGTACAAGTCCTAAAAAATTTTTACAGTACATCAGTTTGCAATATGCCAAGAAACTGCTTGATGACAACAAAGAACTTACACTCTTTGATGCCGCATACCATACCGGACTTTCGAGCAGCAGCCGTTTACATGATCTATTTATCAATATCGAAGGTATGACTCCTGCTGAATATAAAAATGGAGGTCAATTTCTCAAGATCAATTACCGTTATGCAGACAGTCCTTTTGGCCCAATAATTATTGCATCTACAGTCAAAGGAGTATGCTATATCGCATTTGAAAGTAATGAAGCAAAAGCTTTCACCGATTTACAGGCTAAGTTTCCAAATGCCCTATTTCAGCAACGGGATGATGATCTGCAACAAAATGCCCTCTCCATTTTTCAAAACGATTGGTCTGCTCTTTCACAGATTAAATTACATCTCAAAGGCACCGACTTTCAATTGCGTGTGTGGGAGAGTTTACTCAAAATTCCCATGGGGAAACTGGCTACATATGGAACAATAGCAGAACAGATCGGAAATCCAAAAGCAGCTAGAGCTGTTGGCACAGCTGTTGGCAGTAACCCCATTGCATTTCTTATTCCGTGCCACCGCATTATCCAATCTTCTGGCATAACAGGAGGATACATGTGGGGACCAACTCGAAAAACAGCTATTATAGGATGGGAAAGTGCCAAAACACAGCAGGAATTATAATACGAAGCACCACCATTTAAACATTATGTATGGAATTATTTGAATATCCGATTGATAGTACGAAAAATTGGCTTCCAAAGGACGGAACAGTACATT
The DNA here is from genome assembly GCF_037479535.1 of Sphingobacterium sp. MYb388. Taxonomy (NCBI): domain Bacteria; kingdom Pseudomonadati; phylum Bacteroidota; class Sphingobacteriia; order Sphingobacteriales; family Sphingobacteriaceae; genus Sphingobacterium; species Sphingobacterium sp. MYb388. The sequence goes on along the minus strand of NZ_JBBGYV010000002.1, from coordinate 1,131,436 downwards.
ATTATGGGAAAGTAGTGGGACAGGAACGTGCAGATTACTTTTATGAAAAACTATTGACAGCCATCGAATGGCGTAACGATGAAGCCGTTATTTTTGGTAAACATATATTAACGAAAAGAAAAGTCGCTTGGTACGGTGAGAAACCTTTTGAGTATACCTATTCCAATACAACCAAGCATGCTCTTCCTTGGTCAATAGAATTACTGGAATTAAAAGAAATAGTTGAAAGAACAACGGGAGAAACGTTCAATTCTTGCTTATTAAATCTCTACCATAACGGGGATGAGGGTATGGCATGGCACAGTGATGGCGAAAAAGATTTAAAGAAAAATGGTGCTATCGGATCATTGAGTTTTGGGGCTGTCCGTAAATTTGCTTTTAAGCATAAACAAACGAAAGAAAATGTAGGATTGATCTTAGAACATGGCAGTTTATTGGTCATGAAAGATGAGACGCAATCCCATTGGCTACATCGACTGCCACCTACTAAAAAGATTCACTCTCCAAGGATTAATCTCACTTTTAGAACAATTGTCGAATAAAATACCGTTATTTCAATTGCGTGTTTCTATTTTTTATAAATTTTTATACCAAACAGCGTGTGCTGTGCTCAGCTTTTAAGATATAGTCGTTAGCATTATGCGTAAGAAAAACAGTTCCATTCCTATTAAAACAATGACTGATGCTTTCAGTTCGGGAATTATTATAGCCAAAGCATCTTTCGATGAACAGGACCTCATGAATCTGGATGATGCAAGACGATCACATCGGGATGACTATCACTCCTTCTTTCTGTTGGAAAATGGCACCACCGAAATCGAAATTGATTTTCAGCAATATACGATAACCCCCTACTCCATCCTCTATATTCACCCACATCAAGTACATCGCATTGTGGCGATGAAAAAAGTAGGTGGCAGTTTTTTGGGGATTAATAGTGAACATATAAATCCAGAATATCTGCAATTGCTGGAAGAAATGACACCATTAAAACCGCTTCGACTTTCTGAGGAAATATTTTCTATTTTGGAAACTAGCGTTTCTTTATGCATTACATTATCCGACCGTAAACAAAAGCAGTTACATCAATCCTTGCTAAAAGATAGCTGTAATACTTTGATCGGGCTCTTGACTTCGATGTACCTCGAGGGCGCTATACCTGTCGACAAACTTTCCCGATCTGAGATTATCACAAAAGCATTTAAGGCTTCCCTGCAACGTGACTTTCTCGCTATAAAAAGACCTGCTGCATATGCTATGCGTCTCAATATCTCTACCCCCTATCTGAATGAATGTGTCAAAGACGTCACCGGCTACCCTGTATCCTATCATATCCAACAGCGTATCATTTTAGAAGCCAAACGCCTGCTTTATCATTCTGACAAGTCAGTAAAAGAAATCGCCGATGCCCTAGGTTTCGAGGATTACCCCTACTTCTCGAGATTATTCAGCAAAGTCACCGGAATGTCGGCACTATCCTTTCGGAACAAAAACCGCGATTAGTCCAATACGCTCTTCCTTTGCTCCATTGTTTGCGTTACAAATTAGCTGTTTCTTTGTCATGAACAAAAAAGCAATACCATGATATCAACACTACCCAAATGGGCAGGCGGAATACTAGAGAGTCTCGTTGGCCAGCGTGCTGAAGTGATCGGCACCACTTACCTCAGCCCCCATCTTAAAAAGGTGCGTTTTCAGAGCGACCTTTCCAAAATGAATTTCCAGATTGGCTATGCGAGTGTGATCCGTGTAAACGAAATCGAATACCGGAATTATACGATTGCCTATCATGATATGCAACTGGGTATTGTGGATATTATCTTTCATATTCACAATAATGGTCCCGGAAGCAGTTATGCAGACGCTTTAAGCGTTGGTGATCATCTCTATATCAGTAGTCCGAGGGGGCATAAAGTGTATAACCCAAAATTTCAGCATCAGTTACTCTTCGGCGATGAAACTTCGCTGGGATTGGCCTGTTCGCTACTTCCCACACTCAAAAAAAACAATCATTCCTTCCAGTTCTATCTAGAACTAGACGATTCAAATCAAGAAGTTCCTGAGCTGTTGGGCTTAGAAAACTGTAGTATCTTTCCAAAAAATGGATCGTTTGCCAATGCGGAATGGATCGATGATCTCCCTATTTTTCATCATGAAAACTGGCTTCATGCCAGCTACACTTTAGTTGGCAATGTCACTTCCGTTCAAGCTTTTCGAAAGGCCCTTAAAAGAAACGGTGTAAACCGTATAACTACTCAAGGATATTGGCTAAAAGGAAAAAAAGGATTATAACAGATTGTATTAAAAATTTAAAATTAAAAACTGCATGATTTATGTATTTAAAACCTCAGTAGAAACTGAAAAAGACATTCTCATTTTAGAATATGGTTTAAATGAACACTGCACACCGGGCAGATGGAATTTCGATCTACAGGATTGCGATCGTATCTTACGCATCGATACTTTAAAGGAAAATCCACAATCTATCATTGGACTATTGCAGGATAAAGGCTTTCACTGCGAAGAGCTTCCCTATTAACAAGATCAAATATGGAATCGTGTAGCTAAACTAAATATCAACATATTTACGCTAGTTACTGATCTAGATTTTTTATCAGGATAAAGCTCTCTGTTGCAGCAACGATAAAATTGTTATAGTTCGAGCAGTATGCTGTTCTCAAATCAAAGATTTATGTAACGGAGTCAAGAATCAAATCGTAAGATCAGTTGATGAAAATTAGCAATTAGCAGGTATATGATTTTTGGAAATAAGATAGAATATCTACGAATTACAAATAAACATGCGGAATTTTGTGCTTTACATGACATCAATAAATTCACTTTGTAGATTGGTAGTTCCAACTTCGATAGGTATATTTAAAACCTCATGACAACATATGGTTTGTTTTGTAAACGTTTATCTTTTATAGATACTCCTTATGTTGCAATGCGTTCTTACGCAAGCGGTAAAACCGGCACTTGCAAGTTTTAATAATATAGGGAAGTAATACAGAAAATATGAATTTATTAATCCAACAGCTAAAAAAATACGGACCAATTCATACTGATCTTGAGGAAGAATTGATTAAGAGAACTAAATTCATGACCAAACAAAAGGGTGATTTTTTTCTTAAACAGGGTCAAGTTGTATCCAATATGTTTGTTATTGAAAAAGGAATTGTGCGCGCATTTTACAATAAAGAAGATCGGGAGATCAATGTTTGGTTTGGTATCGAAAATATGATATTAGGTTCAGTGATTCCTCTTTTCTTCAATCTTCCTTCTTTAGAGAGCATTCAGTTTTTAGAAGATTCCTCTATTTACTATATTTCCAGAGAAGATATGAATGAGCTTTATCAAAAATATCATCAAATGGAAACCATTGGGAGAAAATTAGCGGAAGAATATTGCAAAATATTAGAGGAGCGTGCCATTTCTTTACAGACTGAATCTGCTGAAGAGCGTTACAATACGCTGCTGAAGAATGAAACCGCAGCGGCACAGCGCATTTCGCTAGGACATATCGCTTCTTATCTTGGTATTACTCAGGAAACATTAAGCCGGATCAGAAAAAAATAATGATAGTTTGTATTGAAATTTTAACTGAATTTGATATATATCAAAAAAAACAATCTCAATCTACCGTTCCTTTGTATGATTATTAATCATATAAAAAATGAAATATTTATTTTTAGGCTTAGCTATTGCATTTGAATTACTTGGTAGTAGTTTTTTAAAAGTATCCAATGGGTTTTCAAAGTTAATTCCATCTATTGTCACTATTCTGGCCTTTATAGCTTGCTTTTATTTTCTTTCCCTGGCGCTTAAATTTATTCCTCTTAGTATTGCTTATGCAGCTTGGGGTGGTATCGGTATTGTTTTAACAACTGTTATCTCGGTTGTTATTTTCAAACAATCACTAGATCTTCCAGCAGTAATTGGTATTGTTTTGATTGTTGCCGGAGTCATTATAATGAATTTCTTTTCAAAAGCTGCTTCACATTAAGCGATAGCATTTGAAATATATTTTTTTTCAACCATAAAATATACCTTGAGTGGCACGATGGAGCTACCGAAAACTACTCATCGTTCTTGGTTTAATGTTAAAAAAAGGTCCTTATTACTTAAGTAATAAGGACCTTATAAAATGAAAAGGTATAACCCTTATTTCAATTTTTTTACTCTGATATTTTTAAAGAATACTTCCGAACCATGTCCTAAGAAGGCAAGATGACCCGTTGTACGTTTTAAACCGGGATGATCTTTACCATCCAAAGTACCATTTTTGCTTGCCGCTGCAATATCAGCATCAAGAATCACTGTACCATTCAAAGTAACTTTAACACGGTTACCCTTTACAACGATTTCTTCCGTATTCCACTCGCCTACTGGTTTTAAAAATCCTTTTTTTGCCGTTACAACACCATAAACCGAACCATGGTATTGGTAAGGTTTCAAATCTTTATAGATATCTGCAGTGTTATCCAACACTTGGATTTCCATACCAGCATAAGCGGCATCCCCCTCTAAAGGAGCTCTGACGCCCACACCATTGTTTGCACCTTCCGTCAATTTGAAATCAAAACGATAGATGAAATCTCCATACTCTTCTTTTGTATAAAGATTACCGCCGAATTTAGCGTCTGGCACCACCCTAAGATATCCTTCATCATTGATCACATAACCATCATTCTTCGTCCACTTATCTAAGTTTGTACCATCAAATAACACCTCAAAACCTTCTTTCTTTTCTGCGTCACTCAATTTAAATACATTTTTTCTAGCCAGCTCTTTTACGTAGATATCTCTATAAGACACCACCGTACCATGAGCCTGCAACTCAATCTGCTCGGTAGGGAAAATAGATTGATTGCGATCCCAATAATTTTCTAAAGGCACATTATCGGTAACCAATTTACCATTTAAGTAAACTGTCACCTTGTCGTCAACCATCTTAATTCTGAACGTGTTCCACTCACCAAGGGCATTATCCGCCACCAATAATGGTTTTGATTCAGCCTTTTGGTTATTATAAAGACCACCAGAACCCACTTGAGCACCATCTTTTACGCGAGAGATGTCCCAGATCTGAACCTGTGGTGTACCACGAAGATAAATCCCCGCATCACCTTCTTTACCGTTTTTATCCAGTTTCCAGTCAACCAACATCTCAAAATCGCCATATTGTTTAACCGTAGCAATGTTATCTCCCTTACCGTTGAAGATCAATTCACCATTATTAGCAGCCCATCCCTGACGCATTTGCTCATCAGCTTTTACCTGCGCAGCAGCCAATTCCTTCTCAGTCATTTGACCTCTTTTAATCGGGTTTGCGACTAGACCTTTCCAGCCCGTCAGATCCTGTCCATTAAACAGGCTTACAAAACCTTCAGATTTAGGCATTTCTGCAAGGTGCTTAACAACAGCTTCTCTTAAGTATGCACTTTCGCTTCCGCTTAAATTGTTGATCACCTCATTCAAGATGTTGCGGACGTCAGAACCTATAAAAGATTTATTATCTAAAGCAATGTTCATTGCAGTGTTAACGGCAGTACCCTTCAGTTCCGGATCTTTCAAAAACTTACCTGAAAATACAACTGCCTGGTAGGTGCCCGTACTTTGTAGAGAACCTAAAACAGTTCTTTTTTGGTTGTTATTTTTAGCAACTGCAAAAGCATCTTTCAATAAAAGGGTCTTCTGATCGTTTGTTTCGCTTGATCTATTGATATTCTTGATCAATCCAGCAAATACTCTTTCACTTAAACCACCTGATAAGTTTGTTCTTGACAACTGGATGAGCTCATTTAATGCTAAAGGAGTCGACCAGTCTGCGATCGCTAAAACAGCGGCATCACGAAGAGCAGGATTATCAGATTTCAAATAATTCGTAACCGCATTCAAAGACTCCTGATCGCCAAGTCTGGCAAAAATTGGAAAGAATTTGGTTGCACTAGGTGCTGCAGAACGGGAAATATTCGCGGCAAGTTTTTGGATATGTTGTTCTTTGTTAGGACTAGACTGGATCACATTTGCAATCGCAACCTCTAAATTCCTGCTTGAAGCCTCATCCGCTTTTGTCAATAAATTAACAAGTATTTCTAGATCTTTCTCCTGTGCAACATTTGGTAAAGCCTTGTTGATGGCTTTATTTACATCAGCATTGGTGCTATTCAAAGCCAATACAGCTTGCGAAGAATTAGCATTTGCCCTTGTGCTCAAAATGTCCAATAATTGGATTTTCTTAGCATCATCAACAGTTGCTAATGAATTGTTGATCACGTCCATTGTCTGTTCATTTTTTGAACTTAACAAAAGTGCTTTGATCGATTCATTCAGTTGCGCATCTGTAGACAAATTATCAATTAAAGCTTTCGAGTCAGCACCTTTAGAAAGGAGGTTGATCGCCGAGAGACCCGCTAATTTAGCATGTGCATCTGTAGACTTACCAACAATTTTTTCGATTGCTTTTAATTGAGTTATCGAACCGTTTTGAGCAATATAGTTCAATAATGATTCTTGCACAGTAGGGCTTGATTTCGCTGCTAATCCTAATAGTTTTTTAGTATCATTTGCATCTCCGTATTTGTGCAATAGATTTAAAGCAACGTGACGGTAGACATTATTTTCGTTTTGAGCCGCCGCAAACAAGTTTTTCTTTTGTTTTTTAGCATCCAATCCTGTCAATAAAGTTAACGATCCTACTTGTGCATTGATTGCTTTCAATTTAGAAGCCTCAGCAAACAAAGTATTTAAATAAGCAATTGCTTCTTTATTTTTTTTGTTCTCAATTAGAGATTCGGCATAGTCCAGACCTAAACCGATACCATTCAGGTTATCATAACTATAATTTGCAGTTTTAAGCTCTTTTTCAAAGATCGGAAGCGCTGCTGTTCCTCCAATTTTGCTCAGGGCAATCAAAGCAGTACGTTTGAAGCTATCCGATTTGAACTTATCGATCAAAGCGATGATAGCCGTCTCGGTATCTTGATTTTTAACATCTCCCAAAGCGGTCACGAGCGCAACTGCACATTTTTCATCTGTTACTTTCGCTAATCCTTGTGCTAATGCATCGCTTGATTCTTTCGTATTGATTGAGACCAATGTGCGTGCCGCACCATCAGCTAAATACGGTGTATTTAAATAAGTAGCTACTTTACTCACAGCAGCGTTCGTTGCACACTGACGTAAAAGACGCAATACAAAAGCTTTGTTGGTATCCTCTTTCACCGTACCCAATGCATCCAATAGACCTTGTACAAATACTTCTTTCTGTTTTTCTTTGCCTGGTTGGTTAACAAAGAAAGAATAGCTATTTGTGGCATACTCTACTTGCGCATTGTTTTGGCCCTGCGGTTTCAATTGATTTAGCATCGCCGCGATTTCACTTGATGTAAAGTTTTCCAACTCGTTCATCGCGTATAAAAACTTAGCCTTTTCTTCGGCAGGTTGTTGCCCCAGTACATCAGCTATTTTAGTAGCAGTCGTTCTATTTTGGGGTTGTTGTGCATATGCTGCCACTTGAAGTATTAATAAGGCAGATATCGTATTAAAAACTTTTTTCATTTTAGATAGATTAGAAAATTACATTGACCAAGGGCCACGCATCGGTTGATAAACTAAACGGTTTGCTGCATCGTCATTGATAAACTCATCTTTTGTAGAATCAAATTTCAATGAGCGGTTTAAACGTAAGGCGATCAAGCCCATGTTGACCAATGTACATGAACGGTATCCGTTCTCTTCATTTAATGCAAATTTCTCGCGTGTACGTACCGATTCCAAGAAATCTGTAATCTGTGGTGCTGGCTCAGGAAATTGTGCCAGTTTTCTTTCCATATCCGGTATATCAGACACAAAGCCTTTATACAGCTTCCCTTTAGGTCCCTCTATATAAGCCATGCCTTCATCTTTACCTTCACCATCTAAAATAATCTGACAGCCATCAGCATATGTATAAACAATTCTTCTCCAGGTACCGACCGCATCACTATGTTGTTGCGGCGCATCAACTTCTACCGATACAGGACTTTCGCCATCTTTTCCTAAGAAATATTGAACAGGATCCAAATAATGTTGGCCCATATCACCAAGACCACCGCCATCATAATCCCAGTATCCTCTAAAAGTTGTGTGCACGCGATGCGTACTATAAGGTTTGAAAGGTGCAGGACCTAACCATAATTCATAATCCAATTCTGCTGGTACCGGTTCAACAGGAAGGTTTTCTTTCCCTACCCAGAAAAATTTCCAGTCAAAACCAGTATGCTTGCTGATCGTTACTTTCAACGGCCAACCCAACATACCTGTATCTACCAATTTTTTAATTTTTTTAACCGGAACATTCATTCCGTAGAAATTATCGGCAAAACGGAACCAGGTATTTAATCTAAACATATTACCATGTTGTGCGATCGCTTCTTTGACACGTTTTCCTTCACCGATAGTACGTGTCATCGGCTTTTCACACCAGATATCTTTTCCTGCACGCGCTGCTTCCAAAGACATCAAACCATGCCAATGCGGAGGAGTTGCAATATGCACGATATCTACTTCAGGGTTTTTAATTAAATCACGAAAATCATGATGTTCTTTAACTCCGCCACCTAAAGCCTGTTGCGCTAGAGCCAAATGTCTTGTGTCGACATCACATATCGCCACTGTTTTTGTTCCCGCGTATCCAAAATGACCACGCCCCATTGAACCTACGCCAATGATGCCCTTCGTTAAATGGTCACTTGGAGCCAAATATCCTTGTCCCCCTAATACGAATCTAGGGACAATTGAAAATGCCGCTGCTCCTGTGATGGATTTCTTTAAGAAATCTCTTCTGGAGCTATTTTTTTCTTTCATACTTATTTAATAAATGATAGTTTGGTTGTGTTAGATTTAATAATCTGTTAAAATACAACTTTTCACTAAAAAGCAGGCCAAAAAAAAGCTTCGTCGGGTAACAAAGCTTTTACAATCAAAATAATACGGTATCCTAACCCTTAGAACGTCGGTCGTTCATATAATGTTCTCGTCGCTATTGACCTTCCTAAGGTCAATTCATCGACATATTCAAGCTCACCGCCGAAAGCAATACCACGTGCGATAGTGGTGACCTGGATATTAAATTCTTTGAGCTTACGATACAAATAAAATATCGTTGTATCTCCTTCCATCGTAGCACTTAATGCCAATATCACCTCCTTGACATCTTGCTTACGCATACGGTCGACCAAACCGTCAATCTTCAAGTCAGACGGTCCTACCCCATCCATTGGTGAAATAAGTCCCCCTAGTACATGGTAGATTCCTTGGTAAGAATTGGTATTTTCAATCGCCATCACATCACGCGTATCTTCCACGACACATATAATGGAATGATCCCGCTTTGGAGAGGTACAAATTTCACACTCATGATAGTCTGAAATATTAAAACAGATATGGCAATACTGAATTTCTTCTTTCAATTGATTAATAGTAGATGTAAATCGTGCAACTTCAGCATCCGATTGCTTTAACAGGTGTAAAACAAGTCGCAATGCAGTTTTTTGACCTACTCCAGGTAAACGTCCAAACTCGGATACAGCGTTTTCTAATAATTTAGAAGAAAAATTCATGGCACAAATTTAACAATATAATAGTTAAAGAAACTGTTCAAATTAAAAATATTCCTTATCTTGTATTCCCTTCAAATGAAAAGGAACAGTAATTTTTATAATAAGAGTATAGCATGGATATTACAAAAGACGACAAAATAAGAAGTGCCTTTGAAAACAAAACGTGGCAGGAGATAAAAGTAAAAGATTCGTGGCAAATATTTAAGATCATGTCCGAATTTGTAGATGGATTTGAAAAATTAGCTAAAATTGGTCCTTGTGTTTCCATTTTTGGATCTGCAAGAACTCCACAAGATCATAAATACTATCAAATGGCTGTCGATGTGGCAAGTTTATTAACTGCACGTGGCTATGGAATTATATCTGGAGGTGGCCCCGGTATCATGGAAGCTGCAAATAAGGGAGCTTATGAATCCGGCGGTAAATCAGTAGGATTAAATATAGAATTGCCGTTTGAACAATTTCACAACAGATATATTGACCGTGATAAACTTCTTGAATTTAACTATTTCTTTGTTAGAAAAGTCATGTTCATGAAGTATTCGCAGGGGTATATTGTTATGCCGGGCGGATTTGGAACAATGGATGAATTATTTGAAGCAATTACATTAATCCAGACAGGTAAAATCGCACGCTTCCCGATCGTGTTAGTGGGTTCCGAATATTGGTGTGGCCTTTTCGACTGGATCAAGAACACAATGCTAGGTGAACGCTACATCAGCGAAGAAGATCTAAAACTCTACCGCATCGTTGATACGGCGGAAGAAGCCGCAGATCATATTTTCAGATTCTACGACAAGTATTTATTAAAACCAAACTTTTAATAATAACCGGTATCGATATACAACGGGTTCCATACATATGTATGGAACCCTTTTTTTTTGTTATAACAAGGGATTTTGCAAAACGACCATACGCTACGCTATCACAACTTCGCAATCTTAAGCTTTAAAAAATGGGAACATGCAAAAACTCATCTCATCTCCGTGTCCGATAATTGACACTGAAAACACCTCTATTTAAACCATCCCAAATGATTAGTGGCATAGCTAAGACCCTACATCAAAATTAAGGCTAAAGCCAGTTGTTACTTTGGACTTGATCGGTGCAGTATGCCACAACCTGATAATGATAAAAAAGTAACATTATTGGCAAATATAAAGGTAGTATTTTGAAAAAATATATTGAATCTTTATATCGGTTCTAATAGTTCCAAAACTTATAACTAAACTCTAAATTCCCTACTACTGTAACCTCTCAAAATATAATGAAGATAAAAAGAAATCTAACCTGTTGTATATTATTATTAAGTTTTTCAAGTCAGGCGCAACAAAACGTCAATTCATCTCATAATATAGGCAGTCGTGCACAATCACAGCAAAAGAGAAGTTTGATAAAAAATTCTGATGCAGATAATCAATTCTTTTTAAGTAAAAAAAACTTAATGACTGCCGTCTGGAACGCACCTTTTAGCTATGAAAGTATCCGCAGTAATCATGCACCTATTGGACCTTATATAGGCAATGGTGATGTTGGTGTGGTGTGCCATACTGCTGAAAACAGCCAGACTTTCAGAATCTCAAAAGTCGATTTTGTAACAGATGGCTGGTCGGACTGGGCCGGATCCGGCCCCGCTGCCCTTCCTGTTGGCGGGGTTAAAATAACCGTAGAATCACCGATAAGCGCTGGTTTTAAGTATGAGATGGACCAACTAGGTAATGAATTGCGCATGCGTACAGCAACAACACAACCTGTGCATATGAAAAGCTGGATATCTGTTAATGAAAATCTTTTAGTCACTGAACTGGTAAATAACACAAAAACTCCAATCAAAATATCTGTAGATACTTATGCCGATAGCATATCGGCAACATATGGCACAACAGCCGATGTGAACAGTAACGTAACGCAGGTAACTAGACAAACTAAAACTACAGATGTAAGATGGGTCTCTAAAGCCGGTATATCGACTAAGGTTCTTGGCGCATCATCAATTTGCAGTAGAGAATCCCAAGCCCAGACCAATACGCACTTTACTCTTAAAGCTGGAAAAACTGTCTATGTACTGTCTTACATATCGGGTGGCGGTATGAAGAACGATGCACAGATGGAAAACGCATATAAAACACTTCATGATTTGCAAAATAACCGTTTAAATGCTTTAAGAAATACAAAAATAGCATGGTGGAAGGATATGTGGAATAGGTCATATGTGGAAACAAATGATGAATTGATCAACAGACAGTACTTAAGTTCGATCTATTTTCTAGCTTCTGCCTATAACGAACATTCCCCGGCATGTGGCGGCATGTATGGTGTCTGGAATATGGATGACAAAATGATGTATCATGGTGATATCCATTTAAATTATAATAGCCAAGCTGGATTTTATAGCGTCTTCTCCGCGAATAGACCCGAAATTGCAAAACCTTTTTACAACTTCATTGAAGCAATCTTACCTGATGGAAGAAGACGTGCGCAAAATGACATGGGAACTGTCCATCCTTCTTTAGCTGGGAAATCATTTAGAGGAGCTGTTTTCTTAGTTGGTGGACTGGGAATTGGCATACCTTACAATTATTACTGGCAACAAACGATGAATGCGCCGTTCAATGTACCACTCTTCAGCTGGTACTATGAATATACTGGTGATTTGGATTTTTTAAAAAACAGAGCTTACCCCTTTATTAAAGAATGTGGTGATTTCTATGAAGATTACCTGAAAAAGGAGCCATATGGTGATACTTATCGATACAGTATCACTACTGGCGCACATGAGAGTTCCTGGGATCTCAATCCTCCCTCCGATCTAGGTTTCGTCAAGCAAACCTTCAGCTTACTTCTCAAGTATAGTAAGTTATTGGATGTGGATGAAAACCGGAGAATGCTTTGGCAGGATATTCTCGATCACCTCCCTAAATACAAGGTAGTACAGCCGACCAAGACACCGAATAAAGGCTTGCCTGTTTTTGCAAAAAATGAAGCAGGATGGGATCTGCCAAACCACATGATACAAATGCATCCGGTCTACCCCTGCGAAGTCCTCGATTTACTTTCAGATCCAGATTCTTTACAGATAGCTAAAAATACGGTTGAATACTATGAAGTTGACCAAAATGGATTTCAAGGATCAATGAATGCGTTAGGTCTAAGCGGTTATATTATGGCTGCACGCGTTGGCTTCTCCCCTGAAATAATTATTAAAAACCTAAGCATATTGGCCAGCGGTGCTCAAAAAAACTTCTTGATTACAGATGGCCATCATGCTTCGGAAAAAACAGCCCTAGTTGAAACGGTCAACTCAATGATGCTTCAAACACTTGATAACACGTTGTACATATTTCCCAACTGGGTAAAATCAAGCGCTTCATTTACGCGCCTACGGACTAAAGGTGCCTTTTTAGTTTCTGCAGATTATGATGACACTACCATAACAAATCTGTCCATTTATAGTGAAAAAGGCACAAAATGCCAGATCCACAATCCTTGGAAAGAAAAAGAAATACAAGTGATGGAAAATGGTAAGCAAATAGCCGTAAGTAAGACAGGAGAAAGGTTTTCATTTGAAACAAAAATAGGTCGCCACTATATAATCAAGCCTATAGGTGCTTAAGCTCAATAAAATTAAATTTATGCCGGTTCATCGCCGGTATAAATTTAATTTATATAAAGCACACGATCTATAAATAATTGGGCATTAAATCTTTCGATCAGTATAAACACAAAAAAGGTCAATCTTTTTGAGATTGACCTTTTTGAGCCTCCTATCGGAATCGAACCAATGACCTACTGATTACAAGTCAGTTGCTCTACCAGCTGAGCTAAGGAGGCATCATGTGTGAAAGTTAAAAAAGAGCCTCTTATCGGAATCGAACCAATGACCTACTGATTACAAGTCAGTTGCTCTACCAGCTGAGCTAAAGAGGCTTTTTTAAATAACCCTTTCGAATTATGATGGTGCAAATATCGAAACCTTTGACAACAAAATCAAACTTTCCTGGCATTTTTTTTCATATTTTTAATAATTTTCTGAAAATCAAGCCATTTATTTTCAATTCAAATCGGAACCCATCGCGGCAAAACACACAAACATGAAATTTTGTCATTTCACAATAAAAATACAAGACATTTTTTCCGAAAAAAGAATAAAAACAGATATGGCATTTTGATTGTTATCCAATTATCAAATCAAAAAGCAAATAAAACCATGAATTTCAATAACTATACAATTAAAGCACAAGAGGCGATTCAAAAAGCTTCGGAGATTGCCACAGGCAATCAACAGCAGGCTATTGAGACCGCACATATACTTAAAGCCTTGCTAACAGTTGATGAAAATGTAATCAGTCATCTGTTAAAAAAATTAAATGTAAATATCCCTTACTTAAGTGGAGAACTGGATAAGCAAATTCAGGCATTCCCGAAAGTCAGCGGCACAAATGTCTATTTGAGTAACACCTCAAATTCGGCCTTGCAAAAAGCGCAAAGCTACTTGAAGGAGTTTAATGATGAGTTTGTATCTGTAGAGCATCTACTTCTAGGTATTCTAAATGCAGGCGATAAAACATCTAGTCTACTGAAGGATCAAGGTGTAAATGAAAAGGATCTTAAATTAGCGATCAAAGAACTACGTGGCAACACAAGAGTGACGGATCAAAATGCCGAAGCTACCTACAATGCTTTGGGAAAATATGCCCGTAATCTAAACGAGTTTGTTGAATCGGGAAAATTAGATCCTGTGATAGGCCGTGATGAAGAAATTCGTCGCGTGATGCAAATCTTATCCCGTAGAACTAAGAATAACCCCATCTTGGTGGGTGAACCAGGGGTTGGTAAAACCGCTATTGCCGAAGGTATTGCACACCGCATCATCAATGGTGATGTGCCCGAGAATTTGAAATCAAAAATCGTATTCTCTTTGGACATGGGGGCTTTAATAGCCGGTGCAAAATACAAAGGTGAGTTTGAAGAAAGATTAAAAGCTGTTGTCAAAGAGGTTGCAGACAGTAACGGTGAAATCATCCTGTTTATCGATGAGATCCACACCTTAGTTGGTGCTGGTGGTGGTGAGGGTGCAATGGATGCAGCCAATATCTTAAAACCGGCGTTAGCACGTGGAGAACTTCGTGCTATTGGTGCAACAACATTGAACGAGTATCAAAAATACTTTGAAAAGGATAAAGCATTGGAACGTCGTTTTCAAAAAGTAATGGTTGACGAGCCAACGACTCAAGATGCAATTTCAATCCTGCGCGGATTAAAAGAACGTTACGAAACGCACCATAAAGTGCGCATTCTTGACGAAGCAATCATTGCCGCTGTCGAATTGTCAACCCGCTACATCTCGGATCGTTTCTTACCAGATAAAGCGATTGACCTAATGGATGAAGCGGCTTCTAAATTACGTCTTGAAATGGACTCTGTTCCTGAAGCTGTAGATGAACTGAACCGCCGTATTATGCAACTCGAAATTGAACGGGAGGCAATAAAGCGTGAGCATGATGAAAAGAAAGTCAGTGAACTTTCTGAAACGATCGCTAATCTATCTGCCGAACGCGATTCTTTACGTGCATCCTGGCAGTCAGAAAAAACGTTGGTGGACAGTGTCAACCAGGAGATTGAAAATATAGAAAATTATAAGCAGGAAGCTGATCAGGCGGAACGTGCAGGCGATTATGGAAAGGTAGCTGAGATTCGCTACGGCCGTATCAAAGATGCGCAGGATAAGGTCGAAAAATTAAAAGCAGAATTAGCTGAAAAGCAAGATAGCAAACGGATGTTAAAAGAGGAAGTGACTTCTGAAGACATTGCTGATGTGGTATCTAAATGGACCGGCATTCCTGTAAATAAGATGATCCAGTCTGAGCGCGATAAGCTTCTTTCTCTAGAAGAGGAATTACATAAACGGGTTGCCGGACAGGAAGAGGCGATTGAAGCGATTTCTGATGCTATCCGCCGTTCAAGAGCGGGACTTAGTGATGCTAAGCGTCCCATTGGTTCTTTCATCTTTTTGGGAACTACCGGTGTGGGTAAAACGGAGTTAGCAAAAGCACTAGCTGAGTTCTTATTTGATGATGAACATGCGCTTGTCCGAATCGATATGTCCGAGTACCAAGAGCGTCACGCAGTGTCCCGACTTATCGGAGCGCCTCCAGGATATGTAGGTTATGAAGAAGGTGGACAATTGACTGAAGCTGTTCGCCGCCGTCCATATTCTGTCGTACTTTTGGATGAAATTGAAAAAGCACACCCTGATGTGTTCAACATTTTACTGCAAGTACTCGACGATGGTCACTTAACAGATAACAAAGGTAGAACGGTGAATTTCAAAAACACGATCATCATCATGACTTCCAATACCGGATCGCATATCATTCAAGAGAATTTCTCGCAGTTGAATGATAATAACAGAGATGAGGTTATTGCAAAAACAAGAGGTGAAGTCTTTGAGCTTTTACAAAAATCAATTCGCCCAGAGTTCCTGAACCGTATTGATGAAATCATCATGTTCACACCTCTAAGCAGAAATGAAATTGCAAGCATCGTACGGATGCAATTTAGCCATATTCAAAAACAATTGGCTGAGCAAAATATCTTCATCACTGCTTCGGATGATGCTATGGATTGGCTAGCGCAATTAGGATATGATCCGATCTATGGTGCAAGGCCATTGAAACGTGTTATGCAAAAACGCATCCTGAATGAACTTTCGAAAGAAATCCTTTCAGGAAAAGTAAATAAAGATGCGGTAATCCAATTGGACGTATTTGATGGTCAATTTGTCTTCTTGAATAAAAATGAGGTTGAATAAAGGTCAAAGCACCTTTTAAAATTAAAAAAGTGGCTACTCGCAAGAGTTAGCCACTTTTTTAATTTTAAAGAATAGTTGAAAACAATTTTCATTTATCCTTAACGCTGAACATGATTTTAGTTCATCAGAAAGTCATGGATAAGCCTTACTTTTTCCAGACAGTTCTTGTTGTATTTGAACTTTTATATATCGTGTAAGTAAAGTATGCGAAACCAGAAAACAATACTATAGCTAATGCAGCACTGCCCATAAAACCCAACTGCTCTGCAATAGCAGCTAAAACACTTTTGAAACCCGATCTGTTACCACTCGTATCAGGCACTTCGCCATTTTCTAATTCCCTTGCCATCATCACCAGCGAAAAACCGAAAAAAGCAATTGCAATTGTATAAAGCAAATTACGTATCCAGGTTTTGTCTTTTATAACTTCTACTGTTTCTCTAAGCCCTGATTGCTCTTCAATTGCCTGAATGGCTTCTTTCAATTGGGCTTTATTCTCAAAGTCTGCAACTACAGCTTGATAATCTTTTGGATCTAATACATCAATATCAAGCAATGGTGGCTGATTATCAAAAAGTGGTACAGCTCTTTTTATTTGACTAAAAGGGATGAAAATAATATGTTCTTCTGATTCTTCAGAATTATTTAAATATGCTGTTAAAGATGCTTCTGGCAATTCCGCTTCGGCGAAGTAAAATCCAGTTGCTGTCATCCAACGCGTTTTAAAAACTAATTCTTTATTTTGATAATACTTATCCATAATTTTTTCAGTAAAAATTCGTCAAGTTGCTAAAATAGCAGATTAATTCAATACATCTGCTACTAATTTCCGTTAGAATTTCATGTTATATTAACTATTCGCCCAAATCCCACTCCCAAACACTATGGTAGCTTTGCATGGTATCTACATATTTAATAAAATTATCATAAAACTCATGCTTACCCACAGTGGCACTATCCCCCACCACAATGAGCTTTTTCTTTGCCCTTGTCATAGCAACATTCATCCTACGCACATCGGAAAGGAAACCGATTGCCTGCTGATCATTGCTCCTTGTTAAACTGATATATATGATATCTTTTTCCTGCCCCTGAAAACTATCGATAGTGTTAATTTGGATATGATGACGAAAGGGAACAATCTGCTCATCATTTACTAATAATTCATTGAGCACTGTCGCTTGTCTCCGGTAAGGAGTAATAACTGCAATCGCCGGAAAATCACTTTCATCATAAACCTGTTCAAAAGATACCAATGATTGTTTCAAATGATTGATAACAAAACGAGCCTCCCCTACATTAAATGTTGCTGTACCATCCTGTTCTTCCTCAAAACCCGCCCCTGCAGTGTCAATAAAAACAACAGGTTCCGAATCTTCTTTGAGCGTCCAATGCTGTACATGATCTCCTGCAATGAGATGATCATCATATAGTGCCGTAGAAGGGTATTGCATAATCTTTTCATTCATCCGATACTGAACGTTTAATAAAGAAACATGTTCAGGATAACGTTTTACTAATTTTTCAAACAACGTATGATAAAGACCGATATTCATCTGGGCATTTGACTTCACCGTGGGAGGAAGCTGACAATGATCACCTGCAAGCACCACCTTATTTGCTTTTAGAATCGGAATCCAACAAGCGGGTTCTAAAGCCTGTGCTGCCTCATCGATAATAACAACCTGATATACTCTATTTCTGACTGCGTACTGATTGGATCCGACTAAAGTAGCAGTAACAACCTGTGCTTTATCCAGAATATCTGCGACCATAAAATCTTGTATATCGCCAATTTCTTTTCCTATTTTTCTAGCTTCATCAAAAAGTGCTTTACGCTGTTCCCGTTCAGATCTTCCAAAACTTCGTTTATACTTCTGAGCCATTTCGGTGTAAGCCCGTGCTTTTTTCTTGAGTAACTTGACTTCCTTGTTTGCCGGATGCTGATCCACTTGGGCATCAAGTGCTAATTCTTGTAAATGTTCTGAAATTTTGACGGGATTTCCAATACGTGTCACTAACACTCCTGCGGCATCTAATCGTTCGGTCAAAACATCAACTGCCGTATTACTCGGTGCCACAATTAAAATTTGCTTATTTTCCTTTTTCAGTAGGGCTTGTACTGCTTTGACCAAAGTTGTCGTTTTTCCTGTACCGGGAGGGCCATGTATAATGGAAATCGGATTCTCACTTAGAATATGAACTATGGCTTCATTTTGACTCTGATTTAAAGTACCGTTATCGTAATTAATTTCTTTTTTATATCCCTTTAACTCCTCCTCACCTATTATCTCGCGGATCAGTCTTCCTTCATTTAAATCTAAACGCTGTTCTTTGGCTTTCCTTAATGCTTCATGCATTTCTTTATATGAATTTTCATCAAATAAAAGATCCACCCCAAGTTTACCTCTTCTCGTCCAGTCAGGCAGTTCATCGACCCGCAATGCAATTTTCATTGTATCTCTATTCACAAAAGAAATCAGTCCTTCTGCCCGATCAACCAGGGGATCATGATTCGAGAAAAGAGCGACCGGCATACCAAAACGAAAACGATGTTCATCCTCCTGGTTATTTGTTTTGGATAATGTAATGGTCAGATAATCACCACGCCCCATCTCTTCACCTTTAATCTGAATCGGAAACCAGGTCACACCTTTTAACTTTCTTTCATTCAAGCTTGACTTTAGCAAAAGGGTTTCATATTGCTCACGATCAAAGTCTTGTTCTATATTCAAGAGCGTTTTAAGCTCATCAAAATAATTCATATTTTAAAATCCTACTCTATTATATACAGCAAAATAACCATTTTTTAATTTGAATAAGGGTGGAATATGATAAATAAAAATTAAATTGGCTATGAGAAACGATCACATTATTTATAAGCTTAAAGATCTTGGAACTATGGAAACAGTCATTCTAGCAGGAGGTACAGGAACTATTGGTCGACATTTAACAAAATTGCTTGTTAGCGAAGGGTTTCATGTCATTATATTCAGTCGAAACCCCAGCGTAAATAAAGACAGCAATCATATTGAACATTTACACTGGGATCCAGATACTAAACGTATAAACAATGATGCGATAAAACGGGCAGATTATATTATCAATCTTGCTGGAGCTGGCATTGCTGACAAGCGATGGACGAAGAAGCGTCGTCAAGAACTGATCTCCAGCCGGGTTAATAGTGGTAATTTAATCGCAGAAGCGCTACAGCAACTTCCTAACAAAATTAAAGCTGTCATTTCAACATCGGCAGTTGGCTGGTATGGAGCAGACAAAAAACCCGGACATGCTTTTACTGAAAATGAAGAACAGGGTACGGATTTTTTAAGCTGGACCTGCAAGCTATGGGAAGACAGCGTAAAACCTGTTGAATTATTGCATAAAAGAGTGGTCATTTTCAGGTTAGGCGTAGTTTTCAGTAAAGATGAGGGTGCTTTAAAAGAATTGACCAAATCATTAAAGTTTAAAAGTGCAACTTACTTAGGTTCGGGAAAACAAAAAATGAGCTGGATCCACATCGATGATTTGTGCAAGTTGTATTTAACAGCCATACGTAACAATGAAATAGTAGGAATTTACAATGCTGTATCCTCAGAAGTACTGGCACAAAAAATAATAATCGATCGTATCGCTAAACAAAAAGTAGGTTCAATCTACCTACCGATTTACGTACCTGCTTTTCTTTTAAAATTTGCTCTTGGACAAATGGGCGAAGAAGTTTTGCTGACAAGTACAACAGCGAGCAACCAAAAAATAATTGATACAGGCTTTAATTTTAAATACCCATTTCTAACTGAAGAATGCATCAAAACCCTGTAATGTGAATATAAGTATTGTGATTTAGGGCTACTTTTGATACATTTGCGCTAAAATATAGTAATATGCCTTTGTTTAATATGGCCATTACTGAATATCCATTAGCCTTTCAGGACATGTTTGAAAGGTTTTTTTGTAAGATTAGTTTTTACTATACATAAATGATAGAATTAATTAACATTTCCAAGACATTTGCAGTAAAAAATAAGTTTACGAAAGCATTGGATCAAGTAACACTTGCTATTCCAAAAGGGCAAATATTTGGTGTTATAGGTAGCTCAGGTGCAGGAAAAAGCACATTAATCCGATGCGTCAATTTATTGGAAAAACCCGACGAGGGACAAATTTTGATTCACGGTGTCGACCTGATGAAATTATCCAATCAGGATTTAATTCAGCATCGACGCAAGATCGGTATGATCTTTCAACATTTCAATTTACTTTCCTCCCGTACGGTATATCAGAATATCGCTTTTCCGCTGGAACTGACCGGCACTTCGAAAAATGATATTCAGCTAAAGGTAATGGAGCTACTGGCTTTGGTAGGACTGGAAGACAAAGCACATGACTATCCTGCAAGTTTATCTGGCGGTCAAAAACAGCGTGTTGCTATTGCTAGAGCCCTCGCAAGTGATCCTGAGATTTTGTTATGTGATGAAGCAACCAGTGCTTTGGACCCTGCTACAACTAAATCTATTTTGCAGTTGCTAAAAGCAATCAATAAAAAATTAAATTTAACCATCTTGCTGATTACACATGAGATGGAAGTGATTAAGATCATTTGTGATCAAGTTGCTGTCATTGATGGCGGAAAATTAATCGAAACTGGCACAGTGGAACAGATCTTCACATCACCTAAGCAGACATTAACAAAGCACTTCATTCAATCGTCACTTCATGCCGAATTACCGACAATCTATCAAGAGCGTCTGAAAGAGAGTGGAAATCCCATCGTCCAGATTTATCTTGCAGAACATTCTAATCAAACTTCTGTTATCAAGCATCTGCATGAGCAATATGCAATTGATGTGGCTATTATCAGTGCGCAGATTGATTATGTAGGTTCAATCAAATTTGGCATACTTAATCTGGAACTTATTGGTGATGCTGATAATATCAGCAACAGTCTCCACTATTTAAAATCAAATTACTCACAAATAGAAATCATAGGATATGTCTGATACAGTTATTGATTTATTGATAAAAGGTACTATCGAAACTATCGTCATGACTTTTCTGTCTGGCTTTTTTGGTTTTCTGATTGGCCTCCCTACTGGTATTTTTCTTTTTTTAACACGAAGAAACCAATTACATGAAAATAAATATATTCATCAATTACTTGCCATACTGGTCAATATATTTCGATCCATACCTTTTATTATCCTGATCGTTTGGATGATACCTTTTACCAGGCAGCTTGTAGGCACTTCTATTGGTGTTACTGCAGCTTTGGTACCTTTAAGTTTCGCTGCCGCACCTTTCATTGCCAGGTTAGTTGAAAACAGTCTATTAGAAATTCCGCATGGTCTAATTGAAGCTGCGCGTGCCATGGGAGCCACTACATTACAGATAATATACAAAGTTTTACTCCCCGAGTCTCTACCATCACTCGTTAATAATCTGACAATTACATTGATTACCTTAGTCGGTTATTCAGCTATGGGCGGAGCAGTAGGTGCAGGTGGACTTGGACAGATTGGATACCAATATGGTTATATCGGTTATGATACTTTTATTATGAATGCTGTATTAATTTTACTAATTTTAATTGTATTTATTCTTCAATTTACAGGAGATTACCTGTCTAAAAAAGCTAATCATCGTTAACATCTATTTTAAAAAACTATGAGATTACATTCTAAAATTTGCGTTGTAGCATTGGCTCTATTTGGCTTAACAGCTTGTAACGGAAAAAAAACAGATTCAAAAGTCCTTAAAGTAGGAATTGTCGCCGGTCCAGAGCAAGACATTGCTGAAGAGGCAAAAAAGGTGGCAAAAGAAAAATTTAATCTTGACGTCGAGCTTGTAACTTTTAACGATTATGTAGTCCCTAATGAAGCGTTGAACCAAGGTGATATTGATGTTAATTCATTTCAGCACCTTCCTTATCTTCAAGAACAATCGAGACAGCGCGGATATAAATTAGCCGCAGTCGCCAATACCTTTGTCTTTCCTATAGTTGCTTATTCTAAAAAAATCAAGTCAATCAATGAATTACAGCCAGGAGCAACAATTGTCAT
Source organism: Sphingobacterium sp. MYb388 (assembly GCF_037479535.1). Lineage (NCBI taxonomy): Bacteria > Pseudomonadati > Bacteroidota > Sphingobacteriia > Sphingobacteriales > Sphingobacteriaceae > Sphingobacterium > Sphingobacterium sp. MYb388. The sequence continues at coordinate 1,108,961 of NZ_JBBGYV010000002.1, read as the reverse complement.
TCCTAATGACCCAACGAATGGGGGCAGATCGCTGTTGTTACTTCAAAAAGAAGGATTAATAAAATTAAAAGATGATGTGGGCCTTCTGCCAAAAAAGACAGATATCATAGAAAATCCGAAGAGATTAAATATTATGGAGCTTGAAGCTCCCCAATTACCACGGGTTTTAGATGACAAAGAGGTTATCATTGCTATTATTAACAATACTTTTGCTGCTCAGGCTGGTTTAGACCCTGAAAAAGAAGGTTTATTTGCTGAAGACAAAGAATCACCGTATGTGAATCTAATTGTATCGCGAGAGGATAATAGAAATGATGAGCGTATCAAACAATTTATAGAAGCTTATCAATCACCGGAAGTAGAAGCCATCGCTAAAAAAGTTTTCAAAGGCGGAGCGATCAAAGGGTGGTAATCAACTTTAATTGATTAACGATAAAAGCCAATATTCTGATGCAGAATATTGGCTTTTATTTTTTTATCCCCTTTAGGTTTGCTTCCTTTGCAGCATGTTATCCAAATCTTTACAAAAAGCGGCGCAGGACTACCGCTTTCAGATTGCTAGCTATGCGATTCTAACCTTCTACGGTTACTTCACCATTGGTCTTTCGTTAGCAGTCCTTCCTATATTCATCCATCAAACTTTGGGATTCAATACCATTATCGCTGGTGCAGTAATTGGCTCACAATATATTATGACCTTTTTTATGCGTGCTTATGCCGGGACAATTGTGGATAAAAAAGGTCCTAAGCCTGCTATCATCATCAGTATGATCTGCTTTATCCTTACAGGGATACTTTTATGGGCTGCATTCTCCAATAGCTCATCTCCGCTTCTTGCTTTAAGTTTGTTGGCTGTCTCCCGATTACTTACTGGCTGTGGAGAAGGAATGGTCGGTGCCAGTCCGATCAACTGGGCAATCTTACGTGTTGGGGAACAACATACCAGTACCGCAATTTCATACAATGGAATCTTCAATTACAGCTCAATGGCCATAGGAGCTCCGCTAGGCGTCTTAATGTCGCTGCATCTGGGCAATTGGTCTATCGCACTTTTAACTACCTTGGTCGGGCTTATTGGCCTTATTACAACCATTAATAAAAAAGCACTGTATGCTATATCGAAAGAGGTTCGGAATTCGTTTTTTTCGGTTCTCAAATCTGTTGCTCCTTTTGGGACAGGACTCGCATTGGCGGGTATAGGTTTTGGAACGATATCAACCTTCATTACCCTGTACTATAATTATAAAGGTTGGGAGAATGCTGCAATTTGTATCACCTGCTTCAGTACAATGTTTGTTTTAGGTCGATTTGTCCTCACGGGAAGCATTAATAAAATTGGAGGCGTCAAAATAGCCCTCTACTCCATGTTGATCGAAAGTGTTGGTTTATTATTAATCTCCTTTGCCCCTACACCTTTTGTAACCATCATCGGTGCGGCTATTACAGGATTGGGATTTTCAATGGTTTTTCCAGCGTTAGGAGTAGAAGCTGTAAAAAGTGCTTCGAGCGCAAACAAAGGTGCGGCCTTGGGCGCATATGGCTTGTTTATTGATATTTCACTAGGCATCTCCGGTCCACTTGTAGGATTGGTGGCAAAGCAATTTGGGATGAATTATATATTTCCTTTTAGTTTAATTCTCGTATTATCTGGAGTTGTTGTCTGCATTTTTCTACAAAAATCAAAAAGAAATTCTTAGCAAAATTTTAGCATTTATATAAATAAAATTTTTATATAAATGCTATTAAATAGCTGATAATAAGATATTAATAAATATCACGAACATCGAGATTACCTTCAAAATGCTGTTTTAATATTCGGCCATCTCCATGCAGTGTCCAGACCTCCTGTGGTTTTACCTCTTTAATAAAATACAAAATGTCATTCCAGTCCACATGATCGGATATGAAGAGCGAAAGATCATTATGTTGCTGCAACCTCTTCCATCCGGATGCAAAAGCACGGACAACGTTGGTGGCACGAATATAACTATTGAATGTCATAGGTGGCACCATATAAACCTTATTAGGTTCGCCCACTTTCATCTCCCGTCGATTATACTGCTCGTACACCAGCTTTTTAGGTCCCAGATCATCATAAATACGGTGAAGTGGCAGTATCCCATGATGAACCAGTACTCTTCGATCAGGGCAATGTTTATTAATCAGATCGGTCAACCGCTGTGCCTTCCCAAGTGCATATGTTCCTAAGAGAATATTAAAAGGTTGCTCGTTTAGTTTTTTTATTTCCGCAATGGGATCAGGATGGATAACATCTGGATCGGCAAAAGTACATTCTGTAATCAGTACATCTGCTTGTACAATCTCTATAGGCTCGCAGGTTTCATCTTCCTGCAATTTGTAATCTCCAGTATATAGATACCTCACCCCCTTGTACTCCATCAAAATTTGAGCAGATCCTAAAATATGTCCTGCTGGAATAAAGGTTAATTCAACTTGGCCAATGTGAAAACTACTTTTAAAATCTATTTTTCGGTAGCTTAATAGTGGCTGCTGCGCATAGCGATAATGCATAATAGCGCCTGTAACAGCTGTGCAGTAAATAATACCGTGACCGGGTCTTGCATGATCTCCATGACCGTGAGAGACAACATCTACCGGAACGGGTAACATTGCGTCAATATAGAAGTCACCATATTGACAATAATATCCTTCTGGTCTTCGAACCAGAAAGTCTGATAATATATTTAACATAAAAATTTATTTCTGAAATTGATGGTGCAATGCCATCACTTGTGGAATTATTGGGGTAATGCGGTCATTGATAATGACAAAATCCGCTAATTTCGTCTTTTCTTCGTCAGACATCTGATTATTCATCCGCGCAAGGACTTGCTCTCTAGTAACCTGATCGCGCTCCATTACTCTAGCAATGCGTATTTCTATCGGAGCTGTAACCAAAATACTGTAATCAACTTTTTTATAAGAGCCGCTTTCAAACAAAATAGATGCTTCTTTTAACGAATATGGAGCTGTCTGTGCATCAGCCCAATCCTCCGCTGCCTGAATGACTGCCGGATGAACGATGCGATTTAATTGCGCAAGCTTAGCAGCATCGTTAAAAACCTGAGCTGCGAGAAACGCTCGGTTTAACACGCCATTACTGTAGGCTTCATCACCGAATTCCTGCATCACTGCCAATCGCACTTGATCACTCTTATTCATGATCAATTTTGCTTCTAGATCCGCATTGTAAACGGGAATACCTAAAACCTTAAAAACATGGCATATGATTGTTTTTCCTGAACCGATACCGCCAGCTATTCCTACTTTTATTCCCATATTACTTCCGTACAAAAAAATCAACATTCTGAGGTTCTATTCTCAGAACAGAACAAAAATCAGGAACTTTAGTCAAAATAACTGGTAAATATTTGACTTTTGCTTCTTCCCAATCGTTGATATCAACAACTGCTTCAAAATCCCGGGCAGTATAATTATTATAATCTTTTACAGACATTAGAACCGTAATTGCAACCTTACTAGGCATCGTTCTTACCGACTTAAAATGTGTGTTATTTTCAACCTTTAAGGGTAGTTCTATAATTTTCTCCGTCAATTCGCCTACTGGCATCAGTACTTCAACTGAAGTTGGATACACATTGATGTTCGCCCTTTGATTCTTATTAAGATAGGCTACTGTTCTTAAATCTGTTGATACATCTTTTCCTCTGATTGTATCTGTTTCCCAATATTCAATGTTCGCCACATCCTCATAAGGACCAGAAATTGTCACATATTTGGGATTCACGAGCGTCTCCCCTATAAAACCATATTGCTTTCTAAATTGAATATCTGCCATTGCTTTTACAGGCACTTTACGTTGTGTCTGTTTTGAAAAATCAAAATAAAGGGTATCAGGACTTACGGAAACCACTAGCTGTTCATGTGGGAACTGACGATTAATGAAACCGATCTGATTGGAGAAAACGATCCAATTTTTATTTTTTAAACCGCTGATATCAACATGCACCGTCGGAATTTGCGATTTTACTTTTGAAAACAACACCTGCCAGCCGGTCATCTTTAACTTAATATTAACAGTATCCGATTGTTGCGGATGAAAAGCACGCTTTTCTGGCAAATTTACATATTCAATTCCTGCCTTAACAGTAATAACATATTCATTTGAGATGGAAAATAACAGCCAGGCAAATAAAGAAATAAGAACACACCGCGTGAATGTGATTAATTTCCTTTTTTGTGATTTACTGATACGAATAATATTTGCCATACTACAAACTTAAACATTTTGTATTTCATATCCTGATGAAATATAGGGCAATTTGAATGTGATTAAATAAGAAGGCCGATCTTATTTTAGTAAGATCGGCCTTCTGGAATTTCTGTTGTGTTATGCTTTTGCATTCAATGCTTTAGAAGCATCTAAAGCTACTGCTGATTTGTCAAAACGAATTTTAACACCAGAACCCACATCAACTAAAAACGTTGTTTCTGAAACTTCAACAATACGACCATGAATACCCGCATTTGTTACAATTTGAGAATTAACACCTAATTCTTCAATGTATTTCTTATGATCTTTTTGTTTCTTCATCTGAGGTCTAATCATAAAGAAATAAAAAACAACCACGATAAGAATCATCGGTAAGAAGCTCATTAAACTACTTCCTGAGCCCGCTGCCTGTAAAAAAACTGTGTTCATATGTATCTTTGTTATATTTTATTATTTAGCTGCCAATACTTCACCTTTCAGCTGAACTGTCGTCAACCCATTTGAAGCATTAGAGTGTATGGTAATAATTTTCTGCTGTTTACCCACCTGACCCTCACTTTTGAAAGTGACCTTTATATCTGAGGTCTTACCTGGAAGAACTGGACTTTTTGAAAACTCAGGTTGTGTACATCCACAAGAAGCTCTAACTTCTGAAATAATTAAAGGTGCATTTCCTGTATTTTTCAGCGTAAAAGTATGTGTAACCTCAGCTCCCTCTTTGATCTGTCCAAAGTCAAATGCAGGCTCTGCAAATTCGATAGTACCGATTGCACCAGCTGCAGCTTCTGTATTTACAGATGTATCTGCTGTTGCATTTACGGAATCTGAACTTGTATTTTCGCTCTTGTTACTGGTACCACATGAACTTAAAGTCCAGATACCGAATGCTAAAAGCAGTGAATAGTTCATTTTTTTCATATCAATATTTTTAATTATTCAATCCACGACCTTGTTTTTGAATACGGCCATCTTGATTTAAATCACTTAAAATTTTATCTAAAATACCATTAATAAAGGTATTACTCTTCAGTGTACTGAATACTTTTGAGATTTCAATATACTCATTAATTGTAACCTTTACCGGAATAGAAGGGAAATTCACCAATTCGCAAATAGCCATGCGCATTAATAAAGTATCGATTAATGCAATACGATCTGATTCCCAATTTTTTGTTTTCTCGGTAATCATTTTTTGATATTCATTTGTATATCGGATTGTTTTTGCAATCAGATTTAAGATGAAATCTTTATCATCGTACCAGTTCTGCGTAAGCTCTGCCAGTTTATTTTGTCTCGGTTCTTCTGAACTGAAGTTTTTAAATGTTTTGGCAATTAATGCTTGTAAAACTTCCTTATCGACCGTCCAGTTGATAAACTTCTCTTCAAAAACCTGTTCAATTACAGGGGACTTTAAAATAATTTTTTTGAAGATAAACTTAATAATATCTTTTTCCACTGCAATCGAACGATCTGATGACTGCATATAATATGCATAATCTTCAGAATGCTTCAATTGAGCGAATACTGTACGAACGATTTCAGGATCAAAGTTCCAAGAAACACCGTATTTCTTTACTCCTTCTGCGTACTGCGGATTTTGTCTTAAAGACTCGATAAAAGTATTGCTACTTAGTTTGGTGTTGTGCGATAAATCTTTTTCTGTTGGCAAAAACTTATTTGCACGACCTTCTGCATCTATCAATGCATAATCGGCCACTTCATCCAGGAGATTTAAAGTCCAAATGTACATTTCGTACACTTCATCCACATTTTGCAATAATGCCTTTTCAAAGGCTTTGATATCTTTATCTTCAGATAAACTGTACGCATAAAGCGTCTGCACTACTTTGACCCTTAGGTGTCTTCTATTTAACATAGTATTTTAAAGAACGATTTGTATGTAAGAACGATTGTTTTGTTTGTTTGTTTTCTCTATCTTTTGAGTTTTCGAATGTCAAAGATACGTTTTTCTGCGATTTGATTAGCAGCTTGGAACGAAGAAATATTTTCTTGTTTTGATTTTTGTAATACTTCGCGTGTTGCGTTGTATATATTTTTAATGACAAACTCGGTATGATCAGCGCCATAGCCCTGTATTTCGGAATAACAACTAACCAATGCTCCAGCATTAATTAAATAGTCCGGTGCATATAAAATACCTCTTTCATGCAGGATGTTGCTCGTAACCAATTCATCCTTCAATTGGTTATTTGCTGCACCAGCAATAATTTTACATTGCATTTTTGCGGCAGTTTCTGGATTAACAGTCCCCCCTAATGCACAAGGTGCATAAACATCACAGTCAAAATCAAAAACTTTATCGAAAGCAATGGTTTCAACTTTGTATTTTGCTGCTGTTTTCAACATCCGGTCTTCCGTAATATCACTTACATATACGCGCGAATTTTCATCACGTAACATTTCGATCAAACGCTCACCAACACTTCCTATACCATGCACGATAACTTTACGTCCCGCTAAACTGTCTGAACCGTATAGTTCTTTTAAGGAAGCTTTAATACCATAGAGTACGCCTTGTGCCGCAAAGACTGAAGTATCACCCCCGCCATTGATCGCTTTAGGCAAGCCTGCCACATGTGAAGTTTCTGTAAAAATATGTTCCAAATCGCGTTGACCGATACCTACATCGATCGAAGCGATGAAATTACCATTTAGGCCCTCAATAAATTGCCCTAAGCGTCTCAGCAAAACCTCAGATTTATCTATACGATGATTACCGATGATCACGGCACTACCACCACCTAGATTAAGGCCCGTGATTGCTGATTTGTAAGTTATTGCTCTAGAAAGGCGAAGAGCATCTTCGATAGCTTCTTCTGTACTGGAATATGGCAACATGCGGACACCGCCTATTGCTGGACCTAATGTAGTGTCATGAATCGCAACTATTGCTTTCAAACCAACTACTTCATCATTACAAAAAAACAAATTCTGGTGACCAAATTGTCCCAATAATTCGAAAATTGGAGTTTGAGATGCTGACATAAAATTCTGCTTCAAGTTTTATTTATGGTAATTTGGGAACAAAAGTAGAAAATATATTTCACACTAAATTTTTCTTTCAAAATAAATACAAAACTTATGAACTGTTTGTGACAGTATAAGTTCGTAAAATAGAAAATTAAATGCCGAATAAGTTTTACATTTGTATTATCATATGAAAGAGTTAGCTTATTTAAATAAATATTTTTACAAATATCGCTGGAAGCTTGTTCCTGGGGTAATTTTTGTTATAATTTCCAATTATTTCGGTATCCTTCCTGCAAAAGTAATTCGAGAAGCTTTTGATCTGGTACAAGAGAATATCTATTTATATAAACTCTACCACGGATTTGAAAGACAAGAATTGATCTATAAAGTTTTTGGATCTAGTTTGCTATTTTTCGGTGGGGTAGTTTTATTACTGTCTCTGCTTCGTGGTATTTTCTTGTTTATGATGCGCCAGACAATCATTCTGACATCTCGCCATATTGAGTATGATTTAAAAAATGAAATCTACAGACATTATCAAAAACTAGATTTTGCTTTTTTTAGAAGAAATAACACGGGAGATCTTATGAGTAGGGCTACGGAAGATGTCAACCAGGTCAGAAATTATCTCGGCCCTGCTATTATGTATGCCATCAATACCGTTGTCTTATCGATCATGGTGATTTATGCTATGTATGATGTTAATGCCCGTCTAGCGACATATGCACTTATCCCTATCCCTATTCTTTCTGCTGTTATTTTGTTTGTAAATAAGATCATTAATAAAAGAAGTGAGAAAATTCAAAAGCAACTGGCACGTTTAGCGTCTTTTGTTCAAGAAAACTTTGCAGGTATCAGAGTCATTAAAACATACAACAGAGAAAAATATAAAATGGATTCTTTTGAAGAAGAGAGTACCATCTATCGGAATACGGCTTTATCACTTGTCAAAGTACAGGCAGTCTTCTTTCCGCTAATTCTATTATTAATTGGTTTAAGCACCATAATAACCATTTATGTGGGTGGTTTGGAAGTTGCAAAAGGTACTATCACTGCGGGAAATATTGCTGAGTTTATCATTTATGTCAACCAATTGACTTTCCCTGCTATGTCTTTAGCTTGGGTAACTTCACTGGTACAGCGCGCCTCAGCATCGCAAAAACGGATCAACGAATTTTTAAATACCGAGTCTCCTATTATTAACGGCGAAATTAAAAAAGTACTTACAGGAGATCTGAAGGTTGAAAACATTTCATTCACCTATCCTGAAACGGGGATTCAAGCGATCAAGGATTTATCGTTTCATATTCCTGCAGGGAAAACACTGGCGATCATTGGTAAAACGGGATCGGGTAAATCGACTTTAGCGAATTTACTGCTTCGTATGTTTGATATCGACAAGGGGGCCATCAAATATGACGACACTGCTATCACAAAGCTAGATTTTCAGGATCTAAGGCAACAAACAGGCTTTGTGCCTCAGGAGGTTTTTCTATTTTCAGATACGATCAGTAACAATATCGCATTTGGTCTAGACCACTTTACACAGGAGCAAGTCGAGCAGGCAGCGAAAGATGCCGCAGTCTATGAAAATATAATGGGATTTGATCAAGGTTTTGAAACTTCGGTTGGGGAACGTGGAATCACGCTTTCTGGAGGACAAAAGCAACGTGTCTCCATCGCGCGGGCTTTAATTAAAGAACCTAAGATCTTGATTTTTGATGACTGTCTGTCTGCCGTAGATACCAAAACGGAAGAACAGATATTGACTTCCCTAAGCCGTATTATGAAAGGAAAGACATGTGTGTTTATAGCGCATCGTGTATCGACAATCAAAAATGCCGATAAAATCATTGTGTTGGATCAGGGAAGAATTGCGGAAGAAGGTTCTCATGATGAACTTATGAACTTAAAAGGACAATATTTTGAACTACATGAAAAACAACTTTTAGAAGCGATATAGGTTTTAATAAAGATCGCTTAATAAGACAATAAAAAAGCTCTTCATCATATGGAAGAGCTTTTTTGTTTCAAGTCTATTCATTACTTAAGAGATAACCATACATATTGAATAGTAGTCCCTTAACAACAATCAGGTAACATGATTAAGCAGGACTCAGGTCTTGCTGAAATGCCATACTTAATGCTTTGTAAAGCTCAGGATGATGATTTTTAAGCCGTTCTGGGTTCTCAAAAAAGTATTCGGAAGCAACGGCAAAAAACTCCGCCCGATTTGTAATGCCATACGGATTGATATCAGATTTACCTTCTTGAATTTTTAAAATTTCTTTACGAATCATTTCTAACCAGGCTAGACTATACGTATGATCTATCAAAAACTGCGGCAATCCATCGACTTCACCATCCGTTTTATCCAACAGGTGGACAAACTCATGAATGGCCGTGTTTTGGCCGTCCTTTGTATTTGAGAAACCAGCTTCAAGAGCCTCTTTTGATAAAATCATCTGACCGTTCATGGACCCCTCGCCTACCATTCCTAAAATATTGCGCCCCTGACTGCCTTCGAACTGGTAATCTTGATTAAAAGTATTGGGATAAAGCAGTACAGTTGTTAAATTTGTATATTTCCAATTTTTAAAAGCGAAAACAGGTATTATAGCACTTGCCGCTACTAACATATAATCTTTTAAAGAAACCTCAACACCAATTCCTTCTACAGATACATGATCTAAAAAATGTAAGCAGCGCTTTTCAAATTCAATTTTATCCGCTTCGTTCAAATTTCGATAGTACTGTACTTCTTTCAAAAGAATATCTTTTCCCTCTTTACTCAGAACACGCCTGATGGCTTTGCTATTTTTCTCCGTTTTATTTAAAAGGTAATACACGAGATATATAACAGCGGGTACCAAAATAACAATAAACAATTTCTCCATATTTTCTTATTTTACATTTATCCAATCCGGGTTACGCTCTTTCAAATATTTGAGAAAGCCTTTGTAATGCGCGGCCCCAAACATAATTAGAATTTTCTTTTGTGAAGCATCCGCCACCAAAGCTGCTAAATTTTGTTCTCTTTTTTTCATTATAAATTCCCGGTCGAAAATATTTCTAAACTTTGCTTTTATAGGTTTACAAGTATAAGGCTCATTTAAAGGAGTTTTCCAGTCACATGAATCAAGAATAATATCACCATAGCTGTATTCAAATTCGTCCAAAAGTTCATTTTTGGGAATATCTGCAATAACTGCTGTATTATAATCAACTTTAAAAAACGAATATTGGGGCTGTTGGATGATTCTACTTCCGAGATTTTTATAAAGTGGAGCCATTAATACTTTTGTTGTATCGGAAGTTTTTTCATAGACTTTGGTACTACCTATTACGTGTCCTACTAATTTTCGAAACTTTCGATCATATACATCTCTTTGTTGGGCACTATCCACTTGGTAGGCAATACTTTCATAAAATACAACAAACCCTTGATTTTGTAATGAGTCAACCATTCGCTGAATATAATCGTAATAATTACGTTTACCTAAATGCCGCATGGGAATGTAAATCAGCTCACGTTCACCATTTTTTAAGTGATGTGTCCGCGATGCATTTTGTAAAACTCCAGTCGATTGTACCATAAGGGATTCGGCACATGAGAAAAACAGAAGCGAAAAGATAATTAAAACAAAATAATAGCGCATACTAATGGAAAAATAAATTTGCAGTAATGTAATGCCCTTTACAATTATCATGCAGTTTTTAGTACTTTCAATAAAAAAGCAGTACCGAGGGTACTGCTTTTTTATTGAAAGTATTGTTATAAAAGTTATGCTACATGAGCACGTAACATCCAAGCCATCTTTTCATGCTGCGCTAGTAAACCAACAAGAAAATCTTCAGTCGCCTGATCTCCAGCTTTTTCGACCGCATCCAAATTTCCTCTAATATTCATAATAACAGATTCATGATCTGACAGTAATTCTTTGAAAAACCCTTTACTATCTGTATGTTCGTACTTCGTCTCTGTAAGGTGGGTCAATTCTAGATATTTGGCGTATGAACCTACTGCATAATGTCCGATTTGACGGATGCGTTCTGCGACTTCATCAATAATTTCTGCCAATTCATTATACTGCGATTCCAAAAATAAATGCGCGGCATGAAAATCTGGACCTTCAACATTCCAATGTGCATTTCTTGTTTTTTGATACACAATACTTTCATCCGCTAACACATTATTCAAAATAGCGGCTACCTTTGCCAAGTCTGCTTCTTTAATACCAATTTTTGCTTTCATAATGAATTATTTTACAATTTATTTAAATTATTAAAATCACTGTTACTTGATATACAATATTAATAAAATGAGGCCGTAAAGCCCATTAATTAAGAAATAATATTGTCATAAAAATAACATCATTTTTGTACTTTTGTACGCATAATGAAAACAACAATGATGAAGGGGAATTGTTTGAACGGTGATCTATACTTTCACGAATTTAATGAGGAAATCAAGGAAATACTTTTACCTACACATTTTACTTTCCCCTTCTGTTATGAACCACATGAACTGGCAAAACAAGCCTGCGCATCTGTTCAAGAATATATTCTTACTCAAACGGAATGGGTTCATAATTTTGGTCTAAACGAAAAAATGGATGGACAGGCCATTGGTAAAATGTTCGGTGTATTAATTGTCCAAGATCAAGATGGTCATATCGGATTTTTAGCTGGTTTCTCCGGTAAACTGGCTGGCAAAAATGATCATCGCTATTTTGTACCTCCGGTTTTTGATATGTTAACGGAAAATTCTTTTTTTCTGTTAGAAGAGGAACACCTCAATAACCTTAATAAGCAAATTACAGCATTAGAGCAGAGTGAAAAAGGTACGCAACTGAAAGAAAAGCTCGATGATACTAAAGTGAGGCTGGATCAGCAATTGGCCAACTTTAAAGAAAATCTGAAAATTCAAAAGAAAGAACGTAAACAACTTCGAGACAAATCAAAATTAACCCTATCAGCTGCATCATATCAACTGCTTGAAGAAGATCTGATCAAACAGAGTTTAAGAGATAAATTTGAACTGAGTGTTTTCCAAAAACAATATCACCATGATATTTCCATCGCTGAAAAACCACTAAATGATCACCTCAATATAATAGCAGATTTAAAGGAAGAGCGTAAAAAACGTTCTGCACAGTTGCAAAATCAATTATTTGCACAATACAATTTTAAAAATGCGAAAGGGGAAACTAAAAATGTCATTGACATTTTTAAAGCATACAATTTGCAACCACCTGCTGGATCTGGTGAATGTGCCGCACCAAAACTATTGCAATATGCTTATTTAAATGATTACAAGCCAATTGCACTTGCCGAATTTTGGTGGGGACAATCGCCTTCGGCTGAAGTACGAAGACACCAAAGCTACTACCCTGCATGTCGTAATAAATGTGAACCTATTCTCGGCTTTATGCTTGAGGGATTACAGGTTGATAAAAATCCGATGCTCGAAAGCCCTGATGAAAGCATTGAACTCCCGATTATTTACGAAGATGAAACCCTGGTCATTATAGATAAGCCTGAAGAATTCCTATCCGTACCTGGCATACATGTTAAAGATTCGGTCTATACACGCATGCTTAAAAAATATCCCGATGCAGGGCCTTTAATTGTTCATCGGTTAGATATGTCTACATCCGGAATTCTTGTGATAGCCAAAACTAAAGAAGCTCACAAATTTATTCAGAGTCAATTTATCAACCATACCATCGTCAAGGAATATATTGCTTTACTTGATGGCATTATCGATACCGATTCTGGAATTATATCACTACCTCTACGGGTTGATCTTGACGATAGACCTCGACAGTTAGTCTGTTATGAACATGGAAAGAAAGCAGTTACTAAATGGGAAAAAATCGAAATTATAAACGGTAAAACCAAAGTGCGATACTTTCCATTGACAGGAAGAACACATCAACTTCGCCTTCATTCTGCTCATCCTAAAGGAATGAACTGTCCTATTGTTGGAGACGATCTTTATGGTCAAAAATCCGATCGATTACACTTGCATGCTGCTTATATTGAGTTTAACCACCCTACTACAAAAGAGCGCATTCATTTTGCGTCGGAACCAAATTTTTAAAAAATCAAAACAACTTCGCTGACCTTTTTGTTACAATAGTCAACGAGATTGGTTGTATTTAGGTCGAATTTCATCATAAAGAAGTAAAATTATAGTCAGTTTATTCTGACATTAAAACAAATGTACTGCTATTCAACAAGTTAATAGTCGATTAATAAAAATAGTGAAGTTAAAAAATTGTAAATGTTTTATTAATTCTTAATTTTTTATTTCTTTTGCATACAACTTATTAGAACTTTTAAGTTAAAAAGTCAGAAATTAAGATGGTGTTATAACACGTATCGGTAATTTGTGATATAATTAATGTAAAATTATGGAATACCAACGTAGTAGCAGTACAATTGCAAAAACACTATTTTTACTGGCATCAGTCATGTTAGTAAGTATTACTGCAGCATTAGGCCAATTAAAAACAGTACAGGGTATCGTTAAGGACAGCAAGACGAAACAACCGATTGGCTACGCGACAGTTGCTGTTGTTGGAGCACCTGCAGCCCCCGGCAATGCTACTTCGACTGAAGAGTCTGGACGGTTCACCTTAAAATTTCCAAAGAATTATGTGAAAATCCGTGTATCAAGTGTTGGGTATGATTATAAAGATGTATTTGTTACGAATGACGAGACGCAACAGATCGAGGTATTGATGGAATCTCAGGACAATACCCTTGACGAGGTTGTAGTCAGAGCAAAAAAGAGAAAGTATACAAACAAAGATAATCCTGCTGTCGCATTGATCCGTAAAGTAATCGAAAATAAAAGTAAAAATAGATTAACAGGGCAACAATTCGCGCAGTATGACCAATATGAAAAGATCTCTTTAGGACTGAGTAATTTGTCAGAGAAATTTGTAAACAAGAAAATATTCAAAAATTACCAATTTCTTTTTGAAGTAGATGATTCGGCTAAAACTGCAAATAAATATCTATTGCCTGCTTTTATGGAAGAGAAACTTTCAAAAGTATATTTTCGTAAGGACCCTAAAAAAACAAAACAATATATCATAGGAGAGCAACGTGCGCAATTTGATCCCAAATTTATTGATAATGATGGTTTAAGTGCATATTTCAATAAACTTTATGAGACAGTAGATATTTACGATAACAATATCACGCTGGTAACGAATCAATTTTTAAGTCCAATCGCCAACTCGGCTCCCACATTTTACAAGTTTTTTATCACAGATACGATAAAAACACAGCAACCGTGGTTAGTTGAACTTAGTTTTTTTCCACGCAATAAAGCGGACATGCTTTTCAAAGGCCAGTTATATATTACACTGGATGGTAACTATGCTGTACAAGGTGCTAATATGACTGTCGCTGATGATATCAATTTGAACTTTGTAAGGGACATGAATATTGAACTAAAATTTGATCAGGATGAGAGTAAAAGATTCTATTTAAGTCAAAGTACACTTGGTATTGATTTTTCTTTAACAGATAAAGGAACAGGTATTCGTGGTAATAGAACTGTCAACTATAAAAATTATAAAACTGGCGTTGTTCAACCGGATAGTATTTATAGTGGTCCTGAAACGGTAATTGCTTACAATATAGCAGATGGAAAGGGTACTCGAAAACTTTTTGATACGCAACGTCAAATTCCTTTAACGAAAAATGAGCTGAATATTTATCATAATATCGACACCCTGCAACAGATTCCTTCTTTTAAAACCTTTATGGATATTGCAGCTTTGGTATTATCGGGATATAAACAGGCTGGTCCTGTTGAAATTGGTCCGGTAAATACTTTTTATAGCTTTAACCCTGTCGAAGGATTTAGACTACGTGTTGGTGGTAGAACTACAGAATCATTCAGTAAAAGGTTTTATGCTGAATCGTATGCAGCATATGGATTTAAAGATGAAAAATGGAAATACTTTTTAAGCGGAACTTATGCTTTCAACAATAAGTCTGTTTATTCATTTCCACAACACTACATCCGGGCATCGTTCCAACGTGACACCAAGATTCCTGGTCAAGCTTTAGAATTTATACAAGAAGATAACTTTTTGCTATCCTTCAAAAGAGGTGATAATGAAAATTACATCTATAATGATGTTTATCGCGTTGATTATAGAAAAGAATTTGAAAATCGCTTAAGTATTGGATTGGGATTTAATGCAACAAAACAATCGCCAGCAGGATCTTTAAGGTATCAGATCATAGATGATAATGGTCAAACTAAAGTGTTCAACGAAATCAATTCAACGGAGTTATCAGTAAATATTCGCTACGCTCCGAATGAACAGTTTTATCAAGGAAAGCTTTATCGTACTCCTATATTTAATGAATACCCTATTTTTAACTTTAACTACACGGCTGGACTTAAAGATGTATTCAAAGGCGAATATAGTTATCACAACTTTAACGTAGGAGCATTCAAAAGATTTTACCTGAGCCAGTTCGGCTATGCAGATATTGATGTCGCAGGTACTTATATTGCTGGTAAAGGAATTCCATTTCCTTTCTTAACGATACACCGTGCGAATCAGACTTATGCATATCAGCTTAATTCTTACAATTTGATGAACTTCTTGGAATTTGTCAGTGACCACCATGCATCCGCTAACATCCAATACTACATGAATGGTTTCTTGTTAAACAAAATTCCTGGTATTAAAAAGCTAAAACTTCGTGAAGTATTTAGTTTTAAAGCTGTATACGGTGGGCTTCGAGATGAGAACAACCCAGATCATTCTGACAAAGTATTTGACTTTCAGAAAAATGCTGACAATATACAATCTTCGTACACCTTTGGATCGGATCCATACATGGAGGCTAGTGTTGGATTGTCCAATATTTTCAAAATACTTCGCGTAGATTATGTCCGGAGATTAAATTATCTTGATCACCCAGGTGCTCCTAAATCGGGCATAAGGGCTAGAATAAAATTTGATTTCTAACATAAAAAAGGCTTTCTAATAATAGAAAGCCTTTTTTTTATAATATGATTTTAAAGCTTATTTACCTTCCAGTGCGGAAATAAACGGAGCGCGGAATTTAGGATCTTTCTCTTTAAATTCTAAAGATTTTTTATACGTATCAATGTTGAAAAACATTTCAGCCGGTTCCCCTGACTTTTGCTCTAAAAATAATTTAAAGCTATAAGTTGCTGTTTTATCAAGATCAGCATTTACTTTATTTGAAGAGAAAACTGTCGGTATCAATGTTGCACTTGCGAAAGGGCCAGAAGCTGGTACTTCATATATTTTACCCAATGCTTTTATAAAAGCATCACTCTCTGCACCTAAAGAAGAAATTTTAATTTTACCTTTTGTAAAACCAACATCTTCATTAGCGACATCATCAATAATTCCGGCAGGGATAAGATTTACGACTTCTACTTTCAATCCAACAGTATCTCCTTTGAAGGTACTTTTAGCCGTATAGATGTAACTAGAATCCGTTTTTACATCATCAACAATACGTAAGAAAAGATGTTTATTATTAGTGACAGGTCCATCAATGGTCAATTCCTCAATAGGAATGTTACTTTTTTTTGATTTATCGCCACCTTGTTGGTTTTGGGTAGTGTTGCCACATGCTGTCGCAAAAGCTAACGCAGATAGAACAGCAATTTGATTTATTTTTCTCATCTTTTTCAGTAATTATGTTTATCAGTAAAATCGTTTACTAAAACTAACGATTTTTACTGATAAACAAATAAAATAGATTGATTGTTTTACTTAATTAAAGCATCATATAAGATTTCTACAGGGTGGTAAGAATGTCTTGCCGCTCCATCTTTAATCTGGTGCCGGCAAGATGTACCTGCCGCAGCAATCCATGTAGAAGAATCCGTATTTCGGACAGTAGGCAACAAAACCAATTCTGCTACTTTCATCGAGATGTCGTAGTGTTCTTTTTCATAACCAAATGATCCCGCCATACCACAACAGCCTGATGGAATCACCTCTACTTGGTAGTTTTGAGGAAATGACAAGACTTTCTCTGTTGTTTCTACTAAATGAAATGCTTTTTGATAGCAATGTCCATGCAACTTAATTGTTTTCTCACGCGTACTGAACTGCTCTTTTTGAATACGGCCAGCTTCAATCTCTTTCAGTAAAAACTCATCAAACATCAATGCATTTTTAGCTACTCTACTTGCATCTTCATAGAGATCCGAATCTACCAAAGAAAGATATTCATCTCTAAAGGTAATGATACCCGATGGTTCTATTCCTAATAAGGGGGTCTCCTCTGTTATTAGATCTTTCAAAAAAGTAATATTTTTATTAGCGATCTTCTTCGCTTCTTTAACCAGACCTTTTGAAAGATAAGTTCGGCCACTCTCAATATGTTTTGGAATAATCACTTCATAGCCTAAAGCAGTTAGTAATTTATATGCTGTAATACCTATTTCGGCATCGTTATATTCTGTAAATTCATCTGCGAATAAGTATACACGCCGCTTTGCATCTGTCTTGTATTTCTGCTTTCTCACCCATTGTGACAATGTAGTACCAGCTACCAACGGCAGTGATCTCTTAGGGGCAAAACCAATGGTTCTTTTTACAAGGCCCGCTAAAAAGTCATTTTTGACAACAAAGTTGTATAAGGGCGCTACCAGTGATCCTAATTTTTGAGATTCTGTGAAATTTGCAATCACTCGCGACCGGAAGGGCACACCATGCTCATCGTAATAATGTTGTAAAAACTCGGCTTTCATCTTAGCTACATCAACACTAGAAGGGCATTCAGTTTTGCAACCTTTACATGATAAACATAAGTCCATCACTTCTTTTAATTCTTCATGGTCAAACCGGTTCTCTTTTGTTGAATTTGTCAAAAATTGACGCAACATATTGGCACGAGCGCGTGTCGTATCCTTTTCATCGCGTGTAGCCATAAAAGAGGGGCACATCGTTCCACCGGTAATTTCTGTTTTTCGGCAGTCACCTGATCCGGAACACTTCTCGGCCAGACGTAGGATACTTTCCTCTTTCGAAAAATCGAAATAGGTCTTTATCTGTGTTGTATTTTTATTATTATCATAACGGAGATGGGTGTCCATTGGTGGTGTATTTACAATCTTATTGGCATTAAATACGCCTTTAGGATCAAATATTTCTTTAACCTGCTCAATGAGTTTAAAGACTTTTCCTCCTAAAACTTTCTCAATAAACTCACCTCTCAGACGACCATCACCATGCTCACCACTTAAAGATCCATTGTATTTTAAAACTAAATCTGTTGTCTTTTCTAAGATCGAGCGAAAAGTTTTTACCCCCGATTCTGTTTTTAAATTAACAAAAGGCTCAATATGGAGTTCTCCTGCTCCAGCATGCGCGTAATAAGATGCGTGAACTCCCTCTGCAATCAATAAATTTTGAATATCTGCTACATATGCAGGTAAATCTTCCGGAGAAACCGCACAATCCTCAATCAAATTAACCGGCTGACTATCTCCGGGTAAATTACGGATTAACCCTAAACCCGCCTTCCGTACATCCCAAACCAAATTGGTCTGCTCACCTGTTATATATGGATAAGCATAACCCAAATGCTTTTGAATCAACGCGGCCTTCAATGCCATCGCCTTTGCTTCCACTTCATCTGGCGTATTTCCTCTGAACTCCACTATAAGCAAAGCTTTGGGATCACCTTCTATAAAAAAACGATTATATTGATAAGTGGGGTGCCCGACAGTAAAATCCATGATATACTTATCGACAAGTTCCGAGGCTTCGGGATTATGTGACAAAGCAATCACATTACCTTCCATACACGCAATCATATCGTCAAAGTGGATACATAGGAGACCTAATTCTTTAGGCGGTAATGGTAATAATTGCAACTTGGCCTCTGTAACGATCGCTAGGGTTCCTTCAGAACCAGCTAATAGACGGCACATATTGAAAGGAGCAGTTTTATCTGATACCATATCCAGTGCATATCCTGTATTTCGTCTTGTTATCGACCGTTTGGGATATCCCGATGCTATTGCCTGCATATTTTCTTCCACTGTCAACATCGCATTCAATTCGCGGTAAATTGCACCTTCCCTATCTTTTTGTATTAATTTCTTGAAATAAGATGCTTCGTCCAACGCTTCAAATACGACCTCAGACTGATCATCTAATATGACATTCGCTGTTAATAAATTTTGACGGGTATCGCCCCATACAATGGAATGTAATCCGGAGGAATTATTACCGATCATTCCACCAATCATCGCACGACTTGCTGTTGAGGTTTCTGGACCAAACATGAAGCCAAATGGTTTGAGGTAATGATTGAGATCATCACGAATAACACCAGGTTGCACACGCACCCATTGTTCTTCGACATTTAATTCAAGTATCTTATTAAAATACTTCGAGATATCCATAACGATACCATTTCCAACAACCTGACCAGCTAAGGATGTACCTGCTGTCCTCGGAATAATCGTAATGCCGTTTGCAGATGCAAACTGTATTAAAATTTTGATATCTCCACTATTTCTGGGAATCGCTACAGCTAAAGGTAGTTCTTGGTACACGGATGCATCAGTGGAATAGGCAAGACGGATGGTATGGTGATAAGCAGAATCATCATAATACAAGTCCCCCGTTAAAGATTGCGATAATTGATCTAAAGAAATATTTTCCTTCACAGTATGGTATAATTTGTATCAACAAATCTAACTATTTTAAATAATGAAAAGAATTGATAATGCAAGAAAATGAAAAAACAATATTAAACATGCATAAAAACGCATGTATATGATTTTTTGATGCTGCAAATAAGATGTACTTTTGCAGTAAAATATTTTAAGATGCGTAAAACCCTCATGCGATATAGCCTTCACTCCGACTTCATCATCTATCTGATTCGTATTTTGATCGGTTTTTCTATTGGTTACTTTTTATATATCAGCTTTCCTGAATATTCAGCAATATGGGCTTTAATTTCTATTGTTTTAGTGATTTCTCCGGATGATAATGAAGCAACAAAAATTGCTTTTGATAGAACTAAGTCTAATTTTATTGGTTCGGCGACGGGTATACTGTTTTATTTTACCAATCTTCCTCAGATGTGGTCTATGCTTTTGGGTGTCATCACATCCGTCGCTATATGCAGGTTATTCAATATCCTAAGTGTGGCCCGTACAGCAATGGTAGCCATGATCATTGTCGTGGTTCATGAACATCAATTAAAGTCATATGTTGCCGCACTCGATCGTTTTGCCTGTGTCACTATTGGTTGTCTCATAGGATTGATTGTCACTCTTAGCACCAGTTATATCATTAAAATATTACGTGAAAAATACTCGATGGAAACCTTTAGCGAATAATATTCGATGAGACACCTAAAATACCAAAGATAATTCAAAAGAACACAAATGCCCTAATAATCAGATTATTAAATAAAAAAAACTAGTACTCAGGCTAGTGAAAAGACTATTTTTTCTAAAAAAAATAACCTCGCAAATAGAATTATATTCTGAATTTAACTAAATAATTTGAATATTATTCGAAATATCACTACCTTTGCATTCGATATGACAAAAGTAGAATATAATTTAGATCATGTAGATTTCAAAATCTTGCGTTTAATGCAGGATAATGCTCGAATCAATAATGCTGATATAGCAAGAGAGCTTAGTATGGCTCCTTCTGCGATTTTAGAACGTGTTAAAAAATTAGAGCAAAAAAATGTAATCCTACAATACAACGCCAAGATAAATCCAGCGGCAATTGATCAGAAATTACTATCGTTTATATTTATCAAAGCGAACGATATAATTGGAGAACAGAAAGTCGGTATTCTTCTAGCAGAGATACCCGAAGTGCAGGAAGTGCATGATATTGCTGGAGATGATGGTTACCTAATCAAAGTTCGGACGGCTGATTCTACTGCGTTAGTCGATTTGATGCGTAACACTTTGGGGAAAATTGAAGGAATAATTTCAACAAGAACCACAATTGTTTTGCAAACAGTGAAAGAAGAACAACAATTAGTTATACCGGAATAATTTAGGAAAGGAATAGAGAGATGTTAAATAATAAAGTACAACAAGCAAGCCCTTTAATGATCGTACTCGCGTATGCTGTCGTATACATTGTATGGGGGTCGACTTTTTTCTTTATTGAAAAAGCGCTTCACAGTTTCCCGCCATTCATTTTAGGATCTTTTAGGTTTATTACTGCAAGTATTTTGCTGATGGGGTACTGTGTATTGAAGGGTTATAAAATATTCAACAAGAGAGCAATCCGCGATTCTATTGTTGTCGGATTTTTACTCTTATTTATTGATATGGGTGGTCTTATCTGGGCAGAGCAATATGTTTCAGGTGGTGTTGCAGCGATTATTGCGGCAGCAGCGGCGATTTGGTTTGTTATTCTTGATAAACCAAAATGGAAAGAAAATTTCAGCAGCAAATCTACCATCGCTGGTTTGATTTTAGGCTTTGCTGGTGTTGTTTTACTCTTTGTAGAGCAAATCATCGCAAGCAAATCTTCTGCAAATAAAGAAATAACCGTTATTGCTTTAGTGATTATGGTGCTTGGATCTATCGCCTGGACTGCAGGTTCATTATATTCCAAATACCAGAAGAAAAGCCAGCAAGAAGAGACGGAAGATTTACATGTCTCCGTAAAGACTGCATGGCAGATGATTACAGCAGGTGTATTATTTACAATTGTTGCCAGCTTAAATGGTGAATTTGCTCATTTTAGTTTTCAACAGGTAACGCCTATCGACTGGTTTAATATATCGTACTTAATTGTTTTTGGATCTATTTTAGCATTCAGTTCTTACATCTGGTTGCTATCAGTAAGACCTGCTACGGAAGTAAGTACATATGCCTATGTTAATCCTATTGTAGCATTGGTATTAAGTTACTTTTTCAGTAGCCATGCCGTGACATACATACAAGTAATAGGCCTAGTTATTATATTGGTTTCCGTATTGCTGATGAACTGGAAATTATATAAGAATAATAAAATGGTTGCAAAAATCACAAAAACTACCATTGCAGATCGTCGGAAATCAATACGATTGAGAAATCAAAGAGATGCAGTGGTCAGAAAAGACATTAAAAAACCAGAGATTGCCAATTAGAAAAAGCGCCTTCTTTTGCATATTGATAATAAAAGCTTAACAAAAATGTTAGGCTTTTATTATCTACATTTGTACCGAAAACACTTATTACATGATGAAACTTACTATACATCAACTTCAATATGTAACCTTCGGGTTTTTAGCTATTTTACTTAGCACATCTTGCAGCAAAAAATTAAGTCCTGTCCAAAAGGACTTTAAGCAATACGAGATCAATAAAAGCACCGTTGAGGATACCGCGATCGTAGCTATTTATAGTCCCTATAAAAAGCAAATGCAGGCAGAGATGAACCGGGTAATCGGCTTCTCGGAAGTTGCATTGACTAAAGAAAAGACTCCTGAAACTTTAATGGGAAATTTCTTTACACAAGCGCTATTGGTTGCCAGTGAAAAAATCAACAACAAGGCTGATATCGCTTTTGCAACAAAGGGCGGTATTCGCAATGAAATAAAAGCGGGAGATATTACTGTAGAGAGTGTTTTTGAGGTTATGCCATTTGAAAATCAGCTTACAGTGATGGAGCTGAGCGGTGAACAAATTGAACAACTCGCCAACTTTATAGCGGCAACAGGGGGGCAACCTGTTTCAGGAATTACCTTATCTATCCAAGACAAAAAGCCAATAAATATTCAGGTACAGGGAAAAGATATAGACAAAAATAAAACCTATAAAGTAGTCACCTATGATTACCTAGCGAATGGAGGAGATAATTTAGATTTATTTACACATGCGCTTAAAAGAACTGATTATCCTCAAAAAGTAAGGGAAAGCTTGATGGACTATATTTCCAGCTTTACAAAAAATGGTCAAAAAATTAATATGCAATTAGATGGAAGAGTTAAAATCATTAAATAGAAGAGGCTTTATAAAGACTGCCGCAGGCCTTTCTGCAGCAGTAACCTTTGGTACGTTACCATTCTCATCATTTGCAGGTTCAAAAAAAATAAAATTAACCATTCTACATACCAATGATGTTCACAGCAGAATTGAACCCTTTCCTATGGATGGCGGTAGATATCAAGGATTGGCAGGAGTTGCGCGCAGAAGTACACTTATCAAAAAAGTAAGGGCTGAGGAAGATCATGTTCTTTTGTTGGACGCAGGCGATATGTTCCAAGGTACTCCCTATTTTAATCTGTTTGGAGGGAAATTAGAGCTTGACTTAATGACCAAATTGGGATATGATGCGGGTACATTTGGTAATCACGAATTTGACAATGGGTTAAATGGGCTTATCAAATATCTGGATCACGCCAAATTTCCTTTTTTAACGGCAAACTATGACTTCACAGGAACAGTGCTGGAAGGAAAAACACAAGATTATACCATCTTCAAAAAAGGTGGAGTGAAGATTGGTGTTTTTGGTTTAGGGGTAGATATTGAAGGGCTGGTTGATCCGAATAATTTCAAAGGCATGAAATACCTGGATCCAATTCTTGTTGCGAACCGTGTGGTCAAAGAATTAAAGGAAAAGCATAAATGTGACCTTGTCATTTGTCTATCTCATTTAGGGTATCAATACGAAAGTGAGAAGGTATCCGACCTCGTATTAGCTTCCAAGACTAGTGATATCGATTTAATCATTGGTGGACATACGCATACCTTTTTGAAAGAACCTACTTTTGTAACGAACTTAAAGGGAACAAAGACAGCCGTTAACCAAGTGGGTTTTGCAGGAATAAACTTAGGAAGAGTTGATATTATTTTTGAACCTTCGACAGGTAAAAAGAATATGTTAGCCTCAACTTATGAAATTAACAATTCTATCGAAGCATCCCAATTAGTTTAAAAATAACATTTTTATCTAGCCAAAGGGATATGATTTATTCCTTTGGCTTTTTTTACATATTCACTTGAAAAAACTTTTATCCATCTATATCGGATCCTTCAAAGGGTTATCGCGCTCCGCATGGTTGCTCGCAATTGTAATGCTTATCAACAGAATGGGAAGCATGGTAATCCCATTTTTAGGAATTTACATGACCCAGGCTCTTAATTTCAACATTAAGCAGGTTGGTCTTGTTCTGATGTGTTTCGGCTTTGGATCTGTTTGCGGTTCATATGTAGGGGGTTGGCTGACAGATCGATTTGGGAGTTTTAAAGTCCAGCTACTCAGTTTGACATTAGCAGCTCCCCTATTTCTGATCACTCCTTACTTCAGGACTGTCGAGTCTTTAGGTATAATGATCTTTATTTTGAGTGCTGTCTTTGACGCATTCAGACCTGCCAACTCGGTTTCGGTCGCAAGCTATGCAAAACCTGAAAATATAACACGTGCTTTTTCATTGAATCGATTAGCGGTTAACCTGGGGTTTTCAATTGGACCTGCGGTTGGTGGCTTTTTAGCAGGGATATCCTTTAACTGGATATTCTACGGAAATGCAATGGCGGCAGCAGTGGCAGCGGTTGTCTTTTTTCTATTTTTCTATAAGAAGGAAAAAAACAATTTAAAAACTTTAAAAACAGCACCTGTTACCACGACATCGCAGCATAAAAAAGAACGAAATCCATATAAAGATAGTCCATTTATCATCTTTAATATCCTTTGCTGTATATTCTCATTATGTTTTTTCCAACTCATATCGACACTTCCTATTTTCTATCGTGAAGTGCATCACTTAAATGAACATGAGATCGGATTTTTAATGGGCTGGAGCGGTTTAATTATCGTTCTTTTAGAGATGTTTATTGTACATATTGCAGAAAACAAATTGACCATCACAAAAACATTGGTAATCGGAACACTTTTCTGTTCTATATCTTATGCCATGTTCAATATACATGCAGGAGTATTCATGCTCTATGTTACTTTTTTCGTGTTTGGCATCGGCGAAATGTTAACACTGCCTTTTATGGCAACTGTAACCATAAACAGGTCAACAGCCAAAACACAGGGAGCTTATATGGGCTTCAATTCATTAGCCTTCTCTGCTGCGAATATTTTTTCACCGCTTTTAGGGACAAATATAGTTGGATCCTTTGGATTCACAGCACTTTGGTGGGCTACCTCTGCCGTTCTCGCGTGTACAGCAGTAGGATTTTACTTTGTTTTGAAACGTTTGTAGCAGTTCTAACGAATAGGTATACAATCGATTATTTTAGATTAAAATTGACTTAAAATACATATTATAGAAAAGGCCCGATATATAAATATCGGGCCTTTTCTATAATATGTATTTCGCTCTTATTAACTGCTGAAGTAAGCTCTTACGTTCTTACCTTCTACCCAGTTCATAAATGCTTTATTAACAACTTTATTTCCTCCAGGAGTCGGATAATTACCAGAGAAGTACCAGTCACCTTTATGATCAGGACAAGCAATATGTAAATTATCTAAAGTCTGGAAAATCACTGTTACTTCAGCTTTCAAATGATGTGGCGTAATGATTCTCGCAATTTCATTTGAAATTTCATCATCTGTAAAGGGTTCGTAGATAGCTTTGACATAATTTTCTATGTCGTCAATATCTGCTGTTATCGAAACCAAACATTTTTGATATACTTCATCAATAATATGTGCTAAACCACGTTGTCTTAATAACGATATAGCCGCTTCAAAAGCAACAAACTCACCCATTCTAGACATATCGATACCGTAACAATCTGGGTAACGAATTTGCGGTGCTGATGAAACAATTACAATCTTCTTCGGATTCAGACGATCTAAAATTGTTAAGATACTTTGTTTTAAGGTTGTTCCTCTTACAATTGAATCATCAATCGCAACGATTGTGTCTTCATGATCTTTAACAATTCCGTAAGTTGTATCGTATACATGCTGTACCATATCAGTACGATCAGCATCTTGCGTAATAAATGTACGTAACTTAGCATCTTTCACATTCAATTTCTCAAAACGAGGATGAATGCTTAAAATATCTTCTAACTCACCGTCATCAATCTTATCCGCTCTATTTAATAAGGCATCCTTTTGAAAATCTCTAACGTAGGTATTGATACCATCCATCAGACCGTAGTAAGATACTTCAGCCGTATTTGGAATAAAAGAAAATACCGTGTTCTTAATATTATTATCAATTGCATTTAATACTTGCGGACATAAAAGGCGACCTAATTTTTTGCGCTCTTTATAAATATCAGCATCTGAACCTCTTGAAAAATAGATACGCTCGAAAGAACATGATTTTTGCTCAACAGGCTCTCTAAACATTTCTTCGGTAACTGTCCCATCTTTTTTTGCAATCAACGCATGTCCAGGTTTAATTTCCTGCACTTTATCAATAGGAATATTAAATGCAGTCTGAATAACTGGTCTTTCCGAAGCAACAACAAGCACTTCATCGTCTTTATAATAGAAAGCAGGACGGATACCGGCAGGGTCGCGCATAACAAATGCATCTCCATGACCAAATATACCTGCAATCGTATAACCACCATCCCAAGTTTTTGCTGAACGCGTTAAGATCTTAGGAACATCCAAGTTTTTTGCAATCAGAGAACTGATTTCAATATTAGAATAACCTTCTTTCTTAAACTTGTCAAATAAATCCTGGTTTTCGTCATCTAAGAAATGTCCAATTTTTTCCAATACAGTAACTGTATCTGCCTTTTCTTTTGGGTGTTGACCTAGCTCGTACAACTGTTGCAATAATTCGTCAACATTTGTCATGTTAAAATTACCGGCAACAACCAAATTGCGAGACATCCAGTTGTTCTGTCTTAAGAAAGGGTGACAACTTTCAATGCTATTTTTACCATGAGTACCGTAACGCAAATGACCTAACAATACCTCTCCGGTAAAACTAACATTATCTTTTAACCATTGTGTATCTTTAGATTCCTCCGGATATGCCTTGTGTACAGATGCAAACTTCTTTTGTACATATTCAAAGATATCAGCCACAGCACTGGATCCCATCGCTCTGTAACGAGAAATGTACCGATTTCCTGGCTTTACGTCGAATTTTATGGTCGCAATACCCGCACCATCTTGGCCACGGTTGTGTTGCTTTTCCATCAATAAGTACAATTTGTTTATGCCGTAGTAAGGCGTACCGTATTTTTCCTGGTAATAAGAAAGGGGCTTTAACAGTCGAATAAGTGCAATACCGCACTCGTGTTTAATTGAGTCGCTCATATCTTGATTTGATGTCGCAAAAATAGCAAATATTTATAATTAGTTGTATCAAAAAAAGACTCTTGTATTTAAAAATTACAACTAGAAGACAAGCAAAACTATTTGATTAGCTGTTGCAAAGCTACTTGCAATACCTTAACATCATCAACACCATCTAAATGTTTTAATAATTTGTGTGTTTTTGCATCGTAGATATACAGTGAAGGTGTTTGTGTAGGTTTAAATAAGCTGATAAACTGTCCATTTTTATCTAAAATAAAAGACACGTTAGGATGAGGTCTCAATTTCTTTGCAAACATATTTATAAATCCTTCCACATATTCGACATCATTCATGGCAACAAAGTAGAATTTAATATTTTTAAACGCCTGTAGCTGATCCGCTATCCCCGCCCCCATTTTCTGACAATGACTACAGCCCGTGTCATAGTAATTAAAAATGATAAGTCCCTCCTTTGGTAAATCGGACGTTTTAAAAGATTTACCGGTAAATACCTCCTGAAGAGAAAAATATGGGATCTGTGCAGGCGCCTGAGCACTGACCCGCTTTGTTGGTATAAGTAAAAAAGTAATTAGTATTAATGTAAATGTTTTCATAAGCTTAAAAATAAAACAGTATTGCCAAAGGTTAAATATACGAGTCAAATTGTACACATAACACCAAGCTGTTAGTTTATTTACAAAAAATAACGTAAGTTTGGTTGATTAACTTTTTTTAGAACGTCACTTAACACAATTAAACTGTGAAAAAACGTATTGCCATATTTGCTTCAGGTTCTGGTTCCAATGCCCAAAAAATAATGGAGTATTTTAAATATTCTGAAGATGCCGAAATCGCTATCGTATTGAGCAATAATGCTGATGCATATGTTATCCAAAGAGCTGATAATTTTGAAATACCTGTCCACGTATTTGACCGAAATGAATTTTTCAGATCGGACGAAATTGTTAAAATGTTAAAAAACTTAAACATTGACTTAATTGTACTTGCAGGATTCCTTTGGTTAGTTCCTAATAATCTTTTACAAGCTTTTCCCAATAAGATTATTAATATCCATCCAGCGCTGTTACCTAAATATGGTGGCAAAGGTATGTATGGTGATCATGTTCATAAAGCCGTATTGGCAAATAAAGAAACAGAGCATGGCATAACAATTCATTTTGCAAATGAGCATTTTGATGAAGGAGAAGTAATTTATCAAGGCCGCTTTAAAGTAGAGCCTCATGACACTTTAGAGGTAATTAAGTTTAAAGGACAACAATTAGAACATCAGCAATACCCTAAAGTAATTGACAACTTACTAAAAAAGATGTAATTTAACGTTTTTTATTTAGACTGCTTATAAATAATATATATCTTTGCATTATGAATACTTCAGAATTGCAAGGAACAGAATTTCAAGATACATTCTCAAAGGAGAAAATAGATTTTTGTGCTGATACAAAAGCATCAAGTCCGTTTTCTCCTTTTTCATGTGCTTGTTTCAAAAAATGTTGTAAGAAATATAAAAAAGGGAATCGTTGCGGCAAATGTCCAAAGCGCTAATTTTTGCCTATTCTTCTTCCAGATAATTCAGATCTTTATCAAAGCTCTCTTCGAGCTGTGTTAATGCATATATAGCAATTCCTGATAATAAAAATATCATCATAAATGCGGCTGTAATAATACCCAAGTGATTGACAAGAACACCGTACAATATTGTTGAAGGGATCAGTGCTCCACGAACAAAGTTAGGTGCAGTAGTGGCCACTGTAGCTCGCAAATTCGTCCCGAACTGTTCTGCAGATATGGTGACAAAAGTTGCCCAATAACCTATACCAAGTCCCATAAAAAAGGAAAGCCATATAAATTTAGTCTCAGACAAACCATCACTTAATAAGTACAATGAAGAACTTACGAGGATAATTATTTGACACAGTAAAACGACTTTCTTTCGTGATTTCAAAACCTGAGCTAATAAACCTGCCAGTAAATCCCCTAAAGAAATCCCCAGATAGGTGAACAAAACTCCTTTTCCAGCACTAAGAACAACTGGCGCATGTAGCGCTTTACCAATCTCTGGAGCCTGAGTAACAAGTACGCCTACCACAAACCAAATCGGTAATCCGATGCACAAGCAGTATAAATATCTTTTAAAACGACGTTTATCAGTGAAAAGCATACTAAACTTACCCTTCACTACTGTTTTCTCTTCTGCTGTTTTAAACAAGCCAGACTCGAGTGCCCCTACCCGCATTAACAGTAACAACAATCCCATACCACCGCCAACAAAGTAAGCAGTTCTCCAATCATATTGTTCAGATATAAAATATCCTAAAACGGCGCCTAAGACACCAACTGTAGCAACCAGCATGGTACCATACCCTCGTTTAGATTTATGCATGCTTTCGCTAACTAAGGTAATACCGGCTCCCAATTCACCCGCTAAACCAATACCGGCAATGAAACGAATGATACCGTACGTCATCACATCATGTACAAAACCATTCGATATGTTCGCCAATGAATACAGCAAAATCGAACCAAACAAGACTTTCAATCGCCCAAACTTATCACCAATGATCCCCCAGATCACACCTCCAATCAGTAATCCACCCATCTGCATATTTAATACAAACTCCCCCTCGGAACGCATATCCGCAGGAGAAACACCGATTTCTTCAAAAGATTTTACACGAACAATCGAAAAGATAATGAGGTCATATATATCAACAAAATACCCCAATGAGGCAACAAGAATAATAATCCAAACATTCTTGTTTGAGGACATTTCGGGTTGGTTAGCCATATTTTATTTTTTTATAAAAATATCATTGTGGAACCATTTTTACAAATCAATTAGCAAACGAATTTTAATTTATTGTATTACATTTGCACCATGTTGTATAGTCCCAAATCCCTAAAGTGGTTATTAAGAATTTACCCGCCATTTTTATTCCAACGCATATGGGTCAAAAAAATTCATACAGACTTTCAAGGTGTGGATGTAAAAATTATCAAAAGTATTTTCAATAAAAACTCAAACAGTACCATATTTGGTGGAACAATTTTTTCAGCAGTTGATCCTTTTTATGCGATTCTTATTGATCAGCGCTTACAATCGCATGGATTTAAAAAAACTGTAGCTTGGCTCAAATCAGCATCCATTGAATATAAAAAGCCTGGCTTGACCAATCTTAGATTTTCGATCAAAATAACTGACGAGGATTTTAATGAATGCATGGATACACTTAAAAACAGAGGTCGGATCATTAAGACATTTTCTGTAGAAATTGTGAACGATCAAAATGAAATTTGTGCCATTGCGAAAAATGAAATCTATATTCGTGACCTGAATTTTACATACACCAGAGTATAATAAGCTATTATCTTCTTTATCTATTTGGTATCTTTGTCGGTAACAGACAAAATATTTCAATATGAAAAAATTAGCTTTTTTAGTTGCGTCAGCTTTTGCAATAACTTCATGTGCCAATAGCTCAAATACAAATAATCAAAATGATTTAGCGAAAACACAAGAAGAAACCATGAAAATTCATGATGAGATCATGCCGCAAGTAAGTATTTTTGATAAAGATGCAGTTACTATCGATTCAATCCTCACAAATCTTAGTGCTATAAAAACAGCTAAACCTGATCTAGATACAACAAATACTCGACAAGAATTGTCTCAGTTAAAAAGCAATCTCGAAGATGCAACAGATCATATGATGGATTGGATGAAAGACTATAGTGCCGATTCAACGACAGTAGATTATGCTAATCGCGAATTGACTAAAGTAAAAGACATGAAAGCAGTCTTTGATCGTGTATCAAAAGAGAAACAAGAAATCTTAAAAAAGTATTAATATGTTAAAATCAATTCAGATTGGTGCTTCTTTTCTTATTGCACTAACAACATTTACAATATCTAGTTGTCAGTCTAATACAGTTACACTTCCTATTTATGGTCAACGTGAACCAGTAGAGAAAATTATAGATGGTAAGACGGTTATTGATACCCTATACCATACCATCCCCCCTTTCAAATTTCTAAACCAAGATAGTGTCTATATAACGGATAAGAATTTTGATAACAAAGTGTATATCGCTAATTTCTTTTTCACTCATTGCCCAAGTATATGCCCTACTATGAATAGAAATCTGTTGAAAGTATACGAGCAATATAAGGATAGTGATCAAGTTTACTTTTTATCACATAGCATTGATTTCAAATATGACCAGCCACATGTCTTAAAAGAATATGCCAATAAATTGGGTGTTAGCAATGATCATTGGAATTTTGTAATGGGATCAAAAGCTGATATCTATGGAATTGCAAACCAATACCTGGTCTACACAGCAGAAGACAAAAATGCGCCAGGAGGATACGATCATCAAGGATATCTGGTATTAGTAGATAAACAAAAAAGAATACGCGGTGCTTATGACGGTACTAATGATGAGCAAGTTGCGAAACTACAAAAAGAACTTGCTATCCTACTCGAAGAAAAGTAAAATGATAAAACTATATCTTTTAGGAGTATTGATCGCTCTATATTCTTTATGCTCGATAAGCAGTTGCCAGTCAGGCAAAGATATAAAGACAGCACAATATGCCGTAAATGGACAAAAAATATATATTAATCATTGTAAAAATTGTCATGGCGATAAGGGTGAAGGCTTAGGCCTATTATATCCACCATTAACCGATGTAGAATTTTTAACAAAAAATAGAGATCATTTATCCTGTATTGTTAAGAATGGACTAGAAGAAGAAATTGTAGTTGCGGGCAAAACATTTAACACTAAAATGCCAGCGAATGAAATCTTGACCGACATCGATATCGCCTATGTTTTAACCTATATTACCACAAATTTTGGTAAGCAAGATAAAATATTCAGTCTAGAAGAAGTTCAGATGAGTTTAAAAAATTGCAAGTAGGACATTCCATGATTTAAAGAAAGCTTAGTTAATCAACTAGGCTTTTTTTGTGTTGGTACCTATTTAGGTAAAAAAAGAAAGGTTTTCAAACGGGGAGAATGAAAACCTTTACTAACCAATTATAAACCTAAATTATGATGGTACAAATATAGGCCATGCAAATTGATTAGCAAACCAACTAAATGTTAAAATATGTTAACAGCGGAAATGCGAATAAATAGATGTCTGCAATGAATAAAATATAGTTTTTCATTACAATATTTTGACATTTAGATTTGATTAAAATTTCTACATTTGGAACCGAATGAACGTTCAATACACAAAAAATAATTCTAAAGTGATTTCCATATTTGAGACCACACTTCGGTTGATCAAAGATCATGGATTTCATGGCACAGCGATGAGCAAGATAGCTCAGGAAGCTGATGTCGCAATCGGTACAATCTATCATTACTTCCCATCGAAAGATGATTTGATCGTTAGCCTGTTTCAATACTGTGGCGACACTTTAAATGAAGCAATCTTTGGATCGCTGGATGATAAATTGACTTATAAAGACACTTTTTTTCATATATGGAAAGGCTTTGTAAAATTTTACAGAGAACATGTAGAAATGTTCAGTTTTTTTGAACAATTTTACTCATCTCCTTATTATAAGGTGAACAGTTATGAAACAAATGAATCTATTAGTGGTCAAAGTAATATACTTAAATTCTTAACAACAGGAATCAATAAAGGCGAATTAAAAGACACCAATGTAGAAGCATTAGCTTGCGTCTTCTTTGGAACTGCTGTATCAGCAATTAAAGGAGTGAAACACAACAAATTAAAATCAAATGAAAGCATCGAAGATGTTGTAAACATCATTTGGGATGGAGTTAAAAATAAATAATTTTATGAAGTTTAGACAAATAGCCTTTTCTTTGGCAGCCATGACTACAATATACAATGTTAGTTATGCCCAACAAACAGGCAATGAGACGTTACCTGCTAAAGCAAATTTGCAGCAACTCATTGACTATGCCCTTAGCAACAAGATAAGTCTGAAACAGGCTGCAATTGATGAGGAAATTGGCGAAAAAGATATCGACATTGCCTTGTCTGGCTGGTTGCCACAGGTAAACGCTAATGGTTCTTACAACTACAATGTTAAAGTTCCCACCTCTTTTATAGGTGGACAGAACATTGCGTTAGGACAGAAGAATGCTAGTGCTTTAACCTTACAGGCTGATCAACAGATTTTGAATCCGGCACTTATGCAAGCTTCAAAAGCGGCAACACTTATCCGTCAATCCAATAAGCAAAACACTGAAAGTCAAAAAATCAACACAGTGGTTGAAGTGAGTAAAGCTTACTATGATATTTTAACAAGTGAAGAGCAGATCAAAATTGTTCGTGAAAACATTGCTAGACTTCAAAAACAATATAACGACGCTAAAGTACGCTACGAAGTTGGTATGGTTGACAAAACCGATTTCAAAAGAGCTCAAATTGCGTTAAGCAATGCAAATGCGGACGAAAAGCGGACTATTGAATTACGCCGTTATAAATATGATTATTTAAAAAATTTAATAGCAGTTGATCATAAAGTTGATATTACATTATCTTTTGAGAATGCGAATATGGAAAATCAGATTCTGATTGACACAACTTCATCTGCTAGCGTAACCAATAGAATTGAATTCCAACAATTGGAAACGTCCAAAAAAATGCAAGAATTAGAAACGCAATACTATAAATGGACCTACCTCCCAAATGTAAGCGCATTTTATAACTATGCATTTAATTACAGAAATAACAAATTTAAGGATTTGTATAATGACAATTTCCCAAGCTCTGTAGCTGGATTATCTGTATCTATTCCAATTTTTCAAGGTTTTAAAAGAAAGCATCAAATCAATCAATCCAAACTACGCGAAAGTAGAATTGATTTAAGCATGGAAGATTTGAAAAATCAAGTCAACACAGAATATGCACTTGCAACAGCTTCATATAATGCCAACCTAATTGATTGGAAAACATCAAGAGATAATGTTGACTTATCTAAGGAAGTCTATGATACGATTAAGTTACAATATGATGAAGGTATTAAAACTTACTTAGACTTAATGACAGCTGAGACTGATCTTAAAACAAGTCAATTGAATTATTTAAATGCACTTTATGCACTTCTATCGAGTAAGCTAGATGTTCAAAAAGCATTAGGAACTGTAGATACAAAATAAACAACATTAAGAAACCAAGAATATCATGAATAAAAAACATTTATTAGCAGCTTTTTTTATTGGGACTACGCTAATCTGGCAGTCATGTGGCAATAAAGATGCTCAGAAACAACAGGCTGCACAGCAAGCAGAACGTGTTGTACCTGTTTCCATAGCAACTGCCACAGAAGAAATTGTCACAGGAAACCAAACATATCCAGCTACTGTAAAACCCTTAAATGAAGCTGATTTATTTGCTGAAGTTTCTGGTTATGTAACGCAAATATTTGTAACTGATGGAGCATCGGTATCCAAAGGTCAAAAATTATATGAAATTGACGGCACTCGCTACACTGCGGCTTTAGATCAAGCCAGAGCAAATCTTAAAATTGCACAATCTAATTTGGATCGTGTGCAAACAGATTTAAACCGTTACCAAGCATTAGCAGATAAAGATGCGATCGCAAAACAAACTTTAGATTATGCTAAAACAGATCTGGCAAATCAAAAAGCGCAGATCTTAGGTGCACAAGCTGCTGTAACAACAGCACAAACAAACTTAAATCGTTCAACTATAAGAGCGCCATTCGCGGGTATTGTAGGTATATCAGATGTACGTCTTGGGGCTTTGGTTAATCCTGGAACTACACGATTAAATACGGTATCTTCAATCAATCCTGTGGCAGTTGAAATCCAAGTGAGCGAGCGTGATATCCCTCAATTTGTAAACTTACAAAAATCAGGTTCTGCAGCACAGATCGGCGCAGTATTACCGGATGGAACGGAGTATACAGCTCCAGGAAGAATTGCCACTATTGACCGTGCAGTTGATCCACAGACAGGAACGATAAGAGTACGTGCTAATTTTGACAACCCTGGTAATGTCTTGAGAGCTGGAATGAATCTATCTTTAAATATCAAGACGAATTCAGCAACTGAAGAAATTGTTATTCCTTATAAAGCTGTTCAAGATCAGTTGGGAGTATTTAACGTGTATGTTGTTGGTGACAGCAGTAAAGCTGAACAACGTAAAGTTGATCTAGGTTTAAAATTAGGAGATAAAGTAGTTGTAAAATCAGGCCTTAAAGTCGGTGAGAAAATTGTTGTTGATGGTATCATGAATGTGCAAACAGGTGTAAAAGTTGCTGAGGCTCCTGCTGCTGCACCTGATGCCGCTGCACCAAAAAAATAATTTTCACAGACTTTATAAGATACAAAAAAACATATGATTTCAGAAGTTTTTATAAAAAGACCCGTCACTGCCATTGTGATTTCCCTATTGATTATGATCGTAGGTGGAATTTCAATTGTGTCATTGCCGATCAGTCAATATCCATCCGTAGCCCCACCAACTGTTTCAGTAACAGCAAACTACACTGGCGCGGATGCTCAAACTGTTGAACAAACAGTAACGACTCCTATTGAGAGTCAAATTAATGGTACACCGGGCATGCTTTACATGTCCTCAAACAGTACATCGAATGGTCAATCACAGATAACCGTAACTTTTGAAGTAGGTACTGATATTGATATCGCTACATTAGACGTTCAAAACCGTGTGGGTATTGCTGAACCAGCGTTACCCGAAGCTGTTAAACGTTTAGGAGTAACAACACGTAAAGCGAATACAGATATCTTAATGCTCGTTTCACTGGTATCACCAAAAGGTACCCGCGATGCTAAGTTTTTAGATAACTATGCCAATTTATACATCAAAGATGCGTTATTACGTATCACTGGTGTTGGTGAGGTTACCGCTTTTGGACAGCCATTCTCCATGCGCGTTTGGTTAGATGCCAATAAATTAACGAATTTAAATCTAACTCCTGCAGATGTTTCTACAGCAATTGCTGAACAAAACTTAAGAATTCCGGGAGGATCAGTAGGTTCTACTCCGCAAAAATCAGATCAGGTATTTGAATACCCAGTGATTACGGATTCAGATTTATCTTCGGTACAGGATTTTGAAGAAATCATTGTGAAATCAAATACAGATGGATCAATTGTTTTATTAAAAGACGTAGCGAGAGTAGAATTGGGCCAATTCAGTTATGCAACAAGTACGCGTGTAAATGGCATGACTTCTTCTGGTATGATGGTTTCTCAAACTCCAGGAGGTAATGCTGTGCAATCTGCAGAGGGTATCTATACTGCATTGGAAAGATTAAAAAAATCATTCCCTGATGATGTTGACTATGTTGTCGGTTATGAGACAATTTCTGTTGTTAATGCTTCCATTGAATCAGTTATTCATACTTTGATTGAAGCTTTACTATTAGTAACTTTAGTTGTATTCTTCTTCTTACAGTCATGGAGAGCAACACTAATTCCTGTATTAGCGATTCCTGTATCTATTGTTGGTACATTTATCTTCTTCTTATTATTCGGTTTCTCAATCAATAACTTAACTTTATTGGCATTCGTGCTTGCTATTGGTATTGTGGTCGATGATGCGATTGTTGTGGTTGAGGCGGTGCAGCATTATATAGATCATTATAAGATGTCTGCGGCAGATGCAACGCGTCGTGCCATGAAAGACATTACAGCTCCGGTTATTGCCATTGCTTTGATTCTTTCTGCAGTATTCGTTCCTGTAGGATTTATCCCAGGTATGGTGGGTCAATTGTATCAACAATTCTCCATAACAATTGCCGTTTCGGTTATGTTGTCTGCATTTATTGCCCTGTCATTAACACCGGCATTATGTTCGATCATGTTAAGACCAACAGCAGTTCACTCGGAAGCGAAAGGTCTTAATAAGTTTTTCTACAAGTTTAATATCTGGTTCGAAAGAGTAACGAACAAATATTCTAATGGTGTAAAATACTGTATCAAAAAGGCTCCTATGGCGTTAATCATCTTACTTTGTATCTTCATTGGTACAGGTTATATGTTTAATAAAAAACCAACTGGATTTATTCCTGGTGAAGATAATGGGATGTTCTTTGCCGGTATTACCTTGCCAGAAGGTTCGTCTACAACACGTACAAAAGAAATTTTAAATGAAGTAGAGCAAGAATTACGTAAAGATTATCCAGAGATTAAAGATATTACGGCTATTGCCGGTATCAATATTTTGAACAGAGCTTTCCAGCCTAACGTAGCGACAGTTTTCGTTTCTCTAAAACCTTGGAAAGATAGAAAGCGTACTGCTAACCAAATTACGGGTGGTATCATGGGAAAATATGCTGGCTATAATAAAGCACGTGTACTCGCTGTTACTCCTCCTGCAATTCCTGGTCTTGGTACTTCTGGTGGTTTCAGTTTAATGATTCAAGATCAACAGACCGTAGATATCAAAGTCTTCGAAGGTGTAGTTGGTAAATTCTTAGCTGCAGCCAATCAGAGACCTGAAATCGGTATGGCCTATACCCTATTTAACACAAAAACTCCAAATTACAAGTTATCTGTTAATAGAGAGCAAGCGAAGAAAATGGGGGTTCCTGTTTCGACAATCTATACCACTATATCTGCATACCTTGGGTCTTCTTATATTAATGATTTTACAAGATACGGACGTAACTTTAGGGTTGTATCTCAGGCGGATAAAGATTACCGTATGAACATTGAGGACATCAACAAATTATATGTTAATAATGGCCGCGGTGAATCTGTTCCTTTAAGTTCATTGGTTACTTGGAACCTTGTTCAGAATCCAGCTATTATCAATCACTATAACATCTTTAGAAGTATAGAGGTTAGTGGTAGTGCTGCGCCTGGTTATTCGTCCGGTGATGCCATCAGAGCGCTTCAGGAAGTTGCCGCAGAAACATTGCCGAACGGTTATAGTTATGATTTCTCAGGATTGGCTTTACAAGAAACAAAATCTGGAAATATGACTATTATGATCTTTGGTTTATGTATTCTGTTTGTATTCTTGCTACTAGCTGCGCTTTATGAAAGTTGGTCTGTTCCATTCTCAATTTTATTATCGGTACCACTAGGGGTATTTGGAGCAATTTTAACATTAACATTGATTCCAGCATTAGATAATAATATCTATGCGCAAATTGGTTTAGTTGCAATTATTGGTTTAGCGGCTAAAAATGCGATTCTAATTGTTGAGTTTGCTAAAGAACGTGTAGATATCGGAATGAACTTATATGAGGCAACATTAGATGCTGTTAAGCTTCGTCTGCGTCCTATTATCATGACGTCTTTTGCATTTATCTTAGGTATTATTCCTTTGATGTTATCGACTGGCGCCGGTGCCATTTCTCGCCAAACAATTGGCTGGACAGTATTTGGTGGTATGTCTGCAGCGACAGTTTTAGCAATCTTTATCGTTCCAGTACTGTTCGTTGTGATCACACGACTGGCTTATGGTAAAAAGAAATTAGCCGAGTTAGAAGCTAATTTTGATGAAGAAAAAGCTAAAAATTTATCTGCTCACTAAACATTAAAATTTATCTCAATATAATAAAGAAAGCCTTTCAATTCATTTTGAAAGGCTTTCTTTATTATATGCTGTTTCAAATCGCTAAAAACACTGCCGGTTGAAGCTACAATCTTAACAATAATCTTACAATTGAAAAATGCTTTAATGTTAGCACAATTTGATATTTTAGCACTTCAACTAACCATCTAAATATGAAGCTAAAATTCATTACTTTATTACTGCTTGCCGGTACGATAAGTAGTCTACATGCGCAATCTGCTAAAGACTATGCAGACGCTTATCAAGACTTACAAGTATTCGAAACTCCTTTAGCCGTTAAGCTAAAAAAAGGAATCAAAAAATCTGATCTTGATAAAATTAAAAATCCACAGGTCAAACAGGTTGCCACCTCCTTATTAAATAATCAATATGATCAAAAGTACCGGTTTGCAGAATACAATGCTATCCTTAGCCCTTCAACCTTAGGCCATAACTTAATGATCGGTGATGGATACAGCAAATATGAAAATATAACCGGAATTTATCTGCCTATAGGCCGCCATATCATATCTGTTGATCATATCGCTGCAGATAATGAAGTTAAATTGATCATTCCAAATTGGAACCGCCGAGCTCCTGAAGGAATGGATCCGACCAAAGACCCAAAGGGATGGGGTATTGTAAAGCAAGAATTTAAACTCAAAAATGGTATCAACATCATTGATGTCAAAGATTTCGACGGTCTGGCTTATATCGATTATTTCTCCGAAAATCCTAAAAAAGAAAAAGCAATCAGTGTACATTTTATTGGTAGCCCAGTTAATGGTTACTTTGATATTACGAAAAACAATGACCAAGATTGGAACAAGTTGGTAGATCAGGCTGTATATCCAGTTATTGATGCCAAAGGTCGACACATTCAGATTGCCTACCCTGCTGCCGATATTAAAAAGTATGCTTATGGAAAAGGTGTCGAGCTGATCAGTAATTATGATTCTCTTATTTACAGACAGCATCGTATTATGGGACTTATTAAATATAACAAAGTCCCTGAAAACAAAATTCTCTCGCGTGTAAATTATAATTATTACATGTTCCGTGACGGAGATGGAGTTGCTTATATGGGTACGGATCCTGGCAATGCAATGCCGCTTGTTGTAGACCCAGCTCGCGTAATCAAAGGGGATCCATGTTGGGGGTTTTCACATGAAGTAGGACACGTGCATCAATTAAGACCTTACTTAAACTGGGGAGGATTGGGTGAAGTAAGTAATAATATTTTCTCCCTTTATGTAACAACTTCTTATGGCAATAAAAGCCGTCTTTCAGAACAAGGTAATTACAAAAAATCCAGAGAAAGTATCATTAATGGTAAAATAAGTTACCTACAGGATCCAGATGTATTCAATCGCTTAGTACCTTTCTGGCAACTTCAACTGTATTTCGCAAATCAAGGTAAAAATCCTAATTTTTACCCCGATTTATTTGAAGCCTTCCGCAAACAGAATCCTGAACGTAGAAGCAGACGCGGTGGCGGTCAAGTAATGGGCGATCGTGGAAACAAC
Source organism: Sphingobacterium sp. MYb388 (assembly GCF_037479535.1). Classification (NCBI taxonomy): domain Bacteria; kingdom Pseudomonadati; phylum Bacteroidota; class Sphingobacteriia; order Sphingobacteriales; family Sphingobacteriaceae; genus Sphingobacterium; species Sphingobacterium sp. MYb388. The sequence goes on along the minus strand of NZ_JBBGYV010000002.1, from coordinate 1,068,386 downwards.
CCTGCTGTACACCAATTGAATTTTGTAAAAACAGCATCTCAGGTCGCAAAACTTGATCTCACAGATTTCTTTGATCTTTATGGCTTCTTCCATGTTGGAAAATTCACTTATGATGATTATGGTAATTATACATACGAAATGACACAAGAAATGGTTGATAAGTGCAAAAAAGAAATTCAACAACTTAATCTTCCAAAGCCAGATATGGATATCTCTACGCTGACAGATTAATATAAAACAGACGTTAAAGCAAATTGTAAAAATAAAATGCAGATATGCCCTAAAGGTGAAATACTTTTAGGGCATATTTCGTTAATACTTATAAAAAAACTGAGATGAGCGAGCAAAACCTATAAAACTCGAAAGTAGATCCCTTTCAGCGCTTGTAAAGAGTTGAATTTACAGATACAGAATTTTGGGCATCATTAGGAACAATTGGCTTAAAACAGGATATTTCGATCAATAAACTCTTTCCTATGTTATAAAAAATTATACGCCTTGAATAAATAAAGACAGATAATAGGTAGGAATAGTATCAAAAACTAAGCCTCCAGAAGCATGAGTTTCTGGAGGCTTTAAAAATAAAATAATCTTAAAAATTACTTAATAATTTCTTCGATCTCAGCTATTATTTTTTGTGCAATTGCTTCTGCGGCTTCAGCTGTAGGACCTTCAGAATAGATACGAATAATCGGCTCTGTATTTGATTTGCGTAAGTGAACCCACTCATTTTCAAAATCAATCTTCAATCCATCAATAGTTGAATGCTCTTCATGCTTATATTTTGCTTCCATTTTTGCTAAAAGATCATCAATGTCCAATTCTGGAGTTAATGTGATTTTATTCTTAGACATAAAATATTGTGGCAATTCGGCTCTATATGCAGATACCTTTTTACCCAACTTTGCTAAATGTGTTAAAAATATTGCTACACCAACCAGTGAATCGCGACCGTAGTGTGATGCCGGGTAAATTACACCGCCATTACCCTCACCACCGATAACGGCATTAACTTCTTTCATTTTTGTCACTACATTCACTTCACCAACTGCAGCCGCAAAATATTGACCTCCATGTTTAACAGTTACATCGCGCAATGCTCTTGTTGAAGATAAATTAGAAACTGTATTTCCTTTTGTATGTTGCAAAATATAATCTGATACTGCTACCAAGGTATATTCTTCACCAAATAAATCACCATCTTCCATCATGAAAACCAAACGGTCAACATCAGGATCTACTGCAATACCTAAATCAGCTCCATTTTCCAATACTGCCTTAGAAAGATCTGTAAGATTTTCTTTTAGCGGTTCAGGGTTATGTTGAAATTTACCATCAGGCTCACAATGAATTTTATAAATTGTTTCTACTCCTAGTGCTTCTAACAAAGCAGGAATGAACAAACCTCCTGTGCTATTAACGGCATCCACTGCAATTTTGAAATTTGCATTTTTAACAGCTTCTACATCTACCAGATCCAACGCTAAAACATCATCAATATGTTTCTGCATGTAGCTTGTGTCTTTATGAACTGTTCCCAAATCTTCGAATTCTGAAAAATCAAAATCTAAGCTTTCACCTAATGCCAGTACTTGCTTACCTTCGGCGTCATTGATAAATTCACCTTTAGCATTTAATAATTTTAAAGCATTCCATTGACCTGGATTATGAGACGCCGTTAGGATTATGCCGCCACCAGCATTTTCTTTGGGAACCGCAATCTCAACTGTAGGAGTTGTGGATAAGCCTAAATCAATCACATCTACACCAATACTCTGTAAAGTACCAATAACCAAATTACTGACCATTTCACCGGAAACTCGTGCATCACGACCAACAACAATTTTGTTAATTCCAGTCTGATTCACAATGATCTTACCATAAGCTGCCGTGAACTTCACGATATCGATAGGTGTCAACCCTTCTCCAGAACGACCACCAATGGTACCTCTAATACCAGATATTGATTTAATTAAAGTCATGTTAAATTACGTTTATTCCGTAAAAATAAAACAATAGTCCAAATATTTATAATAAAGCGTTTCCTTTTCTGAAATAATTAACATACTTTTGTTGCAACATTGTTTCTTTTACATATATATCCGCATCAAATTGAAATTATTTATACATTTGGATTCAGATCACGAAGAACTGTTATCAAATAATTTCACTTTAATACAGCAACATGATTGACCAAATAGTACATATTGATCAAGAAATTTTTTTAGCCATTAATCAGGGATTAAGTAATCCGGTATTTGACTGGCTACTTCCAATTTTAAGAAATCCATATACTTGGGCTCCTTTATACCTCTTTTTAGTTATTTTCTTTATTAAAACATATGGTAAAACGGGCATCCTGATTGTTGTTATGACATTAGCTACATTCGGAGCTTCTGATGCAGTCTCTTCTCACTTAATCAAGAAATCAGTTAAACGGGTTCGTCCTTGCAATGATATCGTATTTAAAGAAGAGGTCAACATCCGTGTGAGATGTGGTTCAGGATTTAGCTTTACCTCTTCTCATGCCACCAATCATTTTGCTTTAGCATTTTTCTGGATCGCATTATTCAGAAGAAAATGGAAGCATGCGATGTGGTTATGTATCACATGGGCAACATTAATTTCTGTTTCACAGATATACGTGGGTGTTCACTATCCGTTTGATATCTTATGTGGAGCAATTTTAGGGATACTGATCGGTATGGCAACCGGATATATCTTTAAGAAACTAAAACCAGAATTCTTTAATCCCGTTATAGCGAAATGAGCGCAATCATCTTAGTAAGTATTCTTTTTTTCTCTGCATTAGCAAGTGGTTTAGCAGTGTTCTTTGTAAAAAGAAACAATACGAATTTACTTAAATTAATTCTATCATTTAGTGGTGCCTATCTGTTTGCCATCACGGTACTGCATTTAATACCGCATGTCTATCAGACACGTACTACAGATGCAGAAATTTTAGGAATATATGTATTAGGAGGATTCTTATTCCAACTGGTGCTAGAACAGTTCTCGCAAGGAATCGAACATGGACATCTTCATCATGAAGAAGGCCATCATCATGCTTTTCCTATGGGAATTATGATCAGTTTATGTTTACATGCATTTTTGGAAGGGATGCCTTTAGCTGCTACCCATCAAACAGAGCTGGTTTTTGGAATAGCAATCCACCATATACCTGCTGCATTTGCATTAGGAAGTTTATTGATCAGTACACATCTTTCTAAAAAGAGTATTACGACACTGTTAATTGTTTTTGCTGCGATGACACCTCTGGGATTCTCTTTCAGTAAAGCAATAAGTACCGGTGAAATTGGTAATATTCAACAGTATTTTGATAAAATAATGGCTGTTGTCATCGGTATATTCCTACACATATCGACAACAATATTATTTGAATCTGGCTCAGCAGATCATCATAAATTCAATAAAAAGAAAATGATAGCCGTATTTGTCGGTGTTGCAATTGCTTTGATGAATTTTTTATTTGATGGCCACGGTCACAGCCATTCTTCTTCGGAGGATACGCAAGAAATCAATCATGATGGTCATGACCACAGCCATGACCATCATGATCACTAATTAGTTTTGGTTTCAGGTTCTAAACTTCCTCGAAATTTATCCAAGAGTTCATTTAATTGGGTACATTCAGCTTCCGATAGATGATTCGGGAGAATATCACTCAGAAGCATTTCTTGTTCTAGTTCTTCGAGGATTTTAAGCCCTAATTCTGTTATTAATAAGTTGACTGCACGTTTATCTTCATTTGACTTACAGCGATCGACTAGTCCTTTTAGAACCAATCGGTCTATCAACCTCGAAATATCAGGCGTATTCGTCAGCATTCTAGATTTTATCAAATTATTAGTAACCGGTTTCGGAAATTGTCCCCGCAATATCCGTAGCACATTGAATTGACGTAATGTAATTTGCTTTTGTTCTGCCCTCTTCTCCAAAACTGCAGTTACCCAATTACTTGTGTACAATAGGTTAACAGTGGCTCGTTGCCACTCCGTACTAAATTTTTTCACTTGTATGGCTTCATCAATTTTCATAATTTAAATATATCACATATTTATCATAAATGCATAAGAATTACATTAGAATCATTCTAAATCAGATAAAATTCATATATTTGAAAATTACATATTAAGAGAAATAATGCGCGATAAATCTAGTTTAGACAAGCTTAAAAAGGGACAAAAAGCTATAATAGTTGATTTGAATTCGAATGACATTCCCGCTAAATTTTATGAAATGGGATTCCTTCCCGGAACCGAAATTGAAGTCAAACATATTGCCCCTTTAAACGGTCCAATCTGTCTAAATATAATTGCTAGTAACTCATTGATTGCTATCAGAAAGTCTGAAGCCAAAGTAATCATTATCGATCCAAAATAAATGAACAATCCTATTATTGCACTTTTGGGGAATCCAAATGTGGGTAAAACATCGCTGTTTAATCGTATTACGAAACTCAATCAGAAAGTTGGAAATTATCCCGGTATCACCGTTGAGAAACGCGAAGGCTCGTTAACGGCAAACAATAAAACATATAAAATCATTGATTTACCTGGTACTTACACCTTATTTCCGAACTCTTTGGATGAAGAAGTTGTATTCAATATACTTGTCGATCAACAACACAAGCTTAAACCAAATTTAATTGTTGTTGTCGGTGAACCGTCCAACTTAAAGAGATCAATTATTCTCTATCAACAAGCACGAGAACTTGGATTACCTGCCATTTTTGTCATCAATATGATTGATGAAGCAACGACAAAAGGTATTCAAATTGATATTCCAAAATTGGAGTCCCTATTAAAGACTAAAGTTTTTTTAACAAATGCACGTAATGGTGAGGGAATTGACAAATTGATCAAAGCTTTTGATTCAATTCCACCACTATATATTGGAAACTTTAGTATTCCCGCACAATATGTTACACCTGTTGAGGAAGCAAAAAAACTATTCCCTCTGGAACACGAGTACAATACATGGCAGTATTTAGCAAAAGGTAACGTAGAATTTCTATCGGAGGAAAAAAATAATGCTCTAGAAAGTATTAGAAAACAGCATAATCTAACTCCACAGGTATTACAAAAAGAAGAATCCATTCAGCGTAATAAGAATTTAGAACATGCATTAAGTACAATCGTATCAAAAGATATCGATTCGAAAAGTGTTACGAATGGTATTGATAAAATCTTACTACACCCTATTTTAGGTTATCTGATTTTCTTTGGGGTTCTGTTTTTGATATTTCAGGGTATTTATAACTGGTCTGGACCAGCCATGGATTTCATTGATACGCAATTTGCCGATTTAGCGGCTTATGTGCAGAGTGTCTTACCTGCAGGACCACTTCCAGATCTATTATCCAATGGTATTATTAAGGGAATTGGCGGTATCGTTATTTTTGTTCCCCAAATTGTGATCTTATATATTTTTATATCATTGATGGAAGAAACAGGCTATATGAGCCGTGTAGTATTCTTAATGGACCGTTGGTTAAGACCTTTTGGACTTAATGGTAAATCAGTCATTCCATTGATCTCAGGTGTCGCTTGTGCTGTTCCTGCTGTAATGTCTGCACGAAACATTGAAAATAGTAAAGAACGTCTGGTAACGATGTTAGTAACACCGTTTATGACCTGTTCTGCACGATTACCAATTTACATTGTTATCATTGGTTTAGTCATTCCTGATACTAAATTTCTTGGGTTCAATATTCAGGGTATTATCTTATTTGCGCTTTATATTCTGGGCATTTTAGCGGCTCTTGGTTCAGCATGGTTATTGAATAAAATTATTAAGACAAAACATAAATCTTTCTTAATTTTCGAATTACCAACTTATAAATTCCCGGACTGGAAAAATTTATTTTTAAATGTTTGGGACAAATCATCCAGTTTCGTTTTTGGCGCAGGTAAAATCATCTTAGCCATATCTGTCATACTTTGGGCGCTTGGAAGTTTTGGTCCTGGTGATAAATTTAAAAATGCAGAAGAAATTGTAACGCAGAATAATCCGTCGCTATCGCAAGAAGATCTCGATCATGAAATATCTTCTTATAAGGTGGAACACTCCTATTTAGGATATCTGGGCATGGTAATTGAGCCTATTGTAGAACCATTGGGGTATGATTGGAAAATGGGAATTGGCTTGATATCATCATTTGCAGCGCGTGAGGTCTTTGTTGGAACAATGGCTACAGTTTATAGCATTGGTGATGATGCAGATATTGAAGATGATGCTTCTAAAAGAACAATCTTAAGTAAAATGAGAGCTGAGGTAAACAGAAATACAGGTTTACCTGCCTATAATCTTGCTTCAGGTGTTTCCCTTCTACTATTTTATGCTTTCGCAATGCAATGTATGAGTACAATAGCAATTGTAAAAAAAGAAACAGCATCTTGGAAATGGACTTTAATTCAAGTAGGATTTATGACAGGCTTAGCTTATATAGCAGCTTTAATCGCCTATCAGGCATTAAAATAAAATATTATGACGAATTTAACTATTCAATACATCATCGTTGGAGTAATCATTATCGCAGCGGTAATCTACTTTTCAAAAACGATGCGTGCTTCATTCAAAGGTAAAAAAAGTTGTGGTAAAGGTTGTGGCTGTGATATGACGCAACCGAAAGTTCAACAAAAAAATAATCTGTAATCACATTCAAATTAGAGATCATTCTTTAGTATAATATATACTGAGGATTAAAAATAAAAACCGTTGTCATGTTCGATGTCAACGGTTTTTGTATTCCATTCGGAGCTGAAATAGAAAAGTTATTTTTGTTGCTAAATAATAAAAAATTACCTTTCAGCTTTCATTACTTGCTATTAGCTTGTATTAACATCAATACAATGCCGAATTATTGATAGATAAAAACTATATTAGTCCTATCTAATGATATCAGCCCGTATATTAACTTTATAAAAAACAATTACGTGGATCAAAATCCAAAACAAAATAACGAATTAAAAAGAGGTCTACAGAATAGACACATTCAACTGATTGCTTTAGGCGGTGCTATTGGAACAGGCCTATTTTTAGGTATCGGTAAGGCTGCTATTTTAGCGGGCCCATCTGTGATATTGGGCTATGCTTTAGCAGGAATCATTGCTTTCTTTATCATGCGCCAATTGGGCGAAATGGTTGTAGAGGAACCCGTCTCTGGGAGCTTTAGCTTTTTTGCCAATAAATACTTAGGATCTTTTGCAGGTTATGCTTCAGGATGGAATTATTGGGTCTTGTACATATTGGTAAGCATGGCAGAGCTAACTGCTATCGGTGTTTATGTGCAGTTTTGGTGGCCTGAAATACCACTATGGACTTCCAGTCTGTTTTTCTTTTTTATCATTAATGGGCTAAACCTAGCTTCTGTAAAAGTTTACGGAGAGGCCGAGTTCTGGTTTTCTATAGTAAAGGTAGCCGCGATTATAGCCATGATTTTGTTTGGTTCTTATTTGCTTATCAGTGGTACAGGCAGCCCACAATCTTCGATCAGTAATCTTTATAATGACGGTGGATTTTTCCCAAAAGGCTGGCTATCCCAAAGCAGTAATGGTACGTACGAAGGTCTACTTGCCGCGATCGCTTTGATTATGTTTTCTTTTGGTGGCTTAGAATTAGTCGGCATCACCGCCGCAGAGGCCGAAAACCCTGAAAAAAATATACCCAAAGCGACAAATCAGGTGATCTATAGAATTCTTATTTTTTATGTTGGCGCCCTTATTGTTTTGTTCTCACTATCGCCTTGGCAACAGATTACGGCAGATACAAGTCCTTTTGTAACGGTGTTTGACTCTTTGAAAAGTTTTCAGTTTACCCTATTTGGTAAAACCATCTACGCAACAAGCTTAATTGCCAATGTGTTAAATCTAATCGTACTAACGGCAGCATTATCCGTTTATAACAGTAGTGTCTACAGCAATAGCCGTATGCTATATGGTTTAGCAAGTCAGGGCAATGCCCCGAAGTTTCTAAACAAATTAAGTAAGAACCATGTTCCTGTCAATGCCATCTTAGTTTCGGCATTATTTGCAGCTATCTGTGTTGTTATTAATAAAATTATGCCCCAGGATGCATTAGAAATATTAATGTCGTTAGTTGTTTCTTCGCTCATTATTAATTGGGTCATGATCACCGTAACGCACTTCTACTTTAAAAAGGATAAAGTCCGTAGGCATATAAAAACAAAATTTCCATCTTTTCTCTTTCCGATCAGTAATTACATCTGTATTTTATTTTTAGTAGCCGTATTGGTCATCATGTGGATAACAGGAATGAAAGTACCTGTTGAACTAATTCCGATATGGATGGTCCTTCTTTATTTATCTTATCTTTTAGTGAAAAGAAACAAATCCAAACAATAAAAATATAGCGTTCATACTTTTGAACGCTTTACTTGTTTAAGATGTATAGGAATGATTCCCAAATTGATCACCACTCTCTTCAATTGTAATCATCACATAAATAAAAAAGCTTCTAAACGGTAATACCGTTTAGAAGCTTTTTATTAAATTTCTACTTTACTTTATTCAGGATCGTTATAATTCCAGTTTTGTAATTTATTCTGCAATATTCTGGAAATTTTATTGAAATATCTTTTTTGTTTATAACCCATGACCCATTGTACCCCTTGAACAGCGTTCGTGAGAAATATCTCTTCTGCTTCTTTCATGATCTGTGGGCTTATCTGAGCTTCTACCACCTCTATTCCTTCATCAATGGCCATGTCGATCACAACACGTCTCATAACACCTTCAATACAGCCTTCTGAAAGAGCAGGTGTATATAACGTTTTCTCGTAATGAACAAATATATTTGAACTCAATGCTTCGCATAAAAATCCTTCTTGATTCAATAATAAAACATCATCAAAACCCATTTTTTTCTTGTGAATTCCAGCTAAAACATAAATTTGAGAATTTAGTGATTTAATTTTTGATAAATCACTAAATGGTTTTTTATACTCGGTATACAAATCAACAATTAAACCTACTTTTTTATCCTTCAGATTAGGTTCAGGTTTCGCAACTTGAAACACGTACGAAGGTTTATTTGAATGTGGACTGTACAAACCGCCCCCATTTCTAAAAACAGTTAAGCGTATCCGGACAAGCTGACCGACCATATTATTTTTCCGTATCAGTTCCTCTACTTTAGAACGAAAGAAAAATTCATCATAAAGATTTGTATCTTCCAAATGTAAAGCGAGCATCCCTTTTTGCAACCTTTCCATATGGAAAGCTAGGAATCTGATCTCACCATCTTTAAACAGCATCGTTTCAAACAAGCCGTCGCCATAACGTACTGCCCTATTCTCAATAGAGAATATCTCTTGTTCTTCAGGTAAAATATTACCGTTAAAATTGATATATGTTGTTGGCATTTAAGTATAAATATTATTCTTCAGTTGGTTTTGATAAAGCAGCATAATTACGCCATTTCTCCAATCCTAAACGAAAATCTTCTGGTAATGGTACTTCAAATTTAATATTTTCTTTTGATGTTGGATGTACAAAACCAATTACTTCTGCATGAAGAGCTTGTCTAGGTAATATTTTAAAACAATTTTCTACAAATTGTTTATATTTTGTAAATACGGTACCTTTTATAATCTTGTCTCCACCATACATGGCATCATTAAATAATGGATGACCAATAGATTGCATGTGTGCACGAATCTGATGTGTTCTTCCAGTTTCCAACTGACATTCAATTAAAGTCACATAACCTAAACGTTCTATAACCCGGTAATGGGTAACAGACCAGCGCCCATTTGCTTCACTGTCGTACATAGCCATAATACGTCTATCTTTCTGATGACGCCCTATATAACCTGTAATGGTACCATCTTCTTTAATATCACCCCATACCAGCGCAATGTATTTTCTTGTGATACTGTGATCAAAAAATTGCTTCGCCAAGTGAGTCATCGACTTTTCATTCTTGGCAATAACAAGTAATCCAGACGTATCTTTATCAATACGGTGCACTAAACCTGGACGATCAGAGTTTCCGGGTAACTGTGGCAACTGCTGAATATGATGCGTTAAAGCATTTACCAATGTTCCATTATAGTTATTAAAACCAGGATGGACAACCATTCCAGATTCTTTGTTGACGATCAATACATCATTATCTTCATAAATGATATCCAAAGGAATATCTTCGGGATATACTTCGGTATCTCTTGGGGGATCGGGCAAGACAACAGTGATAACATCAAATGGTCTCACTTTGTAGCTTGCCTTTACAGGCTTTTCGTTCACTAATACGGACTCCGCTTCAATAGCTGCCTGAATTTTATTTCGAGATGCATTCTCTACTCTATTCATCAGAAACTTATCGATGCGCAGTAACGCTTGTCCTTTATCTACCTCTATACGCAAATGTTCAAATAACTCTTGATCATCTTGCTCTTGTAACTCTAAATTTTCAGCCATCGTACAAAAATAACCTAATTCATACAAATTCTACTAACTTTGTACATTAAAGTGTATGATATCTTTTAATTTTTATAGTCCCGAACAAAAAATTAGTTTTCCAGACTGGGGAAAAAAAACTATTTATGTCTCTATAAAGCGTGATGACATGATCCATCCGTTTATTTCAGGTAATAAATGGCGGAAATTAAAATTTAATTTGGAGCGTGCATTAGCAGAAAATAAAAACCATTTGGTCACTTTTGGCGGTGCATGGTCTAACCACATTTTGGCAACAGCTTGCGCCGGTGCTACCTTTGGTCTAAAAACAACAGCCTTTTTACGGAGTGACCCTGGAATAAATAATCCGCTCATCGCCATGTGTCGATTATTTGGGATGGAAATTATCTATACTGATCGTACCGAATTTAAAAATAAGCAAGTTCTGTTTGATAAACATTTCAGTAATAACTCAAATGCTTATTTTATAGATGAGGGAGGTCATGGACCGCTTGGTTCTAAAGGATGCGAAGAAATTATAGCATCACTACAGGAATCTTACGATCATATTTTTTGCGCCTGCGGTACTGGGACTACCCTCGCAGGATTACAACACGGTGTGGCGGCATCTGGATTACAAACTGTTGTCCATGGTGTACCTGTCTTAAAAGGAGGAGATTTTATTCATGATGAAGTGCACAAAATATATCCTAGCGATCCTGTTGCAACCCTTCATACTGGATATCATTTTGGAGGATACGCGAAAACTAAACCCGAACTTTTACGGTTCATTGAAAAATTTGTTTCCAATACAGGAATCATGATCGAACCAACTTATACAGGTAAACTCTTTTTTGCGGTTAATGATTTGATTTCTCAAGATTACTTTAAACCTGATGCACGCATTTTGGTTATTCATACCGGAGGGTTAACTGGCTTTCTGGGCATGTATGAACGTTTTAATCTTGATCTAGGTCAATAAATAACTATTTTGGAACCTTTCAAACATTATTTTGACATTTTCATAAAATTAATATTGTACGTTTGAACATCAAATAATAAAAGCTCAAAATGAAAATATTAGCATTTGCTGCTAGTAACAGCAGAAATTCAATTAACAAAACTTTCGTTACTTCAGTTTCTAAATATTATAAAGAAGTAGACGATGTAATCGATATATTAGATTTGAATGATTACGAAATGCCCTTGTATTCTATTGATAGAGAAATAGAGTCTGGCATTCCACAATTAGCATTAGATTTCGCGTCAAAAATTGATGAATCCGATTTTTTATTGATATCGATTGCAGAATACAATGGTTCTTACAATGTTGGTTACAAAAACATCATCGATTGGGTATCCAGAATTGCAGGTCGTAAAACGTTCAATGGAAAACCTGTTTTTCTATTAGCTACTAGCCCAGGACCTATGGGTGGATCTACTGTTTTAAATACAGCCGTAAATAGAATCACTTGGGATGGGGCAGAAGTTTTGGACTCATTCTCCTTACCTGAATTTGGAAATAATTTCGAAAGCGGAAAAGGAGTTACAAATATTCAACATAGAAGTAAGTTAGAAGCTAAAGTACGAGCAACTAAACGTGCTTTAAAAGAGAGAACGGCAAAGCTAGTTTAACCATAACTTAACAGAAAAAGTCATAGTCGTCTCTGACTTTTTTTGTATCTTGGAGAGATAAAAAACAAATTTATGGCAAAGAAAATATTATTACTTGTTGGCGATTTCGTAGAAGACTACGAAGCAATGGTTCCTTTTCAGGCTATGGGTTCTCTAGGTATTGATGTTGATGCTGTAGCACCAGATCGCAAAAAAGGTGATGTAGTACCTACTGCAGTTCATGATTTCACAGGTGACCAAACCTATAAGGAATTACGTGGACACAATTTTGGAATCAATAAAGATTTTGATACCATTAATGTAGAAGAGTATGATGGTCTGTATATAGCGGGAGGCCGGTCTGCAGAGTATATCCGACTGAACAAACGTGTATTAGAAATAACAAAGTATTTTTTTGACAACAATAAGCCCGTTGCGGCGATCTGTCATGGCATACAAGTTTTAACAGCAGCAAAAGTACTCCAAGGACGTACATTAACGGCGTATGTAGCTGTAGGACCAGACATCGAACTTGCTGGCGGAACATGGAAAAACATCCCCGCAGATCAAGCGATTGTAGATGGAAATTTAGTAACATCACCTGCTTGGCCAGGTCATCAAGCTATTCTTAAGGAGTTTTACAAACTATTAGGAATTACAATAGCAATTTAATTACAATACGTTTAAGGAAGCTATCAAGATCGTGAAATAAGTAAGGATATAAATTTTTTGCTCATGATAGCTTCATTACCATTACAAAAACAACTCGAGTACGCTGAGCTTACTGATACAAATGGAAGCTTACACTCATAATGAATAAGTTTAATGAAAAAAAATAAACGGGTATGGTTAATTATCATACCTATTCTAGCAATTCTAGCCTTCATGTTAAAGGATTCTTTAACACAAAAAAGCATTGAAGATCTACCTGGCGAATTTAAAGAGGTTGCATTTGTAAGAAATGAGCAAAATAAAGGCGGTATCATACGCATATATGCAATTTCTGTTGGCAAACCTGATGAAGCAGATTATAAGGCCTGCATAGATTTACTACCGGTAAATGATTATGGAAGCTCAACTACGGCTTACTTTTTTGATAAAAATACGCCCTATCCTACTTCACTAACTATAGAAGCTCCCCACTATGATGGGAAGAAGTTTCAAGCGATTCAAATTTCAAAAAAATCGGGTATGGATAAAAAATAAAAAGGAACAATAAATTCTTTATATTTAAAGAGAATACGCATTGTATTCTCTTTTTTTATTTTCTATAGGTTTTATCATGAAAAAAATACTCCTTTTCATATACTCATTATTGTGCTTATCGCATTCATATGCACAAAAGAAAAACAATCTTGCTCCCTTATGGATGCAGATTGACAGTCTGGCTGATAATCAATTTTGGAAAGAGATCTCTCCTATTCTTGCTAAGGTAGAAGCCGAAGCAGTAAAAAGAAATTGGTATGATGAACAGGTCAAAGCTTTTCTATATCGCCAAAAGATAAACATGCAGACTTCAGATGATTCGGATATAAAATTAAAAGTCATTCAAGAATTTGATATCAAAATTAAACAGCTCGAGAATAAAACCGCGAAAGCCATTTTAACCATTCAACAGGCCCGTAATTATAACGATTATTTCATCAGTAATTATTACAGCATTAATCAGCGTACTGAAGTACAAAACGATGTTAATAACGATTTTACTTTCTGGACAAGTAAACAATTTGAAGATAAAATCAAATCCTTATATCAAAATGCCTTAATAGAAAAAGACATGCTCTTGCATGAACCAAAAGAAAAATGGAGTAAACTCATTGAATCACCACAGCAGTCCTATCTGCCAACGCTATACGATATTGCAGTTTATGATTATATCGATCTCCTTCAACAAAATCAGCCCTACCAGATCTCTTCAGCTAGAAATCAAAAAGATAGTAATACCAAAATTGTCGATAGCTTATACCACGATCTTATAAAAATCCATGAGGGCAAAAATATAGATGCCTATTTATTTAATCAATACCAATTATTGCGTAGCAAAAATAATCCAGATTCTTCCAGATTACAAATTCTTGAAAATTGGATCGCAAAATATAAGCAGTCCCCACTCAAAGAAATTATGATTGTAGATTATATCAACATCTACAAAAACAAGGCAAATATTGTCGCGGTAAATCAACAAGAACAAATAAATATCTTACTAAGAAAAATAGAAACGTATTTACCGCTTGCGGACAGTGCTCATACAAAAACCTATCTATCAACAGTCCGTCAAAATATATTAAAACCAGAAATTCTTCTTGAATCGAAGGAATTTAATACCGCGAATAAAGAGGCATTAATGAAAGTGACACACCGAAATGTCAGTAAGATATTCTATAAAATAATACGTCCAAGAAATATCTTAGATCGTTTTCAATCCGAAATTAACAACGCTAATGATAGTACATTATGGAACATAATCCACACTTTCACCAAAAATAACAACGTTGTAAAGGAAGGCTTTTTTGATCTTAAAGATTTTAAAGATCAAGTAAGTCACGAGACAACTTTGCTAATCCCTGCACTTGATGCAGGTTCTTATACCATCGTATATGCTTCCTCTCCATTTGAAAACGAATACAATGAAAAAAACTGCTATGGCTATCTAAAATTAAATTTTAGCAAATACGCAATGTTGCAAGATGATCAAGTTGTACTGATCGTAAACCGGGAAACAGGTGCACAACAATCCAATGCCTCATTGAAATTTTACAACTTACGTCAAGATAAGTTTGAACTACAATCAACTGAAGCGACAAATAAGAATGGTGTTTTTAACAATAAAAATCAAAATAGAAATCTTTTTTTAAGGATTAATGATGAACCTGTATTCATCCCCTTCAATTCATACTATTATCCTCAAGTTGATCATAAAGAAGACGCACATTACGATGCAAAAA
The DNA here is from genome assembly GCF_037479535.1 of Sphingobacterium sp. MYb388. NCBI lineage: Bacteria > Pseudomonadati > Bacteroidota > Sphingobacteriia > Sphingobacteriales > Sphingobacteriaceae > Sphingobacterium > Sphingobacterium sp. MYb388. The sequence continues at coordinate 1,053,385 of NZ_JBBGYV010000002.1, read as the reverse complement.
TATTTACGGATAGATCGATCTATAGACCGGGCCAGATTGTCTATTTCAAAGCAATCGTATATAAGAATTACGAAAAGATTAAATACGCAACTATGGCTGATAAACGCATCGTTGTGGGATTATACGATACAAATAATCAACGTGTTGATGAAAAAACATTGGTCACCAATGATTTTGGATCAATAGCAGGATCATTTATCTTAAATACAGGTAATGTAACAGGTCAGTATTATATACAGATTACTGGTGATGGCATAAACCAAAATTACAGCTTCAGTGTAGAAGAATATAAACGTCCAAAATTTGAAGTTACTTTTGACGAATTTAAAGATAAGAAATCATTAGGTGACTCCATTTCTATAACAGGAAAAGCTATATCTTTTAGCGGTGTTCCTATAGCTAATGCCACGGTGGCATATTCGGTCAACAAAGTTGAAAATAGAATAAGACCTTTCGATGTATATGATAGAATTATCGATCGCACATTTAGCGAGACAATCAAAATAGATACCATACGAACTGATAACGAGGGAAATTTTATCATTAGTTTCAAAAGTGAAATACCACAAGATTTTAACAGCAAGTGGCGAGTTACCCAATCATTCAACATCGATGCCTCAGTAATGGATGCTACTGGTGAAACCAATGAAAGTACCACCCGTTTAACTATCGGAAATATTCCCTTTACTTTACAGATAGATGCACCAGAACAAATTGATGCAAATGATCTGGATTCGATTACAATAAGTGCACAAAACCTATCTGGACAAAAAGTACCTGCAAAAGGTAAATTTATACTAAAAAAACGAATAGAAAATAAACGTCTTATTGTCTCCCCGTCATTCTATATTGCACATGACTTTAGTTATTACAATAGCATTCCTAAGGATGAATTTTTACAGAAGTTCCCCTATGAACCTTACGGAATTGAATATAAAAAAGAAGAGGATTTTACGGTGGCTTACGAGGCAGATTTTGATCTTTCCCAATCAAATAAAATAAAACTTCCAAACAGCAGTAGTTTTGCAGGAAAATATAAATTGGAAGCAATTTCAATTGTTGCGGAAGATACTATTCGTAGTGAGCGGATGATTGAAATCAACAATTCACGGCTACAATCAGATGAAAAATCACCTTTGACCGTTACTGCTGACAAAGCTAATTATCAACTAGCTGACAAGGCTAAAATAAGTCTGGAAACGGATTTTGATTCTCTTCATCTCAACATGACTTCTTCCGAAGATGAAAAAATAGATTTTAAAGTCGTTTCAAAAATGAAAACAACAATTCAAGTTGAAATTCCTAAAACCATCAAGAATAGTTTGGTATTGAATTTCACTGGTGTTAAAAATGGACAGCTTTTCACTAAAACTTTGGTATTGCCAATACAACAATATAGCCCATCGCTAACAATAGAAACAAAAACTTTCAGAAATAAACTGTATCCTGGACAAAAAGAAACTTGGGAATTGGTCATTAAAGGAAAAAAAGGGGAGCAGATAGCATCAGAGCTTTTGGTGAATATGTATGACGCATCTTTAGACAAACTTAAAAATGTGACCAGCAATGATTTTTCATTTCCTCTAAATCCTTATTCATATCCTTCTTATAGAGCCTGGTATTATACCAATAATCTCAGCAGAAGTACTTTCATCCAAAATTTTAGCGAATTGAATTTTAACACGGCACTAAATTACGATCGATTTAAGAATTTTGGATTCAATATCAATAATTATGATTTTGGCCGTACCAGAAGAATGTCCCCTACTGGATCACTTAGAATCCGAGGTGCAGTAGCAAAACAGGCGGCTGGAGCAGCCCAAGAAGATCTTATGCTCGCAGATGCAGCATCTCCTGTAATGGAAGAGGTAGTCGTAGTCTCCAGTCAAGCAGAAATCGACAAAAATAAAGGCGAGAATCCAATTCAGATTCGGAAAAATCTACAGGAAACAGCTTTCTTCTTACCTCAACTACGAACAGATAAAGATGGTCATGCGGTGTTCAGCTTTGATTCTCCAGAAAGTTTAACCCGCTGGAAGTTTATGGCAATCGCGCATAGTAAAGAATTAGCTATAGGTACCTACACTAATTTTGTTGAAACACAAAAAGATCTGATGATTGTACCCAATATGCCACGTTTCTTTAGAGAAGCAGATCAAATAACAATCAAAGCAAAGGTCAATAACTTGTCTGCAAATGATTTAAAAACCTCTGTTTCGCTAGAAATGTTTGATGCAATTACCATGGCGCCCCTAGCTCTTAACATTCCAATAAAACAAATTACGGTAATTGCTAAAGGCAGTGAAAATACGAGCTGGGAAATTACGATCCCTAAAAATATTGAAGCAATCACATACCGTATCGTGGCAAAAGGAGGTAACTTCTCTGACGGTGAAGAATCCACTATTCCTGTTCTAAAAAACAGTATGTTAGTCACAGAAACTTTACCTATTGCTGTAAGAGAAGGTCAGTCGAAATCTTTTGAAATGAAAAGTTTACAACAGGGCTCGTCTACTTCCGAACCATACCGCTATACAGTAGAATTAACAAGCAATCCGATCTATCATGCCTTATTTGCGCTACCCTATGTCAATGAGTATCCATATGAATCATCAGAATCAATTTTCAGTAAATTCTATCTAAATTCATTTTCTGCACATCTGGTCAATCAGCACCCAAAAATAAAGCCTGTATTTGAACAATGGAAAGGTAAACAGCAACTTCAATCAAATTTACGTATCAATGAGGAATTGAAAACAATTATGATACAGGAAACACCTTGGTTAAAAGATGCAATTAATGAGGAAGAAACAATGAAGAACATTGCACATCTATTTGATCAGAATACGCTTAAAAATACATTAAAAACAGACGTCGCGAAACTTGCTGCTTTGCAATCATCCGGTGGAGGGTTTTCATGGTATCCTGGAGGTAATGAGAATTTCCAGGTCTCCACCTATATACTTGAGGGCATCAATAAATTAAATGCGAAAGGCATCATTGCTGAATTTGATTTGACAAATATGGTTAAACCGATCATCACGAAAGGCTTCGCATTTTTAGACAATGAGATTTTACATAATTGGTCCCGTTTTCAGCAAGACAATAAGATGAAACCTAATATTGATCAAGGAATCGAATATCTCTTCGTAAGAAGCAGTTATTCGCCTGAAGATAAAAATACGCAACTGGAACCAGCTATTGCATATTTTCTAAAAGAGATAGATAAAAATAAACTAACATATAGTATTAGCACCCAAGCCAAAGTAGCCCTTATTTTAAATCGCTACAACTTAAAGGAAGCTGCTGCACTAGTCATCAAACAATTACAACAAAAATCTATTGAATCTGTTGAAAAAGGTATGTACTGGAATCAAAATCAACCTGGCTGGTCTTGGTACGAAGCACCAATTGAGACACAAGCCCAACTGATAAGAGCATTTGACGAAGTAAGTCAAGATAAAAAAGCAATTGAAAATATGAAGATCTGGTTGATCAAAAATAAACAAGTACGACACTGGAATTCAACTAAAGCGACCGTCGCTGCTGTTGATGCCTTGATCAACTATGGCGAAAACTGGCTAGATGCTCCAGAAGGTCTTACCATAAAAGTCGCTGGTAAACCATTAGATGAAACACAAATATCGAAACAAATCGGTTCTGGTTACAGGAAAGAAAGTTGGATGAAAAAAGAAATTAAACCTGCATTAGGGAAAGTTGAGATCTCAAAAGCAAGTCCTGGCATAGCATTAGGAGGTTTGTATTACCAGTATTTTGAACAATTAGATCAGATACGGTCCGCCTCATCAACCATTAGCTTACAAAAAGAGCTTTATCTCAAGAAAATTGAACAGTTGAAAGAAGTACTAGTCCCTATAACAGCAACAACACCTATTCAACTTGGAGATATTGTGAAAGTACGGATTTTGATAAAAAGTGATAGAAATCTATCATTCGTACACCTCAAAGATATGCGAGCATCTGGGTTTGAGCCAACAAATGTAACATCAACCTATAAATACAAACAAGGTTTTGGTTATTATGAAAGCACCAAAGACGCTGCAACGAATTTTTTTATCGATTATTTACCACAAGGAAGCTACGTATTTGAATATGAGTTAAGAGCAAATAATGCGGGTATATTTTCAAATGGAATAACAACTATTCAAAATCTATATGCGCCAGAAATGTCATCACATTCGACAGGTATTCAGATCAAAATAACGGATAACTAGATCACTTAATAGTATTAAAGAGGTGTTACTACATATATATTTAACAATAATTTAATACTATTAAAATACTACATTAATTAAGTAAATTTACATTTGAGGCTAATCGCATAAATAAGAAGTATTAAAAAAAATATGGCACGAAAATTCATTCCTAGAGATGTCAGCTGGTTAAGTTTTAATAGCAGAGTTCTACAGGAAGCGGCTGATGAAACAGTACCTCTTCCTTCTAAAATAAAATTCTTAGGCATATTTTCTAATAACCTAGACGAATTTTTTAGAGTACGCATACCGGGGCTAAAACGCGCAATAGATATTAAAGACAAAGAGGCTAATACATCCTTTTTTGAAGACCCGCAAATTATACTGGATGAAGTCAATACGATTGTTATAAAACAGCAAAAAAAGTTTGATAATTTTTGGGCGCTTATACAAAAAGAGATGGCGCAACAGCATGTATATATCAAAGATGCAAGTCAGCTCAACCTTAAACAAGAAGAATTTGTTCGCAATTTCTATTCAGAAGATGTCGAGTCTAACGTCATTCCATTATTGCTCGATGATAGTCGCCCTATGCCCTATCTTCGCGATAAAAGTCTTTACTTAGGAATTTCCATGCGCAAACAGGAATGGGAATATGAAACAAAATTTGCCATAATCGAAATTCCAACTACGCTAAATGGTCGTTTTGTAATCTTACCCGCCTCAGCGAAGGAAAAACATATTATTTTACTAGAAGACATCATTAAATTCAATCTTCCTTATATCTTTTCTTATTTTGGATTCGACGAATTTCATGCGCATGTCTTCAAAATAACTAAAGATGCAGAATTTGATATTGATAATGATATCAATACCACATTAGCAGAGAAAATATCAAAAGGGATAAAAAACAGAAGAAAAGGTAAAACAACACGCTTTATCTTTGATAAAGAAATGGACCCTAGGCTAGTCGAATTTTTAATCAAAAAATTACAATTAACGAAAAAAGATAATATCATACCCGGGCAGAAAATCCATAATTTCAAACATTTTATGGACTTCCCTAATGTATTTAAGCAACCAAACCTGCCTATTACAAACCCAGCATTTACACATCCTCAACTGAACAAAACACAAAGGATTACCGATATCATTATCAAAAAAGATATCTTGCTATCATTTCCTTATCACACTTTCCGTCCAGTAATCGATCTGCTCCGCGAAGCGGCAATGGATCCAGATGTTAAGACTATTCAAATCACAGCATATCGCCTCGCATCAAATAGTAAAATCGTCAATGCGTTGATTAATGCGGCACGAAATGGAAAAGATGTAACAGTAATGCTTGAACTACAGGCTCGATTTGATGAAGAGAATAATCTATTTTGGAAAGAGAAACTTGAACTTGAGGGTATTCGGGTTTTAACTGGTGTTCCTAATAAAAAGGTACATGCAAAACTCTGCATCATTAAAAAAAGAGTTGGTGCCAAAACCATTCAATATGGTTTTGTAAGTACAGGGAACATCAATGAAAAAACAGCAAAACTATATGGAGATTACTGTTTACTGACCAGCAATAGAAGTGTCATGGCAGATATAAACAAAGTCTTTCATTTCCTAAAAAAGCCAAAAAGCAATCCAGCTGAAGTCATTAAAAACTGCAATAGCCTACTCATCTGCCCTACAGATATGCGTAATGGAATTATTCATTATATCGATAAAGAAATTGAGGAGGTTAAAGCTGGAAGAAAAGCGCGTATCATCTTAAAGGTGAACTCGCTCAGTGATCGGATACTGATTAAGAAATTATATGATGCCGCCGAAGCGGGTGTACAGCTTGATCTCATTGTAAGAGGTATCTATTGCGCCACGAATCAAACAAAATTTAAAAAAGCAATCAATGCTATCAGCATCGTTGACGAATTTTTGGAACATGCCCGTGTGATGTATTTTTATGCTGCAGGAAAAGAAGTGACCTATATCTCTTCAGCAGATTGGATGACGAGAAACTTGGATCACCGTATAGAGGCTGCTGTAAAAATTAACAGTAAGAAAATAAGGGATGAAATCAAAGATATGTTGCAGATCCAGCTACGCGATAATGTAAAAGCCCGTATTTTGAACAATGAACTCAATAACCGGTACGTTGAAAATGACAAGGAGTCTTGTCGCTCACAAATTGAAATCTATAATTATCTCAGGAAAAAAACAGACGAGGTATAAAAAAAAGGTCAGCGATTGAATCGCTGACCTTTTTTTATTAACCTCTACTATTGTAGTTAGGAGCTTCTTTTGTAATCGAAATATTATGTGGATGAGATTCACGTAATCCAGCACCTGTAATACGTACAAATTGTGCTTCTTGTAGCTTTTCAATTGTAGCAGCTCCACAATAGCCCATTGATGCCTTCAATCCGCCCATGTATTGATATACAACCTCAGCTAACGTCCCTTTATATGGAACGCGACCAACAATACCCTCAGGAACTAATTTCTTAATATCATCTTCAACGTCTTGGAAGTAACGATCTTTAGATCCTTTTTCCATCGCTTCGATAGATCCCATTCCGCGGTATGATTTAAATTTACGTCCTTCGTAAATGATCGTTTCTCCCGGAGCTTCTTCAACACCTGCAAATAATGATCCGGCCATAATGGTATAAGCACCAGCTGCAATTGCTTTTGCGATATCACCTGTTTGTTTTATACCACCATCAGCGATCAATGGAACACCAGTGCCTTTTAATGCCTTTGCTACTTCATAGATGGCGTACAACTGAGGCACTCCAACACCAGCAATAATACGTGTTGTACAGATTGAACCTGGTCCGATGCCTACTTTTACAGCGTCAGCACCGGCTTCTGCTAATGCTTTTGCAGCTGCACCTGTAGCGATATTACCAACAATAACCTGTAAGTCAGGGAATGTTGCTTTCACCAATTTCAATTTATCAATTACACCTTTTGAATGACCGTGCGCAGTATCAATAGTAATCACATCAACACCAGCTTTTACTAAAGCTTCTACACGATCTAAAGTATCTGGAGTGACACCAACTGCACCACCAACCAATAAACGACCGTGCGTATCTTTAGCTGCATTTGGATAATGTTTGTATTTTTGAATATCTTTAAAAGTAATAAGACCTTTTAATATACCTTCATTATCAACAACTGGAAGTTTTTCAATCTTATGATCTTGTAAAATTTCTTCTGCTCGTACTAAATCTGTCCCTTCTGGTGCAGTAACAAGATTGTCTTTCGTCATTAACGAAGAGATCGGTTGACTCATGACTTTTTGGAAACGTAAATCACGGTTCGTTACAATACCAACTAACTTGCCTTTTTCATCTATTACAGGAATGCCGCCAATCTTATGATCTTTCATAATTTTAAAAGCATCTCCTACTGTTGCAGTTTGCAATAAAGTTACAGGATCTTGAATCATACCGCTTTCTGAACGCTTTACTTTACGTACTTCAGCAGCCTGCTCTGCAATCGTCATGTTCTTATGCAACATACCAATACCGCCGGCTTGTGCGATAGCAATAGCTAAATCAGCACCCGTCACCGTGTCCATAGCCGCAGATACTAATGGAATATTTAATTTGATTTTTTTTGTCAGAAAAGTACTTGTATCGACATCACGTGGTAAAACTTCAGAATAAGCTGGAATTAATAATACGTCGTCGTAGGTAAGTCCTTCTGCTACGAATTTTTGTGGATCTAATTGCATGGCAAATATGTATTGGGTTCTCTATTTGCCAGGCAAAATTAAGTATTTTCAGCGAAATATAAAAATTAATTTCACTAATTACATTTAAATGATTATCCTAACATGCAGTTAACAGCTCATTCTCATTAGCTTAATCATGCAACCTTATCAAACAGCCAACATTCCGGCATCGTGCGTAACAACTTTTGGCAGGTTATTTGCATAAGATGTCTAAATTGAATTTATATAAAACACATATTATGAAAAAAGTATTACTATCGGTAGCAGCTGTTGCCATATTAGCTCTAGGAGCACAGGAGGCAAAAGCACAATCACCACAACGCGCTGCAATTGGTGTTGTATTTGACGGTACAGCTGGTGATTTATGGGGTGTTCAGTACAAACAGTCTATGGGAGGTGCAAACAACGGACAGGCACAAATTATGTTCGATGACAATGTGGTTGCTGTAGGAGCAGATTACCAATATGCAAGACCATTTTCTGGTGCTAAAGGATTAGGATGGTATGCAGGTGTTGGTGCACAGTTATCTTTTGTTGACGCAGGTGACAATATTACTCTTGTAGCACTTCGTCCTCAATTAGGTCTAGAATTTAAAATTCCGGCTGCACCTATCGGTTTTCACGCAGATTGGAAACCAGATTGGAGATTAAACCACAATAGTGACTTTGATGCATCTACTTTTTCTTTCGGTATCAAATACACGTTGAGATAAATAAAACAGTACATTTTTATAGAAAAAGCCTCCCAAACGGGAGGCTTTTTCTATTAGATTGCATAGCAATATCGTATTCATTGCAATTTAATCGCTTTTTATCATAAGCTTAATCAAATAAAGCTTTTCATTTTACAAAATTTTTATACCTTTGGCATTCTTGGAGAATTGTAATTTTCATACAAGAATGAGTTATCAATTATATCATATAATATCAAACTAATACACTAAAAACAGACGATGCAAGGTAAAGGGCTGATTAAATTTTTGGTGATAGCGGTATCTATAGCATGTCTATACGCCCTATCATTCACTTTTGTAACCCGCAAAGTTGAGCGTGATGCTGAGAATTATGCACAAGGAGATATGGCACGTGAAAAATCGTACCTAGACTCTATCGCTGGCGAGGTTGTTTACAATTTAGGTTTTGCAAAATACACCTATAGAGAAGCTAAAGCACAAGAACTTGCTTTAGGACTTGATCTAAAAGGGGGTATGAACGTTACGATGGAAATCTCAATCGATGAGTTGATTCGTAACTTAGCAGATAATCCTAAAGATGAGAAATTCAATGCTGCACTTACAGCTGCTATTTCGAAAAGTAAAACAAGTCAAAAATCTCTAGTTAATTTATTCATTGAAGAATATAAAGCTGCAGGTAGTACGACTCCACTTTCAACTTATTTCGCGACTAAAGATAATGCATCTTTAATCAAAGCGGGGGACTCTGATGCACAATTGGAATCTTTTTTACAAAAAGAAGCTGATAATGCTATCCAAAACTCATACAAAGTACTTCGTACACGTATTGATAAATTTGGAGTTGCTTCTCCTAACATCCAGATTCAACAAGGTACAAATCGTATTTTGATCGAACTTCCAGGTGTTAACGATGAACAACGCGTCCGTAAATTATTACAAGGATCAGCTAAATTAGAGTTTTACGAAACTCATGCTAATCAAGAAGTGTATCCTTTATTGGAAAACATCAATAAAACTTTGTCTGCAACTTTAAAAGTTGCTTCGACAGATGATAAAGCAACAACAGATTCGACTAAAAAGTCTGATGACTTATTAGCGAACCTTGGTGCTAATAAAAACACAAAAGATAGCGCTGCTGCTAAATTGTCGCAAGAAAATCCATTATTTGATGTTTTGAGACCTGCTGTTTACATGGGTGAGAATCAACAGATGGCCTTAATGCCTGGCGCAATGGTAGGTAGTGCAGAACTTAAAGATACTGCCAAAGTAAATGCTTTTTTAAACAGACCTGAGGTTAAATCTATTATCCCTGGAAATCTAAAATTGTTATGGTCAGTAAAACCAGAAGCTAAAACACCAAATATCCTTTCTTTATATGCAATCAGACCTGCAGGGGTTGATAATGGCCCAGTATTAACTGGTGATGTTATTACCAATGCGCGTGATGAGTTTAATGAGAGAAATGAACCCGTTGTTTCCATGCAGATGAACAGCGACGGTGCTCGTGAGTGGAAAAAAATTACAGCTAAAGCAGCACAAGGTCACCAATCGATCGCTATCGTTCTTGACAATGTAGTCTATTCTGCACCTGGCGTTAATGAAGAAATCGCTGGTGGTAATTCATCTATCTCTGGTTCTTTCACAGTGGAAGATACAAAGGATTTAGCGAACGTACTAAAAGCTGGTCGCTTACCAACTACCGCTAAAATCGTTGAAGAAGCGATCGTAGGTCCTACTTTAGGACAATCGGCTATTGATTCTGGTGTGAATTCAGCAGTTATCGGTATTGTGCTTGTTCTTGTATTCATGATTGCATACTATAACACTGCAGGTTTAGTAGCAAACATTGCTGTTCTAATAAACGTATTCTTTATCATGGGGGTATTGGCATCGCTGAATGCAGTATTAACACTCCCAGGTATCGCGGGTATCGTATTAACGATGGGTACTGCGGTGGATGCCAACGTCCTAATTTACGAACGTATACGTGAAGAATTAGCCGGTGGAAAATCAATCCGTCAAGCGGTTGCAGATGGTTACAAACACGCATTACCTTCGATCTTAGATTCACAGATTACAACATTCTTAGTTGGGTTGGTATTATTCTTCTTCGGAACAGGTCCAATTTTAGGATTTGCTACTACATTAATGGTGGGTATTATCACTTCATTATTCACAGGTATATTCCTTACTCGCATTATTTTTGAGTGGATGTTAGAACGTGATATGAAAATTAAAGTTTCTTTCCCTTGGTCTGCGAAAACATTGCAAAATGCAAATTTCCAATTCATCAAGAAAAGAAAAGGCCTTTACATCGTTTCTATTGTAATTGTTATCGCTTGTTTTGCATCAATCTTTATTAAAGGCTTTAGCCAAGGTGTAGATTTTCAAGGTGGACGTACTTATACCATCCGCTATGATAAACCAGTTGATTTGGAAGCTGTGCGTCAAAACTTAGATGATGCTTTCCAGAAAACAACTGAAGTTAAAGTCTTTGGTGCTGCAAATCAAGTACGTGTAACAACAACTTACCATGTAGAAGAGACTTCTGATGAAGCAGATAAAGAAGTCTTAACTAAATTGAATGACGGATTATCGAAGGTAGATGCAAGCAACAAATATGAGATTCTTTCTTCTCAGAAAGTTGGTCCTAGTATCGCGACAGATATGAAAGCAAGATCAATTTATGCAACTATCTTTGCGTTATTAATCATTGCGGTTTATATCCTAGTGCGTTTCCGTAAATGGCAATATTCAGCAGGTGCGGCAATCGCAACTGTACATGATGCCATCATTGTATTAGGTTTGTTCTCTATTTTAGATGGTATTGTTCCATTCTCATTAGATATTGATCAGCATTTTATTGCCGCTATTCTAACGGTATTAGGTTATTCAGTGAATGATACTGTAGTGGTATTTGACCGTATCCGTGAAGATGTAAACAAACCAAATGCTTTAAATAAAGATTTTGGTGAAACGATCAACCACGCCATAAATACGACATTAAGTAGAACGGTTATTACATCATTGACGATTGTATTCGTATTAGCAGTATTATTTATTTTCGGTGGTGAAGTTATCAGAGGTTTCTCTTTCGCGATCTTAATTGGTATTATTGTAGGTACTTATTCATCTATATTCTTAGCTGCACCAGCAGTATATGATTTAAGTAAAGGAAAACACTTCGAAGAAGCTCCTAAAAAGGCAGAACCGGTAACTCCTTAGTAAAAAATCAAAACGTTTAAAAAAGGCTTTCAGATAAAACTGAAAGCCTTTTTTATTTTACAATAAATCAACCAAATACTTGTTGCACTAAGTATTAAATGATTATATTTGTTGTACTAAATATTAGCGATACAAATATTTTAAATGCAAGACGAAAAATTCAATCGATACTCTTTCATATTAGAAAGAACAGCAAAAAAAGTAAAACAATTTGCACAAAATTCTTTTACAGATAATGATTTTGATATCACCGTAGATCAGTGGACCATCATGAAGACACTTTATGAGAATGATAATCTATTGCAAAAAGAACTTGCTGAAAAATGTTGCAAAGATCAACCTACCCTCACCCGAATTGTTGATCTGTTAATAAAAAAAGGATTAACAGAACGAGTGATCCATCCCTCTGACAGGCGAAGTATCCACTTGCACCTAACAGAGGAAGGTCGAAAGAAAGTAGAAAACTACTCTCCCATCGTTTCCAGCATTCGCATGAAAGCTTGGGAAAATCTCACAGACGAGGACTTTAGTTCCTTCACACGTATTCTAGACAAAATTTATAATAACTTAAGTAATTAACATTTGATATGATAACAACAGACATATGTATTATAGGAGCCGGACCAGTGGGTCTATTTGCTGTATTTGAAGCAGGTTTGTTAAAGATGAGATGTCACCTCATTGATGTTTTACCTCAAGTTGGAGGTCAGTTGTCTGAAATATATCCGCATAAGCCGATATATGATATACCGGGCTACCCGACTATCCGTGCTCAAGAGTTGATTGACAATCAGATGAAACAGATCGAACCATTCAATCCCACTTTTACACTCGGCGAGCGTGTTGAAGGCTTAGAAAGGCAGGAAGATGGTTCATATGTGGTCGTTAGTTCAGAAGGAACACGTATACACTGCCAAGTAGTTGTTATAGCAGGCGGTTTAGGATGCTTTGAGCCCCGAAAACCTGAACTTGCTAATTTAGTTAAGTATGAAAGAAAAGGTGTTGATTACATGGTCAGAAATCCAGAAACGTATCGTGACAAGAAGATCATCATCGCGGGTGGTGGCGACTCTGCTCTAGACTGGACGATTTACTTAGCCGATATTGCAAAGGAAGTTACTTTAATTCATAGAAGTGACTCTTTCAGAGGAGCACCAGATTCTGCAGAAAAGGTCTATCATCTTGCTCAAAAAGGAGCTATCAATCTTTTGTTATCTCACAACCTGGCAGATGTGCATGGCTCAGATAGCTTATCGCACGTCATTGCAGTCAATAAACAAAAAGAAGAAGTCAAAATGGAGGCGGACTATTTTATACCGCTATTTGGTCTAACTCCCAAACTAGGACCTATTGCGGACTGGGGTCTAAATATTGACAAGAGTGCTATCGTAGTTAACACTGTTGATTATTCGACAAATGTAGAACGTATTTACGCTATCGGAGATATCAATACCTATCCAGGTAAATTAAAGTTAATTTTATGTGGATATCATGAAGCGGCATTAATGGCTCAAAGTGCTTTTAAATATGTGTATCCAGATCAAAAACTAAGCTTCAAATATACAACTGTTAATGGCATCAATACTTTTTAAATTATGGACAATATTATTGAAATAGAAATTGAAGATCGGGATGGAACTGTTCAAACAATCGAAGTTCCTACGGATGTCAACTTATCCCTAATGGAATTGCTAAAAGCATGCGATTATGAGGTCCTAGCTACCTGTGGAGGCATGGCACTTTGCGCAACTTGTCATGTTGAAATTAAATCTGGAGGTGAAAACTTGTCCGAACCTCAAGACCAAGAGCTCGATATGCTCGATACTTTACCCGATGCTAATGATGATAGCCGACTAGCATGCCAGCTGCGATTAACAAATGAAAATAACGGCCTAAGTATTAAAATAAGAGGAGCATTACAGTAATAAATTGTCAAAGTGTACTTTTTACACACTTTTTTTCATTTTTTGAGACAAACCGTATTAATAAACCATGCAATTAATACGGTTTACAAAACACTGATTAACAAGGAGTAATAAAACAAGAGATATATTAAAACAGTTAGTTATCAATAAATATGACAATAAAAAGCAAGTATATATAAAGATATTTTAGTTTTTTGAGTGAAAAATTAAGATATTTGCAGAAGGATTACAATTTTCCGAATATTTTATATAAATTTCAAATAATATGCTAAGCAATCGTTCAGATAGAAAATTCCCAAAAGTGGTCATTATTGGTGCTGGATTTGGTGGAATTGAAGTTGCTAAAAAGTTAAAAAATAAGGAAGTAGAAGTACTATTATTAGACAGAAATAATTTTCATACCTTCCAACCTTTAATGTATCAGGTAGCTACAGGTACATTATCTGCAGATTCGATCTCTTTCCCTATCCGTAAGATGTTCAAATCTCAGGAGAATTTTAGTTTCAGAATTGCAGAAGTTAATCATATTGACTCGTCCAACAAGACTGTTCAAACGAATATCGGTGATTTTGAATATGATTACTTAGTGGTTGCTACTGGAGCAACAACAAATTTCTTTGGAAATCAGCAAATTGCAAAATATGCGTTACCAATGAAAAGTATTCAAGAAGCTCTAAACATTCGGAGCTATGTGCTACAAAATCTTGAAAAAGCTGTTCAAATTGCAAATCCGGAAGATCGTAAATCATTTTTAAACTTTGTAATTGTAGGCGGTGGCCCAACTGGTGTTGAGCTTTCTGGAGCAATTGCTGAGATCAGAAATAATATTCTGGAAAAAGATTATCCAGAATTACGCAAGGAAGAAATGAATGTTTACTTAGTCGAAGGACAAAGTAAAGTATTAGCAAACTTATCAGAAAAATCTTCTGAAGACTCTGAAAAATATTTAAAAGCATTAGGTGTTAAAATATTACTAAATGTTTCTGTAACGGGCTTTGATGGTACTGCAATCTCTTTTGGTGATGGTAGTTCGATCGAAACAAAAACAGTTATCTGGGGCGCAGGTGTTGCAGGACAATTTCCTGAAGGTTTCAAAAAAGAAAATATTCAACGCGGTAACCGCATTCAAACAGATGATCAATGTCGTGTGTTAGATATGGAAAATGTATACGCAATTGGTGACGTTTCCGCATTTATCACAGATGATTTACCACGTGGATTACCTGGTGTGGCACCTGTAGCACAACAACAAGGTAAATATGTTGCCAAGCACATTAGCAATGTGATGGATAACCGTTCAAATGAAAAATTCTCTTACTTTGATAAGGGCTCAATGGCGACAATTGGTCGTGCGAAAGCTGTAGTTGATATGGGTAAAATCCATTTTAATGGATTCTTTGGCTGGATTGTTTGGATGTTTGTTCACTTAATGTCTATTTTTGGTTTTAGAAACAAAGTAATTACCTTTATCAACTGGACAGTGAAATTTTTCACAAAGAACTCGGGTGTTCGATTAATTTTCTATAAATTCAATCAACCGGCGCCAGAGGTAAAACAACAAGATCAAGTATTAGAAAATAACTAAAATGGATAATAAGACAATTGCTAAAAAATTCAAGTTATGTAGCCAACTGATGGAATTACATAATGAAAACCCATTCAGAACAAAAGCAATTGCCAGTGCATCCTTTAAGTTAGATAAAATACCTTTTCTGCTGGAAACAGCTTCTTTAGAAGAAATAAGCAGTCAGCCCGGTATCGGGAAAAGCACTGCAGAGAAGGTGAAAAAATTAGCCGAAACTGGCTCGTTCGATGAGCTAGACGCAATGTTAAGCATTACTCCAGAAGGAATTTTGGAAATGCTTAACATAAAAGGCTTAGGTCCAAAAAAGATACAAATTATCTGGACTGAGCTCCAGATTGAAAGTGTTGGTGAGTTATTGTATGCGTGCAACGAAAACAGGCTCATTGAGGCAAAGGGTTTTGGCCTAAAAACACAAGAGGATATTAAAAAATCCATCGAATTCTCCATATCCAATCAAGGTTGGTTTTTATATGCAAGGGTATTATCCAATGCAAACAACTTACTAGCTTCATTACAAAAGAACTTATCTCCTACCCTGATTTCATTTACTGGAGATTTTAGACGAAAATGCGAAGTACTTAGCGCTGTTGATATCTTATTGGATACGGATAAACAAACTACTTTAGCTTATCTAAATGCCAATTATGCTGACAGTCTAAAGGAAGAACTTGAATACATTTCATTTCGAGATGAATTAGGATTTTCCTTTCATATATATCTATCAGCAACAGCAGAATTTTACCAAAACTTAATATTAACCACCGGTTCTAAAAACCACTTAGAATTACTCGATCTAACTTTGGTTACAGCTTTAGGTTCTGAAGAAGAAATCTATGCTAAACAAGGCTTAGACTATATTGAACCTGAGCTTCGAGAAGGGCTGGATGAAGTATTTTTGGCGAAAAATCATCAATTACCCAAATTGATCAATTTTGATGATCTTAAAGGAACTTTACATAATCACTCGACATATAGTGACGGTGTGCATACCTTAGCTGAAATGGCAAGATATACAAAGGAAGAATTAGGACTTAGTTATTTCGGAATTTGTGATCACTCAAAAACTGCTGTATATGCCAATGGCCTCCCTATTGAGCGGGTGCAAAAACAGTGGGAAGAAATCGATCAGCTTAATCAACATCTTGCTCCCTTTAAAATATTCAAAGGCATTGAGTCAGATATTTTATCCGATGGTTCGTTAGATTATCCAGATGAAATTCTTGCAGGTTTTGATTTTGTAGTTGCGTCCGTTCACTCTAATCTAAAAATGGATGAAGAGAAAGCAACTGCTAGACTGTTAAAAGCAATAGAAAATCCCTACACGACGATATTAGGACATCCAACAGGTCGCCTCTTATTAAGTAGATCCGGTTATCCATTGGATTATAAAAAAATAATTGATGCTTGTGCGGCTAACAACGTTGTGATTGAAATTAATGCTAACCCGTTAAGACTTGATTTAGATTGGAGATGGCATCGCTATGCCTTAGAAAAGGGCGTACTTTTATCAATTAATCCAGATGCTCACCGCACGGAAGGCTTACTTGATATGCATTACGGGATATTTGTCGCAAGAAAAGGAGGATTAAGTGCTAAAAATTGCCTTAATAGCTTTTCATTAACAGAAATTGAAAGCTTTTTTAATAAAAAAAGCTAATAGATCTATTTCTTAGAAAAGATCCCATTTTTTTAAATAGGCAAATTATCTTATATTTAACACTTATATTAAAATTATAAGCGTTGAAAAATCTATCCTATTTAATTCTATTTCTTTTATTATCTCCCTGCCTTGTAAATGGGCAATTATTATCGGACAAAAATGAATTTTCCCGCAAAGATTCTTTAAGAGGTCAACTGACTCCCTTAAGAACCTGCTACGATGTCACCTATTATCACTTAGATGTTGATATTAATATTCCAAAACGTAGCATTGCAGGAAGCAATCTCATTAAATTTAAAACTATTCAAGATTTCAATCGCATCCAGATTGATCTTTTTGATAATATGGCAATTGATAAAATTCTTTACAGGGGTAAACAGCTAAAGTATACAAGAGAATTTAATGCGGTTTTTATAGATTTTCCAACACAGATTAAAGCAAACACACTGGATTCTATTTTAGTGTATTTCTCAGGCACACCACATCAAGCCAACAGAGCTCCTTGGGATGGCGGATTTGATTGGAAAAAAGACAGCAATAACAAACCTTGGGTAGCAAGTGCAAATCAAGGCATTGGAGCAAGCTTATGGTGGCCCAATAAAGATCATCAGTCAGACGAACCCGATAGCGTCTTAATCTCTGTAACGGTGCCTAAAGAACTTATGAATGTTTCTAATGGTCGTCTCCGTAATACGGAAAGCATCGGTAAGAAGAAAACTAAATTCAACTGGTTTGTTTCCAATCCCATTAACAATTATAACATTGCAATCAATATTGGTGATTACGTACATTTTCAAGATAGCTTTAATGGTGAAAAAGGAAAGCTAGATATTGACTACTACGTACTACGTGAAAATATAGAGCGGGCAAAACCGCATTTCGAGGCCAATGTAAAACCGATGTTAAAAGCATTTGAATATTGGTTTGGCCCCTACCCTTTTTATGAAGACAGTTTCAAACTAATTGAAACATCTCATCTAGGGATGGAACATCAAAGTGGTATAGCGTATGGCAATCGTTTTTTAAATGGCTATCTGGGAAGAGATGGTTCTGGAACAGGATGGGGATTAAAGTGGGACTTTATCATCATACATGAAGCCGGACATGAATGGTTTGGAAATAATATCACAGCATCGGATATTGCCGACATGTGGATTCATGAAAGTTTTACCAATTATTCAGAAGCACTTTATATCGATTACTATTTTGGTAAAAAAGCTGGACAAGAATACATACATGGCAATCGAAGAGCAATTCAAAACAAAACACCGATTCAAGGACAATATCATGTTAATAATGAAGGCTCCGGAGACATGTACAATAAAGGTGGTGTACTGCATAACATGATTAGAACAATTATAGCAGACGATGATAAATGGCGATCTATTTTGAGAGGATTAAACGCTAAGTTTTACCATCAGCAGGTTGATTATGATGATATTGTCAATTTCATCAATCAAGAATCTGGTTTAAACTTCAACTCCATATTTGAGCAATATGTGAAGACAACTTTGATTCCTGTGTTATGTATTTCAGAGACAAAAGATGGAAAAGTTCAGGCGAAATGGAAAAATACAGTCGAAAATTTTGAAATGCCAGTCTATATTGGTACCGCAGATAATAATTTAAAAGCAATTAATATCACGAACAACGACCAAACATTAAATATTCACAATCTAACCAAAGAAAATATAAAGATTGACACTTTTAATTACTACATTGACATACAGAAAAATTAATTTCTGCAGTAAAAACATAAGAAAATGCTTTAATTAACGTTTACTTGTTATCATCCTTAAAGCTCCGCAAAAGAGTTCTAAATTATCAATAAAAAAAATCAAGACTTACCTACAAAAACTAATAATTTTTAGTAGGTTTGCATATTCATAAAAAGTAGCTTAAAATACAGCAAATGGGTTTATTTAACTGGTTTACACAAGAAGTTGCCATCGATTTAGGTACCGCAAATACCTTAATTATCTATAATGACAAAGTAGTAGTTGATGAACCTTCTATTGTAGCCTTTGATCGTACGACAAACAAAGTAATTGCAATCGGACGTCAGGCAATGCAAATGGAAGGTAAGACACACGATAATATAAAAACAGTACGCCCTCTCCGTGATGGAGTTATTGCAGATTTTACTGCCGCAGAACATTTGATTCGTGGTATGGTAAAATTAGTAAATAATGGTAAAAGTTGGTTTTTCCCTTCTTTAAGAATGGTGGTTTGTATCCCTTCAGGAATCACTGAAGTAGAGAAACGTGCCGTACGCGATTCTGCAGAAATTGCAGGAGCAAAAGAAGTGTATTTAATTCATGAGCCAATGGCTGCCGCAGTAGGTATCGGAATTGATGTCGAAGAACCAATGGGTAACATGATTATTGATATCGGTGGTGGAACAACAGAGATTGCAGTAATTGCACTTTCGGGTATTGTTTGCGACCAATCAATCCGTGTTGCAGGAGATAACTTCGACTCCGATATTGTACAGTATATCCGTAGACAGCACAACATCATGATAGGTGAACGTACAGCTGAGAAAATTAAGATTGAAGTTGGTGCCGCTCTTCCAGAATTACAGGATCCACCTGAGGATTTCGCCGTTCAAGGCCGTGACCTCATGACAGGTATCCCAAAACAGATCACCGTTTCATATACAGAAATTGCACATTGTTTAGATAAATCGATTTCTAAAATTGAAGAAGCAATATTGAAAGCTTTAGAAATTACTCCTCCAGAGTTGTCTGCTGATATTTACCAAACTGGTATCTACTTAACAGGTGGTGGTGCTCTACTTAGAGGATTAGATCGCAGAATTCAAGCTAAAACTAAATTACCGGTACACATTGCAGAAGATCCTCTTCGTGCAGTAGTGCGCGGTACAGGCATAGCATTAAAGAATATTGGCAGATTTAAGTTCTTAATGCAATCATAATTGCCACAACATAAAATTTTATATGCGATATAGCTGATTTTTCACTATATCGCTTCTTTATTAAATAGCAAAGTAATAATTATTAAACAATGAGAAACCTTTGGTTATTCCTTAGACGTTATAACGCTTTCTTTTGGTTTATCCTTTTTTTTGGATTTTCTATGTTTCTGGTTGTTACTAACAATACCTTTCAGCGTGCTAGTGCATTAAACTCTTCCAACACGATAATTGGCAATATTTACCAAAAAGTGAATTCATGGAAAAGCTACCTGTCACTAACAGAAACAAATGATCAACTTGTAAAAGAAAATGCAAGTTTGAGAACGCAGTTAGAAAACTATTTGACGACCGATACAGTCGCCATGGCTAAGAGACCGGTCATTGATAGTAGTGAATTTGGACGTTATGAGTTTATTATTGCAAGCGTTACAAATAATAGCATTCACCAAAAAAGTAATTATCTCACCCTAAATAAAGGTTCTTTAGCTGGTATTGAAAAAGGAATGGGCGTAATTGCTCCAAATGGTGTGGTCGGTATTGTGCTAAACGTAACACCGCACTTTTCGACAGTTCAGTCTCTACTTCATCCCGACACAAAAATATCAGTAACATTAGCTAATACAGATGTATTTGGTTCTTTAGTTTGGGGCAGCAACGTAGACTACCGTTTTGCAATGGTCAAAGAAATCCCGAATCACGTAAAAGTTAAGACTGCGGAAAAAGTGTTCACTTCAGGCTACTCTGGCCACTTTCCAAAAGGTATACTCGTAGGCGCAGTTGTGGAAACGGGAATATCTTCCGGAGACTCTTTTTTAGATTTAAGAATTCTCTTGAGTACTAATTTTTCAAACCTCCACCACGTATATGTTGTGAAAGACTTATTGGCAAAAGAATTAAAACAATTAGAAGAAACGAATCAGGATAATGGCTAGAATATTACTCTTTAATATCATTCGGTTTTTGGTACTTATTGCCATGCAAGTATTCTTGTTTAAAAATATCGGCTATTACAATCTAGCAAGTCCTTTTCCATACATTCTATTTATCTTTTTGCTTCCTACCGGAATGCCGAACTTTGTATTATTTACAGTTGCATTTTTAACCGGACTTTCGGTAGATGTATTTTATGATACACTTGGAGTCAATGCCGCAGCTTGTGTTGCCTTAGCCGCCTATCGTGTATTTTTTATGAAAATTACAATTGAAAACGATATGGATACATTCATTACACCAATTTTAGGTGAAATGAATTTTAAATGGTTCTTTTCATATACTTTTTTCGGAACATTGATTCATCACTTTGTTCTTGTCACATTAGAAACATTCAGTTTCAAACAGTTTCAGTACACATTAGCGACTATTGGTTTAAGTTGTATCTTTACAATGGTTATCCTACTCATTTTTAGTTTTCTTTTCTATAAAAGAAAGAGTAGAATTTAGTAATTCCATCGCTTAAAAGGAGGATAAAAGAATTTATGAATAGTTTTTTTGCACGTAAATTTGTCATTCAAGGCATTATTATTAGTATTGCGTTATTAATAATAGCAAGGCTATTTTATCTTCAGATTATAGATGACTCCTATATACATTCTGCTAACAGCAATGTCATGCGGAAAGTTATAGTATATCCCGCACGTGGTGTTATTTTAGATCGTACAGGTCAGGTATTAGTACAAAATGAACCTGTATATGACCTCATGGTTACGCCAAGAGAAGCAAAAGATATCGATACCGCTCTATTATGTCAATTGATTGAAATTGACAAAGAAGGTTTTATCAAACGTATGGATAAAGCCCGTGCACATTCCCCTTATCGTGCCTCCATCTTTGAAAAACAACTATCATCCCGAACGTATGCCCATTTACAAGAGTATTTGTATCGATTCAGAGGTTTCTATGTTCAAAATAGAACTGTGCGAAATTATCCGGATAGTATCGCAGCACAGTTTCTAGGCTATGTAAATGAAGTTACAGAAAAAGATGTGGAGAAGTCAAATGGCTTCTATCGTCCAGGAGATTATATTGGCCGAAGTGGTGTTGAGCGCTCTTATGAAGATTTATTAAGAGGAAAAAGAGGAGTTAAAAACCTCATGGTCGATGCCTTAAATAGACCAAAAGGTGTATTTATGGAAGGACGCTATGATACTTTGGCTGTTTCTGGGGAAGGTCTAGTATCTTCTTTAGACAAAGAACTTCAGATCTTGGGTGAAAAACTGATGAAAAACAAACTGGGATCTATTGTTGCCATTGAACCTTCCACAGGAGAAGTGCTTGCTTATGTAAGTAGCCCCAGTTATAATCCAAATGACATGGTCGGTCGTGAAACAGGTAATAATTATATGAAATTATTAAATGATGAGACCAAACCCTTATTTAATCGTCCAATTCAAGCATCTTATCCCCCTGGCTCTGTATTTAAGGTTGTTGCAGCCTTAACTGCTCAACAAGCTGGCGTTATTGATGAGAACACCTCTTTCTTTTGTCCACATGGTTATAGCTATGGTGGCGGAAGAGGTTTTATGCGCTGTACCCATTACCATGGAGCAACATCTTTGATCAGATCCATTCAAGTCTCTTGTAATACCTATTATGGGTATACTTATGCCAAAATGATTGATTCAAGAGGCCTGTCAGGACCGAAAGCGTACGATCTATGGTACGATGCAATTTCCAAATTTGGTATTGGTCATCGATTAGGAATTGATTTACCTGGTGAAAATGCAGGCTTATTATATAAATCGGAACATTTCACTAAAAGTTACAGAAACGACAAATGGCGTTCATCTTTTAATATTTCATTATCGATTGGTCAGGGAGAAATGGGCGTTACTCCACTGCAGATGGCAAATATTATGGCTATTGTGGCAAATAGAGGTTTTTATTACCGTCCTCACCTTATTAAAGGTATTGGCGATAAAAAGATCGTTAAAAAGGAGTTTACTGAAAAAATATCAGCAGGTGTAGACGCTAAATACTATACTCCGGTAATAGAGGGATTAAGCAGAGCAGTAAATATGGGAGAAGGAACAGCCTTCGCAAATAGAATTGCTGGTATTGAAATGTGTGGAAAAACAGGAACAGCACAAAACCCACATGGTAAAGATCATGCTGTATTCTTTGCATTTGCTCCTAGGGATAATCCTAAAATTGCCATTGCCGTTTTTGTTGAAAATGCTGGTTATGGCGGTGTATGGGCTGGCCCTATTGCCAGTATGATGGTTGAAAAATATATCAAGGATACAATCACAATGCCGAAGCATATTCAAGATCGTATTTACAATGCTAATTTTATGCCTGCTCCAAAAGCAGACCCAAAGAAAGCAGATTTGAAGAAAACTACGGATTCAACTAAATCTAAAAAAGATACCACAAAAAACGTTAACCGTATTGCTGCAGTAATGCCAAAGGAAACAATTGTCCACCATAGTGCTGTAAGGAGAAATCATGAATAACCAAAAAAGTAGTTTTTTCGGAAAGATAGACTGGTTAACCATTTCTTTATGGTTAGCTTTATGTTTGATCGGTTGGTTTAATATACATGCAGCTGTCTATGATCCAGAAAATCCTGGATTATTTAATATGGCAACAAATTATGGTAAACAGTCCATGTACATTGCTTCTGCATTAATTATAGGTATTACCATCTTAATTATAGACGCTAAGTTTTTCAGTTCCGCATCTCCCGTTATCTATGCTGTAGTTGTGCTATTATTAATAGCGGTCTTGGTTATTGGTCGAAATGTTGGTGGAAATCAGGCATGGATTCCTATTGGAAGTTTCAGGCTTCAACCATCCGAATTTGGAAAACTGGCAACCTGTCTCCTCTTGGCCAACTACCTCAGCTCTCAAAGCAACAAAAACCCAAATATGCATACTTTAGCCATCGGTGCTGGTATAGTATTATTCCCCGTATTCCTCGTAATGCTTCAGCCTGATACCGGTTCTGCTCTAGCTTTCTTTTCCCTCATCTTTGTATTCTATCGAGAAGGATATGTCAATAACAGCTTACTTATTTTCGGAGGACTCTGTATTGTCCTATTTGTTATGGCACTACTCGTAAATGCATGGATATTAATTGGCATACTCGCTTTAATTGCGGGCTTTTTCATGTGGACGTTTAGAAAAAAGCGGAAAAATTTAATTAATATAGGAATTCTTTTTGCCGCTTCGTCGGTATTCATATTATGTGTGGATCTTGTCTACAATCATGTTTTACAATCTCATCAAAGAAATCGTATTGATATCATCCTTGGGAAAATGGACGATCCACGAGGACAGGGTTACAATTTAAATCAATCTAAGATAGCAATTGGTTCTGGACAATTTTGGGGTAAAGGCTATCTTCAAGGTACACAGACCAAATACAATTTTGTTCCCGAGCAAAGTACAGATTTTATTTTCTGTACAGTGGGTGAAGAATGGGGATTTGTCGGCTCTACATTTTTAATAGCGATATACTTAACATTATTGCTCCGCATCATTCATATAGCAGAACGACAGCGATCTGCTTTTGCAAGAATTTATGCTTATGGAGTGGCTTCCATCCTATTTTTTCACTTCTTTATTAATATAGGAATGACAATAGGAATTGTACCTGTCATTGGTATTCCATTACCATTCATAAGTTATGGAGGATCTTCGTTATGGAGTTTCACCATTTTACTCTTCATCATGCTAAAATTTGACTCAAATAGAAAAGGAGTTGTTTAATACAACTCCTTTTCTATTTTTTAAAAACGTTCTAAAATCATTTTTATAGCACGATCTACGACTTTATCTGGCTCTGAACTAAAATGTCCCGCTACACGGCTGGCTAAAATAGCATTAATAGATAGCGCTTGATGACCAAACATACGGGATAAAGCATATATTCCAGCAGTCTCCATTTCTAAATTTGTAATTCGTAAACCATCTGACTTGAAGCTATTCGCCAATTGGATCAAATTAGGAAACGTATTTTCAGAGCGCACATTCCTACCCTGAGGTGCATAAAAACCAGGAGCAGTCATCGTCACTCCTTTTGGCAAATCGTAAGCATATTGTGCTAATAAATTTTTACTGGCCTCCGCAACATAAGGCTTTAGATATAAATTCGGAAAAGCATCCCATACTGCTCTTTCCAAAGTTTTCTCATAAGCTGAATAGGGTTTTACATAATATTGCATCAGGGCATCAAAGCCTACTCCAAATGAAGAAGCCAAAATCGTTCCCATTTCAATATCCGATTGAACAGCACCAGAAGTTCCGATTCGAATGATATTTAAACTTGTTAGCTTTGACTTTAATGCTTTTGATTCAAAATCAATATTCACGAGCGCATCCAATTCATTAAAGACAATATCAATATTATCCGTTCCAATGCCTGTTGATATAACAGAAATACGTTTATTACCAATATATCCTGTGTGTGTAATAAACTCCCTTTTTCCCTTCTGAAGTTCAATACGGTCAAAATACTGAGATACCTTTACTACACGGTCAGGATCCCCTACTGTGATAATGGTATCTGCAATATCTTCTGGCATTAAATTCAGATGATAAATACTCCCATCTTTATTCAATATTAATTCTGAATCATTTATCATATTGTCCGCAAATAAGAAAGTTTACAATTATCAATTTTATCAAAACGTGTAATGACCGAATTGACCTGCATTTTTCGTACTTCAATTTCCATATAGCATGTATTATCAAAAACTTGTTTACTGACAGTTATATTCTCTTCTTTAACCACGCGCATCACGTCGTTCATAGCTAAGTAATCAAATTCAATTTTATAGATATCATTGACAGTTTTCTCTACAATCTCTACGGCAGATAAAACCTCTTGAGTCGCCGTTTTATAAGCATTAATCAGACCTGGGACGCCTAATAAAGTTCCTCCAAAATAACGAACCACAACCACAATAATATTTGTTACATCTTGTGATAGTAATACATTTAAAATAGGCCGACCGGCCGTCCCCGAAGGCTCTCCATCAT
This sequence comes from Sphingobacterium sp. MYb388, assembly GCF_037479535.1. NCBI lineage: Bacteria > Pseudomonadati > Bacteroidota > Sphingobacteriia > Sphingobacteriales > Sphingobacteriaceae > Sphingobacterium > Sphingobacterium sp. MYb388. Next base: position 1,027,425 of record NZ_JBBGYV010000002.1, on the reverse strand, counting down.
CATTCAGCCGATATACTGTTCGATCCGGACCAATTCGATATGCCCAGCAATGGTGTCTCGCTTTAGGATGTAGGGTTTTTAGATCTGCTATGATTTCCTTCAACTGATCTTCCGTAGTGAATGGGTAGGCATAGGAAATAAATTTACTTCCTTTATCACGAAATATTCCCTCTGCACTTTTTTCAATTGTACGATAAGTATCTTCAAATAAACTCACAAATATGTTATAATTAAAACTGATATAATAGAAAGTGCTAGCCCTAATTTATTGATAGCACTTAATTTTTCTTTAAATAATAAAACACCGACCAGAGCCCCTATTGAAATTACACCAATATTCATCCCTGTGAAAACAATAGAAGGATTATCTGGAATTGCTCGATGAGCTTTCATATAAAACAATATATTCCCAAAATTGAAAAAGCCCAATACAATGCCAAATCCGAAAGATTTAAAAGAAAATGACTGCTTTTCAATTGCTAAGAAATAAATCATAAATAGAAACGCCACAGCTATGGCCAATAAAAAAACAACAAACATAGCTGTAATATAAGGAACAGATTGATGAAGCGCTATTTGTTTAAAAAGAATGTCAATAACACCCATTCCAATAAAAACAATTAAAGGATACAGCAGGCTACCAATCTTATTGTTATTTTTAACATTCCCCTTTTGCCAACCAATGGAACAAATGATAGCAACTAAACCGACTAGAATACCAATTCCTTTATTCCAGGTAATGACTTCCGAAAAAAGTACAAAGGATGCCATTAAAGGAATAAACAGAGACAATCTTTGTGCAATCTCCGTTTTAACCAAACCTGTGTATTGAATTGTCAATGCAATAAAAATAAAAAGTGTTGGAAGTAAAATTGCCAAAGGAATATACAATTCCCAAGGCATTTGTCCAATCTGTATATCTCCGAGGTCTGGCTCTAAAACAAAATAAGTTAGTACTGCTGCTACAGGATAATTCCAGACAATAATTTGTTTGGTGCTTACCTGCTGTAGTTTTGCATACTTTAATAGCACTGCGACCGTAACACTACATAGAACACTTAATAAAACAAAAATCATAAACTTAAATAATTTCGAAAACCGTTTAAAGCTATTCAGGCCTTCTCCTTCAATTTTACGAAATATTCCCCGTATTTCACATTTAGAAGACCTAAAACTGATAAAAGCCAGTTGCTATCTTCAGATAGGAATTAGTGATTGGTATCAAAATTAGCTAGCAATTTTCCAGCGATACAGCTTACTCACTATCCAGCCTTAGTCATTGATGTAGTTTTTATGTTCCGTCATATGAGAAATATCTCCGATAACATAGACTTCTATTTATGCATAACTTAAATAGTGATCGTATGACAAGCAACACACCTTGATATACCTAATCAACTCATTGCGGAGACTAAATGTTGAAAATTTTCAGCTTAATTTTCGATATATTCTAAACAAAAACACAAATAAACCACCAAATTAATGACATAAAATAGTGTTTTTAAAACAAAAATATAACATAAATAAACTTAAAAAAAACACAAAAATAAACTTAAAAAAGAGACAAAATAAACCGATTTTTTTCATAAAAAAATAATCTATATTATAATTTATATGCATTTAAACAAAATAAACAAGGATATCAAACACAAAAAGCACATAAAAAATTACATAAAAAACAGATAAAAAAATAGCTGTTTTTTTCATTAAAAAACACATAAAATTACGACTAAAAAAATATTTAATTTTTATCTTGCATTTATAAAAAACATCCGTATATTTGAAATATCGAAACGAACAAATAATGAAAACGACGACTACATATTTTTTCAATTACTTTTATTTTAGACAATAAGAGCAGGGACGAATTTGTAATTATCACAAGATATTAAAAAGCAAAAGTTCCGATCAACAATCGGAACTTTTGCTTTTTCTAAGAACATATAAAACAAACAATGGGTTTAAAAATTGCAATACAGGGAGTAAAAGCTTCCTTTCATGAAGAAGCATCATTTAAGTACTTCGGTGAAGACATCGAAACGATAGAATGCGATACTTTTAAAAAAACCTGCGAATTATTAAAGCAGAAAAAAGTTGATTATGTTGTAATGGCTATTGAAAACTCAATTGCGGGAAGTATCTTACCCAATTATAATCTTTTGAGAGATTATAAATTCAACATTGTAGGTGAAATTGCCTTAAGCATTCATCAAAATTTATTGGCTTTACCAGGAGTTAAACTTGCTGATATAAAATTCATAGAATCGCATCAAATGGCCATTCGCCAATGCGAAGAGTTCTTGCAGGAATTACCAGATGTTAAAATATCAGAAAGTTCAGATACAGCGGCTTCAGCAGCAAAAGTGGCAAATCAAAAATTAACTGACACTGCTGCTATTGCAGGTACACTTGCTGCAAAAACGTATGGTCTCAATATATTAGAAGCAAAGATTGAAACTAACAAAAAAAATAGTACGAGATTCTTAGTGTTATCCAATGATGTCGAAGAACAAGCAAGTGCAAATAAAGCTTCTTTATCCTTTCAAACAGGAAACTCGGTAGGTTCTTTAGCTTCGATTTTACAATGCTTTGCTGATCAAAATATTAACCTAAGTAAAATCCAATCTATGCCTGTCATAGGAAAAAGAAATGAATATGATTTTTTCGTTGATGTGGAATGGAAAAAGCAATCAGATTATGACGCTGCTATTCGTAAAGTATTAAAACACAGCATCAATTTTAATATTATGGGTGAATATGTAAAAAATGACCGCATATAAGTTCTAGTAAATAAAAAGTAAAAAATAAAACTCACAATAGATATTGAAATCATCATGGCCTAAAGCGCTCGAAAAGTAACGAAAAATGATCATGATAACTTCATAACCACTAAAAAAATAAAATTACATAATAATGAAAAACACATTAGATATCGTCCCTTTAAAATCTTGGTTAGATACAGGAGACAAGCCTTTAATCATAGCAGGACCTTGTAGTGCTGAAACAGAAGATCAATTGGTTTCAACAGCGCATTTATTAGCAAATACTGGTAAAGTAAACATCTTACGTGCAGGTATATGGAAACCACGTACTCGTCCAGGAGAATTTGAAGGTATTGGTTCTATTGGTTTAGAATGGTTGAAAAGAGCAAAAGCAGAGACAGGATTATTGACAGCGACAGAGGTTGCAACAGCGAAGCATGTTGAAGAAGCATTAGCTGCTGGCGTAGATGTGTTATGGATTGGAGCGCGCTCTACTGCAAACCCATTTACTGTGCAAGAAATTGCTGATGCATTAGTTGGAGTAGATATCCCTGTATTCGTTAAAAACCCGGTAAACCCTGATTTATCATTATGGTTTGGTGCTTTAGAGCGTATTAACCGTGCGGGAATCAAAAGATTAGGAGCTATTCATAGAGGTTTCTCTTCTTACGAAAAATCAGCTTTCCGTAACGAACCAATGTGGGATCTTGCGATTCAATTAAAATCATTATGTCCTGATTTGCCAATTATCAACGATCCAAGCCATATCTGTGGTAACCGTGAATTGTTGCCGTACATTTCTCAAAAAGCAATGGATATGGATTTACAAGGATTGATCATTGAATCACATATTGACCCTTCAGTTGCTTGGACTGATGCAAAACAACAAGTTACTCCAGCGGCTTTGGCTGATTTAATTGATCACTTAAACTTACGTAAAGCAGACTCAGATAATCAAGCTTTTGAAGATAAATTAGCAGAATTACGTACAAGCATCGATAAATTAGATGATCTAATTATTCAAAAAATTGGTGAACGTATGAAAATTGCTGAAAAAATTGGCGAATACAAGCGTGATAATAGTGTCACAATCTTACAAGTTAACCGTTGGGACGAAATCGTTCAAAAACGCACGCAGCTCGCTGAAGCATTAACTTTGAGCAATGATTTTGCAGTTAAATTCTTAGAATTAATTCATAATGAATCAATTCGTAAACAGAATGCAATCATGAATACTCAACCTACTGCGGAGGCATAATGAGTCAACAGGTGATTACACTTACTCACCCATCTAAAAGTATTAATGGTACGGTTCAACTTACTGGTTCAAAATCAGAAAGCAACCGTGCCCTTATTATTCAAGCATTGGGAAAAGAGAAAGTACAAATAGAAAATCTTTCGCAAGCTTTTGATACAGTTACACTAAAGAAGGCTCTTCTGCTAGCTACCAATACGCAATCTGAACTAACCAAAATTGATATTGGACCCGCAGGGACCGCAATGCGTTTTTTAACAGCCTATCTTAATCTGATTAAAGGAAATTTCATTCTAACCGGTTCAGAACGTATGCAACAAAGACCTATCGGTATTTTAGTTGACGCGCTCAAGACTATCGGAGCTGATATTCATTACGAAGCAAAATCTGGCTTCCCACCTCTTCATATAGAAGGTGGCATGATTCAGAGTAAGGATAAAATTTCAATTAAGGGAAATATTAGCAGTCAATATATTTCAGCTCTATTGCTCATTGCGGCATCCTTAAAAAAAGGTTTAACACTTGAAATTGAAGGCGAACTTACTTCACGACCTTATGTCACCATGACGTTGAATATGTTGAAAGAAGTTGGTATTCAATACGAATGGTTGCATAATACCATTCATATTCCAAATCAAGAAACAAAGGAAGCAACGATTTATGTCGAACCTGATTGGAGCGCGGCGTCTTATTGGTATGCCATAGTAGCACTTTCTAATTCAGGATCGATCATACTTCCCGGATTGAAAAAAAGTAGTCTACAAGGTGATATAGCAATTGTTGAAATTATGAGCCACTTTGGTGTTGCCTCAGCTTTTGAACAAGATGGTTTACACCTTACAAAAATAAGTGAACCTTCTGGGAAAACATTTTTTGACATGAAAGAATGCCCAGATTTAGCACAGACAGTAGTAGTTATAGCGGCTGCATTAAGACGCGATATATCACTTACAGGTTTAGAAACATTGAAAATTAAAGAAACAGATCGAATTTTAGCTTTAAAAACAGAAATTGCTAAATTCGGAGCAAAATTGATCGAAGATGGAACCACTTATCACATCAAAACTGATGAAGTCTTCGAACCAACAGCTGTTTCTTTCGCCACATATGAAGATCATAGAATGGCAATGGCATTTGCCCCACTTGCATTAATATTCAAAAGTATTAATATTGAGGAACCACAGGTTGTCGAAAAATCTTATCCAGACTTCTGGAAACATTTAGCTGAGCACAAATTTATTATTACTTAGCAAAAAATACCGCAATAATGCTCCTATTATTGCGGTTTTACCTATATTTATAGAAATTATATTAAATCATGGCAGGAAATTCATTTGGCGATTTATTTAGAATTAGCACTTTTGGGGAATCTCACGGAAAAGCGATTGGTGTTATTTTAGATGGCTGTCCTCCAAATATAGCTATTGATGAGGACTTTATCCAAGCAGAACTTGATAAACGTAAGCCCGGTCAATCAAAAATAACCACACAACGCAAAGAAAGTGATACAGCACAAATTCTTTCTGGCGTATTTGAGGGCAAGTCTACAGGAACACCTATTGCCATACTTATCCCAAACGAAGATCAAAGATCGAAAGATTACTCACATATAAAAGATATCTTTAGACCATCACACGCAGACTATACATATCATATGAAATATGGTCATCGTGATTACCGAGGTGGAGGTCGCTCATCGGCTAGAGAAACTGCAGCTAGAGTTGCCGCAGGAGCAATTGCCAAATCCTTTTTAAAACAACATGGAATAGAAATATTTGCGCACGTATCAGGTGTTGGCAAAATTGAATCTCCAAATTTAGATACAAAAGATTTAGAAGCATTGTTAGATTTGAGAGAATCTAATATTGCACGATGTGCTGATCCTGCTACAGCGAATGAAATGATTGAATTCATTGATGCTGTTCGTAAATCAGGTGATACTGTAGGAGGACGCATTTCAACTATTATTAGAAATGTACCAGTCGGATTGGGTGAACCTGTTTTTGACAAATTACATGCGGATCTAGCTAAGGCAATGATGAGCATCAATGCCGTACACGGTTTCGAATATGGATCAGGATTTGCTGGCTCTGAATTACTAGGTTCACAGCATAACGATCTTTTTGTATCTGAAGAACATGATATCCATCGTACTAAAACCCATACCAATTTCTCTGGAGGAATACAAGGTGGTATTTCAAATGGTATGGACATCACATTTAAAACAGCTTTCAAGCCTGTTGCTACTATTATGAGAGATCAACAGACAATTGATTCAAATGGTAATGAAGCTACAGTTCAAGGAAAAGGAAGACATGATCCTTGTGTAGTTTCCCGAGCTGTTATTATTGTTGAGGCAATGGCTGCATTAGTTATTGCTGATCATTTATTAAAACAATCTAGTTACAAAAATGTCAGATAAAAGTGAATTCATTTTAGGAGTGGATATCGGCGGCACACATATTAGCGCCGCTATAGTAAATAAATTAGATTGGAAAATTATTCCGAATAACGTGGTGAGAAACCACGTTTTTTCGCAAGAAAATGCTAAATCGATTTTCCTTACTTGGGCAAACACAATTAACAGTTGCGTAGAAGCTGCTGGATCTATGGTAAAACACATTGGAATAGCAATGCCTGGCCCTTTCGATTATGAAAATGGTGTGTCTATGATGACTGGACAAAGCAAATATGATGACCTATATAAAATGAATGTCAAAACCCCGTTGGCAACATTAATAGGAATTCCAGAACAAAATATTCATTTCATTAACGATGCCGCGGCTTTTTTGCAAGGAGAGGTTTTTGCTCAACATCTAAATACAAAAGAAAGAATTTTAGGAATCACTTTAGGTACAGGTCTCGGTTCAGCAGTCTGGAACAAAGGAGAAAAATCTTTCGATGCCGATCTTTGGAACACACCATATAAAGATTTAATTTTTGAAGAGTTTTTAGTAACCAGATGGTTTATAAAACGGTTTAAGGAACTTACAGATATTGAAGTAACGGGACTTAAACAAATTATCAATGAGCATCAACAAAACCCTGCCTTTAGCATATTATGTGAGGAATATAGCATCCATTTATTGGATTTTCTTGATTTCTTCAGTAAAAAATATAATTGTATAGACTTTGTAATCGGAGGAAATATTGCAAAAGCACTACCTATACTATTGGGTCAAAAGAAAAATCAAGTAGAAGCATATAATATAAAAACTGCAATTCTAGGAGAAGAGGCGGCAATTATTGGTGCTGCCGCTCAATTCTCATAAAAGTATCTATCCCTCACTGACTAAAATAGTGAGGGATATTTATCCGGATTACCTTCGTTCATCATTTCAAAGACAGTTTCCACAATATCATCGCTCGAAGGTTTTGTGAAATAATCACCATCAGAGCCATAAGGAGGCCTATGTGCTTTAGCACTCAACGTTCTAGGCTGACTATCTAATAAATAATAACCATTTTGATCCTCCAATATTTGCTGCATTATAAATGCCGATGCACCACCAGGGACATCCTCATCCACAACCAATAATTTATTCGTCTTTTTTAACGATTCAGCACATAAATGAGCTTTATCAAAAGGCTGTAAAGTTTGAGCATCAATAATTACAACACTGATGCCCAATCGATCCAGTTCCATCGCAGCCTCTTCGACCACACGTAAAGTAGAACCATATGAAACAACAGTAATATCAGCACCTACTCTAATGCACTCAGCATAACCAATCGGGATCGTAAAGTCACCAATATTATCTGGTAAACGTTCTTTTAAACGATAACCATTTAAACACTCGATCACAAGAGCAGGCTCATCGGATCTAAACAAAGTATTATACATTCCAGCAGCTTGCGTCATATTACGAGGAACACAAATATGCAACCCCCTTAAAGTCCCCAAGATCATAGACATTGGGGAACCCGAATGCCAGATACCCTCTAAACGATGACCACGAGTACGAATAATAACAGGCGCTTTCTGTCCCCCAAACGTACGATAACTCAAACTCGCCAAGTCATCGCTCGCCACCGTAATACCATAAAGAAGATAATCTAAATATTGAATTTCAGCAATAGGCTTAAGTCCCCTAATAGCCAATCCAATTCCTTTCCCTATAATAGAATTCTCTCTAATTCCAGTATCAAATACTCTATGTTCTCCAAACTTCTCTTGTAGACCAGCAAACCCTTGATTTACATCACCAATTTTACCAACATCCTCACCAAATGCTAACAAGCGCTCATCTCGACGGAAATTCTCTTCGAAGCATAAGTTAAGAACTTCCCGGCCGTCAATAAATTTAGCATCATCAGAATATTGAGGGGCGATAACTTGGACATTTTCCGGACCATCAACTCCTGTGGTAAATAATTTCGAATTATATCGGGATTCATTTACCCCTTGTTGAAGTTTATACCAAGCCAATAAAGCACCTTTACCTTCAATATCCTTCCCTTTCAGTTCACGAATAACCTTGCGGACAGTACTATAAACCTCCTTCAAAGAAGGTTCAGTTAAAGATTGCAATTGTTTTAAAGGTAATTCGACCAGTTCGTCATCAATTTGACTTAAAAGTCCAATAGCCTGTGAAGCATCAACAGCTAAAGCTTTATTATAATCAGACCAGGCACGTCTCTGCTCCTTCCTCACGAAATCCTTCGCTTCTTCATCAATTAAATTCAACTGCTCAGCAGTTGCAATATCCGAATCAATCAACCATTGATGCATTTTAGCAATACAATCATGCTCAAGCTCCCAGTTTAAACGCTCTTTCGACTTATAACGTTCATGAGAACCAGAAGAAGAATGCCCCTGTGGTTGAGTCAACTCGATAACATGAACAATACAAGGCGTATGGTGCTCCCTAGCATATTTTGCAGCTCGCTCATAAGCCTGACAAAGTCCTGGGTAATCCCAGCCTTTTACTTTAAATATCTCAAAACCGTTAGATCCATCTTCCTTCTGAAATCCTTTCAAAACTTCGGAGATATCCCCTTTAGTCGTTTGCACCTCATTCGGAACCGAGATTCCATAACCGTCATCCCATATCGAAATAACAACAGGAATCTGTTTAACACCTACAGCATTGACAACTTCGAAAAATACTCCCTCTGAAGTTGACGCATTACCTACAGAACAAAAGACAACCTCATTACCCCCATTAGAAAAATACTTTAAATAAGATAAATTCGGATTCTCACGATACAGTTTTGAAGCTAGGCCAAGACCTAAGATACGAGCCATTTGCCCGCCAGTAGTCGAAATATCTGAGAAAGTATTCTTTTGCTTCGTTTGGTCCAACCAATTACCTTCCTCATCAATAACACGGACTGAAAAATGACAATTCATTTGACGCCCCGCAGAAGAAGGATCATACTCAACATCAGGATGAGCATATAATTGCGAAAAAAAATGATAAATTGAGGTCATTCCACTTGCAAAGGCCAAGGTTTGGTCCCTATAATATCCGGAACGCCAATCACCCTTTTGAAATACTTTAGACACTGCAATCTGCGCCAGTTCCTTCCCATCTCCAAAAATTCCAAATTTTGCTTTTCCTGTTAAGACTTCCTTACGTCCCAATAGACTAACATATCTGCTCTCTACTGCAACCCTATAATCTTCAACAATGATCTTTCTAAAGTCATCAAAACTTAATTTCGAATTTAAATCACTGCCTTGGTCTAATGTGGTTTCCAACATATTATATTTTCAGTTTCCAACAAATTTAATAAAAATAATATTCTAAAATAATCATTATTAACATTAATAAATAATTGGAGATAGCTATTTAAACAATATAAATAATTGCTTAACGGAATTAGCACTTACAATTAGCTTATAGCTACTCTACTAAAGAATATTATCAATTTAGTCACTAAATCTTATCTTTGGTAAAATAAAACATCAAAACTTTGAAATTTCAAGATCTTAATATTCATTCAAGTCTTTTATCCATCTTAGAGCAATCAGGATTCACAATCCTGACATCCGTTCAAGAACTTGTGATTCCTCATATACTAAATAAAAAAGATCTTATTGCGATTGCTCCTACAGGAACAGGAAAAACCGAAGCGTTTACAATACCCATCTTACATCGCTATTTCACACAAGAAATTACATTACAGGAGCAGACACTTATATTAAATCCTACAAGAGAATTAGCGTTGCAAACACAAAGCCGTATAAATAAGCTCATTCAAAGCTACCCCGTTACAACCATCACACTTGTTGGAGGACAGGCTTATGATATGCAGCTAGCAGGACTATTGCAAAGTCCTACTATACTTATAGCGACCCCTGGCCGTATCTTAGATCTTATTGACCAAGGGAAAATTACATGTAATACTATTAAAACGCTGGTTATAGATGAGTTTGATCAGTTATTACAGCTAGGTTTTATTAAAGAAGTAAATCAAATTTTAAAGCATTTACCAAATAAAAAACAAAGCCTTTACTTTTCAGCTACACTTCCTAAAGATATTTTGAAAATTGTGAATAAAACGTTGAAAAATCCAATTAAAATTGAAATAGAAAAGGAAGTGAAGAAATGCACGATCGAAGAAAGTGTATTTTATGTAGACAGAACCAATAAAAAAAATCTGATCAAGTACTTAATCGAGTTAAACCCGGAAGAACAGATACTGATCTTTAGCAGAACAACACATGCAGTAGATCGTATCGTAGCGGATTTAAAAAAAGAAGGAATTGTCGCCGAAGGGCTTTACGCAGATAAAGCGCAGAAAAATAGAACGCAACTATTAACGGCTTTTAAATCAAAAGAAATTCAGATACTTGTTGCCACAGACCTACTGGCTAGAGGAGTAGATATCGAAAACCTTCCCATGGTAATAAATTACGAAGTCCCGGATAGTGATTCCTTATACACGCATAGAATTGGGAGAACAGGAAGAAGTATGACAACAGGTAAAGCTTATACCTTTTGCGACGCACAAGACAATAACAAGTGGATCCAATTACAATTATCATTAAATAGACAAATAAAAATAAACGACCAGCACCCTTATATATTAACCTGGGAACAAATGATTTCCACAAGTCAAGTCAAAACAGCTAAGAAGAAAAAAAAATAAGGAATCGAAATTGTTGCACATCCTTATATCCCATTCCTAATAAAATGTCTATTTTTACTAATTATCATAATGATCGAAATTTAATATGAGTACGGTACATTTATTTAACGACAGTGAAAACTCAAATGAAAATCTGCTAGGGGATCTTTCAAAAACTATCAATATTAATTCTTTACTGGAGATTCCGTTTAAAGAACGTGATGAAAAATGGGTAGCAGAATTTTTAGACAACATAGGTGAGTCAACCTTCCAGCTGGCAGCATCAGAACTAATCATAGGTCCTGATGGATATCCTTATTTTCAATTAGAAAATGCACCGAAAGATCAAAATTTTCAAGCTTTTGTGATCAAACATAAATTGAAATCATTCCTTCTCAAAAAAGGTATGGGGCTTGCTATTAATACGCATCAAGAGCAACCAGACTGGATCTTCTCATATGGTGACCTAGTCAACTATTCCTTAAATAATGAATTCTATTCTGATGAGTCTATTTTTTCAAAAAAAACGGAAGAGGCTCACATTGATAAAGATGAAAAAATCTTAGTGGGACAACCTTCAGAAACAATTCTACCAAAAGACTTACGCCATAATTTGAGAGAATACTTAGTAAACATGGGGATCAAAGAACCCAAAATTATGTTGATAGCAAGAAATTATGATGATGAAACTTTGGTAAGTCAGGATTTAGTTTTTAATATTACACCAGCTATGTTTCAGACTGAGCAAGATTTTAAACAAATTATGGCATCTATATCTTGGTTTTTACCGAGGCATTATTCCTACATGGGTATAGACGAGCAAACAGTTGAAAATGGTTTTATGCCTTTATAATGATGAAACTCAAATATATATTGCCGATCGGCTTATTAGCACTGTCTGCTGCCTGTGCTACACAGCATCATTCAAAAAATCAAAATAAGAACGGGTGGATCAGTCTGTTCAACGGAAGAAATCTTGATAATTGGATTGTGAAAATACACCATCATGATGTTGATGTAAACTTTGCCAATACCTTCCGAGTAAAAGACGGTGTAATACAAGTCAATTACGATAGCTATGGTGATTTTAATGAGCAATATGGACATCTTTATTATAAAACGCCCTATTCAGATTATCACGTTAAGCTAGAATATCGATTCTATGGAGATTTACAAAAGGGTGCACCATCCTATACCTTACGGAATAGCGGACTTATGTTTCATTCACAAGATCCAAGAACGATGCCTAAAGAGCAGGATTGGCCAATCTCAGTTGAAATGCAATTTTTAGGAGGGTTAAGCGATGGAAACCCGAGACCAACCGGCAATATGTGTTCTCCAGGAACAGATATCGTCTATAAAGGAAAAAAATTGGAATCACATTGTCTAGAATCAACCTCTAAAACATATGATGGAGATCAATGGGTCAAAGCAGAATTGATCGTACATGGTGATTCATTGATAACACATATCATTAATGGGGATACTGTCCTTCAATATAGCCAGCCAACGATAGGTGGCGGAGTGGCAAATAGGTATGACCCAAGAATAAAAATTGATGGCAAAAAGCTAAAACAAGGATTTATAGCCTTGCAAAGCGAAGGTCAGCCTGTGGAATTCAAAAATATTTATCTTAAAGATTTATCAAAAAAATAAAATAATAGCACATGTTTCCTTTTAATGTAAGAGTATATGGAATTTTGATTAATGATGATAATGAAGTACTCATCAGCGATGAGAAAACTGAAAATGTATCGTTCACCAAATTTCCTGGAGGTGGTTTAGAATACGGAGAAGGACTTATTGATGCCCTAAAAAGAGAATATCAAGAAGAATGCAACTTTGATATTGAAATCTTATCACACATCTATACAACTGATTTTTATGAAAAATCAAGCTTTAATGACAGTCAGATTATTTCAATATATTATTTAATCAAAAACAGCACCCCCATTCAGATCCGAACCACAAAAAAAGAATTTGACTTTGAAGGCCAGGAATATGAAGATGGTAAAGCGCAATCTTTTAGATGGGTAAAAATAGAAAACTTGAAAGAAATTAATCTAACATTCAAAACCGACCAAATGGCATGGAATATTTTTTATAAGGATATAAAATAAATTTGTATTTATAAAAAAAAACATTAAATTTACGTATACCAATAAAAAAATTACCTTTTATAGAAGGAACCTAATAAGTTATTTTGTTAAGACTATTCCAGATTTAAAAAAGTAAAACTTTGGTATACTGAATTTTGCAAATTCCTAGTTCTATAGGTATTTTAATAGTTAGTGTGATTTTATGGCGATACTCCCGGTATCGCCTATTTTGTTTTAATAAAAGTCCAGACACTTAAGTGCAGGAACTTACATTGCTTCAAAAATTATATTGAAAATATATACTTTTATACAGGATCTCTACGCATTTATAATCAAATCACTAAAACTAAAAGAGGCTCTAAACGAAGAATAGAACCTCTTGTGAAAAGTTCGTGCTATAAATCGTTTAGACAAAATAAGCCAAAAGCAATACAATAATAATACAAACAATAATAATAATCTTAGTGACTCCTGAATTATTATCATCGCTCTTAAAGTGATAATCTCTTTTACTTGGTAACATATGTAACTCCTTTCTTTAATTGATGCATAAATTATATTAATTCCACAATTATTCGTGATGATAAGGCTCACCTTTTAAAATTGAAAATGCGCGATAGGTCTGCTCAACAAAAAACAAACGAATCATCTGATGCGAAAATGTCATCTTTGATAATGATATTTTCTGATTAGCACGCTGATAAATCTGATCATCAAAACCATAAGGCCCTCCTATAACAAAGATAAGATGCTGCGTACTCTGAATCATATTCTTTTCCAAATAAGAAGCAAATTCCAAAGAACGATACTCCCTCCCAAACTCATCCAGTAAAACAACAGTATCCAAAGAATTAATATGTTTCAGCAAAAGTTGTGCTTCCTTTTCCTTTTGTTGTTCTTTCGTTAGATTTTTACTATTCTTGATATCTGGAATAACTACGAGATTGAAGGTTATATAAAACTTTAATCGTTTCAAGTATTTTTCAATTCCTTCAATCAAATATTTATCATCTGTCTTCCCAATGCACAACAAAGTTATTTTCATAAATCATTCTCTTTCTACAAAAATGACTTATTTTTTGATTATTTTGTAATAAAAGTTCCAATTATTAAACAAGCGAACTATTAACTTTGTTTAATATGCTAGATTTGGAACAGTTAAAGCTACCCTATTTCTATCAAAGTCCTAACACCTGCTGCCAAATCGACTCACAAGTAAATGATGCATCAATCTGTATCCTATTTTTCAGACATCGGATTACGACCAAACCCTCTCCCCTAATAAAAAACTAGCACAACAATCAAATAATCATCTTGATCACAAACAGTTCCATATGACCTCCTTTTCTAATTCCTATTTAGATCTGAGCAATTACTTTTTTAAGAATAGTGATTCTTAATACACATCATATTGTTTGCAAAAAACAGTGTTCTTCTAGACAAAGGTTGTTTTTTTTGATTGTTTAATAATAAAATATTGACTTTAACTAAACAATCTAAGTTGGCTTTGTGTTTAAGCTTTTAGACTTAAAAAAATGAAATATGAATAAAATAAAACTTTTATTGTTTACAGCCATCTTTCTAATAATTAACAAAGGTCAGGCACAAGTTGATTCGACAAAGAATTGGACCATGCATGGAGAGAACACATTTCTGATTAACCAAAGTTCATTCTCGAATTGGGCTGCCGGGGGAGTCAATTCTTTCGCAGGCAACATAATCTTAAATTATGACTTCAACTATAAAAAAGAAAAATGGTCTTGGGATAATAAAGTAATTGCAGCTTATGGTCAAACTTTTCAAAAGGAAACAGATTGGAGAAAAAATGACGACCGATTATCTTTAAACAGTTTATTGGGTTACCAAGCTAAAGAACATTGGCTGTACACCTTTTTTCTTAATTTTAACACCCAATTTGCCAAGGGTTATGATTATACATCCGCAAATAAAAAATTGCTATCAGAGGCCTTTGCTCCTGCCTATTTAAGCTTTGGTCCCGGTATAGCTTATAAAAAATCAGATAATTTAAAATTTAACTTGTCTCCCGCAGCCGTTCGCTTTGTTATTGTTAAGAATGATAGCCTAGCGCCAAATTATGGACTGGATCCTGGAAAAAATACACGCGTAGAATTTGGTGCTTCATTTGATGCCTATTATAAAACACAAATTATGGAGAATGTTACTTTTGAAAATATCCTAAAACTTTATTCCAACTATTTAGAGAAGCCACAAAATGTAGATATTGACTATACGGCCAATCTAAATATGAAGGTGAACAAATGGATTACAGTAAATGCAGGTGTACAGTTAATATATGATGATAACACCAAACTTCCTAAAATAGAAAATGGAGTTCAAGTAGGCAAAAAATCTGATCTACAAGTGAAACAAATACTAGGAGCTGGTATTACTTACAAATTCTAATAATGTAAAAAAGCCTTGTTCTTAGTAAAGAACAAGGCTTCCAAATAACTATATAAGTTTTAATATTTTAGCTTAACCTTTCTAAAAACAAAATGCCAAAGCCAAATAGGACCTACGGAAATTAATGTCCAAAATTCACCTAATGAAATAGCTTTATTCTCTTTAGACTTACCCCACCATAATGCAGCTAAAGAAACTGCTGTAATCACTCCAGAAACAAGTAATACACTTGGTCCACCATCCCGCTCAATATATTCGAGTTGCACAATAAAATAACTCATTATGCCTATACATAGTAAAACAGCATAAGATAGTGTTGGAGAAAGCTTTAAATAATAATAGATAAGCACGGCAATAAAAAATGAACCCCAGTTCAGAAAAGTATGCCATCCCAATTTAACCAAAAAATCAAATTGAGGAAATGGAATCATCCAAATCAGTCCCATTAAACCAAAAAAGAATAACGGTAAAAAAATAATTTGAAAAATTCGATTCGTAGGATTCTGAAAATTTGCATTTAAATTCTCAAAATATTGATCAACTGGTCTTTTTACTTCTTGAACGGGCGGTTGCTTTTTCTTCATCTGATCTGCGTTATAGTTGCTATGCAATATGAACTGCAAAAATACTAAAAATAAAAGTTGAAAGTAAGGCGAAATAGCGATTAAAAACAAAAAAAGCCAGTCTCTAAATAAAACTACTCTGTTGAAAACCGAATATAATGCCAATAATACATCTTAATCACTAAATAGGATCAAAAAGAAATCTAAAACACTTATTTTCATTACGGTACAAATATTCAAAAATTACTTAAGAGACAGCTTTTCTTATTAGAGACTAGATAGCAAGGGATGATATTTTCACGCTCAGAAGCAAAAATATCTTAACATATGCTTTATGCAAGGATGTTCTCTATTTAAGTTTAGAGTGACTACAATACATAAAAGACAATGGAACCTTGGACCTTTCGACACGATAAATGTAGAAATCATTTTGCGTAAACGCAGTAAAGCAAAGCACAATGGCTTATTGATTTCTCCCTCCCGCCTACATATATCACAATATGGCGGACTGACTATGCGCCTTTAGTCAATCATGATGCGCAAAGGCAATAAAGCAACGCGCTATGGCCGATTGGTTTATCTCCATAGCCATAGTATCGTGCATTATGGCGATACATTTCGATACTCTGGGTAGTTCATATTGCGACACGGCATATTGAAAATTCGGGATGGCCTTTAAGTATCGCTACGTAACATGCTTTTAAGGTAACCCTATTTAACTATTAAGAATAAACGATTTACAAACAAGTAACGTTGCAATACTATTTAGCCCCCTGTTAAAACCCAAAGTACTCCTCGCAGAAACTCTCTGCACCTACGGAAAGTGTTATTTTTACTCGAATCTTTTCATAATCATCTTTGGGAGCTTATTTTTCAGTCAAGCGAAACGAAAAATCCATGTAACAACTTTGCTTTGCAGTATGGTGAAATAAAATAAACAGAAGGATTTGTGCGCAAACTATACCGCGATAAGATCAATCACATGCTCCTGCTTTCCATGTTACGTAGAATAATGAGCTACTTTGAATATATAACAGTAAAAACATCCTCTTAACAGCTCAAAATATAGCTCAAATCATTAAAAAAAACTAAGGCTGTCTCAAATAAATGAGACAGCCTTAGTTTTAAGCTATATTTTTAAAATCTCGTTTTATTTCGCGTAGGCGACAGAACGGATTTCACGAATAACAGTTACTTTAATTTGACCTGGATAAGTCATCTCAGTCTGAATTCGGTTTGAAATATCAGCGGCTAGAATCTCAGCCTGTGCATCAGATATCTTTTCACTTTCAACAATAACACGTAATTCACGACCGGCTTGTATAGCGAAAGTTTTTTCAACGCCTGGATAAGATAATGCTAGATCTTCTAACTCCTTTAGTCGTTTGATATAACTCTCCACGACTTCACGGCGAGCCCCAGGACGAGCTCCTGAAATAGCATCACAAGCTTGTACAATTGGTGAAATCATTGCCGTCATTTCAACTTCATCATGGTGAGCACCGATAGCATTACAAACATCAGGATGTTCTTTATACTTTTCAGCCAGTTGCATTCCCAAAATAGCATGTGGCAATTCTGGATTATCATCAGGCACTTTACCAATATCATGTAAAAGACCAGCACGTTTTGCATGCTTAACGTTTAACCCCAACTCTGCTGCCATTGTAGCTGCAAAATTTGCAACCTCACGGGAGTGCTGTAACAAGTTCTGTCCATAAGAAGAACGGTAACGCATACGACCGACCATACGGATCAATTCCGGGTGTAAACCGTGAATACCAAGATCAATAGCTGTACGTTCACCTATTTCAACAATTTCGTCTTCTATCTGTGTACGTGTCTTTGCAACTACCTCCTCAATACGCGCAGGGTGGATACGTCCATCTGTCACAAGACGGTGCAAAGCCAAACGAGCGATTTCACGACGAACAGGATCGAATCCCGATAAAATAATTGCTTCAGGGGTATCATCAACAATGATCTCAACACCAGTAGCAGCTTCTAATGCACGAATATTACGTCCCTCACGTCCAATAATACGGCCCTTGATTTCATCATTCTCAATATTGAAAATAGAAACCGTGTTCTCAATAGCAGATTCTGTAGCCGTACGTTGAATGGTCTGGATGACCACTTTTTTAGCTTCTTTTGTTGCTGTCAATTTAGCTTCATCAACGATATCTTTAATTTGGCTAATTGCTTGTGAACGTGCCTCTTCACGCAAAGAGTCGACCAGTTGATTTTTAGCTTCTTCCGCTGTAACTCCAGCAATACCTTCCAGTTGTTTAATCTGCTGTAACTTTAACTGCTCGACTTCCTCAGACTTACTTTCATTTACTTCAACAAGCTTTTCAAGCTGTTTACGGGTTCCATCTAATTCTTGTTTTTCGCGGTTTAAATTCTCAAGCTTCTGATTGACAGATTGTTCCTTCTGGCGTAAGGTATTTTCCTTTTGACTGATTGTATTATTTCGCTGACTGACCTCTTTTTCATGCTCTGATTTTAGCTGTAGAAACTTCTCTTTAGCTTCTAAAAGCTTTTTCTTTTTCAGATGTTCTGCTTCTTGATCTGCCTCTTTTATAATGCTTTTCACCTTTTCTTGAGCTTCTGCTGTTTGTTTACTAAACAAAAGAGCTAAAAGATAACGGCCAATTGCAATACCAACAATCAGAGAAAGTATGATATAAATTGCGATGTCCATGTAATATTAATTGTTTATATGTATTTTATTTATTTATAATTTTCAAAAAAAAACCGCAATTAAATAACGGGTATCTAATATTATTAAACTTCTATATCATATGATTAGGCTATGATCATGGTCCAGATGGCTTACGCAAAATGACCTACATCTTTTTCGCCTGTAATATTGAAGCGTTAAGTTTAAAATAGTGACAACCCGAATTCAACTGCGGCAAATTCGTTTAGTAAAGCGCTATAAAGAACGATTATTTTGTAAAGAAATTAGATAATAGCTGATCCAGTTCATGAACTGATTGCTCTAAACCTTGATCTTGTGTTTGAACTTGTCGCTCAGCTTTCAACATTCCTGTTGCGTACTGAAGGACGCACATTGACAATAAATCCTGTTTATCACGAACAGTATAGCTATCTTGTAACTCTTTTACTTTTTCATTAATCAATTTCGCTGCATGGCGGATTATCTCCTCCTCTGCTGTATCAACACGTAGCGGATACACACGATCAGCGATATTTATTTTGATGGAAATCTCTCCCATTGTTATTTGAGCTTTACGTTGTATTAGTAAGTTATCCTTGTACTACACTCTTCACTTACTTCAACAAACTAATACATTTGTCTATTTCTCGCACAAAATCGTTAATTTTTTGCTTTGTGTCAAGTATTTTCTCATTAATTGCATCCTTATCGGCTTCAGAACTATCAAGAGAACGAGCAACTGCCATTGCTTTCATTTGCTCCTCCATTTGCTTATTCTTATCGCTACTCGTATTGAAAGCGACTTGAAGCGATTGAACCTCTAATTTAAGTAAATCATTTTCTTCTTGCAAGACTTCGCACATTTGAATCAAATTTTTCGTTTTCTCAACGATAATATTCATTTGTGAAGATAATGCTGCCATATACTAAATTTATACAATTAAATGTTATTATTCAAATTAACCACGCACTTCTGCGTTTACTTCTTTCTCAAAGTTAAGAATTAATTTTTGAACTATTGCGTCAATTTGTTTGTCCATTAAAGTTTTTTCCTCATCCTCGATAATAAAACTCAAAGCATATGATTTTTTGCCTGCAGGAATCTTGTCTCCCTTATAAACATCAAATACTTTAACCTCTTTTAAGAGTTTACGTTCGGTTTTATGCGCGATTGTTTCCAATTGTTTGAACGTAACTGCTTCATCGATCAACAACGATAAATCACGTTTTACAGCAGGAAACTTAGATACCTCTTTAAACTTAATAACATTTTTACGGATGATCTTCAGTATTTGATCCCAGTCAAAATCAGCAAAAAACACTTGCCCATCGACGTCAGCTTTGGATAAAGCAACATCAGATACCGCTCCGAAAGTTACTAAAGGTTTTGTACCCTTCATATAACTTAATCCGTAAGCGAAATGATCGGTAGGTGCATCTTCCAACTGAAGTCCTTCAATTTTCAATCTTTTCAAAATAAGATCGACAACCGCTTTCAGATTGTAAAAATTTACCGATTGCTTACTATTGTTCCATTGCTCAACTTCCAACTTTCCACTAATAGCAATAGCCAAGTGCTGTTTCTCTTTATATCCCTCACCATCGATCGAATATGTTTTTCCAATTTCAAAAACCTTCAAATCAGAATTTCTTCTCTTTTGATTATAAGAAACTGCTGTTAAAGCTGAAAACAACATATTTTGTCTCATGGTATCCAAATCAGAACTTAATGGATTACACAAACGAACGGCGGTCGCTTCATCATTTACATAATCCAACTTCGTTAATGAATTCGAAAGAATTTCTCTAAAACCATTTGCAATAAGCAAATCTGCTAGTTGATTTAAAACAACCTCTTTATCAGGTTTTTCTGAAGTATTTAAAGATGACTTTATCTGTGGTTTCAATGCGACGTTATTGTAACCGTAGATACGCAAAACCTCTTCTATCACATCCACCTCACGCGTAACATCAACACGATAAGCAGGAACTAATACATCAATACTATCTGCCGATTCTTTTTCAATACCGATACCTAAGGCAACTATAATTGATTTTATTTCCTCATTAGGTATATCCTGACCGATTAATTTACGGACATTATGGTAATTGACATTAAAAGCAAATGGATTTATAACAGCAGGATAAATATCGGTAATATTAGAAGTGATCTCACCACCAGCGATCTCTTGAATCAGAATAGCCGCCTTTTTTAAGGCATTAACGGTAATATTTGGATCAGTTCCTCTTTCATATCGGAAAGAAGAATCTGTTTTCAGATGATGACGCTTTGCTGTTTTACGTACTGAAACTGCATTAAAATATGCTGACTCTAAAAATATGTTTGTAGTCGATTCTGAAACGCCTGAATTAGCACCACCAAAAACACCAGCGATGCACATTGGCTTCTCAGCATCGGCAATAACAAGATCTTCAGCAGAAAGCTTACGCTCAAAACCATCTAAAGTGACAAAAATCTCATCTTGTTTCGCTTGTCTTACAGTAATTTTATTACCTGCAATCTTATCTTGATCAAAAGCATGAAGTGGCTGACCCAAGTCATGTAATATAAAATTAGTAACATCAACGATGTTATTAATGGGACGAATACCGATAACGTTTAAACGCTCCTTTAACCAATCAGGGGATTCAGTTACTTTAACACCTGAAATATTAATTCCTGAATATCTTGGACTGCCGGAATGATTTTCTACAATTACTTCTGTATTGACACCAGACCCTTCTTTAAATTTAGAAAGATCAATTTGCTTCATTTCAGATCTAAAATATGCGGCAATATCACGAGCGACACCTAAATGTGAAGCTGCATCTGCACGATTCGGAGTCAAACCAATTTCATATCGGTAGTCATCTTCGATCTGATAAAAATCTTTGACAAGTGTACCAACCTCAGCATCTGAAGGAAGTTCTACAATACCTGCATGCGAATTGCCTAAACCAACTTCATCCTCCCCGCAGAGCATTCCTTCAGAAACTTCACCACGGATTTTTGATTTATTGATCTTAAAAGGCTCACCGCTAGTTGGATGAACTGTTGAACCAACTGTCGCAACAATAACTTTTTGACCGACTGCTACATTTGGAGCTCCACAGACAATATTTAACAACTCGGGCTGACCAACATCAACCGTTGTAACTTTCAATTTATCTGCATTCGGATGTTGTTCGCATGATTTTACTTCCCCTATGACCAACCCTTCTAAACCTCCTGGTATACTTTGGACCACATCTAAAACCTCAACCTCTAATCCTACGTTAGTTAGAATCAAAGAAAGCTCTTCTGGTTTTTTATCAATATCGATATGATCTTTAAGCCACTTATATGAAATATTCATTTTAGAATCTTATTTTACGCACAAACTTAGATAAATTTGCTCTGATTCGCAATATAATTACAGTCTTATCCATGCAAATTTATCGTTTTATCCTCTACCCTTGAGAGTTTATTACTACCTATAATATTAAAATTTGTATGTAAATAACCAATTCAGTTTTATAGACTGGCTCAGTTTCTATATTTAAGTAATAAAAAAAGAAAACGTATGGGCAGCTCATTTACAGCATATAAAACTTAAAATCGTAAGTACTTCAAAAATTAAAAAGAAGTTGAGATCAAGCAAAAGATGAACCGCTTAAGAGTAAAAAATATTTTTACGATTATTTAGCACTTTTCATTCCTAATAAGTCAAAGGATTAACGTAAATTTGTATTTTAATTTGAAGAACGTTCAAAACTTACAGTTATAATGATTCATTTCTTTGTGAACCCAAGCGACATCGTTTACGGTGTGCAAACCCTACAAGATTTATCAACCGATGATATCTCTAAACTAAACTGGCTATTTGGAAACGCTACCAAAATCGAAAAAGCAACCTTAAACGATTATTATGTTGGTCCTCGTGCAGCTATGATTACTCCATGGAGTACCAATGCCGTAGAGATAACCCAAAACATGGGTATTCAAGGGATTATTCGAATTGAAGAATTCCATAAGGCACAAGCTGATTTTATCGATTTCGACCCAATGATTTCTCAAAAATATGAGTCATTGACACAAGAAATGTATACCATCAATATTGCTCCTGAATCTATTTTAGAAATTGAGGATATTGATGCTTATAACAAACAAGAAGGTCTTTCTTTAAATCCTGAGGAAGTTCAATATCTTTCGGACTTAGCAACAAAATTAGATCGTAAGTTAACCGACTCAGAAGTATTTGCCTTCTCTCAAGCAAATTCAGAACACTGTCGCCATAAAATATTCAACGGTACTTTTATTATCGATGGCGAAGAACAGCCGACATCGCTTTTCAAATTGATTAAGAAAACATCTGAAACAAATCCCAACGAAATCGTTTCGGCATATAAAGATAACGTAGCTTTTGTTAAAGGCCCACGGATCACCCAATTTGCACCACAATCTGCAGATAAGCCAGATTTTTACGAAGAAAAAGAATTTGACTCTGTACTTTCTGTAAAAGCAGAAACACATAATTTCCCAACTACCGTTGAACCTTTCTCAGGAGCAGCAACTGGTTCAGGAGGTGAAATTCGCGACCGTTTAGCTGGAGGACAAGGATCATTACCTTTAGCAGGAACAGCGATTTATATGACGTCTTACTCCCGCTTAGAAGAAAACCGTCCTTGGGAACAAGCGATGGAAGAACGTCCATGGTTATACCAAACTCCAATGGACATTTTAATCAAAGCTTCCAACGGTGCTTCAGATTTTGGCAATAAATTTGGACAGCCTTTAATAACAGGATCGGTCTTAACATTCGAACATGAAGAAGATGCCCGAAAATTAGGATTTGACAAAGTAATCATGCAGGCTGGTGGTATAGGCTATGGTAAATTGAACCAGGCAAAAAAACATACTCCAAAAATTGGTGATAAGATCGTTATACTGGGTGGTGAAAATTACCGTATCGGTATGGGGGGAGCAGCAGTTTCTTCTGCTGATACAGGAGCTTTCGGTTCCGGTATTGAATTAAATGCAATTCAACGTTCAAATCCAGAAATGCAAAAACGTGCCGCAAATGCAGTTCGTGGAATGGTGGAATCCGATCACAATCCAATTGTATCTATTCATGATCATGGTGCAGGAGGTCACTTAAACTGCCTTTCAGAACTAGTAGAAGAAACAGGCGGCCTAATTGATTTAGATGCACTACCTGTAGGTGATCCTACCCTATCAGCAAAAGAAATTATCGGTAACGAATCTCAGGAAAGAATGGGATTAGTGATCGGTGAAAAAGATATTGACACGTTAAAACGCGTTGCCGATCGCGAACGCTCTCCAATGTACACTGTTGGCGATGTAACAGGAGATCACCGTTTCACTTTCGAATCAAAAACAACCGGTGAAAAACCAATGGATTATGCCTTAGAAGATTTCTTCGGGTCATCTCCCAAAACAATTATGAAGGATACAACTGTCGTTAGAAATTACGCAGATGTAAATTACAGCACTGAAAATATCCCAACTTACCTAAAACAAGTGCTGCAATTAGAAGCAGTAGCCTCTAAAGATTGGTTAACCAATAAAGTTGACCGTTGTGTTGGCGGACGTGTTGCTAAACAACAATGTGTTGGTCCATTACAATTACCATTGAATAACGTGGGAGTAATGGCATTAGATTACAAAGGTAAAGAAGGTGTAGCAACTACAGTAGGTCATTCCCCCGTAGCAGCAATTATAGACCCTGCAGCGGCAAGTCGAACGGCTATTGCCGAATCATTGTCAAACTTAGTATTTGCTCCTATTAAAAATGGTCTTGCAGGTGTATCACTGTCGGCAAACTGGATGTGGGCCTGTAACAACGAGGGTGAAGATGCTCGCCTTTATAAAGCTGTCAAAGCATGTTCAGATTTTGCTTTGGAATTAGGAATCAATATCCCTACAGGAAAAGATTCACTATCGATGAAACAAAAATACCCGAACGGTGACAATGTCATAGCTCCAGGTACTTTGATCGTTTCTGCAGCTGGTAACTGTACGGATATTACAAAGGTTATAGAACCTGTGCTAAATAAAAATGCTGGTTCTATATACTATATCAATCTATCAAAAGATAGTTTCAAATTAGGCGGTTCTTCATTCGCTCAGATCTTAAACAAGATTGGTAAAGAAGTTCCAACCATTCAAGATGGAACATATTTTAAAACGGCTTTTAATACGATTCAAGATTTAATAAAAGCTGGACAAATTGAAGCTGGTCATGACATTGGTTCAGGAGGTTTAATTACGACTTTATTAGAACTGACATTTGCAGATGTAAACTTAGCTGCAAATTATGATTTATCAAGCTTAGGTGAAGCAGATACTGTAAAAGCACTATTCAATGAAAACATTGCTGTTGTTTTACAGGCAAAAGATGACGCTACATTTGAAAGTACTTTCGCCGCTGCTGGTATTGATGCTGTTAAGATTGGAGAAGCAATCTCAGGTGCAGAAGTTTCCTTCAAAAATAATGCTGACACGTTTACTTTCAATGTTGTAGAAACTCGTGATACTTGGTATAAAACGTCTTTCCTATTAGATTCAAAACAATCTAAAAATGGAACTGCTCAAGCTCGTTATGATAATTACAAAAATCAGCCATTGAATTTTGTATTCCCAAATCACTTCACGGGGTTGAAACCTGCAATAGACGAATCAAAACCTAGACCAAAAGCAGCTATCATTCGTGAAAAGGGTTCAAATTCTGAACGCGAAATGGCAAATGCGATGTTCTTAGCGGGATTTGATGTAAAAGATGTCCACATGACTGATTTAATTTCAGGACGTGAAACACTAGAAGACATTCAATTTATTGGTGCTGTTGGGGGATTCTCGAACTCTGATGTTCTAGGTTCTGCAAAAGGTTGGGCTGGTGCATTTTTGTACAATGAAAAAGCTAAAACGGCATTAGAAAATTTCTTTAAACGTCCTGACACCATGTCGGTAGGTATTTGTAACGGCTGTCAATTGTTTATGGAATTAGAATTAATCAACCCAGAACACGGAGTTCATGGTAAATTACTTCATAATACTTCACAGAAACATGAATCTAATTTCTTATCCGTTACCGTTCAAGAAAACAACTCGATCATGTTATCAACGTTAGCTGGTACAACATTAGGGGTATGGATCTCACATGGTGAAGGTAAATTCAATTTACCTGAAGAAGAGTCACAATATAATATTGTTGCTAAGTACGCTTACGATCAGTACCCTGCAAACCCTAATGACTCTGATTATAATACAGCTATGCTTTGTGACAAAACTGGTCGTCACTTGGTAACCATGCCACATATTGAGCGCTCAACATTCCAATGGAATTGGGCAAATTATCCGAAGGATCGTCAAGATGAAGTGACACCTTGGTTAGAAGCATTTGTAAATGCCCGTACTTGGATTGAAAAAAATAAAAAATAGTTTTCTATACGGAAAAAATAAAAAAACCTCTTGCATGAATTGCAGGAGGTTTTTTTTGAATTGATATAATCAATATTAAATCTTTCTCTCATAACCAGGTCTATTCATTAAATTATCTAATGAATATTTACCCGAACCCATAACAAGAAATAAAATAAGCAAAAGTAGAACAACAATGGACAACCATAATTCTCCATTAAGAAAACTAAATCCATGCGTTAAGTTTACAAAAAATACAGCACCAAACAAGATCGGCAAAAGAACTAGACAAGCTAACCTGGTCTGGAAGCCAAAAATAATAAACATCCCACCGACAATCTGGGCAAAAACAATATAATGCACCCCTCCCCAAATATAAAATGTATAGTTAACTTGCTGCACCAAAGAACTAACCCGATCTAGATCACCAACAAAGCTCATTCCTTTGATTAAAATTAAGAATCCTACAGCAATCCGTAGGTAATCTATCCATTGCGGATGATGCGTATCACCCCAATGCTCAATTTTGTGAATAAGGTTCATAATATTATTCCTTTCTTATTGATTTATAGCTACAACAAACCTAAATTAGTTTTGTTTTTATATAATTTTCAACAAAGAATAATAGCTGTTTTTAATAAAAAAAAGTAATTTTAATATATTGCTAATATAAATAGATGTATCCTTATCATAATAAAATAAAACAGCGTATTGCTAATGGAGAATTCATTACATATGAGTATGTACCGAAGTACAAACAAATTGCACCATGCATGTTGCTATACTTTAAAACTGAACCGTACATTCGGCCGATAAGAGAACATCGGTTCCAAGAATATGAACAAATATTCCGGACTTTAAAGCAGGAATTAGAATGTCCAAAAAGTAAATAGTCTATTTGGGATAAAAAGGATCATCAATTTTTGATCAATGCTTAATGATATGCGGAACAAATCGACTCTTATCCGTGGTGATGGGCATAGTCGATTCTCTAAAACTTATACCACACGGTTCCTGTCCAATAATCCAGCTGCCTATGATAGAAAAACCCGATTCTTCTTTATGAAGTGTGGCCAGCTCTTGATAAATATACCCTTCATGTCCATATGCACCAGATGTTGAATAAATGAGCTCCTTATCATAATACATTGCGATATTAGCACCCTCCCTGGATAGAATAGGTTTTTTAATGTAATTCCTAAGTGTTCTCTGCTCTTCAAAATAAGCTGGCAATAAGTTATCATGATGCGGAAACAAATCCCATAATATGGGTAAAATAGCTTTGTTAGACAGTATCATTTTCCATGAAGGCTCTATCCATTGAGTTTTATTGATATCATTGAGAATATGGTGCCCAAACTCCTCATGTACCATCCATTCCCAAGGATACAATTTAAATATAGATTGGATCGAGTCACCCTCTAAATCAATAAATGAATTTCCATTCCAACCAATATCGTCGATGTAGATCAATTGTGTTTGGATGCCAGCTTGTGTGGCCGTATCTCTTAAATATTCTACATTGGTCAGATCCTCCAATGTCTCCTTTGCACAAGTGAAATACAAAATATCACCTTTGAGATAAGGTTTAATATCTTTCCAAGAAGTGATCAATTGCTCATGTACGCTATTAAACTGATCGACTGATTCTGAAAAATAATGGTTTTTCCAATACCACTGGACAATGCCACACTCAAATAAAGAAGTCGGTGTATCCGCATTAAACTCCAGTAACTTTAATTTTCTTTTACTGCTATCATAAGCAAAATCAAAACGACCATAAATTGAAGGAGATTCACTTTCCCACGACTGTTCGATATGAGGTACCATATGATCGGGAATATGAAATAAAGCGTAAAGCTTATTTGCAATCACATGTTCAACTGCTTTTAGACACATATCCCAAACCTCAGCTGTTGCTTGATAAATAGTGTCTGCTTCATTACTAGTGATTTCGTAGTAATAATTATCTATCCAGTAAGGTTCATCATGATCCGAATGATAACCATATCCAATAGCCGTTAATCTAGATTTCCAATTTGGATCAATCGTAAGATGTTTAATTTTCATTATGAACCGACAGAAGAAGAGTGGGAAGAAGCAGCAGTATTGCCAAAACCACCTCGCTTTGCTTGATATGCAGCAGATTTTTTAGCATTAGTACCAGAAACAGAACTGGGATTTAGATTATTGTTCGCATATCCCATTCCTCCCCCAAGATGTCTAAAGGCCATAAACCACAAAAGAGAAGACCCCATACCTCCTCCCGTACGATGCTGATCCTTATAATCATTTGTAACTTCTGTATAAGGAGCAGTAGAATCAGCACGCATAAAAACACGCTGTTTATTTTTATCCTCCGGAGGAGACTGAGCAGTTCCACATGAGGCCAAAACGGAAGTAATTAATACTAATTTAATCGCTGAAGATGTTTTTTTTCTCATAATTACTGTACGGTTACGTAAATAGGAACTTCACTAAGTGTTTGAGCAGAATCCCCAACACTCCAGGTATTCACTTTCTTTGCTGTAATGATCGTATCACTTTGAGAAGCAATTTGCTCTCCATTAAACCAGATATGCTGTTTAGTAATATGCAGGACTGAATCACCCTTCACTTCGGTCACTAAAACCACTTCACGAGCAGACTTTTTATCTAACTGCTCTAATGGCTTATCTTGTTGCGCATTGGAACAACTCATGAAAACCATGACTGGAAGTACGAATAAAATATATTTCATTTCAACGGAATTTAAACAAGAAGAATACTGCTAGCTATTCTGATAGCTTAGAAAATAATAGGGCAATTTACAAAAAACTAAATACAAAACATTAAAAAAACAGTACTTAGCGAACGTTTAAAACGATAGATAATGATTTGATTAAAATTCTTTATCGTATGTACGATTCCAATGTTTATTGCTGTCCAAAGGAGTTGGAATAACACGATACTCAAGGTTTATTCCATTTAATCTTCTTTTTTTGATCCGTTTATTTACTTCGTTAATAAAGGCAATATGGGTAATTCGGTAAGTTCCAAAACTTGTTCCTCTTATATCTTCTCTATCCAACAAATCCTCAACCAATTCAAAATTAAAAAAGCATCCTAAATAATCCTTCCAAAAGAAAATAGGATTGTCAATTTTATCCAAATAACTGTCTTCAGGATAACATAATTCACCATCCTCAACTTCAAAGTGGTCGGATAATACCTTATTTGTATGAGCTACAAATTCTTTCGCAACTTCTTCATCTTCGATTGGAAGAAATGAAATTACATCTTCCTCCTCTAAGCTATCAAACATCAAATGATTATTGAAGCAATGAATCAATTCGGGCAATAATTCCACCACATCATTATACATTTTTCCCATCTTGCAAAGATACAAACATTCTATCATTACATAATTATTTTTAGCTAATGATTCTATTTACATCAAATTGCATGTAAATTTATGCCATGAAAGCACAAAGAATATTCTTCAGCATCCTAGTTATACTTTTATCCCAACTTTGTTTTGCTCAAAAAGTTGAAACTAAAAACCTTAAAAATGGTGATCTTATCTTTGTAGAGGCGGAACAAGAAAATCTATCTGGAGCTATAAACCGTGTGACACAACGTGACAAAAAAAATTCTTTTGATCACATTGGACTCTTAGAAGTTGAGCATGATTCTATTTTTGTTTTACACGCAAGTTCCAAAAATGGATCCATACGTCAAAACTTAAAAGATTTTTATGATTCTCAAAAAAATAATCAAAACAATTTAGTCGTTTACAGACTAAAAAAAGAATATCAGAAAGCTATACCCCTAGCGATAAAAACTGCAAAAAATATGCTGGGAAAACCGTACAATTGGAGCTATATTTTAAATGAAAACACTTACTATTGTTCCGATTTTATCGAAAGAGCTTTTAGAAAATCTCAAATTTTTACCTTAGAGCCCATGACCTTCATCAATCCTGCTACGGGTGAAATAGACAACTTTTGGAAAGATTTTTATAACAAACAAGGACTGGAAGTTCCTGAAGGAAAACTAGGTTGCAATCCCAATGGATTGGCAGCGTCAGAAAAATTAACAAAAATCGGTTTTCTAACACCCTTAAATTAATTAGAATATCATTAAAATTAATTTTTATCGTAACTTACGACCACCATCAAACATACAAATTATATGAGTCCAAGCCTAATCAACACGTTGAAGAAGCAATATAAAATACTTTCTGGAAAAATATCATCATTCAAGATCGAACATAAATGTCCACATGTTTGGTACGGAAATTCTTATGGTGGATTTTTTGTCAATCCAGATCTGCTGCATCCCGATGCGATTGTATACTCTTTTGGAATAGGACAAGACACTTCTTTTGATGATGCCATTATACAAAAGCACAATTGCCATGTCCATGGCTATGACCCAACACCGAAATCAATTGAATGGATAGCGCAACGATCAGATCTATCTCCCAAATTTCATTTTCATCCGTTCGGATTGGACAAGGAAACCAGAATAACCCATTTCAATTTACCAAAAAACAAAGAGCATGTCTCCGGCTCCATCATTAACCATCAAAATGTTGATGAGAATAATATGGTAGAAGTACAAATGAAATCACTTATAGATATTGTATCTGAAAACAACCATAGCTACATCGATGTGCTAAAAATGGATATTGAAGGCTCAGAATATTGCGTCATAGAAAGTATTCTAAATTCATCCATCGAGATCCGCCAGATTTTATTAGAAATACACGAAAGATTTTTTGATAATGGAATTGAAAAAACAAAAGAGTTATTAAACTCTTTACATCAACATGGATACAAAGTATTTGGGATTTCTGATACTTTAGAAGAAATTTCTTTTATTAAAGTCTCTAGTTAATATCATTTCAGAATTAATTATCTCATGGACATTTTCAAGGATTACATAAAAAAAAGAATAGCCGTTACAGAAGAACAACT
This sequence comes from Sphingobacterium sp. MYb388, assembly GCF_037479535.1. NCBI lineage: Bacteria > Pseudomonadati > Bacteroidota > Sphingobacteriia > Sphingobacteriales > Sphingobacteriaceae > Sphingobacterium > Sphingobacterium sp. MYb388. The sequence continues at coordinate 996,181 of NZ_JBBGYV010000002.1, read as the reverse complement.
TGAACAGATCACGTCTAGTTACACCCAAACACATGTAAAAAAAAAGAGCTTCATTCTGCGGGCAGGGGAAATATGCAATTTTGAAGGATTTGTAAAGAAAGGCTGTTTTAAAATTTTCTATTTGACTCCAAATGGAGAAGAACATATTTTATACTTCGCTATAGAAGAATGGTGGATATCAGATATTGCCAGCTTCAATGATCAAGAACCCGCTCAATTATATATTCAAGCTTTAGAAGATTCTGAAATACTAATAATCTCGAGAGAACAGAAAGAAAAACTCTTCACTAATTGTACTCAAGTAGAACGGCTATTCAGAATTATGTCCCAAAGAGCTCAAGTAGCATCACAACATCGCATCATTGCGGCTCTGGGATTTACGGCGCAGGAGCGCTATCTGGATTTTATTAAACGTTATCCAAAAATATACCCCAGAATATCTAATTTGCAGCTCGCATCTTATATCGGAGTTACACAAGAGTTTTTAAGCCGATTAAAAAGGCAGATCCTAAAACCAAAAAAATAGTACATTTTATTGATGTAGGTCAATTTTTAAAACAGCATTATTCGTCATCTTTGTACAAGTTAATACAACAATTTATTTGTTTATCGACAAACATTTTGAACAAGATTACTGTTAAAAAAGATAAAAAGAAAGATTATGAATAATTTATTGAAAATTGTAGCAGCCACAGTCTTAATGATCAATGGCGCCTTAGCACAAGTAAAATGGAGTGCAGATCCTGCACATACAAACGCAAGATTTGATGTAAATCACTTAGGGATAAGCTTTGTCGATGGTGAATTCACGAAAGTATCCGGATCCATTGATGCTCCGAACAAAGAAAGTTTTGATAATGCAAAATTAGATTTCACGATTGATGTCAACAGTATTGACACACGAATAGATGCTCGTGACGGCCATTTAAAATCAGATGACTTTTTCAATGCAGAGAAATATCCAACAATGAAATTAAAATCTGTTTCTTTTAAACAGGGTAAAAAAGGAAAATATGTATTAATCGCCGATCTAACAATCAGAGATGTGACAAAGAAAGTTACTTTTGACGTTACTCAGAACGGAGGAATCATTACTGATCCTTGGGGAAAGACACGGGCTGGTTTCACTGCGAAAACTACTATTAATCGCTTTGATTTCGGAATGAAATATAATGATAAATTACCATCAGGGGTTGAAGCTGTCGCAGCAGATGTGGCTATCACAGTAAATACAGAAATCGTACTGAATTAAGAAAATAAACAGATAAAAGCCCTTAAGTAAATACTTAAGGGCTTTTATTTTAAAATCCATTCATCATGCCACCGTCAAGTGGAATATTGGATCCCGTGAGGTAGCTCGCATACTCAGAACAGATGAAGGCGACAAGATAACCGTACTCCTCGGGTCTGCCCAATCTATTCATGGGAACTTGCTTCAATCGCAAAGACAAAGCCTCTTCATACGGTATATCTAGACGCTCCGCATCCATCTGTGTCAATGATTGAATGCGCGCAGTATCAAATAGACCTGTCAATACACTGTTAACTGTTATATTATGAACGGCAACATCTTTCGCTAATGATTTGCTCCAGCTCATTAATGCCGTACGCACTGTGTTCGATAATACCAAATTTGACATTGGCTCTTTTACAGTTAACGAAGAAACATTAATGATACGCCCATAACCCGCACTTTTCATATGAGGTAATGCCAGATCTGTCGTATAACAGTGAGTCTTAAATAATAAGTCAAATGCCCGTTGATAGTCTGCTAATGATTGATCTGCAATAGTGCCGGCCTTCGGACCATTGGTATTATTAATCAATATATCAACAACATGATGAGTAAAATACTGGGATATTACACGTTGGTATTCTTCAAAATCATTAAAATCTACGACAAGATAACGGTGCTGCTGTCCTCTACTCCTATCTAATGTAGCAAGTGCAATTTTCAGCTTCTCTTCATTTCTAGCCATTAAAGTGACAGATGCACCATGTAAGGCTAATTGTTGTGCTATTGCGCAACCTATACCACCAGAACTGGCACCAACCAATGCTTCCTTATTTTCTAAATTTATTTGTATCATATTATTTTATATCATGTCTAACCTCTATTGACTAATCTCGATTTTTAGCACGTATCATAGCTATAAATAGATAAATCGATAAAGAAAAAGAAGTTCCTAAAAACACCCATGCCCAAACTGGAATTCCTAAAAATTTAGGCTCAACATGCGCGATAATAACCATACCTGCAAGCATATTCAAGGACAAAACCATAATTCCGATTACAATACGGTTAACGCCTTTTCTTAAGATCTGGGTAAATGACTTAGCACTGATCAAGTGGTGATTAAGCGTGAAATTTCCAAGCTTTATTTGCCTAAATAAGCCTCTAAGATCATCAGGAAGTTTTTCAATATCACGAGCAAAAGAAAAAGCCTTATTCTTCCCTTTTTCAAATAAATATTTTGGATCCATTCGCTCCCGCATAATACGGTTTGCAAACGGTCTTATACTCTTCATAATATTCAAGTTTGGATTGAGTTGTCTGCCAATTCCCTCCATTAATGATATGCCTCGAATAAGCTGATAGATATATTCAGGAAAATAAAGACGGTTATCCCCAATGATCGTCCATAATTTATCAAATAATGACTCCAAACTTATATCTCCCAATGAGACGTTATCAATCAGATCAAAAATCTCATACAAAGAACGTTCAAATCTAGCACGATCAGGAATATTACTCACAACCGCCACATCTTCTATCGTATCAGCTAGATGCATCGCATTGGAAGAAACTGCCGCCTGGATAAACTCTTCTAAATTTTGTCGGTCTATACCTAACAATTTACCCATATTTCCAAAATCAATAAAAGCTAGTTTACCATTTGGAAGCACAAGTAAATTACCAGGATGAGGATCGCCATGAAAGAAACCATGTACGATCACCTGTTCTAAATAAAGATTGATGCCATTATCTACAATCTCCTCTAAATCAAGCCCCATAGACTGCAACTTCTCCTTATCCGTCACTTTAACACCGTCCATAAATTCCATTGTCAGGATACGATCAGAACTTATTTTCGGATAAACTTTAGGAACACTGATTTTGCTGTTGCCCTTAAAGTTTTTGGCGAAACGCTCTATGTTATGACGTTCATTTAACAGCGAAATTTCCTGAACCAAGGTGGTTGCAAAAGAGTCAACAATTAATGGTAAATTAAGGTTGTGCAAAGGTTCACTATAGCCTACCAAAATCCGGGCAATATCTCGCATTAAAGATAAATCCGTTTTCAGAATCTCATCGACTTGAGGCCTACGAACTTTAACAACAACATCTTTTCCATCCATGAGTTTCGCCTTATAAACCTGGGAAATAGAAGCGGCGGCAAAAGGTTCTGGATCAATAGAAGCGAAATGATCATCAAAAATAATATCCAGTTCCTCTTCAATATAACTTTTGATATCAATGCTAAATGGATCAACACGATCTTCCAAAAACTTCAATTCTTCAATAAGCTCTTGTGGCAATAAACCCTCGCGTGTAGAGGCAGACTGCCCAAGCTTAACAAATGCTGGCCCCAACTCTTCCAAGGCCATTCGAATACGTCTGTAAACGGAAATATTCTCGACATCAACACCTATTTCTAAAGAAGTTTTACCGGTATTCCAGGGGAGTCTGTTTAAGATATCGCGAAATCCATATTTAGCAAGTACGCTAATGATATGAGAACTACGCTGTATTTTTTTAGCTGAATGCTGCATCATAACCTTTTATTCGATTAGATCATCAAGATACAAAAACCTTGCCCACAAATCGAATTGAGAAACTCTTTTAAAGATTGATAACTCAAAATAAAACAGTTTTATTACAATTACTCTTCCTCTAGGGCATCGATATTTTTTTTGATCATTTTCAAATATTTGCCATAGTAGTAATAACTCATAGACTCAATACAAACAACCAAACAAATCAAACCTGCAAAAACCCCAAGAATAAAAAATATGATAAACGAGGAATCATTTTCCCAAGTAGCACCAAAATGATAAATCTTATCTGCCCACTCCGCAGAATGACCTAAAGAGAAAAATATGAAACAAATAAGAATTCCCTGAGGAACTAATAAATAAGAAGACATTTTATAAGTTTCAATCGAAAATTTTAAATCGTAATACAACTTTAACAGATTTTCACGGGAACTTAATAGTTCAAATTGCTTTGTGGTTTTATAAAAATAAAAAAACTTTTTATAGTAAAATAGACTGGATATGCACATTTGAAGTAATAAAAAGTAATAGGCAACTTTTGTATATCCTGTGATCATATAGGTATCAATGTTGGGCAATAACATCAAAAATGTAATTGCACACAACCATGAGAAAAATTCCATTTTAATATTTCTCCTCAGTTTCACAAGAATGCTACCAACGGATTTATAATGATTAAGATTTGGATCAATCTCAAAATTATTTTCCGCTTGTTTATTCCATTGTTCTTTTAATTCATCAAAATTCATAACCTTGTGTTTTAATAATCTGTTGCAATTTTTCTTTGGTTCTGTTCAATTTAACACGTGCATTTACTTCAGAGATACCGAGATTAATAGAAATATCGCGATGACTTTGTCCTTCCAAAAACAGAAAGATTAATGCTTTCTCTACAGGATTCAGATGTTGAACTGCTTGATAGAAATAACGTAACTGCTCCTCTTTTCTTTCCGAATCAAATTCATCTACGACATCAATATCAACAGTAAGCTCATGCTGATCAGGCCGGCGTTTCTCCTTTTTGAAATACATGAGGGCAGTGTTAATTGCCACACGATACAGCCAGGTAGAAAATAAACTCTCCTTCCTAAAGGAGCCATAAGACCGCCATAACTGCATAACAATTTCCTGAAATAAATCCTGCTGATCCTCTAAGTTGTCCATATACATTCGAGACACCTTAATGATAGCACCTTTATTCTGCTCTATCTGTTTTAAAAATTGCTGTTCGTCTGGCTTTATCATTAATCGTGTAGCCTCTTAATGTAATTAAGTTTAATATACAGGATTAGTACCGCATTTTTGAAAATGTTACAGTCAATATTTAAAAAAAAGAATCTTTTGCATTTTATTCACTATTTTAGGTTGAAAACAAAAAATATCATCGTATGGATAAAATATTTTTTAAAGGTCAGGTATTATGGGCGCAGATTGATCCAAATCGGCATTTACGTCACTCCGCATATGCAGACTTCTGTGCACAAGCAAGAAGCAATATGTTAAATAAAATTGGATTATCTCTAGAGCAATTTGCTAAACATCACATAGGCCCCATCCTATTTAGAGAAGAGCTACTATATCATAGAGAAATTCATCTCGATGAAGAAATTTATGTTGAAGTAGAATTAACCAAATTCAATATTTCCAATAGCCGATTTTCTTTTAGGCATATCGTTTTTAAAGCAGATGGAACAAAAAGTGCTACCATTAATGTCGATGGTGCTTGGCTAGATTTAGAAAAAAGAAAATTAACATTCATTCCTCAAGAATGGAATCATTTTATGGATAAAATTCCTAAAGCGGACGATTACACAGAAATTTTAGAATAAAAAAAGCTTCAAGGAATTTACTCCTTGAAGCTTTTTTCAATAAACACATATTACTTAACTTCTATTAATCTTTTTGCTACAATAGCATCTTCTCTCTTGCCCACTGTCACTACTAAAACACCATCTTCGTAGACCGCGTCAATATTGCTGTGATCTACCGTTTCAGGCAATGCAAAAGATCTTGAAAAAGAAGTGTAATTAAACTCTCTTTTACTAAATAATTTCTCTTCACTTACTGACTCTTCTTTTTTCTCAGCAGATATAGTTATTATTTTTTTATCTACATTGATCTTAAAATCAGACTTCGTTAAACCTGGAGCAGCCAGCTCAATACGAAAAGCCTTTTCTGTCTCCGAAATGTTCACCGCCGGAACGCGGGAAATCAGACGATCCGAAATAAAAGAATCGTTAAACAAATTATCAAACACTGTACTTACAAATGGATTTACAGAATCAGTATTCAAGCTTTTTGTTGGAAATTTAATTAATGCCATTTTTTGTCCTCCTTTTATGTTTATACTTTATTTTTTATTAATCAATTTACATCAGTATTTCAATTCCCATACCAAAACATTAAAACAAAAAATACATAGACAAAATGTCTGAATAACTTATTTAAAGTTGACAATATGTCACTTTCGATATAAAGAAAGAAAATAACAAACTTAAAATCAAGCAATTTGAAAATAAAATTTTATTATCAAAAAAATATAAATTGTTTACACTTAGTTTTCAACATAGAAAAAATTGTAATTGATAGCCAAAAAAAAAAGAAAAACAAAAGCTGAACATATAATTAGTGTTTATCAATCAAAATTTAGTTAAATTAGATTACAAAGATGTATTGACAATCATAACATAGAAAAATATGAAGTGGAATCCCCAAATTTACAATCAATTTAAAGATATACGCAATCAACCATTTTACGATTTAATCAATTTTATTACTGAAGAACCACAACAAAATTGTATCGATATTGGCTGTGGTACAGGTGAACAAACTTTTATCCTGTCCAACAAGTTAAAAAACGCGCAATTTGTAGGTGTTGATTCTTCAGAAGCGATGTTATCGGAGTCTTCACAATTTAAAAATGACAGATTAGCGTTTAAAATAGCTACTACTGAGGATGTCCTCGATACAAAACAAAAATGGGACCTGATATTTAGCAATGCGGCATTACAGTGGTCTGATAACCATCAAACCTTATTTCCCGATCTTTTGTCGCTATTAAATCCCAATGGCCAAATTGCAATTCAAATGCCGATGCAATCGGATAATATCTTAAATCAAATTTTATTAACATTAGTACAAGAACAGCCATTTAATGACTATCTCAGTGGATGGAAAAGAGAATCACCAATGTTATCAATAGATCAATATGCGGCAATTATGTATGACGCAGGATTGATAAATTTGCAAATTATTCAAAAAGTATATCCCATAATTGCACAAAGTTCACAAGAATTACTAAACTTTATTTCTGGCTCTGCTTTAATTCCTTATCTGGACAAACTACAGGAGGATCAAAAAGAAGAGTTTATTACGGTTTATAAAAGTCGTATCGAACAAAAATTTCCCAAATTTCCAGCCATATATGCCTTTAAACGATTGCTACTATATGGAAGAAAACCCGTGTAAGCTCTTATGCGCCTGCTCTCATAGAATTCCATAATTGGATTAAGGTTTTGAAAAATTAATAAAAATCTCTTTTCCTGCTCTTGGTGAAATACTATTGTAACACTTTTCCATTTTGTCGATGGAAAAAAAAGGTCTGAAAAGCTTTTCATAAGTAACAACATCACCTCCAAAAGGAGGCCCAGGTGCTTCAAATGCTTTATCAAAAAGTAAACCAACAATCCGACCCTGTGGTTTCAGCAAGGATAATACTTTTTGCACGTAATCGGCACGTCTTTCCGGTGCAATCGCACAAAAAAAAGTTTGTTCCAACAACAGATCATATTGCCTCTCGTGTTCAAAAAAATCTGTACAAAGAATCTTTATAGCAGGATATCCCGCAAATTTTTCAATCAATCCTTTAACTGCTTCTTCAGCAAAATCAATTAAAGTAATGTCAGTGAAATTATTCTCTAATAAGTAGACCGCTTCGTAGGCATTTCCGCAGCCCGCTATTAAAATTGCCGCATTTTTATTAGGGTATTGCGCCATATACGCGGTAATAGCCGGAGAAGCATAACCGATATCCCAACCGGTTTGATTGTTCTGCCACTTCGTATTCCAATAGTTTTGATCCAGGACAGGCTGTACTGTTTTAACTGGAAATTGTTTTTTAATCTTATTATTCATACACCTAATAATAAATAATGATCACTTAATACAACTGTTGAACATCTACGCTTACCTAATCAAAAGTCATATTTGTGCAATTTGAATAAATAAATTTAAAATAATTTTGCTTAGTGTAAAAATAACACTTATATTTGTGTCATCATAATTTAGGTTTATAATTGGTTATAAAGGTTTTCATTCTCCCCGTTTGAAAACCTTTTGTTTTTTAACAGAAAACCAAACTTATAACGTTAAAATTCACGTTTCAATTCCTTTAAACAAACATTTCATTCTATACTAAAATCGCTGGATAATTTTTTCACTACCTACTGTGTAATAACAAAATATCCAGCGACTAACTATGAAAGATCGAATCTTCACAAGAGCAATTATGCCGAAAAAGACTAATCACAATACGTTACGATTATATAGACTGCAATGCTAATTTGACATGTTCATCAATCAAAATTAGTCTTTTGCTCCTTCGTATATTATTATTCTTTTCAGGTACACTCAGATTGGGATCAAAAGAATACACTTGATTTCCTTCAACCGTTGCAACATCTGCTTTCCAACCATCCCATTGATAGTCTTGATAAAATAAACCAAGGTCTCCATTTAATGACCAATTAATGAAGTCTGCGTAACCGCATTCCAAACTTTCCCAACGCAAAGTATTTGGAGCAAAGTAATATATTTCACCTATCTCTTCCCCCAGCTCCCCAGCATTAATTGCAAAATATCCACCCAAAACATCATCAGCAATCAGTAAGAAGCCCCCTTTCTCTCCTTCATTGACATAGGTCTTACCTTTATTCCACTCCATCATACCTCTATTCAGCTTTGTGGAACCCGAACCTAAGATACGTAACCATCCATTTTCAATTAGAATACCCCCTGTTTCAAAAACAATAGCCCCCATCGGCGATTTAGTTGAAATCTGCAAGCGTAACAACTCCTCATCAGCTCGCTTAGAAACTCTTGGCAAAGTTTCAAAGGTATTCTTTGAATTTTCCATCCACTTTTGTACAAGTGCCCAACCAAATCCATCCTTATTTATTAAATCTTTTAATGTTTTCATCATCTAATCTTTTAAAAAAAACATACGGTGATGATAAATACATTATAACCTCCAATATTTTTCACTTATTATATTTTCAACTATTACTGATATGATAACCCCACTTTACCTTCATTGAATATAATTCAAATGGTACTATAATAAAACAGGGTAAAAAGTAATAGTGCGCATTTTTCTCCATCAATAACGTATAAGATGCTTTATGCTAAGCATAATATTCAATCTGTTTTCAAAATAGCAAGCAATACCTTATCCCAAAATCAAACAAAGAAAACGCTACTGCAAAGAAATAAAAAAGAAACGAATAACCCGTAAAAATTAAGGTTAAATCAAAATAGGATACAATTCGAAAAAAATATTAAAAAAAATTTGTCTTAGTGTACAAATAACACTATATTTGTGTCATCATAATTTAGGTTTATAATTGGTTATAAAGGTTTTCATTCTCCCCGTTTGAAAACCTTTTGTTTTTTAACAAAAAAACAACTTACCAATTCATACTTAGACTAAGAAGACAAGTCAATATTCTATTACCCCTACCATCATACTGTTCTCCATTCAAAAGAAAATACTGAAAAAACAGGAGCCTTTCGGAGCTAATTTTCCTACTTCTAGATTTCCGTATTATTTCTCTTCAAAAGTATTTAGCCAGACTTATCAATTGAAGTAATACATACACAATAAATATCCTAAACTTAAGTTCAACTTGATTAAAAATACAATAAAGGAACTGGAAAAAGACTGGCTACACTGGATCTATATCCAATAAACATAGGACTTCTGTGGACTTGTTAATGTTTTTTCAATTCTTATATTTCCATAATAATAAAGGATACCTATCTTTACTTATCTAGAAACAAGTCAACGAGTACGATAAAACTAGATGATGAACAAAGCTTTTGAAATAGACAAAAACTAACCATAAATAGAAAAACTATGAAAATTCAAAAAATGGTATTAAAACTATCACTTTTGTTAAGTTTTATACTCACAACTGAGCTTGCAACCGCACAACTTGGAGGCTTTCTCAATAAAGTAGGAAAAGTAGCAACAAGTAAAGGCACACAAGCACTAGGTTTGGACAAACTACTCAAAGAACCCGAAGCGATATCCACAAATTTTGAAGATGTAGATAGAAAAGGTGAGCAGATGCCAAGTTTTCAACAAGATGCAAATTATAAGCCATTACAGGAACTTCCCAGAAACGCCAAAGATGGTTATATTTTACAGGCTGGTCATTTCGAGATGACAAACAAAAGCTACTGCTTAAAAGCGGGCACTCATGCGCCATCATCGGGAGATGGTTATATGTATGCACCCACCTTAGGTAAGAAAAAAGAAGTTGTTACAGCCATACTTAAAAGTGCTGAACAACATCCCGAAGTAAAACAAAGCGATATTCAGATGCTTTTATGGACAATAATAGCTAAAACAAAATTTATCGATTACGCTGGCTCCGTAAAAGAAACAGCATTGACATTGCTAACACCTAAACAACTTTTGCAACTAGAAGGGGGCGCACTTGGAATTTTACCTTTTGATGCAATGGCTGCTGCCAAAGAACAATTGCCTGCATCGCTGCGCGCAGTCTTTGAAGCTGAAAATAATATTAGAAGCCTAGTTTCTTCAGGTAATTACTCCTATGAAGAATTTGAACAATATGCAATTTTGGCGGGTATGGCTATGCCAAGAACAGATACACCAAGTGGAATTTGGACATTACATCCTGATGGTTACTATATTCGTTATTTCCCTAGTGGATATAGCATAACCCGTATTCAAATTTATGTACCTGAAGAATTAATAAAACCAGGTAAAAAATTAATCTATGATGCGACAGACGATATCTCATGTCCTGCAAATAATGGTTCCCAACGTTTAGCGCAAACAAACGAACCGATTCAAAATCATGAATAATTGAACAACCAAATAAAAAAGCCAGACATGGTTACTGTTTCTCACAATATGATAAAAACGCAACCTTTAAAATTAACGGGCTAATATCTTCCATGATGTTAGCCCGTTAAAATAAAAAAAATGCGAAGTTTTTACGCTCCGCATTTTCCTACAAACTAAATCACCAAACTAGTTTTTCTGCGACACATCCGATCGTTCCTTCTTTACCATTCGATTGACTGATCTTCGTCAGGAATCTCGGTGTTCAATCGCCGTTGTAAAATCAATGACCCCGTAACCTTATATTTAATAGCAACATTTGGAACCATCGTATAGTCGGTAAATTGATAGTCAATATTATTGATAGCAATGTAGCGGTGCAGTAGATAAGGCCTTACCGCATCCATCTGCTCTGAAATAGTATAACTGGCATCTTTATTCACTTTGAAATTCATGTTGGCATTATCAGCACGAAAGCTGACCCCACCAGTTTCATTAAAAGTTGCATAAATTTTATATTTACCACGATCTTGTCGTTCTTCATCTATGTTTCCTGCATAAAAGAAAATCGTATTTTCATCAACGACATAACTCCGAATTTCACTTTTAACAATAGGAGTTTCGTTTTCATATCCCTCCATATTTGTTTTCAAAGCTGTACCGCTATAGGTTCCCGAGTAATTGTTAAAAGGATAGATACGCAATAGAGCTTTACGATAATGTTTTCGAGGATTAGCTTTGTATCCATTGGACGCATCGTCCAAGATCGTTAATGGGAGAACCCACTTATCGACCATGTCAATATTTTTAAGCGTGAAATCTATTGGCATTAAAGCAGTGCTTTCACCAGCTTTTATATGAACTGCTGGAATCATTGAAAAGTATTGACTCATAAGCTCCCGGTAATAAAAATCTTCCCTGTTTTGAAAACGTTCATAATTCAACACCTTCAATGTATCGGGATCCACACGAACTTGAACAGTCATATTTTTATCATTGATAGTCGATCCGCTAACGATCATAGGTAGCATGAAAGTCGTTTTCTGATCTCCTTTATACCGCACATAGATATTAGAAACACCCTCAATTGTCAAAGGTGCTTTAAATGACACAAAATTTTCAAATTGTTCATCTTTCCATTCATCATTGCAGCCGCTAAATAAGAACAGCAAAGAGAGTAACAAGAGTTGTATATATCTTTTTTTCATTGGACAATTTATTTTTATAAGTGTAAATTATAAAGGGCATACAAGAGTTTAGTAACACTCTTTTTTTTTAAAGGCATTTATTTTAAGTACTATATTATTTACGATCTAAAAGCATGCATCAACTAATTTTACAATATTCCATCACTGTGTTATACCGCTTAGCTCATATGCATAAGCATCACATATCTTTAATCATTGTAAGTCCATCCTGGATTTTGAGTCAATCTCTTATTACGTTTAAGCTCACTATGACTGATCGGCCAAAACCACATTTTATCCGCAAAGGTCGTTTTAAGTGTCCATATGGCTACTGGTCTATGAAAGAGATCTCGCTCCTTAACATTCATCAAAATATTACACCCATAAACTGGTAAAGCCTCCTCAACAGGCGCATCCATCCAACGACGTAAATCATAGTAACGCTGTCCCTCTCCCATCAATTCTATAAAACGTTCTCGTTTCAAAGTTTTTCTTAATTCCACTTTGCTAGTATACACCTGAGCAGGATAGTCTGGTACACCAGCACGAATACGAACCGGATGAGTACCACGCTGTATCTCTTTAATATCGCGACTGATCGCATAAGTTGTACCGCGCCACGAAGGAATATTATAGGAACCACTTAATTCATTTAATGCCTCGGCATAGACCAATAAAATATCAGCATAACGAATGGCAGGTTCAGCTTTTGAAATAACGCGTGACGCACTCCCCCCCTCATAAGTGTCACTTGGATGAACAAATTTTTTCACTCCAAAACCCGTACGAAGCCAGTATGCATTGGATGAGTTGAAGCCATTACCCTTTGTATCATCGCGGTAATAAAACACTTGCTGATTGCGATTGCGTTCCAAGGTCTCATTCAGTAAAGTCCAGAAGCTACCATTATAAGCAACAGAAGCATAAAACCGAGGCTCTCGATTGGCATATTGCAAAGAAACACCTTCTCTCAATGGCCTATATTTACCTTTGCTATAATCATCAGCTGATACATAACCACTTAACCGGTTTGTTCCATTTCCACGTCCGATCTCACTATCTTTACCTGGAATATCTTTTCCGTCATTCATATAATATGCATCGACGAGCTTCTGTGTAAGACCATGCGTATTCCATCCGGTTGCAGAACGAGGCAACTGATGGATAACCATATCTGCTACGCTTTCACCATCTTGATTATTACCTCTAGTGAAAATAAGTTCCGGATTTCCTGAGGCTTGCAAAGTACCGTCAAACACTTGCGCATAGGATTTGGCAGGATCAATATTTGCCCAACCTTCCGGCCAGTTCTTTCCTGAAAAATTATTATCATTTGGCGGAACTACAGTTGCATCATCACCAGTTTCTTGGATTGGAACCCAATACAGCCGATATACGCCTAATTCAATCACATCTCGCGCAGCGGCTGCAGCCAGAGCCCATTTCTCATCTTGATAATCTACTGAAAGCAACCGCTTACCGACATCATCGACCAATCTCACTGAAAAGCTTGACGTATTTCCGTTGGCTAATGGACTTGCCGCATACAGCAATACTTTAGCACGTGTGGCCAATGCGGCACCGCAACTAGGGCGAGCAGAACCATCTTGACCACGATTCATACCTAGCTTTTCCATTTCTTTAGCCGCCAATAATAGCTCATCAGCAATAAATTTAGCACACTCCTCATAGGTGCTGCGTGCTGTAGCAATGTCATCATAACTTTGTGTATAATCAATTCCTTCATCAGGTAACAATGGAATCGGACCGTATTTCCGCAAGAGTAACCAATAGAGGTAAGCTCTACCAAAACGAGCTTGCCCGCGATAATCTTCGATCTCAGCAGCAGTCATTTCTGTATTCATATACACATGATGAATAAAAGTAGTGGCATTGCGAATGCCCCGATAACACTGCGTCCAGCTACCTTGCTTATCATTTTCAGTATAAATCCCCATTTTGAACATATTATAGGATAGTTCGGTCTTTGAAGGATCAAAATCACGATCCCGATCACCATAATACATATCATCTGCAAAATTATGGGGCGTGAGCCCCTTGCTGGCAACGTCAACATTCTCTCCTTTAAACTCTTGGAAAACATGTGCTAACCACTCCTCTGTATATACTTTACTCTTAAAGACTTTTTCAATCGTGATCCGATCCTTAAAATATTGATCAGATTCCAGATAATTCTTTTTACAGGAGGAAATAAAAGTTGTGCACAGCACAAATAATAGCATGAAATATATCTTCTTTTGCATTTTTATTCAATTTATAGATTAACATTAATGCCTAACGTAAATGATTTCGGAAGCGGATAGTCTTCACCCCTAGGGCTCGCGAGTTCAGGATCCCAAAGCTTAAATTTTGACCAGGTCAACAAGTTACTTCCAACAAGAAAAATTCGAATGTTATTAGTCTTGATTCGATTAGCTAATGACTTAGGAATAGAGTAACCGATATCCAGCGTTTTAAGACGAAGATATTGACCATTTCTAAGCCAGTAGGTAGATTCTCTAAAATTGTTAGCGTTATAGCCATAACTTAAACGTGGATAGGAAGCATTTGGGTTTTCAGTCGCTGGATCTCCTGAAATATCCTCAGAAACCCAACGGTTATCGCCCATTACGCCTTTCATAACTTGCCCCCACTCGCCCTCACTGAATGCGTGCACAGTTTTTCCATAGGTGGAGAAAGTAGATTTTCCCGCTCCTTGAAAATGGACATTTAGATCAATCGCTTTCCAACTGATCGAAGCACCGATACCATAAATCAAATTTGGTCTTCTGGTAGCACCAATAGGTACACGGTCACCATCATCAATCACTCCATCACCATTAATATCTTTATATTTCAAGTCTCCAGGTTGATAATTTCCGAAAGTTTGATTCGGACTGTTGCGGATGTCATCATAATCTTTGAAGAGACCTAAAGCAACTAATCCTTTAGCCTGATCAACACGGAAACCGCGTTCATTCTGATAACCGTACACATTATTCTCTTCATCTTTTTCTAAAATGATATTCTTACTATAGGTAATATTACTTCTTGCAGTGATATTGAAAGCCCCTAACGTTTGCTTATATTCAAATCGACCATCGAAACCCCGTGACTGCACCGCGCCTACATTGGCACGAGGCGTACTTTCAAGTCCAACGATCGCAGGTAAAAATCTGCGTTCCATATATATACCTGTACGCTCCTCATTGAAGAAATCAAGATTAGCAACAATCTTATCTTTAAAAAGTGAAATATCGAATCCTAGATTTTGTTTCGTTGCCATCTCCCAGGTCACATATGGAGACGCTACTTGCGCATATTTCATTCCTTGATAGTACCTATTGAAACCATAATCGGCCCATTGGTAACCCCCATCTGGTATCCTGTTACCTGCACCATCTAAAGCAAAACTTCCGTCACTATTCCTTCGCCAGATTTCTTCGATCGTATATAAATAAGGAAACCTTTCCTGATTATTACCTACTTTTAATTGATCATTACCGACGCGACCCCATGAATACCGGATCTTAAACATATTGACCCAATCCAAGTTTTCCTTGATAAAGGATTCCTCTGATACGTTCCAGGCTGCAGAAACTGCTGGAAAAAAACCATACTGCTGTCCAATAGCGAAATTTTCGGAACCGGTGTAACCAAAATTAAAATCGGTAATGTATCTATTTTTCCAATTATAGGTTACCCGTCCTGCGAGTGCTTGATTTCTTCTCGATATACCATTCTTAATATCATCACCAATGTTTACGGTTTTTACTAAGGCGTCACGCGTAAAACGGATTACCCCACCTATATTATGATCGCCAATGCTTCGATCATAATTGAACATTAAATCCAGAAATTCACGTCTTTCTCCCTCAGCTCCACTCATTTGAAACATTTCACTGGGATTGGATACATGCGTAAAAATCAGATTTCCATTTTCATCGCGCGCACGTTCAGCACGCCATTGCTCAGGCCATTTACGACGGGATATATTACTTTTATTGTTGGTATCAAAACCGACGATTCCCCTAGCCCGAAGTCCTTTAGTAATGAAATCGAAATTTTGTTCTATAGATACATTTGTCTGGATACTATTGGTCCAATTCTCATTAAAGCCCGTCTGCGTAGCTACTACCCAGGGATTAGTCTGATTCCCTGTACCGATCGCAGGTACGTAACCATTCGAATACATAACAGGTGTACGGATGGGCGAATACCCAAAGAGTACCCCCCAGAAATCATCATCCCCCATTCCTGGGCTGTTTCGTTTATCTAACGATCCTGCAACACCAATTTTAGCTACCGTAGTTTTTGTGATATTAAAATCAGTATTCAAACGATAATTCCAACGTTTGTAATTTGCATTGGTATTATAATCATTACGTAATGTTTCATCGATCTTATACATCCCACCTTCTTCAACATAACTCCCTGAAGCAAAATAGCGCGCTGTGGGGCCACCGCCACTCATATTCAGATTGGCTCTATAGGTCATCGCACCATCTTTGAGTAACAGATCTTGCCAATCTACATTTGGATATAAATCTGGATCCAGTCCTAATCTCAAAATTTCTAATTCTTCAGGTTGATAAATGGGTGCCTGATTACGCGTGATCCGCGATTCGTTTAAGAGATTAGCGTAAGTAACTCCATCTTCAAATTGAGGAGTTATCGTTCGGGTATTATAAATTGTTTCATCTTTAAAATTGATATTAATTTTACCCTCCTTACCTCGTTTAGTCGTAATGAGAATAACTCCATTTGCACCTCTAGAACCATATATTGCAGTAACTGCAGCATCTTTGAGCACGGAGAAGGATTCAATGTCTTCAATATTGATATCGTTGATATTACGTTCAATATTATCAACCAAAACGAGTGCACCTGTGCCACCACCAAAAGTTGAAATACCGCGAATCCAGAATTCAGAAATATTTTTACCCGGTTGTCCAGATTGCATCATGGCCATCACACCCGGTACATTTCCTGCTAATGCATTGGATAAGCTCGAAGTTGGATTGGATTTCAAGTCATTGACATTTACACTGCTTACAGCTCCTGTAGAAGTCAATTGCTTTTGGGCACCAGTTCCTGTGATTACAACTTCATCCAGAACACTTGTTTCTGATTTTTCCAATGCCATATTTATAACAAAGACATCTTTAATCAGCAGGTCTTGTTTAATATATCCGATATAAGAAAATGTTAATCTTTTATAGCGTTCTACTTTGATTTTATACCGACCATTATTATCGGTAACCGTACCTAATCCAGGTGAATCGGTTACAAAAATACTAACCCCTACTAAAGGTTGTTTTTGGGCGTCCGTGACGACACCAGTTACTTCGACGATCTCTTGAGCCAAAAGACTACAGGTGAAGCCGAACAGCAACATGCATATTATTAAGAATTTTTTCATCATTAAAACCACTGATTATTCGTTAATACTTTGATCCATTTCTTCAAGTGCGATTTTACGGATACGGCGATTTGATTGATCTCCTATATAAAATGCACCTTCTGTTTCACTGTAAGCGATACCAGAAGGTCTGTCAAAACGTGCTTCCTGTCTCAGGTCTCCATCTACATAGCCATATGGATTAGCATTGATACTGGAACTGCCCCTTCCTGCAAAAGTCGTCACACTCCCATCGGGTTTCAAGATACGGATAGCATGATTCTGCTGATCTGTGAAATAAAAATCGTATTCATCTGTCTTACCATCAGCGACGTATTTCGGATTTTTAACAAAGACTCCCTGATAAGGATTTCGCAGTCTTGCAGAAGAACCTACCGCATCCTCATAACCAGCTCCTCTAAGTTGACCACAAACCAAATACGGTTGATTAAACTGTTTCTTTTCCCAATTATAATCGACACGAAGGATATAGTGCTGGTTAATGACAACAATGTATGCGTAGTTTCCCGTAGGATGAATCAAAATCTTATATTCCCATTGCGGATCATGCACGACAAATAATTGTTCGTAGCCTTTAACATCAAGACCTTCATTAAAATATTTATTCAGATCGAAACGAAAAAATTGTCCTTTCTCATAACTATTAAAATACATCTCCCCATTAATAGGATGAACAGAGGCACCATTACACTGCCTATAGGTGGTCAGCACCTCCCTATCCTGCCACTGTCTATCACGCGATAATCGATAAGTTGCTCGATCATTTTCTCCGCCGCGGTCTTCTGCGATAATCATATATTTATGATCAACCGTGAAATCAATACTACGGGGACGGTCAAAATCAGAACGTTTTTTTGTTACGGTACTATCTGCAAAATTGATCAAGTAAAGTCCATTGTTATTATCGAATGTCATCCAGAGATGCTTCGGATTCACAGGATCAAATTTCATAAAAGAAGGCTCCCAGAATCCACTTGCCATTTTACTTTGGTCTGCATCCTTAAATTTTCCGTCCCTCCACGGTTCATCCCCCCGCGAGTTTCGGTATCCTATAATGGTAGATACAACCATTTTGCGCTGGTAGTCAAAAGGTTTTGCAGATTTACCAATAGTTTGTTTATTTGGATCTCCGACCCGCACTTCAATGTCCCCATTAAACGCTTGCCTTGGGACCAAGCAGTATAGTGATTCTCCGACGGCACTAATGACTTTTGCTTGCTTTCCTCCAATAAGCACATTTATCTTTGTGGGATCATTTCCAAAATTTTGTCCATAGATAACAAGGCGCTGCCCCATACCTCCCGCTTTTGGACTAAAATCAGATACAACCACAGGTTTAGCTGGATCAAAAGGCAACGCCTCAGTGACATTTTTAATATCATCCTTACAGCCCCCCAATCCAAAAATAAGTACAAGAAATGTCCATAGCATATTGCTTAGGAGACACCTATTGCTGTTAATAAACTGTTTAGTTATCATAAAATATAATTTGGTTAAAATTTATTCTCAGTATTTAAAGTATTATCATCGATACAAATAACATAAGTGAATAATATCACCACAGCTAAATGGTATTAGCTTTTTAAATTAAAAAAAGGACCTCAATACGGTCTCCACTTTTTAACGATATATAAACTGCTACATTTTTAATTTACTTCTTGTAATTTAGATCTTTTAAAAAACCAGGTGAAGACATTTATAACTGCTATACCAGTATAGAACTATATGATAATGGTCAAAAAAATAGTAGCTATAATTTTATAAAAATCGCTATTTCCCTAACCTCAGAATACATGTGGTTTCAAATAAAGTCTCTAATTATATTAGAAGGTTTAATGCTATAATTGATTAATCAAAATTAATCAATACAAAAAACATGACACTACCAATTCATCTCAACAGTCTGCTAATTAGTATCATAAATAAACAAAACGACATGTTGAATATATTTTCAAACAAGATTTCCGAGGATAAAAACTTGGTTAAAAAAAAGAATAAATGAATAAAGACCATCCAAAGGAAGTAAGTTTATCGATTTTTACACAAAAAAGAATTCTATAAAAGGCAGTAAAGAATAGCTTCTCGTACATGAGAATATATACATCAGATAAACACAAAACCGCTCTTTAACGGTCTCAAAAGAGCAGTTGAAATTGTGAGTATGTACGAAACAAAATGGGTAGATTTATCAATTGCGAGTTCGTCTTAATCTGCATCCATCACCTGGTCAAAACAACTCATTACTTCAGTAAAATTGAATTTATCAAATTTTACCAAAAAGTGTAATTATTAATTTTAAAATTAACTCAACTGATCTTCAAGTGAATATAACGAGACAAAAAACTAGATATGAAAGGAGCTTAACAGCTAGTGATTGTTAAGTGCTAGTATTACGAACTCTATAGATTAAAAATTTAGATAGTGCTGTCGACTATTGTACTGCTCTAAAAAATGGTGCTTCCTTAGTTAAATGGCTACTGGTATTATTTTCTACTATAGGCCAGTCGGCGACCCATTTAATTTGATCTAAGAGCAGAACGCGTCTGTTACCTCCTGAAGATACACGGCTTTGCTTTGGGTTTATTCCATGATACAGCATCCAATCAATGCCATTCTCATCGGTCATGATACGAGAATTATGCCCTGTACCTACAAAGTTGTCATTACCCTCTAGCAACAGCGTGCCAGCACCCCTCATTTTCAAATCTCGCCCCTCTCTATCAAAATATGGGCCTTGCAATACTTTTGCACGCCCCACCATAATATGATAAGTACTCTTGGCTCCTTCACAGCAAGAACCCTTTGAACCAAATAAATAATAATACCCTCTACGTTTATGAATCATAACAGCTTCAAAATCTCCTGCGGCCACTTTAAACTTTTTCTGTAAACTGGAAATAGCTAATCCATTATCTGTCAACGGTATTCCATATGTACCTTGCGTATCAGCATCACTAAAACTTCCCCAGAACAGATAATTAATGCCTTTATCGGAGAAGAAATGGGGATCTATAGAATTGGGAACTTGAATTTCTTGACTATCGAATAATTTACCTTGATCTAAAAATGGACCAATAGGTTGATCTGCAACCGCGACACCTATTCCTGGATTGGAATCTCCCCAAGTGGAAAATGCATAGTACAGCAAATATTTGTTCTTTAGCTTGATAACATCAGGTGCCCAGATTCCTCCAGCCATTTTCCATGATGGCTTCTGTTGAAAGGCTGTCCCTATCCATTTCCAATGAACAAGGTCTTTAGATTGTAATATAGATACGAGACGTTCTCCGTGTTCATCTCCCCAATTATCAGCAGTACCATACGCATAGAAATAGGCTGACTTCGGATCTTTAAGTACTGTTGGATCCGCAAGTATGGGCTCAAATACTGGATTCAAATACGTGTTAGATCCAGTAGTAGCATCACTGCCACCGGTCAGATTGCTCTTCCGCAATCCTAAACTACTACACGAAATCGAAAAATAAACAGTACATATAAGTACTAAAAAACGACCGGTTACATTTAATTGATACATGATAAATGAATAATATGTCCGTAGGTTGAGCCTGCATTAAAAAAAGGGCCTTGTTGCATACAGGTATACACAAGGCCCTACAAACCAACCTATCTAAATCTACTTTACTTTTTCCATTTTTTCTGACAGCATTTTGATAAAATAACCACCTACTACAGATCTAGCTTTAAAACCTGAGCGTTTAGGTTTATCTGTATAGATCCAATCTGACATGGGTACACGATCTACTGTCTCATTCATAAAACGATATACTGGGCTAATGAATTTTTCAAAGGTTTCTTTGTCATCGGCCATTGTTGCAGTCCAAGAAATCCAATCAGTTTTTGTATACTGTTGACGGTTATCCAATGGAAGACCATAAATGTTCTGCTTTGTGAGATAGTATTTGATCTCAGTTGTACGAATATCTTCATCAAAAATTTTCATTTTTAATATTTTGTCCCAGACCATGTTGTATTTTTGACTCCACGTACCAGATTGATCAAAGGTAAGTTTATAATGATCACCGTCTTGTGCCATTGTCTTCCATTTCTTAGCCATTGATTTTGCTTGATTGAAATACTTATCAGCGGTTTGCTGATCACCCATCATCTCCGCTAAATAACCATAAGAAGCAATTCCTAAAATCGCTTTAATCGATAAGTTGGCATTATGAGCAAAATGCCCTGCAAAGTCATCTGTACATAACTGATTTTCTGGATCAAGTCCTTTCTCTACCAAATAATCTACCCAGGTAGATAAGACTTTCCAATGTTTCTTTGCATAAGCAGCATTGCCTTCTGCTTTAGCAATAGCATAAGTTAATATTAACATATTGCCAGACTCTTCTACTGGCATATCTCCGCCATAGGTTTGCCCATTTGCTATCGGATAGGTACCCACGTCATGTGCCGCAAAAGGTTTTGTCCACTTATTGCTTTCACTGTAATAGAAAATAAAATTCATAAGACCTTTTGCCAGTTCAGGATTATAGTATAGAAATAATGGTGCTGAGGGATAAGTAATATCGACGGTGCCAATAGATCCATTGCTATCATTTTCCTTCGATAACAAAAGTAAATCACCATTTGGTGCTTTTACCAATTTATGTGCAGCTATCGCTTGACGATACGCAAGTGCGCATAATGCTGCATATTCTTTACCACCAGCCTTGATCGCGCTTTGCATCAATTGGGCATCAAATTGATCTGAGGCTTTTATTAATTTGCTATATTCTTTATTTGCTAAATCAAATTGCTTTTCAATGGTACTTTGGCCATCTCTATTCCAATAAGGACGTAAGTTTTCGTTAAAATACTGAATCGCATATAAATCGTCGTAACCTAAAAGTATCTTATCACTATATTTGGACGTTACGGAGAATGACTGACGCAGGGCCAGTTGCTTCCCTGAAACAGAGCTTTGAATAACGTGATTTGATTTTAAGAATTGTTTCCTTAAATCATGGCTATCACCAATCATTGCTTTGGTATTTTTTTGATCTCCAGCCATATAAAAATATCCCCAATCAATACGCAAGTCATCACCTTTATTACCCAGTATCTGTTGATTCTTACTTCCTGTTTTTACGTATTGTAAGGATCCATTTTTAAATTCACTACTTTCAGATTCTTGTAATGGCGAATTTAATGCCCAGTTTGGAGATGCTTCAAGATAGAATTCGATTTGATGTTTTTTACCATCTTTTGATTCAACTTGATAAGATAAATAATTGACAGGTCGTGTCAGTAAATCCAAATTATCCAAAAACATAGGAGCAGTAAAACTTACTTTCACTTTTACCGGCCCACAGTCAAAAACATAATGAGTTTGTGTTGCTTGCACATCAACGCTTTCTTGCTTTGCTTCCTGATCAAAATGATTACTCCCCTCTCTTTCTAAAAATAAGCCAAAATCAAAAAAGCCATTTGCAACTCTGTTGTGGCAGTAACCTCCAATGATATTTTTCCCTTTCCGAAGGGTTTTAACAACTTCATCTGAGAGTTTGACGCGATTATTTTTACCGGTTCTATTTCCGGTATTAACGACTTCTATTCCATTAACATATAAAATTGCATCATCATCATGGGTAAATTCAATATAAACAGACTGTCCCGCTAAATCTTTTTCTAAGTTGATAATCCTTCTAACCCATATCTTAGGCTCTTGCCAATCTGTTTTCGCATGAGATTCTTTATCTTTTGTACCAAATGGCGCAATCCCTGTTTTCCAGTTCGCTTCATCAAATGCCAAGGTATTCCATCCGGCAGAAGGTTCCTTCTCTGTGTATGGCGCTTTCCAGTGATCATCTTCTCCCATTCGTGCGATAGGTTCTAATTCTATTTCCTCTTTACCTAAAAAACGATAGGCTTTACCATCTACTTTTATGACGCCAAGCAACGGAAAAGTTTTTCCGGTCCAATGCCGCACAACATCACCATAAAGTTCATCACTATACGACCACGCACTGGTATTGGGGTCAATGGTGACTAGAGGAAAAGCAGGTGCGCGCAAATTATTTTTGACTGGATTATGTTGCGCCGACGAAAAAAGCGATTGACACAACAGAACAGCTATAGCGACATATTTTAATTTCATTATGAATATATTGATGGATTACTTAAATAAATTTTCAATTTATTATCTTCATGAATCAGGTTACTCCACTTGCACAAAAGTAGAGCAACCTAATACACACTAACGTTTAATTAAAAACTCAAATAAAGGTTTGTGAATTGCCTTCAGTTCACTTTCAGGCATTTTTATTACTTTTCGATCGTAGGTCATTAGTCCATTTGTTTCAACTTCCACATCTGTGGTTTGCGTATAAACTGCCGCTGATAATCCCATTGGAATCAAACGGTTTAGATCATGAATAAGTCTTTTATAACGATCCAATAACTCCGTTTTATTTTTAAAACTTTGATAACCCCAGTTGTCTTTTTGTTGCCAAGAATGCCCCTCAACCGGTAAGCCTAAACCTCCAAATTCACCTAATGCTAAAACCTGATTTGCACCAAATAAAGAAGGATCAGGCATAGCAGCATCTGGATAATTATGAATGTCAAGAATATGTCCAGTTTCCATGAAATTCCCTCCACTGGCACTGTTCACTAAACGAGATGGATCATTTGCAATTGTCCATTCTGTAATTTCCTTAGTTTTAAACTGTCCCCAAGCCTCATTGAAAGGCACCCAGATGACGATGCTTGGGAAATTATGCAAAACTTCCATTATCGCCTTCCATTCTTTACGATAATACTGTTCTGATATTGCCGAACGCGTCTTGTCACGATCACCTCCTGAAATTTTTCCGGGTTGCATATCCCAATTATTTCCACCAAGATCACCGCTTGGCATATCTTGCCAAACTAACATACCGATACTATCGCAATGACGGTACCAACGTGCAGGTTCAACCTTAATATGTTTCCTGATCATGTTGAAACCCATTTCCTTAGTTTTGATCACATCAAATTTCAACGCTTCATCTGAAGGAGCTGTATGCAGACCATCGGGCCACCAGCCTTGATCCAATGGACCATACTGAAATGTAAACTTATTATTAAGCATTAATCGTTGAATACCATCTTTATCTTGCTGCATCGATATCTTACGCATCGCAAAATAACTTTTA
The DNA here is from genome assembly GCF_037479535.1 of Sphingobacterium sp. MYb388. Taxonomy (NCBI): domain Bacteria; kingdom Pseudomonadati; phylum Bacteroidota; class Sphingobacteriia; order Sphingobacteriales; family Sphingobacteriaceae; genus Sphingobacterium; species Sphingobacterium sp. MYb388. The sequence goes on along the minus strand of NZ_JBBGYV010000002.1, from coordinate 971,551 downwards.
GCCTGATCAATTACTTTACCCTTACGTAACAATTGAATTTCCAGATCGTACAATTTAGGATTAGAAGGAGACCACTCCTCTGCATTTGGAACAGCAATCTTAAAAGCCACATTTGGCTCACCTAATTGCTCCTGCAGAATACGACTGCCATCCACAGCTTTCACCTTGATCTGATCGCCAGGCTGACCTCCGGATACCAAAGCTTCAAAGGTTAAGCTTCCCTCATCCAATTGCGGAGTTTGCTTAGTACTTACAATATGACTTTGAGAAACGCTCTCTAGCCAAACTGTTTGCCATATACCTGTCACAGGTGTATACCAGATTCCATTAGGATGCTTTACTTGTTTACCGCGTGGCTGTGGCCCATCATCGGTAGGATCCCATACCCGAATAGCAATATCCTGCTTCGATCCCTTTTTAAGAAATTTTGAGATATCCATCGTAAAGGGATCGAATCCCCCTTCGTGCCTACCGACCAGTTGGTTATTGATAAATACATCACATTGCCAATCTACGGCACCGAAATGAAGTAAAATCTTATTTTTTTGAACTGCTTTATCTAAAGTAATGCTATTACTATACCACAACGCTTTATCTTTTCCCACTTCTTTCCCTACGCCAGACAAAGATGATTCAACAGCAAATGGTACCAAAATATTACCTTCCCATTGCGTTGGAATAGCCTGAGCATCGACAGGTGTAATGGCATATTTCCAAAGTCCATTCAAATTTTGCCAATTGTTCGATCGGACGAGCTGTGGTCTCGGATATTCTGGATGTGGCTTTTCAACATTTACTTGTTCCCCCCAAGAAGTTAAAATATGCGAACCTGCGGGCTTCCAATCTTGAGCAAAGTTCATCTGTATGGTCATTAATAAACCTGCAAACAATAAAGTTCTCTTCATAATAAAAAAACGTATAATCATTAATATCTATATCACTATATTTAAAGATGGGACGACTACAAACCATGAACTTAGGCTCCCATCAAAATCAATTCAATTCTTATTTTGTAATCTCAATATTTTCCACACGAACCTAAAATGCTGTGATCAGTATCATTCTCTTTTAACCCCAAAACGATCATATTTTCTAAGATTAAACCATAATTCCTCGAAATAATTATTGAATGATTATTAGGTCGTTGTGCTTAATTACTGGTTACTCAAATTTATGATTTAACAAGCTACTTTAACTTGCTAATTTTCTCAAAAATGTGCGCATTTGTATCATTTAATTAAGCTTAGCAAAGGATTCTAAATTATTATTAAAGAAAAGCCCATTACCTAAATAAGAAATGGGCTTGATTATATTTGGATAATATGAAAATAACAATTACAGAACTGAGAATCGATATAGTGATTTAGTTTTATAGATCTGACCAGGAACTAATACGGTTGTTGGAAAATTCGGTTGATTAGGGGAATCTGGATAATGTTGTGGTTCTAAACAAAATGCAGTTCTAAAAGAGTCTTTTTTACCATTTTTCAATTGGACCTTTTCACTCATAAAATTACCACTGTAAAATTGAATCCCCGGTTCCTGCGTCAAGATATCCAGGACAATTCCGGATTGATCACCCACAATATGAGCAGCTTTATACCAATCACCTTCTCTTTTTTTATTTAAGACAAAATTATGATCATATCCCTTACCATAAGACAGTTGACGATCATTAGCATCAATATCTTTACCAATTGCCTTAGCGGTCGTGAAATCAAAAGCTGATCCGCCTACTTTCTCAAGTTTTCCAGTTGGAATCAATGTACTATCAACAGGCGTGAATTCATCGGCAAATAACTGAAGCTGGTGATTCAATATTGAACCACTACCTTCTCCGTTTAAATTAAAATAAGCATGATTTGTTAGATTTACAACCGTTTTTTTATCCGATTGCGCCTCATATCCAATTGTTAGTTCATTTTGGTCATTTAAACCATATGTAACTTCCATCGCAATATTTCCTGGAAAACCTTCAGCTCTATCTGGCAAGGTATATGCAAATGTAATCGATGAATCGCTCTTCATTTTCAAGGTCCAATTGGCAAAATGAACGCCATTAAACCCACCGTGTAGTGTATTGACACCATTATTAATAGGTAGTTGGTAAGTTTGTCCATCAAGTTGAAACATTCCCTTTGCTATACGGTTTCCAAAAGGACCGACAATCGTTCCAAAATAGGGCTCTGCCGGGTTGTTGTAATCGGTAGCTTTTGTAAATCCCAAAACCACATCCCTTAAATTACCTTGTTTATCCGGAACCCACAAACCAACTATGCGTGCACCAAAATTTGTAAAGTATGCATGCACACCCCGTTTATTTTTCAATTCAAATAACTGGACATCATGATCATTTATTTTAGCATCAAATGCAGCGCTATCCATATAGGAAATCATTCCAGATTGATCCTTATTTTCTGTGACATTCTTTTGCTGACATCCTAATCCAACGACAAGGATACTAACAATACCCATACACTCCATTTTTCTTTTCATTTTTAATTTATTTTAGGTCCCTTATAAAGGTTCATAATTTTGATCATATTGATCAACTTAAGCGATTTAGTTGACAGATAAATGAAATAATTGAACTTAAAAGTTACGATTTACTTTTTAATTTTTTATCTTCAACCTTACAAGTACTAAAATCCTAAATTTAGAAAATATTGATTAGCAGAATTGTTTCATAATACTGCTCTTTTGTATCAATTACCAATTAGACATGATAAAAATTAAATTGTTGCTTCTTTATTTTGCTTATCTTTTATTTTCTGCTCATATCCATGCACAACCTTATTATTTTAACCATTATCAAATAAATGAAGGACTTTCTAACAACGCAGTTATCTGCAGTATGCAAGATAGCTACGGATTTCTATGGTTTGGTACCAAAGATGGATTGAATCGCTTTGATGGAAATTCTTTCAAACACTTTACAAGTAAAGAAGATCATCGAAGTTTAGGAAGTAATTCTATTATATCTTTAAAAGAAGACTATCAAAAAAAAATGTGGATCGGTACAGATCAAGGGATCTACTCTTATGATCCCATTCATGAAAATTTTGAAATATTAGATGAGAAATTTAGAAGCACAGAAGTTCCTGTTATTACGACAGATGGAAAGCACAACCTATGGTTTATATCCAATGGAATGCTTTACCTGCACAACCTTACAAATAAAGTAACAAGACAACTTACAAAATCAAATCTGTACATCACATCACTATGCAGCACAAAATCCGGAAAACTCTATTTTGGAACTCCAGAGGGTATTATTTACCTCGTTAACGAAAAGTATCAGATTACTCCATTTCTTGATTTCACAAAATCATTTGAAAAAAAAGATTGGTATAGCATTGAAAAAATAGTAGAAACAAAGCAGGGACAACTCCTAATTGGGACTTCCAAAGCGGGTGTATTCTCTTACGAAAAGAGCACTGGAACACTTACTTCCATTCTTGGTCAAAAACAGTTGAAACAATTTTTATATGTAAGGGATATTCTTCAACCGAATGACCATGAATATTGGTTTGCAACAGAATCTGGCTTGTTTGTTTATCAAATCACCACTAAAAGTTTTCTCCATTTACGTAAGGAGAATCATAATAAATGGGGTATTTCCGACGATGCAATTTACAACATATTACAAGACAAAGATCAGGGCATCTGGTTAGGTACTTATTTTGGTGGACTAAATTACTATCATGCACATAACAGCATCATCGAAAAAATTTTACCGGGCGACCAACCAACAAACCTACAAGGATCGGTTGTAAGGGCCATTAAAAAAGACAAAGAAGGTAATATTTGGATGGGTACCGAGAACGGCGGAATATCAAAATGGAACCTCTCAACCAATAAGATCCAAAGTTTTACGAGTCAAAATAGCTCATTAGCTAATAATAATATTCATGGATTACTAGCCATTAAAGACAAATTACTAGTCGGTGCTTTTGTAAATGGACTCGATATATTCGATTTAAAACGTTTACAGGTGACACAACATTTGGATAGAAATAGTTATCATAATTCAGAACTTGAAAGTAATTTCATATTCCACCTCTATCAAACAAAAAAAGGTGATATTTTAGCCGCTTCTACACGAGGATTGTACCGCTTTAATTTGGATACCAAACAATTTTTCTTAATAAAAAATGTACCGGCTTATATTTTTTACACCTGTATATTAGAGGACTTCCGGGGTAATTTGTGGATTGGTACGTGGCGTGATGGTTTAATTTGTTACAATCCAGAGACCAATTATTTTAAACATTATAAGCAGCAGACACATGATCAACATGCGCTACCCAATAATCGAATTAACAGTTTATTTGAAGATTCAAAAAAAAGATTGTGGATTGCAACTGAAGGAGGAATGGTAAAAAAAGAATTTGAAAATAACAGCTTTAGCTCTATAAGTATAAAAGACGGAATGCCCAGCAACGTTATTCTCTCTTTTTTAGAAGACAAAGAAAATAATATCTGGGTGGCTACTTCCAAAGGTCTTGTTAGGTATAACCCCGTCAACCACAAAATACGGACATTCAATATGGAATCGGGTTTACCAACATTACAGTTCAATTACAACTCTTCCTTTGATGATAACAACAATAATTTCTACTTTGGGACTATCAATGGTTTGATCCGATTTAAGCCAGAACAATTAAATCAAATCAAATACAATGCAAAAACACCTATTTTTATTACAGATTTAACTGTCAATAATCGAGAAGTGAGTCAAACTGATGAATCAACCATTCTCAAAAAATCAATTCTCTTTACCGAAAGTATTAAACTTAAGCACGATGAATCCTCATTTAGCTTAGATTTTGCTGCATTACATTATCAAGCTCCTCATTCTGTACGCTATAGTTATAAAATGTTAGGAATAGATGAAAAATGGAACCCTATCAATGGTATCCCCCGCGCATACTTTACCAAACTGGCGCCAGGAAATTACACATTCATAATTAAAGCTGAAGATCCAAATGGCACTGCGATTCCACAAATCAAGACCTTGAAAATAGAAGTATTACCGCCAATATGGGCAAGTCTTCCTGCATATCTTATCTATGGATTTATTATTATCGGGCTTATCGCATTTATAATTCATCATTTTAATGAAGCAATAAAACAGCGGAATCGTCAACATATCTTAACAATCCAAAACTTAAGAGATCAAGATTTATACCGTTCAAAAATCAATTTTTATACTGATGTTGCTCATGAAATCCGAACTCCGTTAACATTAATAAAGGCCCCTTTAGAAAAATTGATGGATAGAGTCGAACGCAGTCCGGCAGTAGATAAATTACTGCTAACGATGGAAAACAATACCAATAAACTTATTGAATTAAGCAATCAATTACTGGATTTCAGAAAGGTAGAAGCCGAAGGGTTTAAATTAAACTTTGCTCCGCATAACATAAGCCATATTTTACAAGAAATTATCAATAATTTTGCCATAACCTTAATTGCTCAAAATCGTGTTTTAACACTAGATATCAGTCAGAGCATTATCGCTTTAATAGATCTGGACGCTTTCGAAAAAATCTGTTATAATCTGCTTAATAATGCATTAAAATATGCTGATCATCGAATAGAAATAACATTAAAAACTGATGAAAACACAAAAACATGTGTATTGATCATAAAGAACGACGGGGCAATAATTCCGCCAACAGAACAGCAAAATATTTTTGAACCTTTTAATCGCTTAAAAAGAAGCAAAAGTATTTCAGGTAGTGGATTAGGTTTAGCCCTTACTAGATCATTGACCTTAAAACATCAAGGGACATTAATATATGAAGTAGACGAATCCTCCTTCAACGTATTTAAACTCATACTTCCTCTAAATCAAAGCTCACTATCATCATGAAAAATGCAAAAGCCAATATCCTCTTAATCGACGATCATCAAGAATTACTTGAATTTATTGCAGATGATCTCTGTGAAGAATATCATGTTCAAACCTGCAACAATGGTATAGAAGCATTGAAATTGATGGAATCGGATAATTTTGATTTAATTATTAGCGATGTCATGATGCCGGAAATGGATGGCTACGAATTGTGCCAACATATTAAAGAAAATATGGCATCCTCCCATATTCCGGTAATTTTACTTACGGCGAAAAATAGTATTGAATCTAAAATCCAAGGCTTAGAATTTGGCGCTGATGCTTATATTGAAAAACCATTTTCACCGGCATTTTTAAGAGCACAAATTGCCAGTCTTTTAAAAAACAGATTAAAAGTAAAAGCTTTTTTTGTTAGTAACCCTTTATCACAGATACAGAGCATTGGGCAAAATCAAAGCGATCAAGAATTTCTTCAAAAAGTGGATGAAATTATTCAGAATCATTTAGATGATCCGAAATTCAATGTTGACCGTATGGCTGATATTTTGTGTATGAGCCGACCAACACTCTATCGAAAAATTAATGTTGTTTCGAGCCTATCTCCTAATGAATTGATTAACCTGACCCGGTTGCGAAAAGCCGCAGAATTACTAGCACAACGAAAATTCAAAATCTATGAAATATCCAACTTACTAGGCTATAGCTCGGCCACGCATTTTTCACGGAACTTTCAAAAACAATTTGGAGTAAGCCCTTCTGAATTTTTAGAACAACAAAAACTACACTCCTAAAATAACTAAAAGACCCCATGCTAAATACATGAGGTCTTTAAAATCAATCTTTAATTTTTGGCTAAAATCACAACCTGCTATTTAGGTTTATTTCGATTTGTCTAATTCGTATTGCGATAAAATAGCATATTGCGCGGCATATGTAAACATGAACATACCTTCCAGATTATTTTTATTTTGATCGGTTTCCCATCCCTTTAATAAATCTGTTGGTAAAAACCCATCCTTCAAGAAATGGTCATATCCATAATCAAGATTCTTTTGAAAAGACTCCATGTAACTTCCTACTTTTCTATAATTAGGATAAATATTAAAGAATCCCCGAAGTAGGATACCGTTAAACCAATTGTTGAATCCGGAGGATTCGTAAGTGTAATATGCCGGAATCTGCTTTCCCAATTTTGCAAAATACTCGAAACTAGCATGAGATAATGACTGTGCATCTTCCCTATATTTTTTTGATTTTGTTACGCGATATAGATCTGCAGCTCCAGAAATCATCGTCCCGCTATTATAGGAAAATGAGGGACCTACAGCAGTTTTCAAAAATGTATTAGCACGGTATCTCGTTCCATGGACAGTTTCATATGCGATAGTACAATCTGGGGAACAATCTCCCATCATATCTGTATAGACACCTTGATTGTTTAAAAGATAACGTTTTTGCCAATCGTAAACTTTTTGTGCAAAATTCAAATAATAATCACCTTTATTGATCATTTTGGAACGGCGTGATTGTTTATCTTTTTTATCGACATAGCGATGCTCGATCTGATCAGATTTATGCTTATAGATTTCGTGCAGCCATACCAATGGGCTAACCATTGGACCGTTGCTACAAGCATGCTTGGTCACATAACCTGGGCCCCAGGGAATACCGCCATGCTCTTTATTTCTGTCATCTAGTGTACTATCCCAACCATCAAGAACATAGGCCGTCAAATACTCAGCCTTTTCTAAAAAGACTTGATCATTCGTTAGGTGATAGGCGTCTAATAATTCACGTACAAGCCACATTTGGTCATCGTAAACATTCAGTATCCCAATAACATTCGCTTTCCCCTTTTCTCGAACACGGTCTACAGCATAGACTGCCCACTCTTTTTCTTGTGTAAAGGAAGTCAGCGTAAAAGTGCCTAGATAATAATCAGCATTATTAAATAGTTTCTTTAACAAATCGACATAACGCTTATAATGTTGATTAAACAATAATACATTGCCATTTTCCTTTTGAAGTTTAAGACTTGTTAAAATTGCATTAACAGCTTCTATCGAAGCTGTATACATCCAAACACTCCCCCTTTCAGAAGATAGTTCTTTGGTATCCGGGTTGTAAAATCTAGCCATGGTCATCTCATCACCTGAAAAATAGGTGGCAATGGATTTATCAACAAGCTGAATGGAACGCACTAAATTCTGATTTTGTAGATCTAAAACAATCTTACCATCCCTGCCATTTCGAATCGTGGCATGGGTAGGCGTTAAAAAACAAAACTGTACAAACAGTAATAGTGGAATAGCATGAATAAAAATGCTTTGTAGCTTTCTTAAAAATTTCATAAGAAGAATCTGGTTTATAATTAGTCAGAATTTTGCCCATGATTAAGGCATTAAATTCTGGAACAAGATAAGTAGAGTCGATTAATTTTAGGGTTAAAAAGGGGTTAATAGGCAAAAATAAAACAATAACCCGGTTTTATTTTAATACTATTGCGTGTTAAAAATCAGAAAACATGTAACAACGTCTTTATTTCATTTGATTAATTTTTTGTATACTTTTAAGGTATTAAGATGTTGAAAAATTAGTTACTAACCATTAAATCATCTACGAAGGTTTATACGCTCGCCTTTTAAAGGGAATGATGCGTCCATACTTCTGGATTTAAGTTTTTGATTGCCCTGTATGAAATTCTATTATATATATTTTGCTATTTACTTATTCCTGCCGACGCTATCCTTTTCACAAGGACTTAAATTTAACGGAGGTCATCACGCAATCGATAAACGTACTTCTTATGAAGTTTTTGGAGAAAACACAATTTCATTTGAAGGACTATTTGATATTGACTTTCAACTTGCAATCTATGGCACCAACTCACTGGGGAATATCCTTAGAGTTCAAAACAAGGAAAATAATACCATCTATAACCTGTTTTATGACGAAGAAAAAGATCAGTGCATCTTCAGACTAAATGAAGAAGGAAAAAGTAGTTTGATCATAGCCAAGATAGATCGTCGATTATTGGACAACAACAGCTGGTTTCCGGTTAAATTAACCTTTAATCTAACACAAGGAATTTTTAAACTTCAAATAAAAAACAAAGTTTTCGCATCCAAAAAAATTAAGCTCCCTAACCCCTATTTTCCAATCATTACTTTCGGAAAAAGTGATTACCTGATCGATGTCCCAAATATGGGAATTAAAAACCTATCCATTGGAAATAAAAACACCAAATATGTGTTCCCCTTGAGGGAAAATGAAGGTAATATCGTTCATGATTTTGAAGGAAATAACTATGGTTTAGTAAGCAATCCCGAATGGTTGATCAATGATTCTTACAGATGGCAATTAGTACAGACCTTCAATTCGTCAATTCAAGCAGGCTCTAATTACAATGAAAGCAGAAAAGAAATTTATTATTTCAATCGCGATTCTATATTTATTCATAATATCAAAACGAATGACACTCGGAAAGTTGCTTTTCAAAAAAAATGCCCTGTCGATCTGATCCAAGCAAGCAATTTTCTCGATGTAAAAGCAAATAAGCTTTATGTTTATGAATTGTATCATAATTATCCCTATGAGGGCCCCACCGTCGCCAGTCTTAATCTAGATAGTTTTACATGGACTATTGAAAGCTATGATCGTGTCCAAAAGGAACTGCATCACCATGGATTCTTTTTTGATCAACAAGCAAAGCAATACTACATCTTCGGAGGATATGGAAACATGTCCTATAGTGACAAATTCTATCAATATACCGTTGATTCTACCAAATGGCAAAAACTTGAAGATTTTACCGGAGATAAGCTCTTCCCACGATATTTTCTATCTGCGGGCTATATGGAAAACAATCGTACAGCATATATTTTTGGAGGAATGGGAAATGAGTCTGGAGAGCACATTGTTGGAAGAAAATACTATTATGATCTACACAAAATTAACTTAGATACTAAAAAGGTGACAAAAATGTGGGATATTCAATGGAAAGATAAGCATGTGGTACCTGCACGCGGTATTGTATTCCCAGATCAGTCACACTTTTATGCCTTATGTTATCCCGAGCATCTCACCCGATCAGCAATCAAGCTTTATCGGTTTTCAATCCAAGATGGAAGCTATGAAATATTAGGTGATTCTGTAGCCATATATTCGGACAAGATTTCAACACGGGCACAGCTTTATTATGACCATCAACTTGGACGTCTACTCGCTTTAGTACAAGAGTCAAATGATGATGTTAAGTCAACATTAAAAATCTATTCCCTAAACTCCCCTCCTATCTCAGAAACAGAATTAAGCAATTATCCAAAAAAAAATAATAAAATTAAATATCTGATTTTTGTATTATTCGGAGGAACTGTTGCAATAGGAGCTTACATCATGCTCAAAAGGATCTCTAATAAAAAAACAGGGCGACATATGATCTTACCAGTACCTGCAGGTGTAGCTGATAGCAATAAAGAACATTTGTTGATCAAGACTAAAAAATTAGCACCCATCGATAAATTAAAACCAAGTAATAACGAACCCGCTGTCTGGAAAAATAACTTACGAGCCAATGCAATCTATTTATTTGGAGAATTTACGGTATTAGATCGCAATCAAAAAGATATATCCCATTTATTTAGTACACGACTGAAACAAGTTTTTTGTTTGATTTTAACCCACGCAGGTGAAGCCGGGATTTCATCAGCATTATTAAGTCATCTGGTATGGCCAGACAAATCTGAAGATAAAGTCAAAAATTCAAGAGGCGTTACAATCAACCATTTAAGAAAAGCATTAAGTGAATTGGATGGGATAGAATTACGCTATGAGAAAGGGCGTTTTAAAATTGAACAACATGCCGATTTCTATTGCGACTATACGAGATGTATGAAACTCACTTCGTCTATTAACAACACTGAAAACAGAGATGAGTTAATTCATCTATTACGAAGGGGAAAGTTCTTACAGGGTACCAATCAACCTATTTTCGACTCAACTAAGGCTGATCTAGAGAAAAATATAACACCTCTTTTAATCACTGAAATCTATCAATGTATGGAGAAACATGCCTATAACGATAGCATAGCATTGGCTGAAGTTATTTTTCTATTTGACCCTCTCAATGAAAATGCGTTATTTATCGAAATTAAAGCAATGATTGCTTTAAACATGCTCCAAGAAGCTCGCATACGTTTTCAAAACTTTGCTAGCGAATACAGGAAAATCATGGGGGAAGACCTCCCTTTCAACTTTGAAGATATAGCCTAATTTACATCTTAAGGGTTTAAACCTCCAATCAAATGGACCTTATCATTTGATTGGAGATTCTCTTGAGTTGCTGAAAAACTATTCCTTTTCATCGAAAGAATTAAATACCCTTTTTAGTTCCGTCAGTTTTTCAGGATATTCATGAATCAAATTTGTTCTTTCACTCGGATCCCAGGCAATATTAAACAATTCCTCTACCGTCTCCTCCGTTTTCCCTGAGATTAAATTTGTTCGTTGTTTAATAATACGATATTTCCAATCACCAACTTTCACAGCTTCTGGTTTACCATAATTAACCAAAAAAATTGGTCTATGGACATAGTTTAAATCAGTCTCTTTACCTTCCAGTAAATTACGTATTGATTGTCCATCCAGTTTTCTGTCTGGTAAAGAAGATCCCGTCCAAGAAGCAATAGTTGGTAAAATATCTAAATTACTGATAGAAGAGCGAATAACTTTTCCTTCCGGGATAATTCCCTTTCCGAAAACAATAAAAGGAACTCGGGCACCGCCTTCATAAGTCAGCGCTTTCGAACCTTTAAATACGCCAGCAGTTCCAACATGCCAATTTTTCGTCTCGCCGTCATCTGACATACGAGCAGGATACTCAATCCAAGGTCCATTATCACTAGAAAACATCAAGATGGTATTTTTATCCAGACCTTTAGCCTCTAATGCGTGCCATAATTGGGCAATATACTGATCCAACTCATACAAGACCGCCCCAAGAGGACCTGCTTTTTGTGCACTGGCATAAGGATTTTTCTTGTTTGAAAATGCCAATGGAAGATGTGGGAAATTATGTGCATAATACAAAAAGAAAGGTTTGTCTTTTTTTTGCTTATTGATAAAATGTAGTGCTTCACGGTGATAATGCTGACTTAGATCCGAATCATCAGGAGCAAATACTTCAGGACTGCGATTTCTAAAAAGTTTAATAACAGTATCTGTTTTCACATAAGGTGCACGGTAATCATGACTATAGAGCATACCATAAAAGAAATCAAATCCTTGTGCATTGGGTAGCGATTCTGCTTTATCACCAAGATGCCATTTTCCTACCAAAGCTGTCTGATAGCCCTTCTGCTTTAACATTTCAGCGATCGTTACCTCAGCATCAGGTAGACCTAATTCCGAGCCAGGACCGATCGGTTGAGGCAAGTTATAACGAGAAGCATAACGTCCGGTCAATAATGACGCACGGGATGGCGTACATGAAGGAGTGGAAACGACATAGTTTGTAGCCCGTACACCTTTACTCGCTATCGAATCCAAAAAAGGTGTTTGAATATTCGGACTACCATAAGATCCCAAATCCGAATACCCCATATCATCCGTCAATATAAAAATAATATTAGGAGGTTGTTTTTGAGCATATAATAAGGAACAAAAACTTATACCCGTTAACAATAACAACATTCTTTTTTTACACGACACGATACTCATAATAGTAATTTCTTTTTTTAAATTAATCAATTAGGATTTATAAAAATTAAAAACTGTTGCATGTTTATTAAAACCTTTGCAGGGACTACATTTTCGATCTTCCAATATTAAATAAATGGCATAATCAATTTCAGAACTGCAGGATTGATTTATAATTGCAGACCAATATAATTAATAAATTGTGCGACCTACAATAAAAAATCTAGTAAAATACGAAAACGATTTCATTCCATCAATTTCAATAACATCATTTAAATGTAAAACATAGCAGTAAAAATAACATTAAACCGTTATGAGATTATAAAAAAAATCATGTAACATCAGCAAGACAGTAAATGAAAAATAAAACATAACCAACTCATTACAAATACTATAATAAAAAAACAAAATTTATTTTCGGAAATTAAATAATCAAAGAATTATGTAAAATCTAAAATTATATACCATCCACGTTCTGTAAATATTAAAAAACAAGTATTCATCTTTATTGAATTTTATACCTTTGCCACATGAGTACATTCAAAAAATAGGTTACATATGTCATATGTAACTTTTGCGACATTTCAGATATCCTCAAGAACATTCGCTAGCTAAAGAAATCCTATTTACGTCTATCTCATTTGTTTTCAATAAACAATACACATGCAAGAAAATACTTTAAATTCACGAAAATCATTTGCTCCGACACTAATTGCATTCGCATTGGTTCCAATTTCGGGCTTAGCAACAGACATTTACCTACCATCCATGCCACAGATGGCAACAGAGCTAGGACTGGCAGAAAGTAAGATTCAACTCACCTTATCCCTGTTTTTAATTAGTTATGGTATTTCACAATTCTTTGCCGGTGCCCTTGTTGATGCATGGGGAAGATATCGGATTACCTTAATTTCCCTTTTTCTATTTACAATCAGCTTTTTTATTACAGCCACAACTGATAATATTATTGTCATTTATATGATGCGCATACTGCAGGGAATACTATCCGCTTTTGTTGTAGTATCAAAACGCGCCTATTTCGTTGATGTGTACGAAGGTGAAGAGCGAAAACGATACCTGAGTGCCATCACTATCGTTTGGTCATTAGCGCCAATTATTGCTCCTTTCATTGGCGGATATTTACAGGCACAATTTGGATGGCGCTCTAATTTTATGTTATTAGCAGCTTACAGCATTGTGCTCTTCATATTAGAACTCATTTTTTCCGGTGAAACAATCCGTCAGAAAAATCCACTTCAATTTGAATATTTAGTCACTGAATTTAAGACCATGCTTCAAACGAAAGACTTTACGTTTGGAGTGCTCATGTGTGGAATAAGCTATGGTTTAGTTATGTTCTACAATCTAAGTGGACCATTTTTCATTGAACACAATTTAGGTTATAGCTCCATTACGACCGGATACATTTCCTTATTAATGGGACTTGCATGGATGTCCGGGGGATTTATCGGTCGTGCACTAATCAAGAAAGCGCTATTGCCAAAATTAAGATATGCTAATTATTTACAAATTGCTTTCATTATTTTAATGATTATAATATCTCCGTATATCACAAATCTCTTTACATTATCACTATTCGCCTTCTTGATCCACGTTACCGCAGGATTTATATTTAATAATTATTTCGGTTACTGCTTAGGTCGTTTTCCTTTATCAGCAGGAATTGCAGGTGGCTTAGCAGGTGGTATAACTTACCTCGTCACTTCTGCATTAAGTTATATTGTCGTGAGTCTCGTTAACCCAGAAACACAGACTGAGATAGGTATTGGTTATGCAGTATTTGCTGTTTTGGGTTTCGTTACCCTAATGATAATTAAGGCGAAAAAAGCGTACAAACAATGGACGTAATCACTAATTTTAGATTATTCTAAAAACAAATTGGCGAAATTATACGTTTTACCTTAACATTTTAGACAACTTAAAATAAGCTTTTGTTTCAACTTTTTTAAATATTTCACCAAGGTATCATGATTACATCTTCAATAGTAATACAAAAAAAAGCATCAATTATCTGGGAGGTACTGACCGATAAGAATCAATTCAAGCAATGGTATTTTGACATTCCTGATTTTGCTCTAGAGAAGGGGTTAACATTTCATTTTTATGAGCCTGGTGGTAAAAATAAATTTTTACATGAGTGTACAATACTTGAAATTATTCCTAATAAAAAATTAGTTCATACCTGGACTCACCCCACCTTTAGTCAGGGTGTAACAACAGTCAGTTGGTTGCTCCAGGAAAATGAAGGACTAACAACTGTTACTTTACATCATGAAGGTATCGAAAACCTTCATGATGCAGGCCCCGAATTTGCTTCAGAAAACTATCAAACCGGATGGGATCAGATTCTCAGCAATCTCAAAAAGTTTGTTAACGAAAAAGATTAATAAATTTCCCAAAAGCGGGTATATTTTACAAAAAGCAATTGTAATCTAATTCATAAACTTTTTAGAGCAGTAAACTCACAATAAGACCTGTAGAGTTTATGTCTAGTAACTAATTACTGCTAAAAAAAATCAAATAATAATTTCACTCGAATTAAATAGATTGTATATTTGCCTATTGTTTAGAACAAATCTAAATCAACATAAGAATATTACAGATGCCTATTTCATTCCCTTCCATCTCTAATAGATGGAAATTTCTAATTCTAATAATACCATTACAGGTATTCGTTTTCATTTGTCAAGCACAACAAATGACTATAAAAGTCAAAACAGAAAAAGATCTTCCAATTGCTGGAGCGACGGTACGTTTAAATCAACAACTATTAGGAAGTACAGATACAGCTGGTGTGTTGATCACAACAAATGAAAAAATAGCAAATCAAAAAATATCAGTCTCCGCGATAGGATTTAAAGAAAAAATCATCAGTTTATCCAATAAACCCAGCAATAATTTAATCAGCGTCACTTTATTGGCAAGTACAAATGTATTGGATGAAATCGTTGTTACGGCCGGAAGAAAGCCAGAAAGTATTTCAACGATACCATCCTCTATCACAATCTTGAATCAACAAGATATACAAGCACAAACCAACATTACGAACAATTTAGCTACGGTACTTGGTAATGCAATTCCGGGTTTGGGTACCTCGACCAATAAAGCTACAAATTCTGGACAGACCCTTCGTGGACGTGCCGTACTTGTTTTGATAGATGGAATCCCGCAATCAACACCGCTTATGAATGGAGCACGTGACCTACGCACCATCGACCCTAGTGTGATTGAACGTATCGAAGTAATAAAAGGTGCTACTTCAATCTACGGAAATGGTTCAGGTGGAGGTATTATCAATTATATTACCAAGAAAAACAAGGACGGTAAAAAGATTAGTGGTCAGACCATTTTGGGAACATCAATAAATCCATTTGACCCTAAGGAAACCTTAAGTTACAAACTTTCACAACAGCTTTCAGGACAGGTAAATAAATGGAGTTACACCGTTTCGGGTTCGGCAGACTACACCGGTTTACAAAGAGATTCCGATGGTTTACCTCTTGGACAAACTGATGGTCTTTCCAATTCCTATCAGTACAATGGCTTTATTAAAATAGGTTATCAAATTGATTCAAGCAGTACATTGACTGGATTTTATAACTATTATGGAAGTACACAACGTGCCAAATATATCAGTAAAAACGGCATCTATGGTCAGTCGCCTACAATTGGAGTTAGAGGAGAAGAACCAGGCAAACCCGCAGGTACACCTTACAATCACAATGCGATGTTAACCTATTCAAAAAGTAATCTTTTTCATTCAACCCAATTGGATGTAACAGCTTATTTAAATTCCTTCAGTTCAATGAACAGATACGTTGCCAGTGGAACGGCGTGGTATGGTCCAGGACAAACCATGATCAACTCTGAGAAAAAAGGATTGCGCTTAAATCTGAATACTCCATTTCAGCTTTTTTCTATTCCAACTGAAGTAACTTACGGTTTAGATTTATTAAAAGATGTAACCTATCAAGATTTAACAGATGGACGTGTATACATACCAAAAATGAATATGGTTAATTTTGCCCCCTATGCGCAAGTAAAAGCCGACCTCATTGAAAATTTGATCTTTAAAGCTGGGCTTCGGTATGAAAATGCAACCGTTAAAGTCAACGATTACAATACCATAGCTACTGGTCCGAATGGAGAAGGAAGTATATTGGTAAGCGGAGGAAATATTCCATATAAAGCGACAATGTTCAATGCAGGATTACGCTATACTAAATACGATTATTTCAACCCTTTCGTTAGTTTTTCGCAAGCATTTGCGATCAATGAATTAGGTCGTATTTTACGCCGTGCTAAAGAAAACACAATCGGTAATTTAGAAACAGACCCGATCATTACCAATAACTATGAAGCTGGTTTTTCAAGCCGTTTTAGTATCTTCAATATTTCAGCCTCTTACTACATCAGTACTTCGGATTTAGGTGTTAATTTAGTAGATGTAGGCGGTTTTTTAATGCCTCAGCGTGAACCTGAAGAAGTAAAAGGATATGAAGTTACTCTTGATGCGCAACTGAGTCAAAAATTAAGCGTCGGTGGAAGCTATGCATATGTAGAAGGAAAAGCAAAAATGGATGATGGTAGCAAAATTTATCTTAATGGATCTCGGATTGCACCACCTAAAGCAACAGGTTTTTTAAGTTATAAACCAAACCAACAGTTAAATCTGCAATTGTTTTGGATACACACTGGAGCAAGAGATCGATTTGCGCTCAATGACAAAGGAAAATATAACAATAGTGAAGGCCCAATCAGTAATGTAGACCTCTTCAATTTATCAGGTAACTACAATCTGAATAAAAATTGGAAAATAGGCTTCGGAATAGAAAATATATTCAACACATCTTACTACCCTACAGTTAGTCAATACCGTGCATTGGATGCCGAGTACGTAAAAGGTAGTGGTACTGTCACTTCATTAAACCTTCATTATCAATTTTAAGAATGATTAAGGCAGGTTTATTATGGCTACATAAATGGCTAGGCCTCTTTACAGGCCTAGTTGTTTTTATTGTTAGTTTATCGGGTTGCTTTTATGTATTCTATGATGAGCTTAAACTAATAGTCTATCCTCAAAAATACTACACTCAAGATTCAGTTGGAGAAAATAATAAGTTACTCCCACTAACACAGCTGATTGATATTGCTCAAAACGCTTTACCTAAAGGTGAAAAAATAAGTAGAACAGATCTGTACCTCTCACCAGACAGAACTTGGATATTTCGTGCGCTAAAAACGGATGAACATGCTTTTGGTAATAATCAATATTATATTTACCATAAACGAGTTTTTATTAATCCTTATTCGGGTAAAGTACAAGCGGTAGAAAACTCCAAAACAGAATTTTTTCAGATCGTCTTACAACTTCATATGAACTTACTATTGGGCGCCATGGTAGGACATTGGGTAGTAGGAATTTCGGTCATCATATTCATAATAATTTTAATAACAGGAGTGATCCTATGGTGGCCTAAAAAATGGACCATCAAAAAATTAAAAAGACAGCTTTGGTTTGATTTTAAAGTTAAATGGAAACGATTAAACTATGACCTGCATCAAATCTTAGGACTTTATAGTGTCATTTTCGCCTTATTAATTGCATGTACAGGTATTGCATTTACATTTCCCGCATTTAAAACTTTTTATGTAAAATCGCTCAATGGTTTCGATAGCACAAAAGAAATTGAACAACAGGAAAAGTTCGAATATGTACCACAGAATCAGTCTAAAATATTAGATAATGCGCTCAATTTCACCATATCAAAACACCCAAATGCAGATATGATGTCGATTCGTTTACGTAAATCTCCAACAGATCCACAAGATATTCAAGTGCGGTTCATTAAAGATCGTACCGGCGAATTTATTTGGTATTATTTTAACAGAGGAAATGGTCAGATTGAAAAAATAAAACAATCAGAAAATGCTCCCATAGGGGATAAAATTGGCGCGATGAACTATGATCTTCATGTGGGTAATTATGGAGGTATAGCCACTAAAGTTTTACATTTTTTCATCGCTTCAATATGCGCATCACTTCCTATTACAGGAACAATCATTTGGTTAAACAAGAAGAAAAAGAAAACCAAAAAAAGAATTAAATAATTTCAATTATATAATAACATAAAAAGAAAAGCCATCCTAATAGATGGCTTTCCTTTTTTAATAAGAATTTATTTTTTGTCTTTTCTATTTTCAATATTTAATAACAATTTTACCAATTGCAGTACCACTTTCTAGAAGCCTATGCGCTTTCATATTGTTCTAATTATTACTACTAACTACTATTTTTTTTTAAATCTATAAATGAAATAAGGAGCGACTCCACTATCTTTACCACCTGTAAAGGCTGGCGCTGTATTCAATTGATTTATCGAAATATACATCCAGTCATCAGGCCCCTGATAAACATTATCTGGCCATAAAAGTTTATCATCATCCTGTATTATATGACTCAATTTACCTTTCTTGTCCATTTTAGTGATCGCATGCTCCTGTAGATTCGTAAAATAATGATTCCCCTCCCAATCTGTAAGAGCTCCGTCACTGAATGGTTTATCCCCGACCTTAATAATCTGATCAAATACCAATTGACCAGGCTGGTGTCCCCGTAATACTTTTGTCGGGATACTGTACCATCCCGTGCCATTCATAGCTCCGTAAAATAAAGTTTCACGATCATCCGATAAGGTGATAGGATCGATACCCACTCGCGCAGGTTTTCCTCCAAAATGAACTACCTTCCCGTCAATAACCATATCTTTATCCTCGGCATCAAACGAAAAGTGCTTACTAAATCTTGTTGCCTTCTTAGTTTTTAAATTTAAGACGATGATACCTGGATCGGCAATATCTGCTAAATAGGCAAAACCATGCTTTTCGTCAATGGTCACATCCTGAGCAAATGTCCCCTTAGGAGCAATACGACTTGGCAACGTTATTTTCTCTATAACTTTATTTTGCTGTATATCAAATGCCCATAGTCTGGTCTTCCCAAGTTTCAACCCCATATCAACAACCCAAAGCCTATTCTGTTTGTCAAAAATGAGACCCAACATCGCATCAAAAGTTGTATCACTTGCTTTAGCACCATTCTTTTGCATTTTAAGATTAGGATAAGGAACTGCCTTACCATCCACAATCTCCACCAATTGTAATTGCTGACTACCCAATGGATGAATCGTTGAGAAAATGCGTCCTTCAGCAGATACAGCCACATCACCAGGGCGAACGTCCAATTGGGCGACAGCTTCCAGCTCTCTCTTATGTTCTTGATCATTTCCAAAATAACTGGCAGTTCCATCAATCCAATCTTTTCTTGGAGGAGCAAAAAAATCAATGTCCAATGTGCCGTCTTCCAAACATTCAAACTCATGAGGTATATTACCTGGTATAATAAGCACCTCTCCTGCTTTAACAATATAATCTTTGTTCTGCATAGTCACTTTAACACTTCCCTTCGTAATATAAGTCGTTTGTTCATTCGAATGCTGGTGCAAAGGAACTTTCGCTCCTTTATCCATTTTGAACAAGGCTAGCATACCTTGTTCACCAAACACATATTTCCGGTAAAGTCTGTCAGCTAATTTTTCCCAGCCCAAATCATCAAATTTAATATGCTGAATTTCCTTTGGCAGTTGAGCGACAGCAAAATTCATTACTGCAAATGTAAACAGTACAAGTACAATGGACTTTTTTAATAAAAACATAATATAAAAATTTATAATTATTTAATAAGCGCTTTGAGAAGCGCGACCTGTATTCCATTCTTTTTGAAACCTTGGACTTGACTCAGGAAAGAGTAATTCA
Source organism: Sphingobacterium sp. MYb388 (assembly GCF_037479535.1). Lineage (NCBI taxonomy): Bacteria > Pseudomonadati > Bacteroidota > Sphingobacteriia > Sphingobacteriales > Sphingobacteriaceae > Sphingobacterium > Sphingobacterium sp. MYb388. The sequence continues at coordinate 951,159 of NZ_JBBGYV010000002.1, read as the reverse complement.
TACCCCACTTTAGTGTCCACACTGACTTTTATTTTTGTTGTACCAGACCTTCCCGATATAACATGTCCACCAACAGATCGGTCATCAGAAATAAAGTGCAGATGAAAAGGAGTTAGATCAATATTATCCATGAATGTAGGATTATAAAATCCCACCAGTGTACCCGATATACCCGAAACATGATAGACCGGTCGTGTTTCCATTAACTTGGCAAGACCGGTAGTATCATTTTCAGCAAGCTTTAGGGCTCCTCCCAATTGAATTTCTGCCATTAGTCCATGTATCTGAATACCGAAAGGCTTGTTAAAAGAAGGTAATCGCTTAACGATCTCTTCCTGCATCCGTGCTAGTGTTAGATCACCATCCATTTCAAATACCATATCAGGCGTGAATTGTGCAACAGCGGCGAAAGGTACCTTCCTATCATCTTCAGCTTGAACAACTTGACCGGTAGGGATAACACGGTAATATATACCATCCAAAGCAACCATTTCACCATCCAAGTGATTGAATGTACCTAATCCAAAATCCCCCTTCTCTCTTAGCTTACCAACAGCTAAATCTCCTGTATAAACACCATGGCGCATAGCATCCATGACAGAATAATGAAATACAGTCTCCGTCGACTGCGCCCAGACGTCAAAGTTAAATCCACTGATCAGAATCGATAAAATTAGAATGGTATACTTTTTCATCAAAGCATAATTCAATGATAGATCATGGATCAGCAAAACATTAGTTTTTATAGTTTTCATTATTGATTATTATATTTTCGTTCGGAATCATCTCTTGGTGTTTTAGGATCATGGAGCACCATCTTCGCAATGTCATCCTTACGCATAAAAACAACCCCATCTTTATCTTTGACATATGTAATAAAATCATCCATTGCTTTTACAACAGCTGGAGTTCCCCCAATACGATCATGAAAACTTATACTCATCATTCTTCTTTTTGATTTACCCTCCTCATACAGTTGATCGAACTCCATCTTTAACTGCGAAAGAAACATTTCTGGAGTCCAATGATTGCCTGCTATATTGACAATATCATTGTTACGAAGCGTGTAAGGCATGACCACAAAGTCCTTTCCATTCACGGTTGTTAAAAAAGGTTCATCACGGCTCAAGTCATCGATATGATAAAGAAACCCCAATTCTTGTAAAATCTTTAAAGTATTAGGACTTCTACGTAACCAATTTGCATTATATCCAACGGCTCTTTGTCCCGTAATACGCTCCACAGTATCTACACCTCTTTTAACAAAATCTAGTTCCTCATTATAATCTTTATTCCATTGGTCATCCCATGAAATTCCATGGGCAGCTATCTCATGTCCATCTGCAGCAATTGCCTTGGCGACTTCGGGATATTTCGATGCGGCTGTCCCAACGACATGAGAAGTCACTTTGATATCGTATTTTTTCCAAAGATTTAGCATGCGATAAACGCCTTCTACAGCCCCGTACCTATACCAACTTTCAGCAGGTAAATCGGGGTTTCCCACCGGTAAGGGATTGCCTGAAAATGGACTTTCAGCTCCAGCCGGCTGTCCCCCTGTTTCAAATTGCATGGAAACAGATATCACCAGCTGAGCGCCATTTGGCCATTGCTTGGTACTAGAAATAGAATCAGAAACTGAAGATTGCACATCAGAACTTTGTCCATTATTTTTGCAAGAAGCAAAGACGAGTATAATTGCTAAAATAGCAACAATAGAAATTGATGATTTATACATAGTAATTATTTGTTTTTACAAAAATATTATGAAGCAAGCGCTTAAATCTGTAATTTTTCATCGTATGTTTGTACAAATCAATTACTATGTATGCAAAGGTTTAATAGCTATTACTCATTAAATGTATTTGCTCTGGAGCTGGATAAATGGGATTTCCCAGAACATAAGCACAATTTTTATGAAATTATTTTCGTTGAAAAGGGAACCGGTGATCATATCCTAAATGATGCTCGTATGTCCTATGAGGCCGGAGATGTTTTTATCTTAAGGCCTGAAGATGGACATTATTTTGAAATAAAAGAATTTACAAAATTCATCTTTCTAAAATTTAATGAGCAATTATTTACAGAAAAGTTGGCAGGAAGCAAAACAGCCAAATGGTTAGAAACGACCCAAACTTTACTTCAGACAGCCTCAACAATAAATGGAAACATAGTAAAAGATGAGGTTGACAAAATTCATCTCCACTATTTGTTTCAAATTCTATTGCGTGAGTTTTCAAACAATTGTGCCTATAGTAGAGAGTTGCTTCTGGAACTGTTTGGTGGTGTCATGATGCTGTTGGCCAGAGCGCAGTCTACAGTCCAATTTGGACTAGAATGCCCCTCTAATACTGAAATAGATAAATTAAGCCAAATACTGAGTTTTACCCGGATGCATGCCTTGAATCCTGAAAAGATGAAAATTGACAATATAGCATCCCAATTTAATATGTCTCCAAACTACATCAGTATCTATGTCAAAAAGCATAGTGGCCAATCCATTCAGCAACATATCATCCAGACCAAAATAAAAACAGCTAGTCAACTATTAAAAAATGGTCGGTACAACATTAATGAAATTGCGCTAAAACTTGGATTTTCCGATGCAAGTCACTTCAATAAAATTTACAAGAAATATACAGGAGCAAGTCCTAAACAAAAGTAAAGACAATTGCTTTAAACGGTATAAGATATTGCATTATATAATTCATCAATGAAAACTGTTTACAAAATATCCTCTCTCTTGAATATAATAGCATGGACGCTAATGTCTCTCGTTATTATTGGAAGCGCATATCATGATATGAGGCACCTTATTCTCAATAGCTCAGTAGGAATAATGGTCCTGATTATACCCATTTTCACCTATAAAAAAAGACAGAATATCCTAAGACTATGGGAATATTCTGATAAATCAAACAGTCAATCCTGGAAAAACTTTTCAATACTAAACATCATAGAGTCTTTTTTCGTTTTATTAATTGGATTTGCTGGTTTATCGGCTGTAATATCAAGAGCATTTGGAGAAAATTATCCAGTCTTTGGATAGCAGTATAAAAGTTAAAAAATCTTTCACAATTCCGCAATAAAGAGTTATTTATTTTCATACTATAACAATAATAGATACAAGTAACATGCTCCCTCAAACAAACAACTACTAGCCTTTAACTGTTATCTTTCAAGAACAGTTAAACAAGAAAGATGAACAGCAGTCTCCGCAACGAAAAAGAAACAATAACTAATCATAAATTCCAAAAAGAGGTATTGGATGATTTAAAAAGTAATCCGAAGAGATTATCCTCTAAATATTTTTATGATAGCAAAGGAGATCATCTCTTCCAAAAAATCATGGCACTGGAAGATTATTATCTGACAAAATGTGAACTTGACATCTTCAAAAATCAGACAGCTGAAATTGCTAATTTAATAAGCACAGATGGCAAACCATTTGATCTGATAGAATTGGGAGCAGGCGATGCAATGAAATCCACCTTTTTACTGCAACACCTTGTTCGTAGAGAAGCAAACTTTACTTACATGCCGATCGACATATCTGGTAATATCCTTTCAGTTTTAAAAACAAATCTTAACGATGCAATTCCAGCTTTAAATATCATCTGCCTCAAAGGTGAATATTTTGAGATGATCGAAAAAGCAATGACAATATCGTCAAATCGCAAAGTAATATTATTTTTAGGGAGCAATATTGGTAATATGGAAATTGCGGATGCTGAACAGTTCTGCTCCAAATTGAAGAGTAAACTAAATCCTGGAGACAATGTATTAATAGGTTTTGATTTAAAAAAGCATCCTAAAACGATACTTCGTGCTTATGATGATCCAACAGGTATAACTGCAAAATTCAATCTTAATCTTCTCCTTCGCATTAATCATGAACTCGGGGCTAATTTCAACATAAATCAATTTGAACATTATCAAACCTACGATCCCTTAAATGGCGCATGTAAAAGTTATCTCATTAGCCTAACAGAACAGCAAGTGACACTCGGCGAGGAGCAGATCTCATTTGTGAAAAATGAACCCATTTACATGGAGATATCACAAAAATTCTCACCTTCTGACATCCGAGATCTCGCCAATAGCTCAGGTTTTAACTTTGTCAGCGAACTATACGATTCGAAAAAATGGTTTATGGATGTAATATGGGAAATCAAGTAAAAAAACGATGATGAATACAAAACATACAATAACCGATCACATTACAGATTTAGAAGAACAATATTGGACTATTCGAAATCACTCTGTACATATATGCGCACCTTTAGCCATTGAAGATTATGTTGTGCAGCCAATAGTAGATGTCAGTCCTCCAAAGTGGCACTTAGGGCATACAACTTGGTTTTTTGAAACATTTTTATTGATCCCTTACTTTCCTGAATATCAAGTTTTCGACTCACAGTATAATTATGTCTTTAACAGTTATTATGAAACTGTAGGCGCGCGGGTCATCCGAACCGATCGTGGAAATTTAAGCCGTCCATCCGTATCTGATATTTACAAGTATAGAGCTTACGTAGATGAGCAAATGCAGTTATTTTTTAAGCAGAAACGACATCACTTACAGGAAGTATTAACTTTGCTCGAACTGGGACTTAACCATGAACAGCAACATCAGGAATTACTGATTTCAGATATCAAATATATTTTGGGCCACAATCCGCTTTTCCCATGCTACAATAGCGATCCAGAACCTTCAAAATCAGAATTCGTAAATAAAGAAATGATTACCTTTCCAGCCGGAATATACGAAATCGGATTCGAAGGAAAGGGGTTCTGTTTCGATAATGAACTTGGGAGACATCACGTCTATTTACAAGAATTCGAAATTGCTACACAAGTTGTCAGCAACGGGGAATACTTAGAATTTATAGAAAACGGAGGGTATCAAGACTTTCGCCATTGGCATGCTGAAGGTTGGGACTGGGTAAAAGAAAATGATGCTCATGCACCACTATATTGGTATAAAATTGACAATCAATGGATGCACTATACATTATCAGGTCTAAAAATATTGGATCTCAATGAAGCACTCAATCATATCAACTATTTTGAAGCGGTTGCTTATGCAAATTGGAAAGGAATGCGTTTACCAACAGAGGCCGAATGGGAAATCGCGGCTGATAACATGCATTGGGGCGACCGATGGGAATGGACAGGAAGTGCCTATCTGCCTTATCCAGGTTTCAAAAAAGAAGCTGGTGCGGTAGGCGAATATAATGGAAAGTTCATGGTCAATCAAATGGTTTTACGAGGTGCTTCGGAAGCTACGTCAAAAGGACATAGTAGAAAGACATATCGAAATTTCTTTCATACACAGCACCAGTGGCAATTTACGGGTATTCGACTAGCACGATGATATCGATCACAACGAAATCAGCCCTATAATATCAAAAAATACGATAATAAATAACGGTGACATGGATTATCAAGCCGTGGCTAATAATTTGAAAAGAACGTAACTGATAACAACTTATGTGACCAAACAAATTTTATAAAAAACCAAATCATGTACCTTAATTTCCATAAATTAATATAAATTTAACATTTAAAAGATATAGTATTTATAAACAATGTTTAGCATTGTAAAACATTTTATGTTATATTTACAATACAATTATGGCTAAGCAAGGAAAATTCTTGGTTTTTGAAAAACCTAAATCTCCTCTTCAATCAGTATCGAGTACGATACCAAATCTGGAAGAAGGAGAAATACTCGTCAAAATAAATTACGCTACACTTTGTGGCAGTGATCTTCATACTTATTGCGGTCTACGTCAAGAACCTTGCCCAACTATACTTGGACATGAGATAGTGGGGACAATAATGGAGACAAATTCAAATTCAGTTTTAACAGATGCTTCCGGACAGGAACTCAAAGAAGGAGATGTTATCACCTGGACCGTATTTGCTAGTGATCCCGAAACAGCTAGTTATAATGCAGAAACACCTCAAAAAAATGAAAATCTATACAAATATGGACACAGACAAATTACAGATCGTGACAGTTTTCATGGAGGATTAGCGTCACACATTATATTAAGACCACATACTTCCATTCGTATTCTTCCAAAAGAATTACCTGCACCTATTGCAGCAACGATCAATTGTGCCATTGCTACATCAGCTGGAGCTATTCGGTTAGCTGGAACCATCAAAGGTAAAAAAACACTTATTTCCGGAATGGGTTTATTGGGTCTCGTATGTGTAGCGATGTGTAAAGAAGCAGGTGCATCCGAAATTATAGTAACAGATATTGATGACAAACGCTTAGCGCTTGCTAAAAAATTCGGCGCTAACGAAACTCTAAATTCTAAGGTAACTACACTTGATGAATTAGCAATTGTTAAAGTAGGAAATGGGATTGATCGCTTTATTGACATGAGTGGCTCACCAGATGCTATGGAAGCAGGAATAGCACAATTGGGTATAAATGGAGTTGCCGTATTTATTGGAGCAGTGTTTAAACAGCGTAAACTTGAGATCGATGCAGAGCAAATGATCCGACGCATATTAACAATTAAAGGTTTACATAATTATAATTATGAAGATTTTTCTACTGCAGTAGATTTTATTGTACAGAATTTCGAGAAATATCCATTTCTTGATCTTGTTGAAAAAGAATTTTCTTTAGATGAAGTGAATGAAGCTTTCGACTACGCTGTAATAAACAAACCAATACGTGTCGGCATCAATATGGACATCAAATAACAGAAGATGCAGATTCAAAAAAACTTCAGAAAAGAGCAATGGAAGATGCTATTTATCACCATGTTCTGTTATTTATTTTTCTATACAGGTAGACATAATTTTGGCTGGGCGGCAAAAGGAATGTCAGCTGAATTAGGTATAAGTTACCAGCAAATCGGATGGATTAGCTTTTCCATGCTGATGGGGTATGCCATAGGACAATTAATTAACGGTAATCTTGCAGATCGTTTAAGCCCCAAAATCATGATCTTAACAGGTGGTTTTCTATCTATTGTCTGCAACCTGTCTATTAGTTATGCCAATACCTACGCTGTAATACTTATTCTTTGGACGCTGAATGGTTATTTTCAATCTATGGCCTGGGGATCGGGAAGTAAATTAATCTCCAATTGGTGGGATAGCAATGAACGAGGTAAAGCTTTTGGTTTTTATACCATGGCAGCAGGTAGCTCATCTGTGCTTACATTTTTCATGGCGTTACTTTTAGTACAACAAGAACAAAGCTGGCGTACACTTTTTAGATACCCCATACTCTTTCTTCTTTTTGCCTTAGTCTTATTTTTAATTATTGCGAGAAGTCATCCGTCTTTAAAAGGATTTACGCTACAATCAGATAGTGCACAAAACGATTCAACATCAAAATTAGGTTGGAAAGAGTCTTATAAGCTCGTATTCGGAAACAAAAAATTTCTGATCGCATCCTTTGCCATCGGATTTCAAAGTATGGCAAGATATGGACTTATTTTCTGGGTACCGATCCATTTCTTAGGGAATAATTACAAGGAATCAAATGGTAATTTATGGCTTACTTTATTCATTCCTATCGGTATGGCTGTAGGTGCAGTTTCATTTGGTTATATTTCAGATTTATTATTTAATAAAAACAGAAGTAAGTCGATTAGAGCCGGAATGCTGATTAGCAGTGCAATTGCACTGCTAATTTATTTCATTCCTACTCCACATCATATACTTGCTGCAGTATTGATGTTCACTTCTGGATTTTTTGTTTATGGACCTCAAGCTAATTTTTGGACCTTAAGTCCAGATATCTTAGGTACCAAACTCGTCGGTACCGGTATCGGTGTTATGAACATGTTCGCATATGTGTTTGCTGCAATCGGAGAACCCATATTTGGGAAAATTATTGACTACACTGGTGATACATCAAACATCTTTCTTGTAGTAGCTGTAATTTGCGCTTTGTGCGCTACAGTTATATCATTTGTAAAGCCGGCAACACCTGTTAAAAATGATCAGTAAAACACAGCAGTCGGTGCGTAATTAAAATACACGATATGCAATTAAAAATAGATACCCATATAATAAATTCATAATATGGGTATCTATTGCATTTACAGCTAATATTAATAAGCAATTTATCAACCGAATTATATATTGTCAATTATGATAAACAGAAAATCATTCTTAAAAATTGGAGGACTTAGTCTATCAGGACTACTAGTAAATAAAACCATGGGAGCTCCACTAGTTGAAAGTACTGAAGCAAGTACCCTTAAGAATCAAGGAGTTAAATTTGGAGTCATATCAGATCTCCATTATGACCTTATGCATGATAGCGACCGAAGAGCACAATTATTTATTGATGCTATGATCAAAGAGAAGCCCGATTTCATAATTCAATTAGGTGATTTTTGTGTACCTAAACCTCAGAATAAACCCTTACTAGATATTTGGAGTAAATTCGAGGGAGAAAAACATTACGTATTGGGAAATCACGATACCGATGGTGGATTTTCCAAAGAGCAAGCTTTAGCTTTTTGGGGTGCGACAAATCCTTATTATTCATTTGATAAGAACGGTTTTCATTTTGTCGTATTAGATGGCAATGAAAAAAGTGAAACGAAGAAAATAGATGGCTATCCACGCTCTATTACAAAAAAGCAACTTAACTGGCTAAAAAAAGACCTTCAAAACACATCCTTACGCACAGTTATTTTCTGTCATCAAGGACTTGAAAATACATTAGGAGGATTAGATAATGGCATGGAGGTACGTTATCTATTCGAACAGATAAACCAAGAGGCAGGCTTCAACAAAGTAGTACTTGTGTTAACAGGTCACCATCATATGAATTATCACAATGAAATCAATGGGATCCATTATGTTCAGATTAACAGTTCATCATACTATTGGGCAGGAGAAGACTTTAAAAGTACGGCGTTCTCAGATGATTTTTACAAAAAACACGGCATCCTTCGCTATACACTCGTATATGAAGATCCAATTTGGGCAGTAATTGACCTAGATCATAAAAAGAATATTCGTATTCAAGGTACGAAAACCAAAATGGCTGGAGTACCATTAAGCGATGCAGGAATTGATGTTTACAAAGATGTATATCCAATAACTTCCGAAATTGATTCGAGAAAATTGAAATATTGATTTCATAATAAAGGCCTCTTTAGAGGCCTTTATTATGAAATCAATATCATTACCATATCTGGAAACAATTAACATTACCAGAAAAATCATCCACGTAAATATAATTAACTTAGATATTCTCTTCTTAAAAAGATAACTGCAACGGAAGCCATCGATGCTAAAAATATTCCATTGCGATCCAATTTCTTACCTCCTTTAACATCTAAATATACACCACAGGCATGAGTTTTAAAGCGAGCTATTGGTAGCAAAAAATCTCAAAAGAATTATTTGCGTCATCTACTATAATAAAAGTTAGCCCTCGAAAATCAAGGGCTAACCATATTCAAAAAAAATTAACAGCTATTATCTCCAACCTAACGGCTGTATCAAATTTGGATTCAAGACAGTCTGTCCAATTGGAATCGGACGGTAATAATATTTAGGACCATCAACCCACTGACGCGGTTGATTCTTATCTTTAAAAAAGACAATATGACCTGAACTACCGTTACTCAAATAAATATTATTTTCACTTACATAATATCCAGGTAACGCTTTGTATTTTTCAGGTAATGAAGCTTTATCAGATTCTTTCTCTAAGATAACAAGATCGGGTTCGCCATCTCCTGTTACATCAAGTGCTCCAAAGCCAGGCACATAAATACCTTTAGGGTTGACTGCAAATAACTCCCCAACATACCATCTGTTTAGATCATTAAACCTAAAACCTTCAGAGGCTAATTCTATTCTTCGTTCTCTACGAATTTCTAAAACAATTCCTTTATTAGCATGTTTTACATTACTATATTTTGAAGCCATAATAGGATCAATATTACTCTGTGCTTCTGCAAGTTTTAAAGTAGGCATTCCTACCCGTCTTCTTAATACTCCAATAGTTAAATCCAGGTCACCTTGAGTTATTTTCCCAAGTTCTGCTTGCGCTTCTGCATAGTTTAAAAGTACCTCAGCATAACGCATCATTGGAAGATCCGTGTAGTTTAAGTTCCATCCCTTACGCTGATTCGGGTCTCTAGGATAAAATTTAATCTGAAGATATCCACCATAACTTGGTTTCAATACATAAGGAATATTAACATCAGGATTCGTTTTAAAACCAGGCTCCATAATATTCTCTGCTAAACGAGGATCGCGATTTTTAAATATTTCAGTCACCTGTTTTTTATCATAATCAGGTAATGAAGTAAAACGGGAACCATCCTTCATCAAAAATTCCTCCATCAAGTCTTTACTCAATGCCCATTGGTAATCAAATACAGTATGCGTATTATTAGCTACCCCATCCGCTTCGCCATTCTTCCATAAATAAATAATTTCTTTATTAGCTGACAAATCTTTGCTAACAAATAAGTTCCTGTAATCTTCTTCAAGCTTACCTGTATTAGTGATACTAAATCCTCCTTGATCCATTACTTGCTTAGAAGCACTTGCCGATCTTTCCAAAAATTTATGAGCAGTCTCTTCTAAATTAAGATATGTGTGATACTTACGATATGTCCCTTCATAAAGAGCAATACGAGATAGCAAGGTCAATGCGACCCATTTCGTCACTCTAGTATTTGTTCCTCCAGGTTTAATATGCGCGACAGCATATTCTAAATCGGCCATAATAGAATCGACAACTAAAGTCCGGCTATCTTGCTTTTTCATCAGCAAGTCCTCATCCGTATCTTTGATCACCTGGTTGTACCAAGGCACATCACCATAAGTCATCACCATATTATAATATAGGTTTGCTCTAAAAAAACGAGCAATACCTACATAATGATTAATCGAAGCTTGATCTCCCGTCGTGTTTGCAACTCTTTGTAGCATAAAATTGATTCTACGCACGTTATCCCATCCTCCCCATCCACCAGCATTAGCAATTGTTAGATTGCCTCTAACCATTGCATCTGTTGTTGACGATCCACTCATACCCGCAATATTATCCGTAAATCCATCGCTATAATTAGGACCAATCATGCCGTAAAATCCATTCGTATATGTTTCTAAATCCGCAGGAGTCTTAAATGTGCTATTCTCAGTCACACTCGTTTGAGGAAATCGATCCAAAAAATCTTTTTGACAAGAAGTGAGTGCCAATACGACTACACATGCCAAAGAAATAATTATTGTGTTTTTCATAATCATTAAAAATTTAAATTCATACCAAAAGAGTAGGTACGTTGAAATGGATAAATCTGTCCTCCTAATCCTTCTGGATCTAACGAAACTTTAAGATTAGATTTTTCAAATAGATTCTCTCCACTAAAATAAAAATACACTCGTCCAAGACCAGCTTTCTCAACCCATTGCTTAGGTAATGAGTAACCAAAAGTTATGTTCTTAACTCGCAAATAACTCGCATCTTGCATATACTTTTTATTTGGAACAGCTAATGAACGATTAGAAACTTCTGCAGCATAAGCTCGAACCGCAGGGAAATAACCATCTGGATTTTCCGGAGTCCAGTGATCCAGATTTTGTACAGTTACATTAGTCCATGGCTGGGCATAAATTCCCCAAAAGTAAACATGAGCACCACCCGGATACCAATCCTTTTTACCCACTCCCTGAAGGAAAACGCGCAAATTAAATCCTTTCCAATCACCCCCTAAATCTAAACTATACGGATACTGAGTACTCGAGTTTCCGACAATGACACGGTCACCATGATCTTCTAAGGTATTTTTACCAAAATTAATACGCTTATCACCATTTAAATCTTTAAACTTAATATCTCCGATATAAGAGTTATTACCTTGATTACCATTTCCGATATCAACTTGATTTAAAGCGTCCAACTGTGCTTGGTTTTCAAAAACACCATCATATTCCAAACCCCAAATTTCACCAAGCTTCATTCCTGTATAGTAGTCACCCAAATTCCCGGCAGGATTACTAAACTTTGTTATCTCAGCTTTACTATTTGCGATAACAAAAGTGATATTATATTTAAATGGCGAATTAGATAACTCAAATTGATCATTCCAACCCAAACGTAACTCCCAACCTTTGGTTTTAAGATCTGCAGCATTTATCTTTGGTGATGCTGTTCCAAAAACGCCAGGTAGGGTCCTTCCTGCAGAAAGCATACCTTCAGTTTTTCTCACATATGTATCAAAATTTAAATTCAATCGATTATTGATCGCAGCTAGATCTACACCGAAATTCGTCGTAGAAACCTTTTCCCAAGTTAAACTATTTGAAACTTCACCTGGAGCTCCAATTGACATTGGTCTCTCGTTTCCTAATATCTGTCCGATTTTCGACGCCGACATTGTGGGTACAAACGAATAATTTGCAACGCTTTGATTCCCCAATTGACCATATGATCCCCTAAGCTTAAACATATTAAGTACAGGTTTAATCGGTTCAAAAAACTGCTCTTCCGAAATTACCCATCCTGCTGATGCAGAAGGAAAAAAGCCCCAACGATCACCTTTTGGAAATCTTGACGATCCATCATAACGACCATTAAACTCAGCAAGGTATCTTCCCTTGTAATTATAACCCAGCCTGTAAAAAATCCCCTGAACAGCCCAGTCATCTATAGTATGACGCGTCGTCATGGTGCCAGTAGCCAGTTCGACAGTTGGTAAATCTCTTGATAATAGATCATTCCTACGCAACGATGCCCATTCATTTTTTCTATATTCTTGATTGTAACCAAGTAGAGCACTTAAATTATGATCTCCAAATGTTTTATTAAAATTTGAATAAATATTGATAACATCATATCTGTTATTATCATTGCTTTTACTTGCATATGAGGTAGTCGAACCGGCATACTTAATCTCTGTCTCAGGTCCAATTTTATAAGGAATTGGCACATCGTATGAATCAGTATTTCCACTTGTACGCCGCAATGTAACATCAGCATTGATATCCCAAATATTTTTTATTACTGCAGCTTTAGCATTAAATGTTGTTTGAAACTCATTTATATTACGTGTCGTTCGTCCTCCTTCTTGCATACGCCCCAGCAAACCTGCTCCTGCCGACGTCCAACTTCCATCAGGATTTTTAGGCACATCCAAGGAGCTTGTACGATTGACATTCCAAAAGAAGTCACCATCCATAAAAACTGGAGAATTAAAATCTCGAATAGTCAATAAAGTATTATTACCAAAAGAAAGCCAATCATTTACTTGAAAATCAGCTTTACCGCGCACGTTATATCTTTTTAGAACATCTTCACCATATTTTAACATCCCATCCTGTTTATAATATTCGCCTGAAAATAAGTATTGTAGCTTTTCTGCTCTTTTGCCAACACTCATATTAACAGTCGTAGTAGGGGCAGTTTTTTTATATGCTTCATCCATCCAATCCGTCGAACCATAATACATATAATTCAATTTATTGGTAGGATCCAGAATAACATTGGGCAATGACGGATCTTCCTGCATTTTCTTTGCATAGTCTCGAATTGCATCAGGAAACAAATCATAAAGTGGAGCCGCGGCCATACGCTTATATTCCATAACAGTAAGAGGGTCTGTTACAATATCTGGCATTTTACCTACAGTACGGACCGAAGTGTTGATACCTAAATTTACTTGAACATCATCACTTTTAGCTGTTTTAGTAGTGATTAACACAACACCGAATGCGGCTCTTGCACCATAAATAGCAGCTGCGGCTGCATCTTTTAAGACCGTATAAGTTTCGAAATCATTAGGATTTAATCTTGCCAATTCATCTTCCGAATGTGGAACATTATCTACTAAAATCAATGGACCACCTCCATTTATAGATGTAGTGCCCCTAATATTAAAGGTTGCAGCTGCAGTAGGGTTTCCACTAGGATTTGTAATATTTAAATTAGGGATTAATCCTTGCAATGCAGCTCCGATATTGGTGACAGGGCGATTTTCCAATTGCTTGGCAGAAATCTGATCTACAGCACCAGTTAAATTAATCTTTTTTTGTGTTCCAAAACCTACCACAACAGCTTCATCAAGAACTGAAGCATCCTCCTGTAATTCAATACTTAATAAAGAAGTAGCTAAGATTTCTTGTTGTTTATAACCTACCGAAGTAAATACCAGCGTTGATCCTTTTGGAACTTCCATAACAAACTCTCCAGCACTATTCGTTTTAGTACCTATTGATTTCTTTCCTTTAACAAAGACAGATACATCTTGTAAACCTCGTCCTTGATTGATTACTTTACCCCTGACAAGGATTTCTGACTGTACAATATTGTGAAGTGGTGAAGCAAATATTTCATTCTGCTTCACATGCATTAGGGATAGCACTAAACCTAGGGATAATGCTTTTTGGGTAGTTGAAACTCGATACAATGGGCAATAAAATTTACCTTTCCATTTTGAAACGAGGGAAAACTTATTCATATTTGAACAATTAAGGTTAATTAAAATTTTTTTAGACTTTTTGGTTTCCTTACACTTGAAGGAGATGTTAGCGCATCTCCTTTCTTTTTAAGGATGTTGTAACTAGTTATCCATAGGCATTTTTATTTTAGATGATTTAAATAGTGTTATTAAAAATGTCAATTTTCAGCTATTATATTATGATTTATCTGTTTACAAATAGTAAAACAATGAATTAAAAACAACATTAATTCCCCAAATATAAGGCCTCAAGTTTAGCATTACTTAAACTCAATATTAAATTAAAAATTTTTTTATTCATATTAAGTAGACTTGTGAAGAACATTTATATTCTACAATCTTTAAATAATTAGCAAAAAATGGTTTTTATCAGGTTTTATATAGTAAATCACGCTCGGTATAAATAACAGGGTAAGATATAAATGATCAATTTGAAACTTGTCTCAAAAAGAATAATTTGCAATATTATTACCAACAATTATTTAATATAGCTTAACATCAATAATAGATATTATAATTCAAATATCAAAGATAATTTATATAAAAATGACAAAATACACAAATTAAAACGTTTAGAGCAACATGAAAGAAGAAAACAAAAGAGAAATGAAAAAAAATTAAAAGTTTAGCATTAATTAACAAAAAAAAAGGAATAATTAAAAAATAACACTGACTTATGAGAACTTTTAATCATAAAATATTGGATAAACTCGTAATTGACTAAGATAAATTGAAAAATTCGCAGCCTAATTTTTCATTAAATAAATATCTAACTATATCTTCGAAGCAACTAGAATGTAACAACCCTGTGAATTACAATATACGAGACAGGAAATACTTGTGACTACTTAAAACTAATCTTATATTAGCTATGTACATTTATAGAACCTAAAAAACCATCAATATACATGAAGCCCGTATTTGCAAAAGTTTTAGAAGGATTTGAAAACAATATATTTGTAACACGTGAAATAAACCGACCTTTTTTTTCAACAGAATTTCATTTTCATAAAGAATGTCAATTCACATACATTGTCAAAAGCGAAGGTCGTCGCATGATTGGAGATAGTTTAGATACTTTTACCAGTGATGAACTGACTTTCATCGGATCAGATTTACCACATGTCTGGCACAATGACAGTCAAGATTTAAATATTAACCATGCGGCATCTTCGATGGCATTATACTTTGAGCCGGATAAGTTAATTAGTACACTTTCCCTTTTTTTTAACACATCCAAACTCGAGCAGTTCTTTGCCCTATCTCAGAGAGGGCTAATATTTCATGGTAAATTAAAAAATGACCTGAAAAGTATTTTACAAAAAATGATAAGCAGTGAGGGTATC
This sequence comes from Sphingobacterium sp. MYb388, assembly GCF_037479535.1. Lineage (NCBI taxonomy): Bacteria > Pseudomonadati > Bacteroidota > Sphingobacteriia > Sphingobacteriales > Sphingobacteriaceae > Sphingobacterium > Sphingobacterium sp. MYb388. Next base: position 935,339 of record NZ_JBBGYV010000002.1, on the reverse strand, counting down.
CCAAAAACGATTCTCTTACTTGAGCTTTTCCAAAAAATGTTAAATTCTCAGGAATATAGTTTTCTTTCAAGCCCAGGATATACAAATACTTACATTGCTAAAGACAATGAAAAGATCGATAAAATTTTCCGACATGTATTCGACAATTTTTCTAAAGAAATAAATTTAGAGGAAGTTTCCAAAATAGCGAATATGACCAAACATGCTTTTTGTAGATATTTTAAAACCCGCACGCAAAAAACATTTATTCAGTTTGTCAATGAAGTCCGTATTAGTCAAGCATGTAAACTCATTAATGAAGATAAAAACCAGATTGGAAATATCGCTTATGATTGTGGTTTTAACAGTTTATCCAATTTTAACAAGATTTTTAAAACTACAAAAGGAATTACTCCAAGCGAGTACAAAAATGAGTTGCTGAAATAAAAAATAATGCTTCATTGCTAGTAAATATCGATAAATTGATACTCGAAAAACCATTAATAAATATAAAGTCCAGTCGAAGTTAATCTGTCTGGACTTTATATTCTCATTTATAATTTTATTTCTTTTATTTTTCAAACCGTAACATTACTTTTCCAGTTACACGGTCCCCCCTCTTTAAGGGACGATAGTCAACCTCTGCATGAGAGGATAGAAAACCTTCACGTCCAGCATTATTGTAATCTGCGACCAACATATTAATACTATTTTTATCCGTGCTTATCCAAGCTCTAAAATGTTGTTTACCATTACCTAAGACCTTAACCTTATTCCCATTTAAATTCGACAAATCAGCAGAGTAAATATTTTCTTTCGTTGCCCTAAAGAGGTTCGAACCTGCATCTGTCTGATCAAAAGACCAACCTAAGTGGGGTAAAGCAGATGGTCCTGCCGAAGCAGAAACGGGTAGATCAGGATTAAAAGCGACAGCATGACCAGTCAATGACCCGAGATGATCCTGCGGATACATATTCCAATATCCATGACGTTTCCATTCTAAATTATTAAATTCTTTAGGTATTTCAAATACCAATCCAACCTGCCTTGGTGATACTGCAGTTCTCAATTCAAAATCATAGCTAACCGTTAATACGCCATTTGCTTTAAACACATAAATATATGCTCCTTCAGCTTCTTTGTATGCTCCCTTAACACGTATAGTTAAACTATCTTTCTGTATGTTATAGACCACCGACTGACATACCCAGTTCTCACAAACAGGGTTAAAAGGTTCAAAATTTTGATCTTTACCAACCATTTGAATACCCCTGCCTTCCGAATTGAGCGGCAATAACATCAATGTAGCCCCTTTATTGATCAGATTGTTACCATGGACATCATAAACTTTTAAAAGCCCATCAGACTTATTGATTTCAAACACCTTGTTCTTGTCCTTAACAAGGATAGCTTCATTTTTTTCTTCAAAACTGACAGAACCTTTCTTTTCAACCTCCGCGACCATTACTTTCGGTTTCAAGGAATATAGATATTCATCTATTACAAAACCTAAAGGAGAAATTATTCTCAAATAAATTTCCTGATCCAAGTGTTTTTCATTCTTCAGATCGATATCAAAATGACCTTTACTTCTGGCAGGTAAATTCACTTGCACAACCCCACTATCCTGACCAGAGCGCCATTCAAATCGACAAGCAGACAGATCCGTAAAATTATGACGATTCTCGACATCAAAAGATACTACACCGTCCTTTGATAAATTTCCACGCTGTTCTAATTTTACTGGACTGTATGACTTTTTCATATTCCAATACTCGGGTTTCGCCCTACGCCAGCCATCCAACGGACCCCATGTTCCATATCCGACAACCTTGTTGTTAGGTAAGAAAAAAGTATCATCTATTCCAGCCCAGATTGCACCACCAAGCACACCTTGACTGTTGTACATAGCTGTCCACATTTTATCCAATAACGGTCCCCACATATTTCTTACACCCGGATCTGCCGATAGTTCAAAACGATTGTAAGAATTTACATGGATATATTCGTCAAAAGTTACCGGACGTTTACTATTGCGATACATATCTGGACCAGTTGGACCAGGATAATGATGGTTCGTCACCTCAAGCTCGCCATTATCAGCATCCGGGCCCCATTGACTGAATATGCGGGGACGGGATGGATCCATCTTTTTAATAACTTCACCAGCTTCCTTAAAATACTCTTTATAAAGATTAGACTCATTTCCTAAAGACCACATAATAATAGAAGGATGACTCCTGTCCCGGTTAACCATCTCAATATGTTGATTCACCAGAAGAGGGTACATATCCTCTTTTTTAATAGCAGTCTCATGTGCCCAACAAAATGGAGCCTCAACCTCTACAAACATGCCAAGCTCGTCACAAGCCTCAAGCAATCTCTCATCAGGAGGATAATGCGATGTACGAATATAATTTACATTGGCTTCTCTAAATAACTTAACATCTTTAGCCCAAATATCACCTTCCAAAGATCTTCCTCGCAGTGGCATCACTTCATGTCTATTAACGCCTCTTAACTTGATCGGTTTTCCATTAACCAAAAACTGGTTTCCTCTTACTTCAAGCTCTCTAAAACCAACTCTTCGCTTTGTGCGATGTAAAACACCCGATCCATCACTTAATTCACAAATTAACGTGTACAAATAGGGAGACTCAGATGTCCAATGATGAGGTTTACGAATCTGAAACTTTAGACTACGATTTAAATTTACACCATTTTTCAACTCATCAACTAGATATTCCGACTTTCCTAAATCAACGGATCTTCCCTCTGTGTCCAACAAACTAAGTGCTAGTTTAAGAGTACCTTTGGCTTTAATAGATTCATTTGACAACTGCACATCCGCAGACAAAACCGCATCTGTATAGCTCGCATCAAAATCAGTAACCACATGAAAAGAAGAAATATTTGTCTCTGGGATCGCAAACAAAAATATATCTCGAGTTATACCACCAAGGGCATGTACAGCATAGCGTGATGCGCTCGCTAAGGAATCAGCCAAACTTTCGCTACGTACAGCTATTGTAATCTGGTTAGTGGCACCATAGTGAACAAAATCTGTCACATCGATCTCAAAAGGAGTAAATCCACCTATATGACTTCCTACTTTCTTACCATTAACATAAACCGTACTTTCACTAAAAATCCCATTATTTCTAAGCTTGACACGCTGTCCTTTCCAACTCACAGGGATTTCAAATTGACGAAAATAGCCCGCCTTAGCTCCTTTCTCTACTTCAAAACCTTGCATCACCCATTCGCCCGGAACCTGTATATTCTTACAATCTACAGCTTGCGGAGACTTCCAGAAACTTTCGTTCGGATCAACATCAAATAACCATTTTCCATTCAAATCTATTTTTGTAGATTGGATATGATCAGGAAAAGTCGTTAATCTTGGAACAACAATATCTTGCGGCCATATTATAAGCGGAGAAAGAAATCCAAAGAAAAGGACTAATAATGATTTCATTTATTTAGATTTTAGATATTTACTCATGATAAAAAAATCCCTCCCGGATTACAGATCATGTACGTTTCAAAAATGAATAATAAAAATCGTCTTTTCTGCAACTAAACTAACCCTTTCTTAAACTATAATACCTCATAATATCCCATACAACATCTCTTTCAGTATAAATTATTGAAAATCTATCCACATACACTAAAAATTAAAAAATCCAGCAAGTAAACATTTGCTAGATTTCCTACATCAAAAAATAAGATTAATCAAGTTTCAATTCAAAATTAAATGTTGACTTTTGAATACCTTTTTCCTGAATAACAAGTTTCATTAGATTATTCGCCCCCTTTGTTAATGGAATAATTCCTGCTAATTTAATTTTGCTCATGGCATAAGGATCAAGTGGAGCTATCAGTCCACTAGCGATCAAAGTTTTCTTTTCACCATCAAGAATATATAATTCTAACTTACTTTCCTTAGATTTCACTAGCCCAAAATTATCCACCTGTACTTCGAAAACTTGCTGATCTTTTGTTTTATTCACTATCGGCTTTCTAGCTGATAAAATCGCTTCGTTATACGCCACCCATGGCACTCTGGTATAACCAAAAAGAATCTTTCCCGACTTAGATTTACCAATTAATTTGGGAGCAAATTCATCTTGAGTTAACCCATGCCCACTATTCTCAAATGTAATGATAACCCCATCTTTTGTATTTTCTATTTTAGTTGCACGGCTCCCTTTTCCATAATTAACAAGCTCTGATTTTCCAAATCGCAATGTTTGTAAATCCAATTCCTTAGCAGGATCAAAATTAGGCTCTTTTAACACTTTGACACGGACAAATTTTGTATTTAAAGATGGTAGTTCTGTATTCAGCATTTCCATCAGCATTCCTGCGTTCAATGGAATCGAAATATTTTTTGAACTATGTCGGTCATTCGGTTTATCTTCCAGCTTTAAAACATCAATAACGGCGAAATTTGCCTGATAAGCTCGACCGTACTTATCTTGCAATACTTTAATGCGCTCATACTTAAACCAATCTTCCTTTACACCATCCTGATGAAAAGATATACCAGTGGTATAAGCTTCCCCTGGATCAGTTATCCAATTTACACCATCTTTAGAACGCTGATAAAAAGCAATTCGTCCCAACCAATCATTTACAATAAGATGATACTGAATATGATCGCGCCAAACAACTGGATCTTCGAACTCTCCATCAACAGCTGGATATACGCGTTTATCTGTTATCTGATTATAAGGACTTAAACCTGTTTCACTAAACCAGATACCACCACCTCGGCACACCATCAAATTAGATCCATCCTCACGCTTTGCAAAGGTAAGGTTTGACAAACCTTCGATGATAGGACGATCCCGTTGATCAAATACAAATTTCTCATACTTCCAAGGGCCGTTATAGCTATCAGATATGTAGTAACCATTGATCACATAAATCACATACTTACCATTTTTCGCTCTGAAAATTTCAGGATTATGTCCTTTACCTATAGTATCAACAATTTTGTATGGTCCAATTGAATTATCACTAACCGTATGGTATACAATTGAATTCGGCCATTCCATATGTCCTTTCTCTGAACTTTCAGGCCATCCACATACATAAAGATGAAACTTACCATCGTCGCCTTTTAAGATGTTACCGCCCCAGTACGATCGCTCGCTATCTTCGCTTCCATTATCAATATATCGTTTCCGCACTCCCTCCGCTCCCCAATCACTTCCAGTTATAACTTTTCCTTTAGGCATAGGTAGAAAACGATCTTTAAAGCGAGCACCTTCAATAAGAAGATCCCATTCTTTAGGACGTGGCCTTTCAGTAATTTGACCATAAGATGGGGCAATCATCCACAAGCAAAATAAAGCAGTCGTATACAGTCCAAATTTTCTCGGTTTTTTCATAATCTTAAGTGAAGTAAATAATAGTTATGTAAAGATACTTATGACCAATTTTATATTGCAAAGCCTATTTTACCAAGCTTTGATCCAATATTATCACTTAATATCTTAAATCGAAAAGATTAACTAGACAAAAACTCCAATTATTATCAAAGGAAACTTCATAAAAATATATGACCTAGTAAACAGCCTACTTTACATAAAGTTATTTACCCTATAATGACACTATATTACCCTTATGCGATTGACAAGTTTTAACATATCCCATCATTAAGTTAAAATAGTTTTAATACATGTCAGAAAAGTTTTGGTTATTCTTTTTTTCTCATACTAGTTTTACAGTTCAATATAAATCACGACTATCACGATCAATAAATTTTGATACTAAACAGAAATGTGGATGATATTACGTAGGTAATTTTCATATAATATCATTGCCTATTTAAACAAACGATTGTAAACAATATCCTCAAAACAATAAACTAAAATTAAACCTATGAAAAGAAAGCTAAACGTTAACATTACGGGAAGCATGACTGCATTTGTGCTTTTGTTTGGGACTGTCCCGATAGCAAAAGCAAGCTCATTACATTATGCGCTAATAAATGCACAGCAAACCTCTCAAAACCAACAAATAAAAGGAAAAGTTACTGATGAATCAGGCAAACCTTTAGTTGGAGTAACCATAAAAGTAAAAGGAACGTCAATTGGAACTAAAACCGATTCAGAAGGTAATTTCAACCTGAATGCTACAACCAATCAAACATTGGTTATCACATATGTCGGTTATATTTCAAAAGAAGTTCCTATCGGTACAAACCCTGCTAACCTTACTATTACACTCGACACGGAGGTTAATATGCTGGAGGAAACTGTAGTAGTTGGATTCGGTACACAAAAGAAAGCTACATTAACTGGTGCCGTCAGTGTAATGAAATCTGATGCAATATCCAACAGACCCATTACAAATGCAACCCAAGCACTTTCTGGACAGGTACCAGGTGTATGGGTAAACCAACAGTCTGGACAGCCCGGTCGTGATGGAGCTAACATACGAGTGAGAGGAATCGGTACTATAGGAACAAGTGATGCATTAGTTATTATTGATGGAATAGTGGGATCACTGGGAGCAGTAAATGCAAATGATATTGAGTCTATTTCAGTTCTTAAGGATGCTTCTGCTGCTATTTATGGTTCTCGAGCTGCTAATGGAGTTATACTTGTACAAACGAAGAAAGGTGCTAAAGGCAGAGTTAAAATCGATTTCACTACATCTTTTGGAAAACAGACTGCAACTAAACTTCCTGAGATGATTACAAATTCGGTAGATTATATGAACTTATATAATCAGGCACTTATAAATCAAGGAAGTCCAACATTTTTTAGTAAAGAAACGATTAACGAATACCAAAATGGTAAAGACCCCAATATTTATCCCAACACAGATTGGTTAGATCTGATCATGCGTAATGCTAGCATTCAGACCAATCAATTAGGTATATCTGGCGGGGAAGGAAATACCCAATTTAACTTATCACTGGGTTATACCAATCAGGATGGAATTGTGCAAAATGGAAATGCAAAACTCTACAATCTCAGAGCCAACGTAGATACTAAAGTCAATGATAAATTAGATGTAGGTTTACGATCTGGTATTCGTTACCAAAACAGAAAAGAATCCTTTAATGGTTCAGGTAATTTATTTACGGAACTCTATCGTACACTTCCTTACTATGGAACCTACACCTCAAATGGTGAATATGCTTCTACATGGGTTAATTCAGTCAATGCTCAATTCCGAAATCCACTCGCTATGGTTAATGAAGGAAAGAACCACAGTGCATATGGAAACTTTAATACCAATGTATTTTTAAATTATAAAATACTTGATGGATTAAAATTTAATGTTACAGGAGGTGTTAATTATTCAACAAATGATAATCAGACTTTTGTTCCCAAAACTCTTGTCTATAACCCAAAAACATTAACTGTCACTTCAACAATGAATGCCTCAGGCCCTAATGCGAGCAATAATTGGGATAAGACTCTATATAAAACACTTTTTAGTAGTTTGACTTACAACAAAATCATTGCAGAAAATCATGATTTTACGATAGCGGGAATATACAGTCAAGAGGAAGAAGAATACCGGACTTTATCGGGATCGATAATGGGATTCGTCAACAATACATTAACTGAAATAAATGCCGGGCTTACTACACCACTAACAAATGGAACGACATATGGTTGGGCACTTCGCTCCTATATAGGGCGCTTTAATTATGCATATAAAGAGAAATACTTACTTGAAGGTATTGCACGATACGATGGTTCTTCACGATTCTCTCCAGAAAACAGATGGGGATTCTTTCCATCTATATCTGCCGGATGGAGAATTACACAAGAAGATTTCATGAAAAATCAGACATTGATTGACGAATTAAAGATTCGCGCCTCATGGGGTAAATCTGGTAATGATCGTATGGGGTTCAATGACCAACGAGATTTGTATGCGTATATTCCAACACTTGCTTTTGCTAGATTTTATCCCTTAAGTGACAATATCGCAACAGGAATTGCACAGATGTCCATCGTTGATGAAAATATTAAATGGGAGGTTGGTACAAAAACAAATATTGGATTTGATGCCACTTTATTAAAAAGAAAATTGAATGTGACATTTGACTACTTTGAGGATAAACGCGAGGGTATTTTACGTCAGATCCAACTTCCAAATTTCATAGGAATACGAAATGCCCCTTTCAGAAATTTAGCAACTGTAAGCAACAAGGGATGGGAATTATCTTCTAACTATACTCATAAAATTGGAGAAGTGGATATTAATGCTGGCTTTAATCTGACCCATGTAAAAAATAAGATAGACTACATACCTGATCCACAAATCGGACGAAACGCATTATTACAAGGAGAAGCTATTAATGCATTCTATATGTGGAAGTCTTTAGGTATATTCCAATCGCAGGAAGAAGTAGATTCCAGCCCGAAGCAAAATGCTGTCCCTACTAAACCTGGTGATATTAAATTTGAAGATTTCAGTGGTCCTGAGGGAAAACCTGATGGTATCATCGATGCTCATGACCGACAAGTTGTCGGCAAACCAATACCAACCTGGACGTATGGGGCTAATATTAACGTGAGTTATAAAGGAGTAGATCTGCGTATTAATTTACAAGGTGTTGCAGATGTTGAATCATATGTTGGTAGTGAATTATATTTTCCTTTCCTAAATGGTGCAGGAGTATCAAAAAGATGGGAAGCTGGCAATACATGGACACCAGAAAATCCCAATGCAAAACTACCAAGATTAGTACAATATAGTGCATCCAACAGTCAAAATTATGCAGATAACAGCTTTTGGCTTCAAGACGCCTCGTTTTTAAGAGTTAAGAATATACAATTAGGTTATTCGTTGCCTAGCAGTCTACTTTCTAAACTCAAAATGGGCGGGATTAGAGTGTATATTGATGCACAGAATGTTTTCACGTTCACCAAGTTTGAAGGGCTTGATCCCGAACGAGACTTAGCAAATATGTCTCCTGCACAATATCCAAATGTTAGGATGATTACAGGAGGTATAAATCTAAAATTTTAATCTAAAAAAAGCTTATCATGAACACTAAAAAATATATCTCAATGAGTATAGCTGCTTTAGCTATTCTAACAACCTCGTGCCAAAAAGATTTCCTAAACAAACTCCCGCAGGATTCCATTTCACCAGAAGTCTTTTGGAAAACAGAAGAAGATGCTAAAGCTGCAAACATTGGTTGTTATTCTGCACTTTGGGATGTCACGACAGAAGTATTGCCCTATCTAGATGTACTAACTCCTAACGCATATAGCAATTATCCATGGGAAGGATGGAAAAATATCTCTCTGAGTGCACAGACACCCAATGATCTAGGAGGGATGGGAAATATGTATAATGGTGCTTACGGAGGTATCTCGGCAACAAACAACTTTCTAGCAAATATCGATAAAGTTCAAATGGACGAAGGTCGAAAAGCTACGATGAAAGGAGAAGCATATTTTTTAAGAGCTTATTATTACTCCATTCTTGTTAATTATTGGGGGGGAGTTGTTATGATTTTGGACAACCCTAATCTTGAGCAGATGAATGCAAAAAAAAGCACAAAAGAAGAAGTGTATGCACAGATTGAAAAAGATTTAACGGCAGCAACAGAGATGCTTCCAAATGAAGCTAGTGAAAAAGGTCGTGTCACAAAAGGTTCCGCATATGGTCTTCTGACTCGTATTTACCTTTACCAAGAAAAGTGGGGAAAATCGGCTCAATCAGCATCTCAAGTTATGAAAATGGGTTACACTTTATTTCCGAATTATCGTAGCCTATTTTTAGAAGCAAATGAGAATAACAGCGAAGTAATCTTTGACATCCAATTTTTGCAACCAAGATTTCCAACGAGCTGGGACATTTATTTAGGTATATATGCTCCAACAAATTCGCCAGGATGGAGTTCAATAGAACCTACACAAGATCTGATAGATGAATACGAAATGAAAGATGGGAGTAAATACACAACTACCAATCCAATTGCTGATCCCAAAGATCCTAACAATAATAGAGATCCAAGACTTGATCAGACGATTTTCAGAAAAGGAGTACTTTACAACTCCGTTCCTTATCCTGTAACAGCTGATGGTTGGCCTGGAGTATATACAGGTTATAGTTATAAAAAATACACTGTATACGATAATAATACAAACCTTAGCAATGCAATAGGTGGAACCGGTCTTTCACAAATTAATGGAATTGTGATTAGGTACGCAGATGTTCTACTGATGTATGCAGAAGCACTCAATGAAATTTCGGGTCCAACCAATGATGTATACACAGCGATCAATCAAGTACGAGCTAGGCCTACGGTCAATATGCCTGCTATTCCATCTGGTCTCTCTAAAGAACAGATGCGTGAACGAATCAGACATGAAAGAAGAATTGAATTTGCTGGTGAAGGTCTTTACTATTCAGATATTCGAAGATGGAAAATTGCCGAGGAGATACTAAATAAATCAATCGTATTAAATGGTGGACAAACCAAAGGATCAATTGAAAAGAGAATATTCAGAAAAGAGAAAGACTATTTGATGCCTTTCCCTCAAAAAGATATAGACAATGCTCCAAACATGAAAGATCAACAGAATCCAGGGTATTAAAACCTTGGAGTAATTAGATATCTATATCTCCCCTACTAATTCCTTAAATATGAAGAAAGCACAGTTACAATTGCAGCTGTGCTTTCTTCATTATCATAAAACCCCATTCTCTACTCATTTAAAGGAGCTGAAGATTTATAATAGTACTGGCAAAGACCATAAACCAAGTCAGTAATTATCATGATTTTTCTAGCCAACCTCTAATTATTTAAATCCAATAAATATAAGGTAACTAAAAAGACACCTTATATTTTAATTTTTTACTTCAACTGTAAAAACACTGTTCCTGAATATTTCTTGGTTTTATTGCGAGTACCTTGATAATTACCCCAACTAATCGTCCAATAATCCCATTTATCACTCACGAGCAATTGCTGGCCACCATCTTTATTAACATTCATTTTTGCAGCTTGCTTACCATCACTAATTACATTTAAGGCACCCCCATCTACTAACACGGTATAACTATAAATATTTTCTTTCTTAGCTCGATAAATTCCCGATGCTGACATTTCGGCTTTGTACAATACCGCAGGATCTTTTTTAGTAAGAAAATAGTCCGACATCGAATGAGATACTTCAAAATTTGGTTTGATACCAAAAGATTCAGTGCTGTTATACACTTTTTTAGCCGTGCCCTTTAAAGCTGACATATGTTCCTCAGGATAAGTTGTCCAATAACCCTTGCGATCCCAGCTTATTTTATCCAGATCAGAAGCTACAGGCACACCTACCCCTATATCCCAGGTATAGGCAGGAATACTGTCCGCGCTGTATGATATTTTAATTTGCCCGTTAGGATATAAAGAGGTAACCATCTCAACCGGATACTTATCCACTTCACCTTTGCTACAGATTACAAAGACCTCTTTATTCAATTGATCAAAACTAAAGTTAGCGATACGATAATCACCCGATAATATGGCATCTGTATTTTTGAGTACACCAGCATCTTTAGGTCTATTCACCACTAGAAGAGGATTACCTACAATTACAGCTACATCCTTTACGGATCCCTGATCAATAGCTCCTGTTTTCTTATTGATTTTAAAAGTAAAATCGCCAGATTTTAATGTGAACTGACCACTTTCATCAGCCACTGTCCAGACACCTGTTGATACGATTGCAGGGGCTTTATGTTCACCCTCCATACTGATCAACTCCTCGTCAATCAATGCACCTGTTTTTTCTTTAAACTGAATCTTTACGGATGAAGTAGAAGTCGAGATCGGAACAATCATTTGACCTTTAGCATGGGGTGCCACGTCTGGCATGACAATAGCAACTTCTTTACCATTAATTAAAGCTGTTGCTTTAATACTTTTCAAATTAGTATGATCATAGCGATTATGAAGTGGTAATATGATACTACCTGTTGCTTTTTTAACATCACCGACCAGCACTCTAATCGGTGAATATGCTTTTTTAGTATTCCAGAATTCGGTTTTCTTCCTTCTCCACACATCAACAATTCCCCAAGGACCGTACCCCGTCATACCATCTTTCATCGTAAAAGTTTCATCAATCATTCCCCAGATAGCACCGCCAAGATAGCCTTTCACATCAAAACGATAGGTCCAGGTAGAGTCCATACTCACTCCCCAAAAATCCCTTACATTAGGATCATAAGTGCTCAAATCGGTATTATAACAGTTCACATGTACCCACTCATCGCCAATAATCGGCATTTCCCCTTTCATATTTTTCTCGTACTTGCCTAGATCACTATATTTACCATTATATGCTGGGTAGTGCGATACCAGGATGTCAAAATTTCTTTTCCCTTGATCCAAAGCAGTAGCAGGGAAAGACCAAGAAACGGGTCTGCTCTTATCCACAGATTTTACAAACTCATACGATTTTTGAAAATTAGTACCCCAATTACTTTCATTCCCGATAGACCACATCACAATAGAAGCATGGTTTCTGTCCCGATCTATCATCTCACTTAACTGACCAAGGTAACGATCCGTATAAGCTGAATCACTCTGTGTCTCAAATTTATTGTAGGGTACCACTCGCCAATCCAACACAAAACAAACCGCAGTTTCTTCCTGTACATAGATGCCATATCGATCACAGAACTCAAGAAAGTCTTCAGTTGGAGGATAATGTGAAGTACGGATAAAATTCATATTCGATTCTTTGGTCAGTACAGCATCAACACTATCCTGCGCCCGATTGGTACTACGCCCAAGTGTAGGATGCATATCGTGTCGACAAGCCCCCCGTAGCTTTACGGTTTTGCCGTTCACCAACATTTCATTGTCTTTATTAATTTCGATACTCCGAAAACCAACCAACTGTTCGATCGTTTGTTGGATCTTACCATTTTTTATGACACTTAAGATCATCTTATATAAAAAAGGTGACTCCGCCGTCCAAGAACTTACTTTTGGGACAGCAATACTGTCTTTCCAGAAATTACCGATAGCTTTTAAAGATCTCGGTTTTGCCCAAACTTTTTTTCCAGAAGGATCCATTAACTCATAACGCGCCGTTAAGTCTTTACTTTGAGGTAACTCCATCTGTATACTTAATGTTCCATCCGTATAATTATTAGTAAGCAATGATTTAGCGTATAGATATTGAACAGGACTTTCTGGTAAGATAACGTAATCAACTTTTCGTGTGATCCCGCCTATAGTATGATGTGCATACCCAGAGGCATAAGAAATATCATCCGCACGATCCGTCACTTCCACATGCAACCAGTTGTCCTGACCAGGTTTGATAAATTTAGTTATATCCGCATCCCAAGCGGTAAACCCACCAAAATGCTCACGCACGAGGTTCCCATTAAAATAAACCTTTGCATGATTAAATACACCGTTGAAACGCACAACATGACGTTTACCTTTAGTATTTTCGGTGATGTTTATTTTTTTACGGTATACAAAGGCGGTGTCATGCTTTATTTTAAACCCTTGCATCATGGCCTCACCTGGCACCATAATTTTATTCCAGTTAGCTGAAGCAGTCTTATCAGAAATAGACGTAGCAGATGGGGTAAGATTAATTTCCCATTCACCATCCAGACTTTTCACAGCGCTATCAATACCATCTACCCGAGTAGATTTAGGTGGTAAATGCTGTCGTCCACCTGCCATAAAGTTTTGGGCAACCACATGAGAAGCAAAAAATATCATTAAAATAAATACTGAACAATTTTTCACAATTTGCATTTTTAAGAAGATTATAACTTAACAAACTTATAACTGCAAGATATATCAATGTAAGAGCTGATTCTAAAACAATATTGATCATTAAGTAAACTATCCTACCTCTAAACAATAATTTTAAAAGCAACCACATATTAAAAAATAACACTTATTATAATAACAGTCTTGCCATTATCATGACAAGACTGTTATTAACCTTTCTTCTTAATTTCTAAAAGAAATTTTAAGGATCATAATCTATCTATACTATTATCGCAACAACATAATATCTTTAGTTTGCTTTGTACCATATAAGATTAATAAAACCCAATTGCATTTATTACATATCGCAGCTTAAGAGACCAAAAATTATTAACAATCATTAAATTCTCGTATTTTCACTTATCATACAAAATAATCGAGGCAGTAAATTTGAAACGATAGTTACCTCTTAAATATTTCTTTTTTTGCGACATAGAAAGTATCAATAGCAGTAGTATTGGGCAAGTATGCAGTGTTAATGGTAATGTTAGTCCCTTTTCTATAATCTGTAATAAAGGTTTTTGCAGCTTCAACATCTGTTACTTTCAATATTCTATTTTCTCCATTAGTATCGATGTATTCCACTAGAGTAAAAATAGCAGTCGGATCAACACTAACCCAATCAATTGTCAACACTCCAGTATTGTCATCATAAACTGTCGTCCCCCTATTATAGCCTCTATTAATCAAACCATCTGCATAATTATTTCCATAAACGATACCACTCACATTAACAGGTACAGAACTATTACCTTTTGCATCAAACGTTCTTACTTCAAAACTTATACCTCCTTCATTCAAATTATTCAAAAACAACTCTACAGTGTCAATACCTGTAGATCGAACGATGTCCTTTTCTATTGAACTTTCTTTTCCATTCCAAAAAACCTTATACTTAACAATCTTTGGATCTGATGTAAAAAGCCCCCATAATAACACTCTTTTATTACCCGAAAACACCCGTGCAGAATCCAATATTCCAGGATAATAAATTTCCTTACCTCCTTGGAATGATTTATAATCATCCATTTTTCTACAAGAGGTAAACCAGGCAATTGCCATAATACTCAATATAATATTTCTTTTCATTGATTTATGTTATTTGCTTCCGTAAACTTCAATTTGTGTACCCATAATCGAGAAAGTATTTTCCCAATTTTTAAGATTTTTTATTCGAATATATCTAAATGGAGGTAATCCAGGTTCAAACTCCGTACTCCAGCCCTGCTCTGCATACGCCTTATCTTCAGCAGTTTCCTGACCTGAAGGAAGTCCAGAAGGTTTAACAATGGTATTTAAGGCCAATAACGTCCAATTGTCAAAACTCCCATTGGATGAGGGATTATTTGTTCCCCAAACTTCAAATGTTTTCATACAAGCTCTTCTGTAAAAATTAGTTCCATCTTCAGTTCTAGGGAAGTATATCAATCTACTTAAGGCTTTAGTAACGCCCAAATCAATTGTAATAGTTTGCGGTGTACTTGCAGATTCTGTAGTAAATATACAAGGCCACCGAGCCCCAGTGTAATTACCATCCCACAAATACCTCACAAATGTCCCATACGCTAGGGCCGCATCTCCAGGTAACGGAAACTCAGCAAATTTAGTTCTATCCAACTTGGCCTCGCTATAAGGTGTTATATTTTTATAAACCGTATCAGTAAAATTTCCAAATTTATCCGAAACTGTAAATCCAAAATTGGTTTCGATAGCTTCTTGTCCACGTAATGTTATATTACCCGATGAAGTTTGAGTATAGATTTTTTCTAAACTTTTTATTTGTCCTTGACTTTCCTTAATAATTGGAATAATAACAACAGGTGCTCGATCTTTATTTTCAAATTTTATATTCGGTCCTCCAAAACCTGGTATAATAGCTAAACTTTCAAAAACACGTTGAATAGGTGATTTTAATGGTTTAATGGTCACTTTTACCGGATCAGACTTAATCTCACTACGACTAACAGCATATAAAGTGATCAGATGTTCATTAGTAGAATGAAAACCATCAACCAATAATTGATTCGTATAAAAAGTACTGATTGCTTCTCTCTTTACTCCAGGACGAATTTCATATTCTGCTTTAATATAGAGTAAATCTTCCGAAGAGGGTAAGGTGTAAGTCAACAAAGCAGCCCCACTTTTATTTTCTACTTTTATATTGGTCACCACATCTGGTTTTGCAGTATTATTTTCTATAGGAGCATTTAAAATATCGCTCTGGCAGCCATTCAGCATCATCAATCCTAAATTGATGATGCTGGTGAAAAATATATTTTTAATCTTTTTCATATTATTATAGAATTACCAACCTGGATTTTGCACTAGATTTTCGTTAACTAATAAGTTGTCTTCAGCAATCGGCCATAAATAATCACGAGGAGCGACAAAACGCTGGCTATAAAATGTCAAAACACGGTAGTATAAAGAAGGTGAACTTTGTGATATATCCCATCCTTGCACATTCCCATTTGTTTCTAAAGAAGCTGTTTTCCATCTTCTAACATCCCAAAATCGACTACCTTCCAATGCTAGTTCGATTCCTCGCTCTTGTCTAATGATTTGTCGCAGTCCTTCTTTATTTTGATACTTAGTGGGATTATTAGAATAATTGCTCCAACTTTCTTCGATACTCTTCAAACCTGATCTAGATCTGATTCGGTTTAAATAGGTATACACTTCATCGCTCGGTCCAGACAATTCATTTAGTGCCTCAGCATAAAGTAAATACAAATCTGCCAATCGCATATTAGGCCATGGATAACGTTCATAACTGATACCATTATCAGCACTCCACATAAACTTCCAGTTAATTAATTTTTTACAAAAAAATCCCGATGGAGGAAGGGGTGTTCCAGAGCTCGGACCTCCTAATCTGGACTGTATATTAAAGGTATTTTCATCGGTTCGAGTCAAGCTTCCTTCCTGGTACCAAATGCTGCCGTCGAATGCTAGTGTTGCATAAAAACGATTCTCACGATCAAAGTTCCAACGTGAAGATTGATAATTCAATAGATTATTAAAGCGTTCCTTATTAACTCCTGTACGCAATTCTCCCTTGTCTGCAAATTGCAAGGTTTTATCCTCGGCAATAGGAATCCCATTAGCAGTATAAAACAGATCTGCTAATTTCATTGTTGCTCCCACATCTGCAATTGCACCATTACTACTACCATAACGACCATCAAAATGTCCCACAGTAACCGCTTGTGTATAATTTGTATTGGAATTAGAATTACCCCAGATTAATTCTGAATTTTGCCATTTTTGACTTACAGCATTTCGTAGACCCATCTGATAAGTTGTTGTATCACTTAACTTAAACAGTTCCGAATTAAATTTGTGCAATTTTATTCCAGCTGTTTCACTGATTAAAATTGCTTCTTTACAAGCTTGAACGGCTTTTTCCCATTTGCTCGCGTCATAATCAGCTCTTATCAGCTGCTGACCCTTTTTGTCTTTAAAACTAGTATAATCTGAATTTCCATTAAACAATGGACTCGCTGCTAAGATTAAAACTTTAGCTTTTAACATCAATGCTGCAGGTCTTGTTATCCGCCCCAGTTCATTTACGGTATTAGCAATTGCTATGGGTAGATTAGGCACAGCCAAATCAATGTAATTAACAATAAAGTTTGTTACACTATCTATTGGCATACGACTAAGTTTCATCGTTTCGATCGGCTGATCAATCTCAGGACTTACTTCCATGATGGGAATTGGTCCATAAGCACGCATCAAAATAAAATGATAATAAGCTTTCAAAAATTGTCCCTCAGCTATCCATCTATTTCGTTCATCTAGGTTTATATCGGGCACCTTACTCATATCTTGCATATTTTTTATAAAAATATTACAATCACGTATCGCTTGAAATAAAGGAACACCACCATTCTTTCCATCCCAATTGTTAAAATAAGGATCCACTACGTTTTGATTTCCTCTAGGTAGGTTTGCCGCTAAACTATTAGATCGACTAACTAAAGGCGCGACCATCTCATCGCTTCCTAAAAAAGCCGGATTCGATGCAGTACTTCCCTCATCAGGGATATAAGAGTAACAAGTAAATAAGTACTTTTCTGCTTCACTCCTAAGTGCAAAAGCATTTTCTACTCGAGGTAAATTATCAGGTGCAACATTTAAATATTTTGTGCATCCTGAAATAATCATGATACACATTAAAATCATTACTGACACAAACACTCGCTTGTACTGCATTTTTATATTTAAATTATTTTTCATATCAAATACGTCTATAAGATGACTTTTATTCCAAAATTATACACACGCTGTAAAGGATAACCAAGCCCATTGCCAGCCATTTCGACATCCCAAATCTTAAAACTGCTCATGGTCAATAGGTTTAAAGCACTCCCATATAATCGAAGATTAGATAAACCGATTCTTTTAGCTATTCGTTCCGAGAAATTGTATCCCAATTCAACTTGTTTTAGTCTTAAAAAATCACCACGACGTAACCACCAAGTAGAACTTTGAACATTATTTTGTATCACTTCACTACTTAGACGTGGCCAAAATGCATAAGGATCACGATTATCTTCACTCCAGTGATTTTGAGCAATAACATCTAATAGTCCAGATTGTGAACCACCTACCGTTACAAAAGGAGATATCCCCAATACATCACCTGCATCATTTCGATTAGAGTTGGCATTGATCATAAAAGAAGATCTGCCTGATCCTTGGAAGAAAAAGCTAAAATCAAATTGCTTAACTCCAAAAGACCCGCCAAATCCATAAATGATTTCGGGTACAGTCGGAAGCCCAATAGGAACTATATCAAGATTACTAATTTTACCATCACCATTGATATCACGATATTTGATGTCCCCAGCACCGTATAAACCAAAACTTTGTGTCGGAGAATTTCTAACTTCAACTTCATCGGTAAACAATCGCTCTGCAATCAAACCATAAATTTGATTAACAGGTTTATTAAGACGATCTAAATGAGTTAAACCATCAGGATACATCGGCTGCTCATTGAAAATCAAATTACTAGTTGCGTAAGTGAGATTGCCCATTAGTTTCATCCAAAAATCAGTTCCAAAATAGCGTGTAAAACTAATATTTGCATCTATTCCTTTACTGCTTGCTTTTCCAATATTTGCTCTTGCAGGAGCTTGAAGACCCACTAACGTTGGTATATTAGTCCTCGTCAGGAGGATACTTGAACGCTCCTGCTTGTATGCCTCAATGGTCAAATCGAAGTCTTTAAAAAGTGTTGCTTCTATTCCTATGTTACTTTGCTCAGACTCTTCCCAAGAAATTTCACTATTCGCATATCGAGAGGTACTTATACCCGGTCGAAAATATCCATAATTTTCTCCAAATGTATATCCCTTCTCTCCTGCATTAAGACTAACTTCTGATAAATAAAAGAAACGATCGGCATCCTCACCAATTTGATCGTTACCTATTTTACCATAACTAGCACGAAGTTTTAAGTTATTGATGATTCTTGAATCTGCTAAAAATTTCTCTTTACTGATGATCCATGCACCACTGATTGCAGGAAAGAATCCAAATCGCTTACGATCTGAAAACCTTTCAGATCCATTATATCCGAAAGAAAATTCTGCGGTATATTTATCCTTAAATGAATAATTAGTTTGTGCCATTAAGTTCAGATTTCGCTTTGGAAGTGATAACTGTAAGGAATTTGCATTACCATTAAGGGATGATCGAATCGTACTGATAACCCGGCCTCCAATGGTATGCTTATCTTTAAACGTTCTTCTATAATCAAGCACACCTTCGCCATAAATAATCGTTGAGACATTTTTAGCACCAGGTTCATAAGTTAAATACTCGGTAGGCGGCTGCCCAATCTGAGGTTGTCCCGGTGTGGTTTGATTTAATAAGCTAAGGATATTCTCTCCACCAATTTGTCTGAGTTGATAAAAGAATGGACTATATCCTCTTGCTAAAGTAAAATCAGCATCGCGTTGTGTGTAAGCCATCACCCTGGCGCTAAGTCCTTCAGTGAGCTTTTCTAGACCTTGAAAAATTTCAATTTTCGGAATTAATTGCGACCTATTAAACTGCTGGAAACCTGACACTGAAGTCGCAAATGGATTTGTATATAAAGTGTTTGTCGAATTAGGTGTTAATGCACTACCAAATAATGGGTGTTGGGCATACGGTAAAAAACTTTGATCATAAAGAACTGGAAAAGCTACCGGATTCGCAGAATTTGCAAGCGTAAATATTCTTGCACCTCCTCCCCTTGGTGAATTATTAGAATCAAATACTCCCCTAACACTTATCGTTGCTTTTGTAGTATTTGTAAAGTTGATTGTGATATTGGATAGTAGTGAGTAGGCCTGTGTTTTAACATTACTTTTAAAGTTATTTAACTTAGCTTCTTTTAACAAACCATTATTTTCATCATATGTGAAACTAACAAAATACATCGCTTTTTCATTTCCACCTCTCACGTCTAAATTAGCAGCAAAATTGTGTGTATAATCTTTTATAAGCAAGTCCATCCAATCATTATTAGGATACAATAAAGGATCTTTACCTGCGGCTGTATTTTCAATTTTATTAGGATCATAAGGCGGAGCTCCTAAAATATCTCTGGTTAACACGGCCTCATTTGCTAAACGCATATAGGTAATATTATCAGCTAACTTGTAACTTTTTGTATTCCCAGAAATTCTATTTTCCAATCGAAAGTTAATTTTTGTTTTTCCTAATTCACCATTCTTTGTCGTCAATAACAATACCCCATTCGCACCTCTAGAACCGTATAAGGCAGTTGCGGCAGCATCTTTCAGAACTGAAAAATTTTCAATATTATCTGGATTTAGACGTGCAAGATCTGTAGGAGTACTTTCTATACCATCAATATAGATTAAAGGATCTTGCTTACCTGCACCAAATGTTCCAACTCCTCTAATAAAAAAGTTAGCATTGTCTTGACCTGGTTCCCCAGACCGTTGAAAGGCAATGATACCTGGTACTTTTCCAGCCAAGGCGGTCGTCAAATTGCTGCTCGGCCCCTTCAAATCTTGCGCTCGGATTGAAACAACAGATCCTGTAATTGAAGTTTTTTTAGCTTTTCCAAATGCCACAACAGTCACTTCATCCATAGCTGTTGCATCACTTTTTTCAAGTATAATGTTAAAATCTGTCGTCTCTCCAACAGCTATTTCTTTAGTTGTAAAACCTACATATGAAAATCTCAACTTAGCCAGTTTGGGGTCTGTCACCTTTATTGTAAAGGCCCCCTGTGCATTTGTGATGACTGTTACCTTTTGTCCGATCACAGAAACAGTAACTCCTTGTAATGTTTCATTTAAATCGCTTTTCACGGTACCACTAATACTCAAAGTTTCTTGAGGAAAAACTTTAAATACTAATAGAATATAGAAATACAAGAGTAGTACTCTCTTCATAATTTTAAATTTATAAGTTAATTGATTTGGTTTTAATTATTGGTTTATTTAATTATCATAATTCACTTACCACGATTTATTCATTTACCCCCTTTCTTTTTATAATTTGTGTATAATATTATTACCAATCCCTTTAGTTCCTACTCTTCACACTGAAACAAATCAGCTATCTTCATTTTGTTCAAAACAACCTTGCATAAAAAAAAAAAACACAACAAGATAAAAATCAAATAATTAAAGATTAATATTTACAAAAAAGCATTATTTACGAAGACGTTTAAGATGTAGATTTATGCTAGTTCATTTATAATATAGATGCATCCAAGAATAGAGCTAATCGTATTTTTCATCAGATAGGAGGAGAAGCGCATGTTAATTTTACTAGAAATAAGAGAACACTAAAACTGGCATATAGTCTCCAAGTACCTTTAATGGCATGAAGTATTAAAAGTGAAAATAAATTGGTCAGTCTGTATGGATACATATTTGTAATCTCATAATTGGTTTAAACAAAGATGTTTATTACAAAAATGAAATACTCAAACTTTACTAGCCACATTACATACTATATTACCCCTTATTGAAAAATGAGATATAACACCATATGAAATACTATTAAAATGAAAGAAAAAAACCTAAAGTTGTAGAATTTAACATTAGATTAATGTGAAGCATGAAGCAAAAAAAATGACTCCAAGGGAAATTCGCTTCTAGATTCAATGGCATTACTGTGAGGCAAATAGACTAATAATTCGAACTTTTGTCAATCGAATCTCAATATTGGCACATTGATGAAGAAGGGATAACCTTTAAAAAAGGTTTCTATTTACCCCCACTATTACGATTAGGTTTATCAGAATTATACTGAAAAAAATTTACGAGCAAACCGATCCTCATCCAGTAAGACTGGAATCCTATTAAATAAGAATCGGATATTTAGCCATACTTACATGTTAATCCCTAGAAGTTAACTCCTGTAAAATCGCTTTCGAAGCTTGTTGAATGATGCCGACATCTACCGAATAAGAAATATAATTGACACCTAATTGGATCCACGATTTAGCATCTTTCAAGTTATCCGTAAATACACCGGTTGCTAATCCCTTTGTCCGACATTTATCAATAATAACTTTCATCTTTTCCAGTACCAAAGGATGGTTGATCTGACCGCTCACACCCAAAGCCTGAGACAGATCATAGGGACCTATAAAAATTACATCAACACCTTCCACTTCAATAATTTCATCCACATTTTGAATGGCCTCAGTCCCTTCCAGTTGCAAAATCAAATAGTTATCATTTGCAGATTTAAAGTACTCAAATCGGTCTGTATTGGAATACGCGGCGGCACGTACAAAACGGCAAACCCCACGCATACCCAATGGTGCAAATTTAGCATACTGAACAGCTTGCTTTGCTTCAGAAGCATTTGTGATCTGTGGAACTTGCACTCCCCTTGCACCAATATCTAGTGCTTTTCCAATCTCCGTTGGGCCATTTTCAGCAACACGGATAATAGGAAACGTATTTGATATCTCAGCCGCTCGAACCAAATTTTGCGCGTTTAAAACATCATTAGGTCCATGTTCCAAATCAATGATTATAAAATCAAAACCCGCATATCCCATCGCTTCAATCATCCCCGCATCAGAGGTCTTAGAAAATGGTCCGATCACCACTTCCTTATTTTTCAATTTCTCTTTAAAACTCATAATCTTATTTGCTATAAACTACCATTCGGCTATTGAACCATCCTCATTTCTCCATATTGGATTATGCCAGTCATGACCAATCAAGCTCATCTTTTTAACATAATCTTCATCAACCGTGATACCTAATCCGGGACCACTTGGTATCTTTACCATCCCTCTTTCATATGAAAAAACCTCACTATTCGAGACATAGTCGAGAAGATCGTTAGAAGTGTTGTAATGAATACCTAGACTCTGCTCCTGTATCGCAGCATTGTGAGCCACAGCATCCAATTGCAGACAGGCAGCAAGTGCTATAGGTCCTAGAGGACAATGAGGAGCCACTGCCACATCATAAGCCTCCGCCATAGACGCAATTTTACGGCATTCCGTAATCCCTCCAGCATGAGAAAGGTCAGGCTGGATAATATCAACAGCTCTACTCTCCAATACCCGCTTAAAATCCCAGCGTGAAAAAAGTCTCTCTCCTAGTGCAATAGGAATATGGGTCAATTTTGCCAATTGCTCTATGCCTTCCATATTTTCAGAAAGCAGTGGCTCTTCAATAAATATAGGATTGTACTCTTCCAATTTTTTAACCAATATCTTAGCCATTGGTTTGTGTACCCGACCATGAAAATCAATTCCGACATTGATCTGATGACCAAAGCGCTCTCTTATCAAAGCCATCCGCTCCAAAAGCGCATCGATTTCAGCATAAGAATCCAAATAGCGCATTCTATTGGTGCCATTTATTTTTATAGTTCGAAAACCGAGATCAACCACCTTTTGAATTTCCTCCAAAATAACCTGTGGTTCGTCGCCACCTACCCATGAGTAAACTTCAATCTCGGTACGGCATTTCCCTCCCAACAATTCATAAATTGGTGCATTATAAAATTTACCTTTAATATCCCAAAGTGCTTGATCTATGCCTGCTATTGCACTCATGAGAATAGGTCCCCCACGGTAAAACCCACCTCGATACATCATATTCCAGTGGTCTTCAATATCCATCGGATTTTTACCGATAAGTGTATCCATAAGCTCACGCACTGCGGCACTTACAGTATCTGCCTTACCTTCTAAAACAGGTTCACCCCAGCCGATTATCCCTTCGTCTGTGACGATTTTTAAAAACAACCATCTCGGTGGTACTTTAAAAAGCTCGTATGCTATTATTTTCATACATTAAAATTTATCCGCATGATAAAGACCAGCAGTCAATCCTCCATCAACCATAAATTCACCTCCTGTTATATTAGAACTTGCTTCGCCAGCTAAAAACGCAACCATATGAGCAATATCTAATGGTGTCGAAATTTTACCAGTTGCATGCAATTTAACAACATCAGCCTCGACTTGTGATGGGTTATCCTTATCAGCCAACCAGTTTTGATAGTGGTATGTATCCGTAAACCCTGGACATACACAGTTAACCCTGATTCCATATTTCCCGAGACTTAGCGCCATACTTCTTGTCATGGCATTGACCCCGCCTTTAGCTGCTGCATACATTTCTGTATCGGGCAAAGTTCTGAAAGCATGATTAGAAGATATGTTAATAATTGATCCATGGCTAGCGTGCTTTATCATACTCTGGGCAACATACTTAGTACACAAAAATACACCTCTCAAATCCGTATTAATAACACGATCCCAGTCCTCTATTGTAGCCTCCAAAATTGATTTAAACAACGTAATACCCGCATTGTTGATCAATATATCGATCGATCCAAAAAATTGTTCTGTCTTTGCAATCATATTGATCACACTCTCTTCAGAACAAACATCAGTTTGTACAGCATAAGCCTGATAACCTTTATCAGTCAGTTTTTTTTGTAGATCTTCACCTTCCTGATTGTTAATGGTAGCGATGACGACTTTAGCACCACATGCAGCGAAGTATGTTGCAATACCCTCTCCAATACCTTTCCCTGCCCCCGTGACGATGACGACTTTATCTTTTACTTCGTTCATTAAAATAATGTGTGCTTGTTTATTAATATTTATATAATTCTTTAGCGTCTGAAGGCTAAATACATTTTCAACTCATGGAGTTTAAATTTTCACCAATTAAAACATCTCAATGATGTTAGACCCGATTATTTTTAGTTTCTGGCACATAAAGCCACAGGAATAAGAAATAGATCGCACATAAACCACCGAATATGGTAAATGTCTGAAATGTGGTCAATGTGGCAATCATGACTGGAAAAACATAAGTAATTCCGAAACATGCAACCCACAAAAAGGCAGAAGCAATGGACATGGCCTGTTCTCTTATTCTTAATGGAAAAATTTCAGCAATAATAACCCAGGTAACCGGTGCCAATGTCGCCGCATATGTTCCTATAAAAAGAAGAACAAGTACACTTACAAATTTTTGAGGAATGAAATCACCTTGGAAAGAAAGCCCAATCAAGAGCAATAAAATTGCCATGGTACCTGCACCTATCATCATCAGTTTTTTTCGTCCAACTTTATCGACTGTTCGAATAGCAACCAATGTGAACAACAGATTGACCGAACCAATCAAAATCTGTATTAACAATTGATTTTCAACGTCCATACCAACTTTTTCAAAAATAATTGGTGCATAAAACAAGACCGCATTAGCGCCCGATATTTGCTGAAAAACAGCGATTACGATAGCTATCAGTAACAAAAAAGAATGTGGTTTTTGAAAGATGGAGCGATAGATCGCGCCGATAGAATCTTTTCCCTTCGTATTTTGACTCTGTAAATATTCCAGCTCATTAACCAATTCCTTCTCATCTACGGTATTTTCAAGAATACGTTTACCTTCGGCAAGTCTACCCTTATAAATCAGCCATTTTGGACTCTCCGGAAAGAAAAATGATGCGATCAAAAAAGCGGTTGCAGGAATTGCACCACTTATAAACATCCATCGCCAATTCCCTTCTATTCCTGAAAGAAAATAATTGGACAGATATGCCAACAAAATTCCAATTACAATAGCCATCTGATTTAAGGAAACCATTTTACCACGGATCTTCTGCGGACTTATTTCCGCAATATAAAGTGGTGACAGAATAGAAGCTCCGCCGACACTAAACCCCGCCACAATACGCCAAAAGATAATACTATCAACGGTATTGGCTATTCCCATGAAAATAGATGATACAATAAAAATGAGGGATACTAGAATTAAAGAAGGCTTTCTTCCTAATCGCTGTGCGATTCTTCCAAAAGCCATAGCCCCAAAGATACAACCAACGTACAAACAACTTGCCACCCAGCCCAACTGATCAGGTTCAAGGTTAAAATGTGGCACAATAAAAGGTATAGTCCCCGAAAAGATGGCAATATCAAAGCCAAACAGCAGGCCTCCTAAAGAGGCAATCAAACTATATAATAATACCTTACTTTCTCTAGCATTCATAAACTTGGTTTTAGAATGACTAAATTAGAAAGAGATACAAACTTAAGGATGTATAATTCGTGTGAATTAATGGATTATATTCTCATCCAATTTAACACTGTTACGATAGTGAGAAGGCGATACACCCATATGATCTTTAAAAAGTCTTGAAAAATAATATTGATCCTCAAAACCGAGATCGAATGAAATCTCCGATATCCTACTATCCGAAAACTGCAACATATAACAGGCTTTCTGTACTTTAAGGTGATTTAGATATTCAATCGGAGAATAACCAGTACGCATTTTAAAGAGCTTTGAAAAATGTGAAACAGAAAGATTACTATTAGCAGCAATATCTTTTAAACTAATTTTTGTGCTAAAATTAGTTTTAAGGTATAAGATGGAGCTATTTATAATATCCCCTTTATTCTCCAGTTGCCAATTACTAGAAATCTCACGATGAAGATATCCACTTAAAAAATAAGGTAAAGTCATCGTTAGACATTCCATAATCTCACGACCATATCCTTTTAAAAGTAATGTGTACATCTTCTCAAAAATAGATTTCATTTCTTCTCCAAAGACAAATGAATTTTTGTTAAGCAAAACATTCTTATATATACCATCCACAATATCTCCGGCATTTCTACCATTAAAATGTATCCAGTAAATTGTCCATGGATTATTATGATCCGCTTGGTAGGTATGTGCAGTATTGGCCGGAATTAAAATATATTCATTCGCCTGGATATGGTATAAGTCGTTGCCAATAGAAACTTCTCCTCTCCCATCCACGCAATGGATCAGAATATGTTGCATACATCCTTCTTCTCGTTGGCGATAATGAAACCTTGCTTTTGGAAAATAACCAATATCTGTAATGTAAAAATTACCAGAAATTTTTTCCAAACTATTCTGTTTAACAACAATTGGGGGAACGACAACGCACACCTCGCCATCAAAGCCATCTTTTTTATTTTCAAATTTCTTCATTTCAAATTTATAAAAGAAAATAATCCATGTAAATGAAAATTTACGCTATCTATTCATGTTAAACCAACATTATCTTTGGTAAAGCAAAACGATTATAAGCATATTACCAAAGGTAACAATAATCCCTAATAAATACACCTTTATAACTAGGGCCCCTATTATGATGAAAATATAGATTTAAGCGCTTCAAAATTGCATATTGAAGATTTGAAAATTATTCATAAAATAGCTTGTACCTCTAGTTTAAATTGTAAAGACATGTTATAACCATCGAAAACAATCCGACTAATTATGACTAAAAAAATTTCTATTTCTGAAGGATTTAAAGGAGAAGAAGCGATAGCATTACCATTGGATATTCTACAAATGCAGAAACTGCTACCAGCTAAAAAAAATCTATTTATTACCCATATTGGCTATTATCCTGAAGCTAGGTATCATCTTAGAAACAGAGATCAGGGATGCAACGAACATATTCTCATCTATTGTTCGGAGGGTATGGGATGGGTAACACAT
Organism: Sphingobacterium sp. MYb388; assembly: GCF_037479535.1. Lineage (NCBI taxonomy): Bacteria > Pseudomonadati > Bacteroidota > Sphingobacteriia > Sphingobacteriales > Sphingobacteriaceae > Sphingobacterium > Sphingobacterium sp. MYb388. Next base: position 907,556 of record NZ_JBBGYV010000002.1, on the reverse strand, counting down.
GAAAATAGAACAGTACATTTATCAGCGGATACCTATTACCTTATACCTGCAGGCGAGGCACATAGCTACGGAAGTAGAGATAGCAATCCATGGAGCATCTATTGGTTACATTTCAAAGGAGAAGATAGTGGATTAGTTCAATCCTTAAAAGGTAAACCACTTGCATTAAAAAATACAGGTCCACAGAGTAAAAAACACAGCCTGGATCTTTTTCATAATATTTATGAAAATTTGAAATTTGGTTATCATGCAGAGACATTGGATTATATTAGTTTTACACTTCTTTACTTCTTAGCATCCTTAAAGTATCAAGAGCAATATCTTCGTAATAGTCGTCTGAATAGCGAAAATATCATGAATAAGTGCATTGCAATTATGAAAGAAAATTTAGAAAAAAAGCTAACACTTCAGGAATTATCTAACTTGATAGGTTATTCGTCTTCACATCTTACACGACTTTTTACAGAAAAGATGAATAGCTCACCAATGACATATTATAATCGGATCCGACTCGAACAAGCATGTCAATATCTAAAATATTCATCCTATAAAATAAAAGAAATCGCTTTTAAGTTAGGGTATTTTGATCCTTATCATTTTTCAAGAAGTTTTAACAAAGAAATGGGCATTACTCCCAAAATTTATCGTCAGCAATACTACATACCGACCGAGCAAATCAATCAATAAGCATTGATTGATAAAACGAAATACAACTTATCACACTTTCATAGAGTATGATAAGTCGCATTCATTTTTTATTATGAAATTTTATAATGAAACACCGAACCACTATTAGGGTATTTCAAAAGTTGCTGTTCGTCTAGTCCTACTTTTGCCGTTGAAATAAACAAATCTTGATTATTAGATCCGCCAAAAACACAAGAAGTAACATGGGGTGCATCAACATATATTCTATCTAAAAGCTTTCCTGTATTTATATCCCAACAGTATACGCCGTACCCTCCCCAATGGGCAACCCACAAGTTTCCATCAGGACCTATACACATACCATCCGGAGAACCGTATTCCGATGGAATTTTAACCAACACATCATAATGAGCAGTTTCATTAGTATCTTTTGTAAAATCATACCGACGTATTTCATTAGTAAAAGTATCAATAAAATAAGTATAGGGTAATTTCCCGCTCCATACAATTCCATTAGGTATAGAGACCGCATCAAGCATGACATGCAGTTTTTGATCTTTATAACAATATAACTTTCCACGCCCAGAAATGGCATCCATATGCATTGTTCCGATCCAAAAATTACCGTCCGGATCCAGACCACCATCGTTTGTTCGGATCTGACCATTCTCGTGTGGAATATCAATAATAGGTTTTACTATATTTGTAGCTTCTTCCCAAGATGCCAACATCCCCTGCATACCTAAGATAAAACCGTGACGATCATTCAATACAATTTTACTGACATAGTCATCCAAATTCCAGATACTCGTCTGTTCACCACCAAACTTATGTTTATAAATTTGTTTACCTAAGATGTCAACCCAATAGATACTAGCATTACGCTTATCCCATAAAATACTTTCTCCTAATTGACAGGTTGATTTGACCAATAATTGTGCATTTTTCATTAGAATATAATTATGTTTGAGTTTACTAAACTCAGTTTATCACTTAGATGGTGTTATCTTAAATCCGATTAAACGTAAAAGGATTGGATCAGATGAGTAAAACTACCATCTTATCCAATCCTTTACCATATACTAAAATATCATAAAGATGTATAATCTTATGCATTCCAACCGTTCCCTTAGTCTTGCATCAAAGCACTTCTGCCACCATCAATAAGGTAGGTCGTTCCATTCGCAAACGCTGCATAATCGCTCGCTAAAAACACACACCAAGCACCGATTTCCTCAGGGGTTCCTAAACGTTTCACAGGATGAAGCGCAACGGTAGAAGCTCTTGCTTTGTCCGCATCATCGAAAGAATCAAACCATTTTTGATTTCCAGGTGTATCAATAAAACCAGGAGCAATACCTACAGTACGAATATGAGGAGCCCATTCAATAGCCATGGCCTTCACCATAGCCAATAACCCTGCTTTAGCTACATTGTATGGAAAACAACCTTTCATAGAAGAATAAGCATGATTAGATGTCATGATAATAAAAACACCTTGATCAGCTTGATCTAGTAATGGTTTCATTTTTTTTCCCACCTGCCAGTGTGATTCAAGATTAAGATGTTGATTGAGATCCCATTTTTCCTGATCACAGTTTTCAACAGTATCAAACACATTCATTCCTGCATTAGAAACGACCACATCAAGTTTTCCATAACTTTGAACCAACTCATCTGCGAACAGTTGAATCTCTATAGCCTTGGTTAAATCCACCTGATAATAAATTGCATCATCAGTATAGACCTTCATCTGTTGTCGATAGTATTGTACCTGCACTCCATCAGCAGGTTGCTCTGCGCATACAATAACGCGAGCTCCGGCTTGAGCAAATAGGATAGAAGTACCAAGTCCAATACCAGATATCCCTCCCGTGACTAATACAGTCTTCCCTTTTAAATCAATTGATAATGCCATCGTAACTATTAAACGTAAAATCCAGGTCTTGGTTCTAATATTCCTGGATGTTTTTCCATTTCCTCTTCTACCAGATCCACTCCCAGTCCAGGTCTGTCACTTAAAGATAGAACACCATTTTGAACCATATCCGCAATTGGATGATCGATAACAGTATCTCTCCAAGCAACATCGTTAAACATAAATTCCTGTCTAAAGAAGTTAGGAACAGAAGCACATACATGTGCGCTTGCCAATGTCGACAAAGGTCCATTTGGATTGTGTGGCGCTAACAAAACATTATAAGCCTCCATCATCGTTGCCATACGCTTCATTTCGGATGGTCCTCCACAACGGGTAATATCGGGCATCATAATATCACAGATATTTTTTTCTAAAACAGGTCGGATACCATGTCTTGTATAGTGACGTTCACCGACACAAATAGATACGTTTGAAGGAATCCGTTCACGCATAGCTCGTAAAGTATCCGCACTTTCCGGACCTGCAGGTTCTTCATACCAGGTAATATCTAATGCTGATAGACGTTGTGCCATCTTCACTGCAACCCGATAATTCAACATCGCATGTGTCTCGATCATAATATCAAAATCAGGACCAACGGCATCACGTACAGCTTTACTCACATTAAATGCTAAATCCTGTTGCTCCGAAGTCAAGGTTAAATTAGGAGCAAGATCTTCTCCATATAAATAATTAGTATGCGCAAATGGATCAAATTTAAGGCCGGTAAAACCAACTTCTTTTACTTTAAGCGCTTGTGCGGCATAATCTTCGCCATTATGTCCACCACCAGTGAACCAATAATTAGCATAAAGCAAAATATCTTTACGGAAAGCGCCTCCCAACAATTCGTAACAAGGCACTCCTAACACTTTAGCTTTTAAATCCAAGAGCGCCATATCTATTCCACTGATGGCACACATACTAGCACCGTAGGGACCAACCCAATTTAAATCGCGGTAGAGCTTTGTCCATATAAAGTCAGTCCGCATCGGATCTAAACCGATTATACGCTGACCTACATGTTTTGCTGCTTCAAACACCAAAGGACTTCCTGGCCAATTTGTTGCTTCCCCAACACCAGTATGACCTGTATCCGTATAAATTTTTAATAGTGTCCAGTTGTATTTTACTCCCTCTACCAACCAGACTTTTACATCAACTATTTTCATTTGAATATATTATTTATGAGTCTATTTTTTTCAACGACATCCTCAGCTCGTTACACTTTTCTTAATTTTTAAGAACTATAAAACTAGTCCATTTTCATTCATTTAGGCATAAACTCTTCTAAAGAGAGTTTATGCCTATTTTTCTATATAAAGTTACGTATTAATCAATCTGTAAGATCATACTACCTTTTATCACATCACCTTTTTTAAGCGTAATCCGACCGTCTGTAAAGGGACTTCCATAAAAGGGCTCAGAACCGCTATTTGTATAATCAGCAACTAACCATTGAATATGTTCATCCTGTTTCCAGGTACGGGAAGCTTGCTTGCCTGTAGCTAATAGATTCACCTGTTTACGATCAACAGTCGTTAAAGAAGCGGTTATCACCCTAGCCTTTGTAGACCTAAAATCATTTGATCCCATCGTATTTGCATCATCTTTCCAAGCTTTCGCAACCGGCTCGCCATGCGCTTCAACCTCATATACGTTGTTCGCATTTAACTTCGCTACACCATTATTACGACCAATATGATTTTCTGGATAATAAGAGAAATCTCCTTTTCTAGACCATTTAAGTTCATCATAGTGCAAAGGTAGTTCTAACATTAAACCATATTGATAAACAGAAACTTCACCATCCTGATAATTCATCTCATAGTTTGTTTTAAACAGACCTTCTTTTGTAAAAATGAACTGTTGTTTACCTGTACCTTGTTGATACGTCAGATCCAAATCGACAACGATACTATCTTTATCATCCCGAGCCTGTACCTGTGTAGCAAACAAAGTGTATTGCTCATAATGCTTGATCGGGTATATATTATTTTGATACGTCTCCCCTGCTACATTTGGTTTTCCACCATCCTCAGCATTTGCAGCGATAATCGCCACAGATGGTCCTTTGGAAAGGACTTGTTCACCAGAAGTTCTAGCAGCAGTCATTAATCCATAAGTTTTGCTGATGGTATACACAACATCTCCTTGGGTAATATAAACAAATGCCGAATCCTGTTTCAAAGCTAACGCTTTAGCTGTTCCATTTACTGTTACTACTTTTGGCGTTTCAAAAATCTCATGTTCAACCTCAAAACCACGATCATCATTGACGATAATTTCAACCTTATTGAATACACCCGAAGCATTTGGGACAACAAGTTTACCTGCTGAACGAGCTTGCAGATTAGAAGTTACCGGAATTAATTTACCATCAACCATCACTTTTATTTCCACATCTTTTAATGAACGGAAATCATAACGATTTTCAACATCGAAGGTGATATTATTGGAATTACTTTTCAAATTAGAAATACGTACTGGAGAATAGGCTTTTTTCATCCCAAAATATTCTGGTTTTTCTCTTCTCCAGCCATCAATTGGTCCCCAAGGTCCATAACCTACAATTCGTCCATCCGGCATATGGAAAGTATCATCAATACCACTCCAAATTGCTCCGCCCAAATTCCCTTTATGAACATACATCGAGTCAAAATAAGTGACCATTGGTGCATTAAATGCATCTCTTACCCCTGGGTCCGTCAATAGTTCTCTTCTATTATAATCCGATAAATGGGCGTATTCACCAAACAAAGTAGGTCTGCTCATTGTATCTGTAGCCTTTGGTCCATTGATTCCAGGATAGTGATAATTAGCAATATCAGCTTTACTACCAGCATTGTTAAAACTTCCCCAAGTTTGATCATGAAATACAGTAGGTCGGGTTTTATCCAACGCTTTTACGGTCTTATTTACTTCAGCCCATAAGTCACTCCACCTAGACTCATTACCCAATGACCAGAAGATGATAGATGGATGCTTTCTATTACTCACGACATTATCCATATTTGCACGTAGCATTGTAGGCAAAAATTTCGGATCTTGATAATTCCAATGACGCCAGATAGGTGAAGCGTGGTGCTGTATCCAGTTTAGAGCCGATTCACTTTCAACATACAAGCCCAGTTCATCTGCCGCATTTAAAAACTCTTCCGAAGGTGGGTAGTGGGAAGTACGGATATAGTTGAGATTACCCGCTAAAAATACTTCAACATCTTTTCTATCCAAAACTGGATCAGATGCTCTACCCATTAACGGATGTACAGCATGACGGTTTACCCCTTTCAACTTAACCGGACGACCATTAACCAAAAGTTCATTACCTCGAATCTTAATGTCACGGAAACCAACTTTTTGTATATTCGATTGTACCACTTGAGTTCCATTCAACAATGAAGTAGTCAATTCATACAAATACGGACTTTCAGCAGTCCAATGCTTAGGCTTTGATATCTGAATATCCAGATCAAACGGTATTGTCTGATTTCCTGTCGCCGATTTTTTAGCTGTTTTCTTTTCAAAAACAGTTTTACCACTTTTATCTTTTAGCGTATATTGAATAGCTAGATCTTGATTTCCGGATGTGTTATTAGCCACAAGTGCCTGCAAATGAAGTTTAGCATCTTGATATTTAGGATCAAATTTAACCTCCACATCTAAATCAGCAACATGAGTCTCAGGAAGCGCAAATAAAGTCACTTTCCTCAAAATACCGCCAACCGTATGCGCTGCGTACTGGGACACACACGAAAGAATATCACTGATCGTATTGGCACGTACCTCAACAGTCAAGACGTTAGTACCAGACTTCACTGCTTTCGTAACATCCATTTCAAAAGCAACAAAACCTCCTTCATGTTCTCCTATATATTGCCCATTCATTTTCACCACAGCATTTGAACTAACAGCATCAAATTTTAGAGCAATACGTTTACCTTTCCAAGATTCGGGAATAGAAATCTGTTTTTCATAAACCGCTTTTTCACCCGCTTTAACCTCATATCCTTGCATTTCCCATTCACCAGGAACTTTTATAGTCGCAGGTTTTCCATTTTCAACCCGAAAGGACCATACTCCATTTAATGAGATATGCGGTTGATCGATACCTTCCACCTTCGCAGGTAAAGGAGAAAGTATTTTTATGTTAGCACTTTGCTGCGCTAGACCCAAGTGTCCAAACCCCAGTAGCAGCACAACCATTACTGCGTTAATCTTTTTTATATTCATCGGAATAACATTACATCTTGAGCTCACACGCTCGGTTTATGTATAATTTTAGAAAAATCGATCTTTGATGAGTAACAAAAAGCTTATTACATGATACCATAGGTATCAAAAGCTTCCTTAGCACCCATACCCTCTAAAACCTTTTTCAGAACAACTTTTTCACTTCGAGCTTTTTCCAATGCCCGAGTAAAAACTTCGACTTCATGCTCCTTCGGCACCAAACAAACACCATCAATATCTCCGATTAAAATATCTCCATCTTGAATCATAATATTGTTGATGCATATTGGCACTCTCCAATCAATCACCTTACCACGAGGAGCTTGATCCTGTGCATAATTACCCATTGAGAAACAAGGGAAATCTAGTGCTAATATACCATTCGTATCTCTAGAATAGCCATTTACAATAGCACCTGCAGCACCCAGCATTTTTGCTCGTGCACTCATAATCTCGCCCCATAGTGCATAGCTCGGTGATGAACCACTACAAATATAGATTTCATCCTCTTTAAGATCATCCAAAGCTTCCAGCATATAACCAAAGGTTTTAGCTAGAACCGGATTTTTAGATGTTGACTCTCCCAATGAACTTACATCGGCTTCCAATACAGTCATTGCTCTTCCTACAACAAACATATCGTCACGAATGGAACGGATATTTGGTGGTAAAAACTGATGGTACATCCCCATCTTATCCATAATATCACCAATGACTGCTGTAAATAATTCTCTGCGGATCAGCGCGAATAATTCCTTGTCATTGTTCCACTCTACTTGCAAATTTGTCTCCATTTTATATTTTTTATTATTGCTATTATTATTGATTACCAAAGAACGATATACAAGGCGGTCAACACGCCTATAATTAACAAACTAACCACTTTAAACAAATCTGACACCACAAACATTTCCTTCTCCAAGATCAATGCCTGCTGATTTTTTCTTTTCTTATCAAAGACACTAATGACCGTCATCGTGATCACTGTAAAGACAAAAACCACAAGAATACGATTCATAAAAGGCATCTGATCCAACCATACATTTTTAAACAAAATCGAATAAAAGAAAGTCGATAGCGCTCCACCAATAGCGGCGTTAGAAGTTGTCCATTTTGTTAAAATACCCATTAAGAAAATAGCCAGTACACCAGGTGTTATAAAGCCGGTAAATTCTTGAATAAATTGAAACCCTTGATCTAGATTACTTAATAATGGTGCTAATGAAGCTCCAATAAATAGCGAAACTACAACCGAGATTTTACCCAATTTGACTAAAAAAGACTCCTCAATCGGTTTGGTTTGCGTATTTTTATAAATATCCAGCGATACAATTGTAGCAATACTATTCACTTTCCCAGCTAATGAAGCTACAATAGCTGCCGTCAATGCGGCAAAAGCCATTCCTTTAAATCCAGTAGGCAAAATCGATAACAGTAATGGATACGCTTTATCAGGCTTAACGATATCTCCGTCCATCATACCGTTTTGAAATAGCGGATTATTCCCACTCTGATATAGATAAAATGCAGCAATACCTGGTAAAACAACAATCAAAGGCATCAGTAATTTCATAAATGCGGCAAACAACATACCCTGTTGCGCAGTGGCTAGATTTTTAGCTCCTAATGCCCGTTGCGTTATATACTGATTACAACCCCAATAAGAAAGATTCATAATCCACATACCACCTATAAGTACCGACCACCCCGGTAGATCCATGTAAGCATCACCACCATCAGGTTTAGTCAATTGTCCTTTTTCAATAAACAGATGAAAATGAGAAGGCACCTCTGCTTTCAATACTTTCAATCCATTCCACCACCCTGACAATCCTTCAGCATCTGCAACTAAACTAAGCGCAATATAAGTTGTGGTCAAGCCACCGATAATTAACAGGACTACCTGTACTACATCCGTATAACCAATGACTTTCATTCCGCCTAATGCAATAAACCCAGCCAATATGGCCAAAATCCAGATACACCACACAAATGGAATATCCGCAATTGCATGTATTGCCAAAGCTCCCAAATATAGGATCGAAGTGAGATTAACAAAAACATATACCAGCACCCAAAACACAGCCATGATCATACTCACCCGGTTATCAAACCGCTTCCTCAGAAATTCAGGCATCGTATAAATCTTGTTCCTCAGATAAATGGGCAAGAAGAATATCGCGACAATGATCAATCCTAGGGCTGCCATCCATTCGTAAGAAGCAATTGCAATACCCAAGGCAAATCCGGAGCCGGACATCCCAATAAACTGTTCTGCAGATATATTAGAAGCAATGATGGACGCTCCAATCGCCCACCATGCTAATGATCCCTCTGCGAGGAAAAAATCATGACTTAAAGAGCCAGACGTCTCCTTTTTCTTATAGATATAATATCCATATCCACCCACAAGAATGAAGTACAGAACATAAATCAATTGATCAATCCAAGTTAACATATGTAGTTAATTTTATAATTAAAATCTTAAGGTTATAGCACCGTTACATGGAGACGCTTCTAACGTTTTGCAATAGTTCCCCCATGCGATTTCAGGATAATCCCATTTATTATTGACAAACAGTATAACTTGCTCACCTTCCATACGGTCTATTCGACAAGCAACATCACCCTTTGGTGCTATCACAGAAACCCGGGTTGATTTACCAGAAGAAAGTGTATAATAAAAAGTATTCTCTTTCATACTTTTTGCTTTGTTGGTCAAAGGATGCTCACTTCTAGCGCCTTTATCCGACCAGTAATAGTAATTGTGCGTATCCTGGTCCCACCCTTGAGTAGGTTTCTCACCATATGCAGCCTGTTTACTTTTATAAAGATCAGCACTCCCTTCATTTCCGGCAAATTCTCCTTCAGGATAGTAATTCCAATATCCATCTCTTTTCCAATTCAAACGGTCCAGATCATTTGGCATATAATATTTTATACCAACCTCTCTTAGATAGCCGTTAGGTTCTCCAGCAGTACGGTAATTAGTCGTCATTTCTCCTCCAGACTTGATCACAATATCAAAATATACTTGTAATCCTTGATAAGTTCCAGCAATAGCAAGTAACGCAACACCATCTTTAATTTCACATTTCACAGAGGTCTCCTTCCAATCTTTATCGTAAATCAAATATTTGTTCGCGCTTTTTCTAACCTCTGCGCCCGTTAAATGATTCAGGTTTACATCCATATTCAAGAAAGGCCCCTTTTCAATAAACACCTTCCCATTAGTAGTTGCACCTTCAATCAACCCTGTTTCCTTCGAAATAGGTATTTCAAAATTATGTCCCTTGATGATAAAATTTTCTTTATTTTCCACAAGTTTAAGTTTTCCTTTATGTGAAGCTTCAGGCATATCGATAGGTCGTTCACCAAAATAGTATTCGTAAGTATCAACTACACGACCATCCTGATCAATAAAGTTTAAGCGTACCGATCTCCCCTCTTTCCATTCTTCCGCCGGTAATTCAAATTGTCCTTTAGCATGGGGTTCAATGGAAGGCAATCCAATTGTCTTCGTACGTCCTTCATAAGTATATGCTAATTTTACTTCATTAAGATTGGTGTGATCATATCTATTGTATACATCAAATTTTATTTGCTGTTGTGCTGCAAAATTTTTCACAACCTTTCCTTCGTTCAAGATCCGAATAGGAGACTGTGCTTTCTTCGTCGACCAGAATTCAGGTTTGGGCCTTCTCCAGACATCTACAATACCCCATTCTCCATATCCTACAGCATGACCTTGATATCCTTCCGGCTTTGCAGATTTTGCAAATTCATTCCAAAATGGTGTACCTTTTTTCAAGGTTTGAGGAATATTAAAGGTATCATCTACATATCCCCAAATTGCACCACCCAATCCACCTTTGGTCGGAAATAATCTTCCCCACATCATATCCATCGAGATTCCCCAAAATTCTCTGATATTCGGATCATCTCGTAAGGTCTGATACGTGTAACAAGCAGGATGTGCCCATTCATCAAACAAAGCTGGTATACCATGTCCTTCATATCCTTTAGTTGTCTTTCCAAACTGTGTCAGATTACCATTAACATCCTGATAGTGCATACTTAATATTTCATAAATCTTCGCATCACTAGATTGCGATCCTGGATAACTCCAGATAACAGGCCTGGTTTGATCAGCATTTTTAACCAAATCCCAACTTTTTCTGAAATTACTTCCGTAGATAGATTCATTTCCAATAGACCAGATAATAACCGATGGATGTGTTCTAAAAGTATTGACCATTTCGCGGCATTGGCTCAGATATTGATCCGTATGATTAGCATCATTTTGAGTAGAGCCAGGTGCATAATTCTTTTGTCTATAAGTATCAACAAAACAAACAGCTGTTTCTACTTCTACATAAATTCCATAGCGGTTACAGAACTCAACAAATCGTTCTGATGGCGGATAATGTGAAGTTCTTACAAAATTAATATGAGCATCTTTAAACAATTTAACATCCAAACTATCGTAGTAAGGTACACTAACACGACCTAAAGTAGGATGAACATCATGACGATTAGCCCCTCTTAATTTAACAGGTTTCCCATTCACAAACATCTGGTCTTCAATAATCTTAACTTCACGAAATCCGATCGCTTTACTAAACGCATACGTATCATTACCGTCTTTTTTAATTTTAACATCAAGACGATAAAGATTAGGATGTTCAGCATCCCATTTCAAAGGATTAGCTATTGGAAAACTATTGCTATTGTGACCTTTGTTTACCACAAATTGTTGTTCAGACTCGGGAACGAGTTTATTCTTACTATCATATAATGCATAATGAACAGTAACACCTTGCGCCTCTTGCAACGTATAATTTAATTTTAAGACAGCATCTTTAAAATGCTGATCCAAATCTGTTTCAACACCAAAATCATGTATGCTATTTACAGCAGTTGCAAATAGGGTAACATCTCTTAATATCCCTCCAATCGGATGATGTGCATACCCCGAAGCGTAAGATATATCATCCAGTTTATCTTGAACTTCCAGAAAAACTTCATTTTCCTTATCAAAATTAACATAAGGAGTGATATCGGTTTCCCAGCGTGTAAATCCTCCTTTATGCGTTCTGATCACTTTACCATTAATACTTAATGTCGCTTGACTATAGACACCATCAAACCGCAAGACGATCTTTTGCCCTTTAAAGTCTTTTGGAAGCGTAAACTTTCTTTTATAAAAAAATGATTTATCATGTTCTATTCCATACCCTTGCATCACGGCTTCCCCAGGTACTTGTATTGGTGCCCAATCGGATTGCTTATCAAATTGAAACTGCCACTCTCCGTTGAGCGATAGTACAGGACTTTTAACCTGGTTTGTTTTCTTTGGTAACTCATAAGCTAACTCCTGTCCCAAAACACCGAGATGAGAAACAGCCAAAAACAAAAATATCACTACTAATTTCAACATCTTCATTTTAAAAATTGGTTATTATACACATAAAATATTTACTATAAAGGTATATGAAGCGAACACGCGAACATAGAACTCAAAGTTATCGCTCCTGAAGACAACAAACTAAAACTTGATACACATGAAATAAAACTTTTTACACCCATCTTCATAATTTAACATGACAAAATAATCAGTATTGTTTTATTCGAAAAATTATTACTTATATTTGTTTGACAATTATTAATCATCATATCCTATTATGAAAGCACAATTTATTGAACTGTCTCCCCCTAACGAGAAGACAATCCTCATCAAGCAGGTCGATCAGGAGTTTTTGAGTAACCCCTTACATTTCCATGAGTTATGTGAACTCGTCCTAATTTTAGAGAGTTATGGAAAACGTGTCGTTGGCAATCATGTCGATAGCTTTAGTGCTGGAGATCTTGTGCTAATGGGACCAAATATCCCTCACATCTGGCGTAATGACGATATTTTTCTTAATCCCCAACATGATGAACGTGCAAGAGCAATCGTACTCTATTTTCCAGCGGATTTCTTACTACGACTTACAGATGATCAAGCAACCATTAGTGCTATGCAGCAATTCATCAAAAGATCAAAACGAGGATTGAGATTTCATGGACAAACCTTAGAACAAGCTACCGAACTAATCAAAAGTCTAGCACAGAAAAAGAGTTTTTCTAGAATCACAGGATTTCTAAATCTTATTGAATTACTCCATCAGGCAGAAGAATGCGAAAATTTAGCCTCAGAAGGCTATAAACCTACTTTTGGAGAACAAGAAACCAATCGCATTAATAATGTATACATTTATGTTATGCAAAATTTCCGAGAAGAAGTTTCATTAGGAATAGCCGCAGAGTTGGTTAATATGACACCCAATGCCTTTTGTCGTTTTTTCAAACGCCATACCCAAAAATCATTCTCTAAATTTGTTAATGAAATGCGTATCGGACATGCGTGCAAATTGCTGATGAATAAACAACTGTCAATTTCTGAAATCTGCTACCAAAGTGGCTATCAAAATCTAACCAACTTCAATAAATTCTTTAAAACTATTATGAGAAAAAGTCCACGGGAATATCGTAAAGAAATGGACATGTAATTCCCTAATACAGGTATTAATACACGTTGATAAATTATAAAAGGTTAACTTTGCATCAATAATTGATAATAAACATCCAAACAAACTTTAGTGAATTCTTTAACTTTGGCAAGAACCATTAGAGCTTTCAATGAAATCATATTTATTATCATTAATAGCGATAGCTACGCTAACCTATCCGCTATACGCACAACCTTCTAAGCAGGACAATCTTCAATCCGAACATTTAGCAACCCGTTGGGACGAAGCCATCCCTTTAGGAAATGGTATGCTTGGCGCATTAATCTGGCAAAAAGATAATACCTTAAGACTATCTTTAGATCGTGCCGATTTATGGGACGAGCGTAAGGCATTTCAACTTGAACAACATGACTTCAAATGGGTACAGCAAAAACTTCATTCGGGGCAATATACCGAAGTACAAAAATGGGGTGACAATCCTTATGGGGATTATCCCTACCCAACCAAACTTCCTGCCGCAGCTATGTCTTTTGATCTCGCTTCTTTAGGCAAGGTAGTCTCCAATGTACTGGATATAAAAACTGCAACAAACACCGTCCGCTTTGACAACGGAAACACATTTACTTGCTTTATTCATGCAGATAAACCAGTGGGTTATTTTGAGATTACAGGTCAAAATATACAAAATGCCCTTCCCAAATTACTTCCACATCAATATGCGTTGGCTTCTGATAATAGTAACGAAGTGTCCGTAGTCGATGGACAAAGTCTATCACGACTCGGCTATAAACAAGGGAAGTTGACCACATCAACACACAGCCAGCTTATTCACCAGCCGACCTATGAAAATAGGTTTTATGAAGTATTATTGGAGTGGAAAGAAGTCTCGCCCAATAAGCTTATTGGTATGTGGACTGTAGCCAATAATGAAAAAGCAAACTTAAATAAAGAGATCCAATCAAAAACCACCAACAAATTTACAGAAACTCATCTCTCCTGGTGGCATACCTACTGGAAGCAATCAGCGATAAACATACCTGATGCTTTATTACAAAGACAGTACTATTTGGAAATGTATAAACTCGGTGCTGCAGCACGAAAAGGAGCTCCAGCCATTACACTTCAAGCAGTTTGGACTGCAGATAATGGTGGATTACCCCCATGGAAAGGAGATTTTCATAATGATCTCAATACACAGCTCAGCTATTGGCCCACCTATACAGGAAATAGACTTGCTGAAGCCGAAACTTTCACAGACTGGTTATGGAAAATCAGACCTGCCAATTTAGCTTACACCAAACAGTATTTTGGTGTTGAAGGTCTTAACATTCCCGGCGTTCTGACATTAAGTGGAATCCCCATGGGCGGCTGGGTTCAATATGCCCTTTCACCAACAGTAAGCGCTTGGACCGCACACCATTTCTATATGCAATGGAAGTACAGTATGGATAAGAAATTTCTTAAGGAAAGAGCATTACCGTACATTATCGAATCGGCCACTTACCTTCGCAACATTACAGAGGTACGCAATGGAAAACGTTATCTTCCACTTAGCGCAAGTCCTGAATATAATGATAATAGCACAAATGCCTGGTTTAAAGATTGGACCAATTTTGATCTCGCTCTTGCCCATTTTCTATTTGAAGCTGCGGCAGAAGTAAGCGAAGCTAGCGGACAAGTAAACGATGCCAAAGCATGGAGAACTGTAGAAACGCAACTACCAGGTTATGCAAAAAACGAAACAGGATTAATGGTTGCGGTCGATGTTCCTATGGAGCATTCCCATCGTCATATGTCACCCTATTTATCGATTTATCCACTAGGTCTTTTGGATATCAATAAAGCAGAAGATAAAGATCAGATCACAAAATCAATGCGCCATTTAGAAAAATTAGGCACTCGTGCTTGGGTTGGTTATTCCTTCAGCTGGATGGCTTGTTTACATGCCCGTGCAAAAGAGGGGGAACAGGCAGTTCTTAATCTCCAAAAATTTGCAAACAACTTTTGTTCGACCAATTCCTTTCATGTCAACGGGGATCAGAAAGGTGGACAATACTCAGGTTTTACTTACCGGCCGTTTACATTAGAGGGTAATTTTGCATTTGCACAAGGTATCCATGAATTGCTGCTACAGAGCAAACAAGGTTATGTGGAGCTATTCCCAGCAATCCCGATAAGTTGGAAAAACATTTCCTTTACTGATCTCAGAGCTGAAGGTGGTTTCTTAATTAGCGCTTCTAAAACAAACGGTCAACTTGATAAATTGATCATTAAAGCAGAACAAACCGGTACTTTAAGATTACGCTATGAGCAACCATTAAAATCAAAAACTAATAAAATGATCAGTAAAGAAGGAGATACGTATAACATCTCTTTAAAAGCAGGCGAAAAAATAGAACTTCAAAAAATCTAATTAAATATAAAGCTTCCTTAGTATGATATAAACAGAAAAAATTGGAAGTTTTTAAAAAATAAGAGGAGCCCAATAAATATTGGGCTCCCCTTATAAAAAAATGTCCTGTTTAATATTCTATCCCTTAATAGAAATTATATTTTTATAGAACATTAGAGTTCAAAAAATTATTCACCTAATGCCTTTTGAATTATTTTTGACAAACTTTGCGCCCATTTTGTATACCCTCCAGAAAGATGGATGCCGTCAGTGCTATAATCATCCAACGATAAATTACCGTCAGCTTTTATAAACGTATCAGATAGCGGGGCATAGATCCAACTTTGATCTTTAGCCTGAATCGCTAAAAGACGGTGTATATCCTCATATTTTCGTCTTCGGGGATCCGTACTTTCCACGCCTACAGGCAATGGCCCCGTTAAGATCAATTTAGAATTCTTCATATTCGTGCGTATCCATTTTTTTATTTCAAGGATACCTGCTACAATTTCTTCAGCCGTATCACCATCTAAGAAATTATTGACACCTATTGTTACGACAACAACTTTAGGAGCAGCCTCCTTATATTTACCATTGATCAACCTCCAAAGTACATGTTGTGTTCGGTCGCCCGCTATTCCTGCACAATCCCATTTGTATGATGAAAAAACGGATTCAAATGCAGTGTAACCTGGTTTATAAGGAAGATGTGACCTTGTACCTCCAATACCCTGTGTAATGGAATTACCGACAAATAAAATGTCCAAGTGTTGTTTCTTACTGTCCAAAATACGGTTAATATCATCATTTTCTCCCCACCAGCCCATATTTGGACTCCAACCCGCTCCACTCCTATATTCTGAGCCAGCTGCGGCAATAGCTGCAAAGTTTAGCTTACGCCCATCTGCTCTTAGCAGAAAATCTACCAGTGGCGTTGGATCAGCTAAACTGTGCGGATGATGACCCACTGTCGGTTTATGTATAATTTCCAATTTCCCGCCAGCGGCAATATAAGCTTTAGCAAAAGGAAGCGTATTTTCATCAGGCGGTACAATATCATCCACATCACCGATAACATGAATCGTCGGAATTTTTAACGCACCGATTTCAGATGCTCTATCCACAGGTGCATCTTTAAAATCAAGAGCCTGTTGTTCTGTCAGTTTATAATCCTGTTTAAAGATTTCCCAATTCTCCGGACTTCCTTTTCCCGTTCCTTTACCTCCCGGCCAGCTTTTAAAATTTAACACCGGTGCATCAGCATAAATGGCACTAACACGATCGGGATAACGTAGAGCCCAATTGTATATGTATATACCTCCTCGACTCATACCTTCCATAACTGCTTTTTTATTCAGTCCGAATTGCTGTAAGAATTTATAAAAATTATTCCAGATTTGTAGTGACTCCTCATTGCCAAAAAGTTCGGATACATCACAGTAAACGATATGATATCCTCGCTCCAACATCGCAATATCCAATTGAGGTTCATGTCCCCAGAAACGTGCGCGCCATATCCATGGGCTTCCTTTAGCTACGATTTTAGGTTTCACAACTCTCGCTTCTTTACCTTCAAAATCGAACGTTTCAGAAGAAAATCCATAAAAAGACTCACGCTTTCCATTTTCAATTTTAATTTTTGAAGATCCGATTACTGGCGTTTTTATAAGCTCATATAACCGCTTTGCAACAAGACTAGCACCGATAGACGTTAGCCTTTTCTCCTTATCCAGATAGACATCACCTCCATATAAAGCAGGTGACAAATCCACAATTTCACAATTACTTTTAAAAGCCAGAGCCTGCAATTCTGGCTCTTTAGACGATTGAATTTTAGGATCAAAATTATTAGGAGTATGCAACAATACCACTCGAGCACCTTTATTGATTAATGAAGTGATACTTTTCAATAACTTGTCATCACCTTCGGAAAAATCGGCATCCTGATTCAAATCAAGAAAGAGTAAATCACCTTTCTTGACGACAAGATTATTTATACTTTCTAGTATATGATTTTCAATGCGTATTGGAGCATTCACAGCGACATCCTTCCCATTTAATATGACTTGATAATCTTGACCGATCATAGTCGATAACTGTGCAGGAAAGCTATTTTTTTCAGGCATAAACATCGCAAATCCTGTCGTGAATTCCTGTCCAATACAATAAATTTTACCCTTAGATTGAGCAAAAAGTATCGTAATAGTGCTCAGCATAATAAGGATCCCTTTTATACAAATACACAATAGATTTTTAATCATCAGCTGTTAGGTCTAGATAAAAGATTAAGATAAAAAACCAATAAATATCAAGCGTATATTTGATACTTATTGGTTTTTCAAACATAGACATTAAATGTAAATCGGTTATTCAATAAAATCCAGTTCCGCTACAGTAAGCAGTTTTCCTCCTCCAGTTATTTCTGTCGATTCAATTGTGATGTATCGTGCTTGAATATTTTTAGAAAATCGATGTGTGCGCTTTGTCGGATCATTAATTAGATTTCCAAATTCAAATCGTTCAGCATCACTCCAATTCTTTCCGTCATTACTAATTTTTATCACACCTTTAGCCATCATCCCTTTTCCGTTTTCTTTTTGTGGTGTATAACTAAATGCTGTTAAATTATACTGCTGTCCAAGATCGATCGAAATATGTTGTGCCGCGCCATTTTCATTAGATTGCCAATACGTTTTTGGGTCTGCATCGAAAGCCAGCTTCGCATCATGTTTAGCAACCTCACTGCTATTATCGATAATTTTCCACTGCTTTTTAGCTATGCCAATTGTTTCTTCTGCCACCGCACCGACCAATTTATCAGCACTAATTGCTACAGCTTTTATCTGCCCACCTTTTACAGCGATCGGCTGCGTATATACGGGAGACTGTGCTGTAGGCTTACTGCCGTCTAACGTGTAGTGAATTTGAAAATTAGTGTTTAGATTTTTAAGAATATCCTCACCATGGGGCTTCCATCCAAACTCGCTTTTCGAAGGAGCAATAGCAACCATACCATCTACACTTCGATTAAATACCAATTGTGGAGGTCTTCCCTGAGCATAATGTGCGGCAACATTACTGATAATAGGGGTTGCCCTGCTTTCCAATATGCGAATACGAAACTTATCCGATGTCACTTCAGGGAAACGGAGAATACGTTTGTAGCCCACATTAGTCGCATGCGCGATCTCTTTCCATTGACCATCAATCCAAGCATCTAAAGCATGCTTTTCAATACGCTCTCCATTTGTACTTACAGCTTCCTGAATAACAAAGCGGTTTATTTTCACCGGTTTTGCTAATGTGTAGATCAGTTCCGGATTTTTATCCGACAACACGGTAAAAGATTCCATATTGTCATCCAAGGTTTCTTTGCTTCCTTTCGCTCCACGTAAAAGATTCTGACCATAAGTTTCTTTAATACGGCTTCCTACTTCATGCAGCACCTTAACATCTTCCGGTGAAAATTTACCATCTCTATTAGGCGGAATATTCAAAAGAAAAGTTGAATTACCGCCAACCGATCGTTCATAAATATCAAAAACATCATCAGTACTTCTTACCTTTTGATGCGTATCGTCTCTATAGAACCATCCTTCTCGAATTGAAGTATTTGTTTCAGCCTGTTGGTAATGTAGGTATTTAGCTTTTAAAATCTTAGCCCTACTTCCTAAATCTTCATCTGTAAGATCGAGAAAATTCTGAAGCCCTGCGGGATCGTCGTTATAAGGAATTACATTCCATTCTGTACTTCTAGTATTGCCAGATTCATTTCCGCACCATCTGATATCTTCTTTTCCAAAAATTACGGCCTCTGGAGCCAACTTTTTGATCAATTCACGCCACGCATCATAATTGTATTTTTGTCCACCCTTTGTTTTCGGATGTGCACCATCAAACCAGACCTCGTGTACCGGACCATATTCCGTCAATAATTCAAACAGTTGGTTTAAGAAATATTCGTTGTAATCGTCTACCTTAAAATTGAACTTTGTTTTATTTTTAAATGGTCTTCCTTCTACTTCACGGGGAATTGTTCGTTGCGTGTATTCGCTTAAATTACCATAAAGCCCTTCAGGACTTTCAATTTGAAAAAGATCTGCTGGAGATAAATATACCCCCAGTTTTAATCCATACTTCTTACAGGAAGCTGTTAAATCTTTCAAGATATCACCTTTTCCTTCTCTGAATCCAGTAGACATAATACCATGTTTCGTATACCTACTTTGCCAAAGCACAAAACCATCGTGATGCTTCACCGTAATGATTACTTTTTTCATACCCGCGGCTTTCATTGCCTCGCACCATTGGTCGGTGTCCAGATTTTTGAGATCAAAGATCTTCGGGTCTTCCATACCATTTCCCCATTCCATTTTAGTAAATGTATTGGGACCAACATGGATAAAAGCAATAAATTCATTTTTTAAAGCCTGGTATTGATTTGCTGTAGGCACAACATGAACGGCTTTCCTTAATATATCTTCAGGACTATCGGTACTCTTAATTTCGTACGTATTCTTAACAGGTATTTTCTTACTATTCACTTGCGCATGACCATATATAGAGGCAAACCCTAACATAGATGTCAATAGGATAGATTTATTCATAATTCTAATAATTTGATTAACATAGTTATTTAGATTTTGAATAATAGTACTGAGCATTATTCAATGTGCAATTTACTTTGTACTACTGGAAAAGATGAATACTAAATTAACGTATACTAAGCCTATATTACCATTTTAAACTTAAACATCAGACACAAGGAAGCAATTCGTCGCATAATCGTTATACAATAGTTCAAAAAAAAATCTGCTATTTCCATTTTATTTATACAATAAAATGGAAATAGCAGATTAACAACCGGAAATTGATCTATTTTGCTCCAAGCCCTGCTGCTGTTGGCCAGCCAGGATTCTGGTAAATAACTGAATTCGCTACCGAACCATCTGTTGAGGCAAGTTGAAAATGCTGTACCGCGATTGGTGACAAATAGTGCGCTAAAGTAAACCGTACTCCGTTATAAGAAAGCATATTCCGGCGAATTTCATGAGGACGAAGATACATACCCAAACTCGGGTCAGATACAATAGCCTTTGGTTCATCGGCACCGTAAACGAGTTGCTCTGGTTTATACCAACTCTTCATAGGTCCCCATATTTTGAAACCTTCAAAATGATCAGCTTTGCTAACCAATTGATCCATCGAGCGCCAGCGCTTTAAATCCATCAAGCGTAATCCTTCAGCCATCAATTCATTTCTTCGTTCTCTTCTGATATTATATAAGGTCGGAGAAATCAGATTTCCAGCAGAATAAGCACCCCAATCCTTTACCTCCAATCCCATCTGAGTTGCCGCTATTGTTTTCTCAAAATCTACATCAACCATTGCCCGTTGACGGATCTTTTGCCAATAGTTTCTTGCAGTCGCATCGATGCTACCATTTTTTTCATAAGATGCTTCTATGTAATTGAGGTAAGCTTCGGTTGCACGGAAAGTAATACTTCCAGTAAATCCCATACCATTATTCGTCTGTTTGCCATCATATGAAATGCCTTTTCGAATAGTATAACCAGAAATATAACGTCGTTCTGCTGTCGTTTCGCCGATACTTGGATAAGGTTCAATGGGTGTACCATGCGTTCCTGCCCCCAGATTTAAAAGAACATTTTTTTGTCCTGGTTCTTTTAAAAACAGGTTCAATCTACCATCTCTCTCCTTCCGGATATCGGCAATATAATCGTCGCCATGGTATCCAGATCCTGCAGCATATATGGGTAATCCATTTTTCATAAGGAAACTTTCCACCAAGCTCCGCGTTAAACCAACCGCATAGTTACCAAGTTGCGCATACACAGGAACATTATGTGTTACAAGACTTTCACTGTACTGTCTCCATAAAAGAACTTCACTATATCCTGCCATATTTACTGCTCCAAACATCGAAAAGTAAGGGTTTTCGTTATTTGGTGATTCAATAATTCCAGTGTTGGGCACCAGATCGATTTGATCTGCCACCTGCTTAGAGGCATCCATAGCTAGAGAAAGAAAATAGTTAATTTCACCATCGATGCTTCCTGTTGGATAAGTATATGTTTGCGTATACGCTTTCGTTTTTCCTGGCCAATCAGCACCATCAGGAACAAATGCCGTTCCTTTGAAATATTTCAACCAAGTTCCTTCATTTAAAGCAACTCGAGATTTCAATAATAACGCCACATTTTTAGAGATACGTTGCTTCGCACCATCTATTGATGTGCTTTTCAATAATGTAATTGCCGAATCTAGATCCGAGATGATAAACCGGGCAACTTCGGTGCGTGGATCTCGCTTTGCTGCTTCGATCAAAATTTGTGGATCTTTATCATTCATTGCATTTCTAATAATCGGAAAATCACCTAATTCCTGTAATTTCTGAAAATAGATATATGCACGTAAAAAATAGATCTCACCAATGTAATGTTCAATATTTTGTTGATTTCCCACTATTGTTTTAGCCTTCCATTTTGGTAAGACGCTGTTCAGGAAAAAGTTCATCTGATAAATGTTCGAAAACTCCCAAGCACCACCCTCAGTATCCACTCTCCATTCACCGGGAAGATATCGCTTGTTTATATCTGGAGATATCATATTATCCGTTCCAGCATCAATTCCAAATGTGCCGAAACCCCAACCGGAGTGTGATGGAAGAATATTAGGATATTGGCCTATAGCATAACTTGCTAATTGCGATTCTTCATTAAGATATTTTTCTGGGATTATCTGCGAAGGGGGTGTAATATCGAGATAATCATTGCATCCTGCTACCATCCAAAGCGGTAGCACTAAAGTAAGATATTTTAGTAATTTCATGTTTTTTTGAATTAAAATGTAAGACTTAACCCTGCTGCCCACATTTTGGTAAGTGGGTAAACCGTACCACTGGAACCTCCATCTATGGTTTCAGGATCAAACATTGTCGCGACATTTGATTTTTGCCATAAATTTTCACCAGACAAATATATCCTTCCCTTTGAAATACCGATTTTCTTCAGCACATCAGCATTAACCGTATAACCGATCTGAATATTTTTAAGTCGGATATAAGCTGCATTCTGTAGGTACCGTGTTTGAACCTCCTGATTTTTATTCGTACCAAATATTGGACGCGCATAGTAAGCATCAAGGTTTTCACCAAACATATTATCTCCAGTTCTAAAATAATCCATATGTTGGGTTAACCCTGTAGATGCCCAAATATTAGAGGTGGCACCCCAAAAATAATAACCCGGTTGCCATACATCACGTTTGATTACTCCCTGTAAGAACATACTGAAATCGAAATTTTTATAATCAGCCCCAAAATTGAACCCAAAGGCATATCTCGGTGTACTATTTCCGATTACTTTACGATCCCCAGGCTCCGATTCTGTCCAAGACCCAAAATCAATTTTACCATCATTGTTCAAATCTTTGTACATGATATCACCGGCTTCCCATTGACTTCCAATGACAGACTGTCCGCCGTTAGGTAAGCTATTTAAATGACTTTCCATTTCTTCCTTAGACTTGGCAATCCCTATGGTTTCATATCCCCATATTTCACCCAACTTCTGCCCTTCTCTATAGCCTCCGTTAAATGAACCAGTTAGATTTGGATACCTTGTAACCGTAGAAGTATAATCCGACAGTAAAAACTTAACATTATATCCAAAATTGTCCGCAATTTTGTCCCTCCATCCTAATGTTAATTCAAATCCATTCGTTTTTAAATCTGTATTATTCGCTTGAGGCACCGCAGTACCCAAAGTATTGGACAGTTGTGGTGCTGGTCCCACCATATTCAATGTTTTTCTCTGGAAAACATCAAATGAGCCAAATAACCGATTGCTTAATAAAGCAAAATCAACTCCCATATTTAACGTTTTAACCGTTTCCCATGTCAGATTTGCACTCACCAATCCTGCTGCAGATGCCGTATTTGGACGCTGATTATTAAGAAGCCAACTTCCGGATGCAATACCGACGGGCATTACAACATAAGTTGGGTACCAAACATTGGTATTTTGATTTCCTAGTTCACCGTATGAGGCCCTAAGTTTGATCATATCGATGTATGATCTTGTATTCTCCATAAAACTCTCCTTAGCAAGATTCCAGCCTGCAGAAAATGATGGAAAGAATCCCCATCTGCTGTCTGCTCTGAATCGAGAAGATCCATCATAACGCATACTCGCTTCCAGTAAATACTTAGAATCATAATCATAATTAAACCGGCTAAAAAATCCGGCCGATGCCCAATCCTGATACTGACCAGATACTGTAGGTGCCTTTGGCTGTCCACTTGGATCTGTGCCTGAAGTCAAATCAATGACAGGTTGTCCAATAATCATGATACCATCTCGAGAAGCATTTAGGTCACGATAAGCTGCGCTTTCGATTTGGAAACCAGCCATTCCTTTAAAGTTATGCAGGTTCCAATTACGGGTCAACTCAGTGTAGGCATTGATATTATAATAGTTTTCTTTATAAGCGTATTCCGCTACATAAGAAGAATTTTTATAAAGAATCGGATTTCCTGCGACATCATGGTTATAAAGTTGGTTTGAAAAAGTATTATCAAAACGGCTCGTAATCCTGTAAGTTGCAGTCCCGTAGGTTTTCCAGTCTTTAAGGGGTTCGAAAACAAGTTGCACCTGTTGTGTATTGATATCTTTAACGGTCTTATAATCTCCCCCTTCTAACATCCCCATTACCGGTGAGGGTGAATTATAAAGAAATCCATTTGGATCCTTATAAGGTAATGTAGGCCAGCCCTGACGGCCTAGATTGTCATAAAAAGAATTATTAAGATCCGTTGGCTTTTTAAAATCTTCACGAACAAGTCTTCCTATATAATTTAAGTTTAGTTTACTGGATATTTGCGAATTTATCCTTGCTGACATCGAATATCGCTTATAGACATCCGTATTAAGCGCCATTAAACCCTGTTGATCCAATAAATTGGCAGAGACGTAATAGGTTGTCTTATCGCTACCTCCCGCAAGACTTAGGTTATGCTCATGTCCAAAAGATTGATCTTTATACATCAGATCAAAGTAATCCACATTATCATTGCCCTTCATATATCCATCGGCCCATTGTGCAGGATTGGTAGGATTAGGAATAATACTCGTACTAATTTTACCTTCTTGAAATTGCTTGATTCGTTCCAGATGTTCTTGGTCAAAATGGGGGGCGCCGTTTCCGTTGACTTGTGCTTGATTAAAATAATTTGCAAATGAATAAGAGTCCATCGTTTTCAATGTTAATGCAGGCGTACTTATCCGTAAACTATTATTGTAAGAAGCTACAGGGCGACTCCCTTTTTGGCCAGACTTAGTTGTTACAAGTATAACACCAAACGCCGCTCTAGACCCATAGATGGAAGCGGTACTCGCATCCTTAAGGACAGTGACAGTTTCGATATCTTGTGGATTTAAAGCAGTCAATGATCC
Organism: Sphingobacterium sp. MYb388; assembly: GCF_037479535.1. Taxonomy (NCBI): domain Bacteria; kingdom Pseudomonadati; phylum Bacteroidota; class Sphingobacteriia; order Sphingobacteriales; family Sphingobacteriaceae; genus Sphingobacterium; species Sphingobacterium sp. MYb388. Next base: position 882,374 of record NZ_JBBGYV010000002.1, on the reverse strand, counting down.
CTCCGCTCCGTCTATTAAAACTAAAGGAGCTGATGACGATTGTCCTATTGTACCACTTCCGCGAATATTTAAAGAGGGGTTACTTTCCAGAGAACCGTTATTTTGAGAAATATTCAATCCTGGAGCAAGGCCCTGCAGTGCCTGCAGTGCATTCTTAACAGGTCTATTTTCCAATGATTTTTTATCTACAACAGCCACCGATCCAGTCAAATTAGTTCGTTTTTGCTGCCCAAAGCCAACAACTACAACCTCATCAATCATATTATTCTCAGAAGATAATGTAACTGTAAATTGGGTTTCTTTACCAACAGCTATCTCCAGCTTGATGTAATTAATATAAGAAAATTGTAGAATCGTTTCTTGATTTGGTACGTTTAGCTTAAAAGCACCATTTATATCCGTTTGTGTTCCGATTGCAGTTCCTTTTGCCCTAACGCTCACTCCTTCCATAACAACACCTTGTTCATTACGTACTACCCCTTGAACCGATATATTATTTTGTGCTTGAACACTAATTGTTATGGCACAAAAAGCATTAAGTAAGGCTATTTGATGCCATTTCGGGACAGACAGCCGAGTTGCCCAGAGACAACATGTTATTAAATTTACTTTCATTATTGATTTGATATTTGGTTCAAAGCAAAAATAAAAGAGTATAGGTTCGTAAAAATGTAAGAAAGAATTAAAACGATGTAAAAACAGCTCATTACTAATGAGGAATAGGTTTAGAGAAAAGAACGAAATTCCAACTGCTCGATAGTAAATAAGGAAATCAAAAAAAACGATCAAGTAGAAATGCTACTTGATCGTTTTTAAAATTATATTTAAAATAGATTTTATTCATGGACTAAAAGTCAGAAAAATAGTACGATCTATTTTCCCCCTCTATAGCCTTTTTTTAATAAATACTCTTGGGATCTGTTTTCAATTGTTCTTTATCTGTTTTAATCATCAATGCTTTAATCTGCTCCGGATTTTGAATGGCTGTTGGATTAAATTGATTGCTATTCATATAATCCAGCGTAGAGATCAACAATTGCTTTGCTACAAAACGTTCATCCAATTTTTGAGCAAGATCTATTGAAACCAACATTAATTTACCCTGACCAACTTTCGCTTCATAAGCCAATGCCAATTTACGGTTATTAGCAAAGTTATCCACCATCTGAATCACTGATTGACCACCTGACAATGAATCAACGATAATTGTTGTGGAATTGATATTCAGATCCCACCATTGCCAGTTGGTATGCAAGTCTGTTGGAAATTTTTTAAACATCGCATGATTAGGATCGACCAACATTCCCATTGTTCCCGCCTGTTTAGGAAAATGAACCGGGCTCCAGAATACAGGTACAAATTTTCCTTCCAGTCCTTTTATCTTTTTCCAATCCGGATTCAATAAGACCTTCTTACCCTGATTCAGCAGTACAAATGCTTCATTCACATCTCTTGTGTAATGCACATCACCATATGAAACTTTTTCTGATGCAGGATATACCCAGATATCCCATTTATTGGTATATGTAGTACCTTTTAGATCAACTTCCACAGACAATTTTGATGCCGTCGGTACTTCTCCCAAATCAAACTGCAACTGTCCAATGCCCGCATTGTATCCATTGGAAAGATTACCAACAACTGTTCCGCTTTTTAAAACTTTTTCTCCGTCTTTGATGCGCCATACGATTTCCTGGTTTTTAAGTATTTTGCCACCATAATTTGATACCGCGATCTGCGCTTCAAATCGCTCTGAGTTCGTGTACGTGGCCTTTGGAAAATGAAGTAAAGGAACAATCGGCGCATTAAACTGGCTGAAAGTCTTCGCATCAATCACACCCTTACTATCCCAGAAAGCATCAAGCAATCCAACCAAAGCCGTTCCCTGGCCAGGAAAATCATGCAGATCCAACAATTGAAAACCACTGATTCCACCCGTTTTAAGCGCTCTTTCAATTTCTTCTTTATACAGTATTGCTGCTAGTTTTCCTGAAGCAGACGTAAAAGAATCGGCTTGCCCCAACATCCCTTTCTTTTCCAGATCCTTTTTTACCGCCTTAAAATTGATTGGTTCCAATACACCCGTATATTTATCAATCTCTTTCAGATTAGGGTATACTGCGTATTGACCGATTTCATGGGTTACAATTGGAACTTGAAAATTCGCAACCGCTTTTTCATAATTTGTATTAAATGCCGGTGATTTCGAATTAAATACACCCTGTCCCCTTACCCAACCATCTTTCGTATATTGGGTAATCAGAAAATCGTCATTATATTCAGGTCGATCTCCATGTCCACTTTCAAACGTGTAAGATGTATTAGCATACAGATGCCTTTTATCAACCGATTTCAATGAATCGACCAACTTATTTAAGGTTTTCATATCACCCTGCAACTCATTACCCATACTCCACATCATAAAAGAAGGATGATTACCATATTCACGAATCATACGGCTTGCTTCCTGATACAGGAATGCTGTAGTAGGCGCATCTTGTCCAATCGTTAAAGACCATACCGGAAGCTCTACCTGCAAGTACATCCCGATTTCATCCGCAACATCAAATGCTGCCTTAGGTGGGCACCAAGAATGAAATCTGATGTGGTTCAAACCCCATTCCTTTGCCGTCATAAAAACTTTCTCCCATCCCGCTTTATCCATCGGAGGATGTCCGGTTAAAGGAAAAATATTACATTCTAAAGTACCGCGCAGGAAAACAGGCATGCCATTCAATTCAAAAGCATTGCCCCTTGATGCAAATTCGCGCATACCAAAACGCACATTTTCCTTAGATTGATGTTTTTTGGTTTTCAAGAATACCTCGCAAGTATATAGATCAGGAGTAAACTCACTCCAGGTTTTTACATCACCTGCAATCGGATATTCGTATTCCAGTTCTGTTACACCGGGATTCAAAACAAGTTCCTTGTTCGGGTATATTTCATTTTTAGCTTGCTGTCCAATCTGCACATTAAGGGTCCCCTTAATTGCCTTACTATCAAAATTATGTGCCTTAACCTTTACGCGAACTATTTTTCGAACTAAATCAGGAAAAACCTGTATATCGGAAAGGTTAACCTGATCTAATGCCTGCAGACTAATTTCACCGATAACACCATTCCAGATAATCTGTGTATGATCGGTATAAGCATGTCCCATATTATCAGTACTGATATCAAAAAGCTTACGGTTGTCCACTCTGATTGTAATCTGTTGCTCTTTTCCCGCCTTTAAATAAGGTGTTATATCATAAAAATGAGGGGCAATTATACTATTTTCCTCCAATTCTACCTTTTGACCATCTACCCAGACATTTGTTTTCCAGATTGTTCTTTCCAGTTTTAAGATCACCCTCTTCTTGTCCCAAGCCGTGGGTATAGTGATAGCTTTACTATACCAGGCAGAACCTAGATACGCATGTTTACGTGTCAAGTGTGACACTTGTGGTTTTTGAAGAGCGGGCTTTAGCGTATTTGCAGTTCCCAAACCAGCATCATCAGTCGTACCCGGTAAAAGCATGGACTGCTTAAAATATTGTGTCGGCCACCCCTGCTTCTCGCCAATATCCAAAGAATCCAATGCAACCGACCATTTGCCGGAAAGATCCAGTTTCTCCTGCGCATAACCAACAGCACCAAAGGTCAAGCCATTTAAAAGCAGACCATAGCGAAGAAAATTTTTAATTGTTATCATAGTTTTTGCTTATTCCTTATTCAACATCGTGTATTTAACACAATCACAAATTTAGCTAGCAGACAGCGGTATAGACAATAGACAAAATGCTCAAAAACATGTAAAAAAAAAGGAAAGTTCACCGATCCGGTAGATGAACTTTCCTTTTTTTTAATACCACACTGAAAATATAAAAACTTTTTATTGATTTTAATTCAATAATACTATCATTCCAAAAAATAAATATGTAATCGACGATTCTTAACGCACCAATAGATAGCATCAACCTTTATTTTCCGAGCCAGAGTTTCAATTTGAAACCCCAAGGCTATCTCTATTTCCTGCTTCATTAATAAGATTAAGTACACGCTACACATTTCTTCTGTAACCCAGCTCTGCACCACCGCTCACCGGTAAATTAACTCCCGTAATAAAGCGTGCTTTATCAGACAATAGAAATACGCAGGCATCAGCGATCACATCACCATCAGGACAGTAGCCCAATGCATGAATATCTTTCAAAAAATCAAAGACCTTATCGGGATCGGCCTGCTCCTGAGCCCATGTCTTAAGCATTGGCGTCATTACTGCTGCAGGAAGCACAGTATTAACCCTTACTCCATCTTTTGCATAGTCCAGCGCCATTGATTTAGTAAGCGCATTTATGGCACCTTTTGTCGCCGAATAAGCCGCATGATTTTCCTGTCCGATCTCTCCCACCAAACTCCCTGTATGTATGATACAGCCTTTCGACGCTTTTAAATGAGGATAACCATGACGTGTCGTCAACAAGATACTCTTGATATTCACATTCATCAAGAGATCCCACTCATCATCTGTTGTTGTATGCAAAGGTTTTGATGGGGAACCCAATCCGGCATTGTTATGAATAGCATCTAGCTTTCCAAAACGAGCTATTATCTTTTCTACACTCTCCCGTACATCCTGATCTTGAGACACATCACAGCAAATCCCCAGATGCTCACCACCTATTGTTTTTATCGTTTCCGCAACACTCAGCTCGTCCAATCCGATGACAGCGACATACGCCCCCGCAGCAACATACGCTTGTGTGCAGGCCAATCCAATCCCCGCTGTTCCGCCGGTAATCAAGATTACTTTATCCTTCAATTCTTTCATTGAACTCGATCTTTTTATAGCTATTTATTATTAAAAGCCCATAAGCTTTTTCTTGTCAACTTTATGCCAGTACCGTGATCACGACTATAGCAATTTCTGTAAATTAACGCTTTTTCCAGGAGTCAGTTTGACTTCAACTACACGACCCTTATATTTTACTTTACAGGTAGTAGCGTATTTTGCTTTGACAAAAGCAGACTTCAATTTACCTCCTTGCCAATTCATATCCACTTCGACAGCTCCTCGAGCCTTTAAACCTGATACTTCACCGTCACTCCAGCCTTGCGGCAATGCGGGTAACAATTCTATAAAATCTTCATGACTTTGCAAAAGCATTTCAGCCATTCCTGCGATCACACCAAAATTACCATCAATCTGAAAAGGAGGACAAGCGTCAAACATATTATAATATGTTCCACCACCACCATCATATTTTGTATTCATATCTCCAGTTGGCCTCAACTGCTTATTCAACATCGTCAATGCACGATCACCATTATGCAACCTTGCCCACAGTGCAATTTTCCATGCGTAGGTCCATCCCACACCATCATCACCCCGTTTTTCTAAAGATTTCTGTACCGCCTTAGCTAGCTCCGGTGTTTTATTCACCGTTATTTCGTTACCCGGATAAAAGGCAAATAGATGTGACAAATGCCTGTGAGCAGGTTCAACTTCCTCAAATTCATGTGCCCATTCCATTAACCTGCCATCGCTTCCTATAGTTGGTCTTGCCAATTTCCCTTTAGCCACCTGTACTTTTTTCACAAAAGCATCTTGCTCACCTCCCAAAATCGCAGCTGATTTAAGCGTATTTTCAAAAAGGTTAAAAATAACCTGTTGATCATGTGATGGGCCCATACTGATCTGTGCCACAGAACCGTCAGGAGCTTTAAATGAATTTTCAGGAGATGGAGAAGGACCAGAAACTAAAAAGCCAGTTTTAGGGTCAGCGACCAACCAGTCCAAATAAAATAGACAAGCCTCTTTTAAGATCGGATAAGCTTTGGTTAAAAAAGCTTTATCCTTTGTAAAAGCATAATGTTCCCAAATATGTTGCGCTATCCAGGCGCCACCACCAATGTGCATGCCCCAGCTCGCACTTTCTCCAGGAGAAGTATACCCCCATACATTTGTGATCGGGTGCAGGGCCCAACCCGACATTTGATATTGTGTTTTTGCAGTCTTTTGACCCGGGGCCACTAAAGAAGCAATCAGGTCCATCAATGGTCGATGCGATTCCGATAAGTTTGCCACTTCCGCCGGCCAATAATTCATCTGAACATTGATATCCGTATGGTAGTCACCATTCCACGGAGTCTGTATTTTATTAGCCCAGATTCCTTGCAGATTTGCCGGTAATCCACCATCTCGTGATGATGACAACAGGAGATATCGACCATACTGAAAATATAATGGATACAAAACCTGTTCATTCCCAGATTGCACATTACTAGCCATCAAGGTGTTTGTTGCTTGATCATTCTTTACATTTCCTAATCGAAAGTCCACTCGGTCCATATAAGACGAGAAATCTTCTGTATGTCTCTTTTTCAGAAGCGGATATTTTTTAGACACAATCTTAGCCACGATTTGAGCATGCTCTTTTTCAAAATTTGGATTAACAAATGTTGGATATTCCTGCTTATAATTTGTCTTAGCCGTCACAATCAGAGTCAATGCATTTGCCCCAGTAATCTGGATCGCTTTACCTAATGCACTAATTTTTCCGCCTTCCAGCACCGGAGTGACCTGCGCAATATATTTCATTCCATCTCCTCCTCTACCGTTGTCCATCGTTCCTGACATCTGCAGCCTATTGTCAACCACAAGTGTCTCGAACCTTTCCGGTCGATCCAGGTTCAGAGCAACCTGAATTGCTCCGGGACGATCCGCAGTCAAACGAATGACAATAGCCTGATCCGGATGACTAGCAAACACTTCCCTCGTAAACTTGACGCCATTCTGAATAAAAGTTGACCGCGTTATTCCGCTCATCAGATCCAGTTCGCGATAGTAGTTTTGATATGGTTTATCCGATCCAAAATCTAACCGCAGATCACCTAATGTCTGAAAACAACCAAAAGGCACGTTTGCCCCATTTCCGGATCCAGATCCCTTACCCTTCGTTATCTGTGTTTTATTCGTTAGCGCTGTCGCTTCTTTGTATTTTCCTTCAAAGAGCAATTGCCTAATTTTGTTGAGTGCGTTCGGTGCATCAGGATTATCGCCATCATCCATACTACCGCTCCATAACGTCATCTCGTTAAGCTGTATACGTTCATGGTTAACATCGCCAAATACCATAGCTCCAAGTGAACCATTACCTACAGGCAATGCTTTCAGCCATTCGGGATCACTTTCCCATCCATTTGCCGCATCTTTAACAAGTGCATTAGCCGGACTTTCATACCAAATTTTATTCCTTTTTGCATCCTGGGCTTTCAAAGTCGAAATACCAATACAAAAAATTAGTAAACAAGCAGCAAGTTGCTTTGTATTATTCATTGCAATTATTAGTTATGAGTGTCGGTTTTAATTGGTAAAAATGAGCACATGACACTCTGTTTAATGATATATTATATGATTTCGTTTACATAAACGAAATTAAAATCAAATAAATTTTTCGATAGCGAAAATTCTAAGATACAATATGCATTTTAATCCGTGTGGAAAACCTCTTCCATATCTGACCAAGTTGCACCCTTTGCTGCAGCATCCGGTAACGGAATCTGACAGGGATCCGTCTCTTTCCACCAGCGCTGTGTCTCCGGATCATCTCCCATTTTCTTCATATCCAATTCAAAATTATCACCTACATATTCAAAATAACTAAAGAGATAGTTTTTCCCGTCTATTTTTTTTAAGTAAATGGAGTAATTCTGAATATTACATTCTTTTATCATTTTTAACACACTAGGCCATGCCGCTGCATGAAGCTTTTTATACTCCTCTATTTTCTCCTCTTTAAGCCCAGTGACAGATGCATACCGTTTCACCTTTTGAAGTGAACCGTTATCTTTACATCCGACGAAGATTAATGAAACCATCACTAACCCGATTACAAATCGAAGTAATACCTTTTTATTTAAATATTCCATATAATACCACAACAATTAATAACAATAGTCCCGATAATACCCTATAATTTCCAATACCTTTCCAAGCTTTTCCCTTAAGAGGTTCCAGTGGATTTTTCCAGTATAATTCCTTACTTTCGGCTGTATGTTGCACAGGAAAACGATAAGAAAATATGATTTGTATCAACACACAGATTATAAACAGGTAAAAGGCCATCACCATAAAGGGGATCTGGCCTATCCATGTTCCTGGTAAAAGCTTATTCGCGATAAAGACAATCACACCCAATGCAGAACCGATCCATAGTGTCCATTTCGAAGATGCCGCAGAAGCCTTCTTCCAAAAGATTCCTAAAAGAAATACACATGTTATCGGCGGTGCGATATGTGCAATTACATCGTTGATTCCATTAAATATACTTTCGTATTTATCTAACAAAGGAAGAAGAGCTAAAGAAAAAGCCATAGCTACTACTGCCGAGATTTTACCTGCAGTTATAAGCTGCTTATCTGTTGCATGTGGTCTCTTCTGCTTATAGATATCATAGCTGACCATAGTGGAAATAGAATTGAGTGCACCTGATATCTGACTCATTAAACCCGATAGCAAAGCTGCGACCAATACCCCGATCAAACCAGATGGCAACAATTGTGTAATCATCAACGTATAGATACCTTTTGAATTTACATTTCCGGCAACGTCAACACCTAAGCTTGTCAGATCCAACTGCCCCGTTTTAAATAAAGTGTAGGCAAATAATCCAGGAAGAACAAAAATAAAAACCGGCAAGATTTTAATAAACCCACAAAAAAGTGCACCTACGCGGCCATGATTTTCATCCTTAGCACCGAGTACCCGCTGCACAATCGTCTGATCCGCACACCAGTACCAGATACCTAAAATGGGGTAACCTAAGATCACGGCATACCATGGCATACCACTACTGTCCCCATGGGGATGCAACATCGATAATCGTTCAAGCTGACCTTCATCAACCAAAACATCCTTCATCGAAATCCATCCGCCCATCTTATCGTAAGCAGCAAAACTGATAATAAAAGCACCAGCCAAAAGAACAATAGTCTGGATAGATTCCGTTATAACCACGGCCCGTAAACCTCCGAGTATCGTATAGATGCCCGTGATAATACAGATAACGGTAATACTCAAATACATATCAAAACCAAAAAGTGTTTTAAGTACAATCCCCCCTGCCAACATCGAAAATGCGATATGAATCACAATTGCCGATACAATGGATATCATCGTCAGCCATTCACGACTTGCTTTATCATACCTACGTTCCAAGAAATCAGGTAAAGTTGAAACACCTGACTTCAGATAAAACGGTACAAAAAACAAAGCAAGCAGGATAAGGGTAAAAGCTGCCATCCATTCAAAATTACCATTCAACAACCCGGTATCAAATCCGCTCTGTGCCAAACTAACTAAATGGACCGTTGATATATTTGTTGCAAAAAGAGCAAGTCCTATTGCCGGCCATTTCAACGATTTGCCCGCTAAAAAATAGTCACTGGCAGAACCTTTATTTTCGAGTTTCTGACTCACCCCTGCCCATATCCCTACCGCTAAGATGAGTAGTATATAAATGATGGCAATACTTAAGTCTAACGATCCTAACATCAAATTATTAATTAAAGTAAATCACAACTACTTCCTACTTCCATAGGAGTTTTATACACGCCTCCTTCAATCTGTACAGGATGTACAAAATGGGATTTTAAATGCGGAATATGTTCTAAGAATAATGCTTCATGCCCCATGGAAATATGATTAAAAAGCACCAGATGCTGATGTAATTGTCCCATATCGCCCACATGTGGCACTACCGGAATATTATATTTTCGACATAATAAACTTACACTGATAAATTCACTAACACCACCTACCCTGACAGCATCGACCTGCACAAATCCAGCGGCATTTAGCTGTAGATAATTCTTAAATACAATACGATTGGGGACATGTTCACCCATTGCAACCTTAATTGGCGCTATTGCATCTGTTAATGTTTTATGTGCTAAAATATCATCTGGATGTGTAGGCTCTTCAATCCAATAGGGATTCATCGCTTTCAGTTCATCACAGATCGACAGTGCCTGCGGAAGTGTCCATTGCTGATTTGCGTCCAACATAACTGTAGCGGCATCGCCGGCTACCTCCCTTACAATATGAGCACGTTTAATATCACGGAGCGGGTCAGTACTTCCAACCTTCAGCTTCATCGCACTAAAACCATTATCTAAAGCCCTACGGCAATTCTCCCGCACTTGCTCATCCGAGTAGTTAAACCAGCCCACTGAAGTATCGTATCCCGTATAGCCACTATCAATGATACCCATACGGCTATCCTTCGTGACCAAATTCGTTTCTAGCAAAGCAATCGCTTGCTGAGCGGTCAATTCATCTTCTAAATACGATAAATCAAGTGTATTCACAATCTCCTTAGCTGTCAGATCGGTCAACAATTTCCATAGCGGCACACCTCTAGTTTTCGCCCATAGATCGTAACAAGCATTGGTTACTGAAGCCAGTGCCAAATGCACAATTCCTTTATGGGGGCCCAACCATCTAAACTGCTGTTCATTGCTTAGCGCATTGAATATGCGACCAAAGTCGGCCATTGTTTCTTCTATCCCTTTGCCCACTAAGCGTTCAGCATAAAAGGCCGCAGCCTGACATACTAATTCATTACCTGCCCCAATAGTAAAGGCTAATCCAGTACCCACACGGCCTTTGTCATCCATTAATCGGGTTACGGCATAAGAATAAATTGGGTCTTTATGCACAGCATCACTTCCAGCTCCTGTATTCAAAGGAAAGCGTTTATCTTCGATATCAAATCTCGTTATCATCTATTTATTTAAACTGTTATTTTTTAATTATCACTATTTCCGAAGTTTTATTCATGTTCACCATAAACCCTATTTTCCTAAGACACATATTGATTTAAAACCAACCTCCCATCGTCCATGACGATCATCAGTACATATTACCGGTAAGTGCTTCGATTCTTAGTGATATCATTGGTTCTCTACTGATCATAAAATTAACCTAAATAAATAGTTTTGATTGACGGATTATTAATCAGTATTGATACTATATTAACATAAAATACTAGCAAAATCTTATATCTCTGGTCAATTTGTTCAAGCTATTTACCATACGTCTTAATGGACTAAAAATGTAAATAAATAATAATGTGTTTTTGAATATAAGAGCATATCAGCAACTAAAACAAAAATGTGGCACAGAATTGCTCCTGCACCACACACTAACCATCTTAAAAAATAACTTTAAGGATATTATATTTTTAAATAATTTTGAAACAAAAAGTATATATAAAACATTTTTTTGAGTTATTAATAAGGCTAGTTCATTCTGTCATTTATTATAACGACCTAGTTTTCTTCGTCAGCATTTATAATTTTCTAAATTAAAAATCGATAACAGCCTTAATCAGATTTTGGTCTGGTTGATACAACGTTTCAAAGTCATCAATAAGATGATCGAAAGGAATCCGGTGGGTAATGTATCCATCCGTATCAATAAGTCCCGCTTGTATCAACTGGATTACTTTCTTAAAGTCTTGAGCCCGGGCAGAACGGCTTGCTTTTAATGTAATTTCTTTCCGATGAAAATTAGGATCATCAAAAGTAACAGATCCAACAAATAATCCTACAAAAACAATAGTTCCTCCTTGCGCAACGAGGTTAAACGAATTTTCCATAGATACTTTACTACCCGTTGCATCAAACAGCATGGTAGGCAATTCTCCGTTAAAGGCATCCCTGATATCCATTTCTATGGTATCTGACAATAAGATGGTTTCTACTTCAGGAAATTTATGCTTAATAAAATCCAGCCTACCTTGTAACAAATCCACAACCGCAACTTTCACACCCGCCAAGCGCGCAATAGCAGCAACACCCAATCCGATAGGGCCGGCACCGATCACCAAAACTGTGTCATCGTGCAAGATCTGAGCGCGGTCTACAGCATGCGCACCAATCGCCAGAGGTTCGACCAAGGAAATCTGATCGTCATCAAGCCCCTCTGTAAGATGTACATTAGTGGCTTTATACGTGATGTATTCCTGCATTGCACCATCTTCATGAACGCCCAATACGGTTAAGGTGCTCCCACAATTTGTTTTACCCTTGCGCACTGCCTGATCTTCTACCAGATTACGATAAGGCTCAACTGTGCACTTATCTCCAATTTTAAGCCTTTTCACTTCACTTCCTACTGCAACAATTTCGGCAGATACTTCATGCCCCAAAATACGTGGATAAGTAAAAAAAGGTTGCTTACCTTTGTATGCATGGAGGTCGGTACCGCAAATCGACACTTTCTTTATCTTCAACAATACATCATCAGGTTTAAGATCTGATGGCTTTTCTTTCGTAATATATTCGAACCGGCCTGGTTCATGCAATATAATTGCTTTCATGTTTTTCATTAAAAAAATACTTGTTTATGTTCAATTTGACCTTAGGTCAAAAATTAACAGTCGCCCCACCATCAATAGGCAATAAAACCCCGGTGATATAACGTGCTGCTGGAGAGGAGAGAAAAACTGCGGCATTTCCCACGTCTTCAGGTTTTCCAAAACCTTCCATAGCAATCCGATTAATGATCTTCTCTTTTCGCTGCGGATCGTCACCAATTGCTTTAAAAAACATCGGACTCTCTATCCATCCCGGAACTAACGTATTGACCCTTACATTATATTTCGAAAACTCTGTGACCAGATTTTGCATCAGGCCAGTCAAAGCAGTTTTAGAAGTACCGTAAGCCGAGACACGATCCATACCAAACATTCCGGTCATAGACCCAATAAATAAAATAACTCCATCTTTTCTTTCAACCATTTTAGCGGCACACGACCTGCTTAGGCTGAATACACTGAGCACATTGGTCTGTATAATTTTTTCAAATTCAGCATCACTAGTTTCCAGTGCATATTTTTTTAAATGAACACCTGCATTGTTGACTAAAATATCAATTGGCCCTACTGCAGATTCTATACGATCTATCAATCCTGGAATAGCTTCTGTATTGGCTAGATCAAAGACAAAATAATGAACATCCCCTCCTAATTCGAGTTGCGCCTGCTGTAGCGTTTCTTCTCGACGGCCTACAATGACCACTCTCGCACCCGCCTCCAACATTGCTTTTGCTATTCCAAATCCAATACCTGTTCCGCCACCTGTTATCAAGGCTGTCTTGCCTTTTAATGAAAATGCTGTTAACATAGTTGTATTATTTTAATTAATTTAAATTCTTCTAAAACTTATATCATAATCAGTTTCCAACGCCAATTTCACTGACAATGGCTTCTCCCACAGATTCTACAATCTCAAATTTCACGTAACGCGTTTTTACTGAAGCAAAATCCGATATCTTTAAATTGGTGTTTTTCTGCCACTTCCCTTCCGTTATCTTTTTAAAGTTTTGACCATCCAAACTTGTGGAGATCATATATTTAGTTATTATCCCATTATAACCTAACCAGCGTGCCGGTAGATAATACAGCTTCCTTATATCTTTGGCTGTTCCCAGATCAAGGACAAGGGCTCGTGATTTATGAGGTGCAAATTCCCAATAAGTCTGAAAAGGTGAAAACCCGCCGTTATCAGGAATCTCATCACTGCATCCATCGATCATCACGTTCGCTGTGGTCTGGGTCAGCAGCGCTGCGATCGGCGAGCCATCATTAGCTGGAGGTGCTGGCTGGGTAACTGCTTTACCAGCAGTAGCGGTAATACCCACAGGTAAAATGTAACTATTCACGGTTTCGGGCTGTGCCGGTAGCGGTAAACGGGAGGTATCTGGTTTCCATCTTTTTCCAATTTCGACCAAGCGATCGACTACCTCTTTATCAAAAAGACCCTTACGGTTAGGCGCTATATTGAGCATGAAATTGCAATATAGCGGTTCAAGACGCTGTAGCTTATCCAACGTATAGTCCAGACTTTTGACATTCTTAGGTGAATCTGCATGCCAAAACCAGCCGTTGGTCATCGTCAAAGCCATCTGCGAAGCAAACACATTATTTCCAGGAGGAAATACCCCTTTTGGTCCTTCATAATAAATCAAATCCGTTTGAAAATTACTGTTGCCATTATGTTCAGATATAAGGCAATTGGGTTGTAATTTTTTAACATGATCATAGATGCGTTGATACGAAATAAGGGTATGGCCCATTTTCCAATTCCATCCATCGAAGATAATTTGCGGGATCTCTCCATAATTTGTTAAGAGCTCCGTGAGTTGATTCAGTATTAACTGCTCTTCTTTCAGCCCTCCGTTTTCAACACCATTGTGACGGTCCCAAATGGAAAAATATAAACAAGGCTTTATACCCCGACTACGAAATGCATCCACATATTCTTTTACAACATCTTTTTTGTAGGGACTACTTGCGACATCATAATCCGTATACTTAGAGTCCCATAGACAAAATCCGTCATGATGTTTTGTGGTTAAAATAGCATACTTCATACCTGCAGATTTACATGCATCAGCCCATTGATTGCAGTCAAGCTCGGTCGGATTAAATTTCTTAGGATCGTGATTGGGGGAAGCCCATTCTTCATCGGTAAATGTTCCCATATTAAAATGCATCATAACCCCAAATCTCAGATCGACAAAATCTGACTGTAAAGTATACAAACTCTTATTTTCTTGTCCCTGAACATTACCCGACAGCATCGAGATTGTACTTAACAAAAGTCCTAACTTTCCAATCTTCAACTTGGAGTAAAGTCTTTTTTTTCCTATTGATGCCATATTAAAAATAATTATACACTTAAGATTTTATTCTGGTTTATATGATCACTAAGTTAAAGGCTTAAAAAATTAAAAACCAATTGGCAATTCACCAATTTATACGCTATATTAGCATAATTAAAAAACCAAACTTTAATATAGCAGCAATAGAGCATTGCTTCGGGATCATATTAAAGGTAGCTAGATATTATGAAACCAGTTCCAGCTAAAATATTAGAAGGTAAAGAAAATGATGTGTTTGACACCAAAATCGTCAATTCTCCTTATTTCTCAACGCTATTTCATTTTCATGAAGAATGTCAGATAAATTATGTCGTCAAAAGTGAGGGCACCAGAATGATCGGTGACAGCATTGAAAGTTTTAGCCAAGATGATCTCATTTTGGTAGGCTCTAACATTCCCCATGTCTGGCACAATAGGAAAGAATACTTTATCGCTTCTGAGAATGAAAATCAAGCTAAGTCAGTGACCCTATTTTTTCATCCGGATAAGATTCTTAAGATTATTTCCCAATTCGGAAACGTCAAAACACTTGCTGACTTTTTTCAGCTGAGTAAACGATGCATGCGTTTTAGAGGTAAAACCAAATTGCAGATAAAAACCCTATTGATCCAATTAGCAGATGAAGTTGAGGTGCTCGCCCGTTTGAATCTATTAACTAAAATATTGCAAATACTAAGTGAGACTAAAGAATACGACTTACTGACCGGAGCAGGTTATACTAATACCTATCAGCTAAAAGACAATGATCGCATGGACATTATTTTAAAACATATTTTTAATAATTTTGCGAAAGAGATCCATCTAGAAGACGTATCGGAGATGATCTATATGAACAAACAATCTTTCTGCCGTTACTTCAAAAGTAGAACGCAAAAAACCTTTGTAGAATTTGTCAATGAAGTACGTGTCGGACATGCTTGCAAACTACTGACACAGGAAGATTACCGGGTAAATAATCTGGCATATGACTGTGGCTTTAACAGTCTTTCAAATTTCAACAAGTTTTTCAAAAAATTCAAAGGATTAACACCTCGGGAATATCGTGGTAAATATATGTCCTCATCTGTCAGGGGCCATAACTTGTAACATTAATAAGCCCTCTGATACAAGTATCAGAGGGCTTTTCATGGTCATATTGAACATGAGGGTTTAGGGATTACGGCGTGTAATCATCATTTTGTTTCAGTTGTTTATTTTTATCCAATTCATCCTGCGCAAAAGGTAAAACATTATTCTTCTCACCGAATTTCAATTGTACCCCGCCCGGATTTTTAATTTTAGAAAGTACATTTTCCATTTGATTACGACGTTTAAGATCGTAATAACGGTGCCCTTCCAAGGCCAATTCGATCCGTCTCTCATGCAAGATAAAATCACGTAACTTGTCTTTCGTATTGTACACGGCCTCATTTACTTTCGGCATACCTACACTTTTTCTTTCCCGAATTTCATTCAACGCTTTGTAGATGCTTTGATCAGGACCGCTCACTTCATTTTGGGCCTCGGCATACATCAGTAAAACATCTGCGTAACGGGTGTGGATGATATTTTGATCTGTCAGTGGTGTCTTCGTTCTGTTGAACGGCAACATCGACAGGTCTACATATTTTTTCTGAACATAAGTCGTCAATAGCGGATCTGACTCTTCAAATACTGATCCATCCGGATTAATATATTCTTCAGTCGGCACTTTGATCGTAAATTTTAAACGCGGATCCCGATTGCTGTAGGGATCTGATGCCACATAACCTGAACCCATTTCATTGATCATTTTACCATTGGACATTTCATAAGCATCGACCAGATTTTGGTAAGGTGCTATACTGCCATACCAGCCGACTTCGACCAATAAACCCTCACCACCCTGTGGATTGTTGGGTGCGGAATATTTCGTCGAAAATATAATTTCTGGATTGTCCTTTTGCGTAGGTGTGAAAAAGAGATTCTGGTACCCACCTTGATAGATCTGAAATTTACCTCCAGTAATGATATCATTCGCTGTACTTGCTGCCAAAGGCCAATTTTGCTGATAAAGATACACGCGGGTTTTTAAGGCCTGCGCACTCCCTTTTACGGCATGGCCATCTGTATATGCTAAATTGGGCAGATTGGTGATGGCATAATCAAGTTCACTGTGAATAAACTTCAGCACATCTTCTTTCGAACTCTGGACGATTTTACTTTCATCCACAGTCTTTGGCTCAGTCTCATACAGGATCACTCCGCCAAATGCCTGTACCAAGTCGAAGTAAAACATCGCCCTGATAAATCTAACCTCAGCCTTATACACTGCTTTTTGAGCATCGCTGCTTGGCGCCTTATCAATATTATCTAAGAAAAAATTACACCCCGCAATCCCTTCGTAAGGTGTATTGTAAAAAGTACCGGTGACGTTAGTCGAGTTGACGATACCCTGGGTCAAATCTCCAAAGCCATAAAAACTATGGCGATCCAGTGCATTATCCGAATAGGTATCCAACCATAATTTACCCTGGCCATAAAAACCAGACTGCAATCTTCTATATACGCCCGCTACAGCCAACTTCACATCTGTATCGGAAGTCCAAAAGGCTCCTCCGTCAATAGCTGTAGTCGGATCTTTATCCAGAAAGTCTTTGTTACAAGAGCTAAGCATACCGATCACGAAAACTGCGATCAAAGATATGCTGGTATATTTTGCTTTCATTGTTGCTATTTTTATATCAATATTCGTTTTTTTATTATCTCAAGAGGCTAGATTAGTATTTAATCTTGATTCCCGCTGTATACATCTTAAGCTGCGGAAATTGCGCAAATCTTCCAGAACCCGATCTTTCCGGATCATTACCTTCGTATTTTGTCCAGGTGATCAAATTGTCGCCCGATACATACACCGTAATTCCTTTAGCGGCTATACGTTTGGTAATGGACTCAGGAAAAGTATAAGATAGGTATAGATTTTTCAACCGTAAGTAAGATGCATCTTGCAAGAAGTAGGTTGACGGGTATCCCGATACGCCGGCATAACCTGACAGGTACACTGCCGGAACGGTGTTACTCGGATTGGTCGGTGTCCATGCATCCAAAAATCTCGTCGGTGGTGCTGACCCCTGCATAAAAGGATCGTAACCCCATTGGCTAACCTGCACCTTTTGTCCTTGTACGCCCTGAAAGAATGCACTTAGATTAAATCCTTTCCAACCTGCATAGACATTGAAAGAATAACTGTAATCCGGGAATCGACTGATCCGTATACGATCTTCTGGACCGATACTTCCATTACCGTCCACATCTCGCATCTTCAGGTCACCAGGTTTAACTGCACCAGAATTTGGCTGTTTCGGTGAATTGTCGATATCAGCCTGACTCTGAAAGATGCCGATCCAATCGTATAGGAAGAAATTATTATAAGGTTGACCAATTTCAATCGTTCCTAAAGTCTCGGCCAATCTATTAGTCACTTTATTGCGGTAACGGTTGAAGATCACATTAGCACCGTAATTGAATTCACCTATCTGATTCTGATGTCTCAGCTCAATTTCTATTCCTTTATTCACCATAGCCCCTGCATTGATGATCGGAGGCATTAAACCCATACTAGCCGGAACATCCGTTCTTGTTTCCAAGATATCCGTCGTATTTTTATTGTACCAGTCAATGGTTGCACCAAAGAGCCCTTTGTAAATATCAACATCTAAACCAATGTCGGTAATCGCTGTTTTCTCCCAGCGTAAATTATTCTCAACAAGACGCCTCTTCATAACACCAGCTTCTAGATCTGCGAATGTATAGGTTGTACTGGAAAGGATATTCTGGTAAGGATAATAATCGAGATTCCCATCTCTTGTTATTTCCTGATTTCCCAAGGCGCCATAAGATGCACGCAGTTTCAGATTATCCAGCCAAGTTGCATTATTTTTAATAAAATCTTCTTCTGAGATGCGCCAGGCGGCAGACCCTCCACCAAATGTTCCCCATCTATATTTTGGTCCTACCCGCGAGGTTCCATCATGACGAATATTACCTTCCAAGAAGTACTTTCCTTTGTAGTCATAGTTTGCCCTTCCAAAAAAAGACTTGAGCGCCCATTCAAAAGAACTACCATTCAAGGTTTGATCTTTAGGAGAACTTCCGTCCAGTTCCATAAGAACATTGTTAGGAAAACTATAGCGTCCGCCTCCTATTGTAGTACTTCTATTATCCTGCTGTTCATATCCTCCAAGCACACTGATATTATGATCTTCAGCTATCGTCTTTACATAGTTTAGCGTAGAGTAAAATGTTTTGGTAATATTACGGTCAGACGATTGTCTAAGCCCATTAAAAGTTGGATTACCATTTCCCGACTGCTCATATTCGCCTTTATCGTTGGGATGAAAGGCGTAGGCAGGGCTACCAAACTGGCGCTGTTTATATTCCTGATTATAAAACGTAAACGCTGCCTTTGAAGACCATTTCAATCCTTCCATAAGGTCGACATCCACAAACGCCTGCGCATTGACATTGTAATTTTTGGTCAGCTGTGCACCTGTATTGTACACTTCCTCTGGCGTACGGTTAGTTCCGCCTGTACTCATATAATCGCGACCAGCCGATCGACCGCTACCATCTGGTAAATAGGGTGAAAACGTCGGTGCAGCCGCATAGGCCAATAATAACAAGTCATCGTTGGTCAACCAGGGCGCTTTAAAATCCTGATAAGAAAAGTTGACATTAGTACCTACTTTTATCCTTTTGTGAACCTGGTTGGTATAATCTGTTAGACCATTATATCTTTTATAAAGATATCCTTTGGTAATACTATTCTGATCCAGATAATTGAGAGAGATATTGTGCGTACTCTTCTCACTTCCACCGTTAACACTGAGATTGTGGTTCTGAATAGGACCTTTTCCGAGCACATGATCTAACCAGTCAAAGTTTGGATATTCGGCGCTATTGGGATTATTTTTATAACTATCGATCTGCGCCTGCGTGTATACCGCTGGCTGTCCGCTTCTGGCTCTTGCCGAATTGTACATCTCCATATAGGTCACCGAATTGGTGATCAGATCTGGGTATTTGGTCGCTTCACTGGTCCCCCAGTTTCCTGTATATTCAATATTACTGGTTCCGAGCTTACCTTTTTTTGTGGTAACTAAAATAACGCCATTAGCTGCTCTTGCTCCATATATAGAAGCGGAAGATGCATCTTTAAGAACAGTAACATTTTCAATATCCTGTGGTGATAAGTTGGACATCGATCCAACAACTCCATCAATGAGTACGAGCGGGTTGGGCGACGCTCCGCTCGACCCAAGCCCCCTTATCCGCATGCTCCCATTGTCCCTGCCAGGCTCCCCGGTAGGTTGTACCACATCAAGTCCAGCGATGCGTCCCTGCAATAGGTTTTGGACATTAGGAACCGGACGCTCAGTAATGGTCTTGCCCGATACACTCGCCACAGACCCGGAAAGGTTGACTTTTTTCTGGGTACCGTATCCTACAACCACAACTTCGTCGATCTGCTCACTACCTTCCTTCAAAGTGATACTGTATGTTTTTGCATCCCCGATCACCACATCCTGAGGCTCATAACCAACAGAGGTAATATGCAAAACATCTTTTGCGGTAGCATTGATACTAAAGCGCCCTTGTTCATCAGTTTTAACCGTTTGATTAGTTCTCTTAACCTGAACAGTGACACCAGGAAGAACTGTACCCCGCGCATCTTTAACCGTTCCAGTGATGGAGACCTGCTGTTGATAAGTTGTTGCATATGCAGCATGAACAGGAAGATACAGCGTGCTTAAAAAGAACGGTACTACCAAAGGTATGGTAGTCTTTTTTAGAAATACCTGCATGCGATATGCACCAGGAATTATAGGTTTGAATAAATACATAGATAAATTGGTTTATAATGTAACTGGTTTGTTACCCTAAAATTATTAAACTAATCTATCCCAAATACACGTTATATTACCCGATTTGCATGCATTATTAACATCTTTTTTAGTAAGGATTATAAAATTCTTACCATAACAAAAGCCTCTCAAAAATTATCTGAGAGGCTTTTATTGTAGATCTAAAGATTTTCTCTATCCGTATGAAGATCTAATCTATTTCATAAAACACAATCAACAGCACGTGGCTTACATTCAGTAGAAATAGCAACAACATGCTTTTAATGATCAACTATTTGATCACAATAGTTTGTTTATTTTGGTTCCTATGAACGATTAAAGTAAATGAATCTTTTGCTTCATCTCGTTTTAAAATTCGCTGAAGGTCGGCTAGATGATCTACCTTTTTATCTTGACACCCTATAATCACATCCCCTATCCGCAATCCGTTTTGATATGCTGTACTACCTTCATCAACCTTAAGTACCAATACACCAGCTATGGACGCTAGGCCAGCTGCAGATTGCTCACCTAAGCTTTCAATAGATTTGAGGGTTGCTCCTTTCCACATATATACATCTTTCTTCGTATCCGCTCTCGTTTCTGCTACCTGAGGAATTTGAGGTCCTTCGGCTAATGCTTTAAGACGAGGATTACGAACTCCCATATGTAGCATGTCAAAATTTTCAAAGCCATCAAGTTTAGGAACATCTAACCTAAAGTCACCCGTAGACGCATCTTTATATTTTGCTAAGATCACCTTTCCATTGCTTTCTATTCCTTTTGATTGATCGCTTAACAATGCCTGACTGCTTGTGTAATAATTATTATCAACCGTATCTCCCCAATATTTAACTTGGATATCCTGATGAGACCTCATAACCACGTTATTTCTGAATACATCATGGCTATTTTTAAACCATACATGTGGATGAAAACCATTATTGATCATCACATTATTATATACTTTTCGATAAAATCCTTCTCTAAGTTTGAGGCCACCGCTTAAACAAATATTATTATAGATTTGGTAGTTCGTCGAACCATCATCCAGATCAATATCCCAACCGTGATCACACTGAAATCTGTTGTCATGTAAAAGAGTCGTCTTCACCGCATCTAACGTTACCCAATTAGGATGTATCGCTACTAGTCGATCCATCTCTTGGCGGTCAGGGTGCCAAAACCGGTCTCTTCCCCAAGAATTAAATGCACCATGATCACTTGTTTCAAGTACGGTATAAAATACATCATTGTAAGCAATTTCATGGCCACCCCACGTTCCATCTCCTACATTTATTCCCGACCTAGGAACTTCATATATGGTATTGTGCAGTACTTTGATAGACGAGGCCATTGCGATCTGAACTCCAGCAACCTGTTTTTCGATCGTTCCTATTTTACGAATCAAGTTATCACTAGCCTCACAATTCATTGGATAATCCTCCGATTTAGGACCAGGAATCGTATCCATTTTGCTTTCCACTACAAAGTTTTCATAACGAAAAGACGGCGATCTTACCGCATCAGGATTTCCAACAAAGTTGATTGCGCCAGCGCCTATACGTTCAATCAAGTTATTTGAAATCTTCACATCCCGGTTATAATTACTGACAAAGATGGCATTACCGCCTAAGTCTACAAATTCCGATTCCTTGATCTCACAGCGCTCAGCACCTTCAATTTTAACTGCTCCCTGCCGATAAATTGTCCAATCACTTCTCAGTAAAGGCTCGGCAGTCTTCATAAAAGTAGGCGCCGTGTAGACAAAACGAATACCTGATACATGTACATCATGCACGTGTTGCGATAAACTCCCTTGAATGGTTAAGATATTCTCCAACTGTGGTGCTTCCAATTGCAGGTTATTAGGATTTACTCCTGAGTCAGGATAATAATATAATGTACCTGAACCTTCATCCAGATACCACTCATTAACGACATCCAATTCCTCAAAAACATTCTCGACAAAACGATAGGTATCGTGCATAGTGCTAGGTCTATTATTCTGTTCGCCTCCCTCCAGTTTCAGTTCCCCATTATTATCCTTACCTACAACACGGTAATGAAACCCACCCCATCGGCCGATATGCAACGCATGTACATAGGCACCTACAGGATTTTTCCAGCCCTTCACACGATCTGGACTAATGGCATCAGCAGCATACCCATTGAACGGAAGTATTGCTGGATCATAATTTGGATATCGTGCACGAATTAACTGCTTTCCATCTGCAAATAGGCTTTGGAAACTCATACCTTTTGGCACCTGAGTTTTCCAGACGCCGTTAGCACCTTTTGTCCAGGACAGCTTAAGTGGTACAGCCCCGCTCCAAGTAACACGTTCGCCATCAATCGCTTTAATCGTAAATGGTGCATCTGCAGTACCAGACAATTCAGCTCCAACCAGAAGAGGTTTGTTAATATAATATTCACCTTTGCTAATCAGCACCTCAACGGTCCCTTTATAACCAGTTTTCTTCAATTTAGCAACACTTTCTATCGCCGCAGAAGGACTTGCATAAGGCTTATCTACAGTTCCTGGATTACTGTCTTTACCCGACTTGGCAATATAGATTTTTGTAGTAACAACAGACTGAGCAATAGCAGTATTCCCCTTCCAAACGACACTAATTAGCAGCATTACCAATATTCGAGAAAAATACGTTAGAACATAATTCATAAAATGAAAAATTTATTAAAATTGATTATTTATAATAAGTTATAGTTTTTATAATGCAGCAATTAAAAACTGCATCGCTATTTAGGTTTTCGGAACTAATTTAACAATAATTACGCAAAGCAAAATTATTTAGTTTACAACCCTCTCCTTTTCCCTCCAATCGGGAAAGCATACTTGATGGAAACTTTGTAAAAAACTCAATATTAAATTAGCACTTCACCTAAATCATTACAGCCACTAGCAGACTTTAAAGGCATATGCCACTAATTATCATCGCAGAAATCAATGGTAAACCTACAGTTATATGCAAAAAATAGATAGGCCTATCCCGCAACAGATAAGCCTATTTATTTACACTATTTACGCCTTATTCTCCCTAAGAACCGGCTAGTCCCATAACTCACGACAGTTCCGACTACAGCCATCAAAGCTGTATGCATGACATCACCAAGCGAAAAGCTCGCCCATATCGAACAGAGCGTTCCTCCTAAAGTACCGATACGGATATCATTGCCTTTCATCCCGCACCTCCTTTTCTTTCTGTGGCAAACTATTCGTCAATGGTGGTGACTCCTCCTCTTCTTTTTTATTTTTATCATCCAGCACAGTTTCCACCACACCAAGACCCAGTGCGATATACTTAATAATATTCAGTGCCTTACTCGACCGAACAGCATCGGATTTTTGACCGCCCCCTTGCCGAGTTGAACAAAAATTAAGGCGAAAATCAGTGTAAAATTCACTTAAAAAATGAGACATCAACAGGTAATTAATTCCTGACCTTTTCCACCATTTTATCGGCTCGGCATCGGGTGCGCTTCGAGTTTTCATGCATGGCCGCCGATGAAATCTCGAAGCCAAGTCGAAGAAAAGTGAAGTAAAAGCAGAAGTTGGTTATAAGAAAATAAGAATCAAGTCACTCTGAAATAGGGTACTATTTTCAAAAAATTCGTCTCTGCTTAAGCCTATATTTCCCAATAATTGATTTTGCAAACATCGTTTAATAAATTGTGGGTCTATTTTATGCTCAATACCAGCCAATACTTAATTATGAAGAAAAGCAAAGAAGAGATTTTAGCCAATTTTTTAAAAGACATCCATGGAGAATGGGTATCTGCCATACCCGAATTGACGGACGCATTTGATGAGATCCGATTTGTTAAGGGCGAGTATCTGACCAACAACTGAGACGAACTTTACCTCATTGCAGAAGGTATATTTGGAAAGTATGAAAAGACATGTCCGGTACGGTATGCCTTCAGTGGCGAATCGCTGATGATACCCAATCATAGGCACAATTATCAGTTTATTGCACTAAGTGACTGCAGGACCTTTATGATCACAAGGAAACAGTTATATACGATAAACGCGAAAAACCCAAAGCTTTTCCCGATCTACGCCAGCCTTATGGACAAA
Source organism: Sphingobacterium sp. MYb388 (assembly GCF_037479535.1). Classification (NCBI taxonomy): domain Bacteria; kingdom Pseudomonadati; phylum Bacteroidota; class Sphingobacteriia; order Sphingobacteriales; family Sphingobacteriaceae; genus Sphingobacterium; species Sphingobacterium sp. MYb388. Next base: position 857,698 of record NZ_JBBGYV010000002.1, on the reverse strand, counting down.
CAGCAACAGTATCTGGATTATCGGGCAAAACTGCTTTCATTGCCCAATCCCGATAAATATGACTTTGTGTTTGACAAATATCCGGATATACGCCAGTATATCAAACATAAAGAATTAGCCCAGTATATGGGGATCAGTGAAGAGTTGCTTCGTCGACTTATACGCGAAAGAGAATAGGCCTTTTCCCAATAATTTGGGTTTTTATGCCCAATAATTTGGGCATAAAAACCCAAAACATAGTGTCCAAATTCCCAAAATATAACAAAAAATGCTGCTGAAATTTGTAATAGCAGATCGGATGAAATAATGAATCGTCCTGTAAAACACGAAAATAATTGTATCCGTACCATTTTTTCCGATCTGCTAATTAAAATAACAAATTATGAAACAGTACAAGAAAAAATTTGCACCCTTCCCCATATGCGGGTGAGACCCGCAAACAGGAAATCAGTTGACGGCAGTTGACTATTCCGTTGCATGGATAGAAGAAACATTCACAACGCAAACAAATGGAACATATCATCAATCACAAGGGCAACAAGATACACCCGGCAACATCCACAAAAAACGGTAGTTTAATCCGTCGGAGTGCACGGTGGATCAAGCCTCGCATACCTGCTTTGATTATTTATGGCTATGCTTTCTTATATTTCTATGCAGGAATTGCGAAGCTGCAAATTATCGCTGAATTTATCCGGGGAAACAGCAAAATCCCTTATTTAGCGAAATATGCTGAACTGATCGGCTGGGGCATTCCCACCTTGGAAATCCTGCTGGCTGTACTATTGATTGTCCCGGTATACAAGATAAAGCGTACTGCTCTATGGGTATCTACCCTACTGATGGGTGTTTTTACACTTTACCTGACTTTAATGGTAGCCTTTGTTGAAAAAAAGCTCTGTAATTGCGGAGGTGTGATCGAATCCATGGGCTGGAAAACGCACATTATCTTTAATGTGGTCTGGTTTATCGCCGGAATCTATGCCCTAAAAAAAACAAAAATTATAAACAATTAAAACTAAAGGTATGAAAACCTCATTAAAAAATTTCACAAAAGTGCTACTTGGAGTAGCTGTATTAGGCGGTGCGGCATTGACGCAATCATTTACAAAATCATTAACTCCACCAGCTGGTGATTTTGTCACATTAGATGGAACAACTTGGGAACCTGCTTCAAATTATCCTGCAGGAGAGTGCTTAGATGCAAGTTCAACATGTTCATATCATAAAATTGGTAGTGCTCCAGGACCAATGAATGACCAGTATAAAAATCCTGCTAATTTCCAGGAAGCTGATCAAGGAGTATTCCGCACAAACGAATAATGAAATTAAAAAATAGCACCTGAAAAATTTCAGGTGCTATTTTTTATTTAATACTCTTTATTAAACTAACTAAAGCTGTTGCTTGTTCTTGTGAACTCGGTCTTGGAACCTGAGTCGTTACGATTCTCATTTCTTTATCCAAAATAACTTGTCTCGGATAAGAAATTACATTAAAGAACTTTATAATAGGATGTAACGACTTTTCTCCCATAGTGTAAAGACTAATATCTGAAGAATCACTGTACGATCCAGATTGAACAGATTTCTTCCATTTCTCCATATCTTCATCGATAGAAATATTAACAAAACAAAGATCCTTCACATCCCCTAATTCTTTCCTTACGGCCTTCATCTCCTCGTGTAGTACTTTGCAATTTGCACAACCAGTAAACCAGAAATCAAGAACAATTATTTTCCCGCGTAAATCAGAAAATTGGACCAAATTTCCACTTGTATCCATCAACTTAAAATCTGGCAACAATTGTCCTTGAGTTGTTTGAACTCGAAATAGTTGCACAGCATCTATATATTTTTCACATGAAATATTTGACAGTATTTTAGCCTGCTGGGCGTCATCCATTTTAGAATAATTCTGAAAAAAATAACGATAATATATTCTATCTAGACTTTCTTGCTTCATCATCCCGTAATCCCACTCTTTTTCAAATGCTGTACCCAGCCATTTTCTTAGCCTCATTCTTTCCATAAAATAGTTTTCCATTTCGTTTGCCTGAAAAAAATTCTTATTAGTAACTTCATGAAGTCGTGTATTCCGTCTTAGGTATTCCTGTATAAATAATGATTTCTCATTTTCAAGATTGGGATTTTCTTTACTGATACGATAAAAGACCATTATCAATTGTGTCAGCAAGTTTTGTTCATTTTTACCAATAATATTTAATTTCAGCAATCGATAACTATTCTTGTCTATTTGATTTATATAACGATCTAATACAATTAGTTGACTATCACGCTTCATGTAATTATACTGTAAAAGTGACTGGAGCTTATCATGAAGAATCGAAGACAGTTCAGGTTCTTTTTCTACAAGATCGATCTTTTTATTTACATAATGTGGAAATGATACTGTTTTTTCTATTCGACTAAGTTGATATTGCAAATTCATAATTTCAGCCCCAATACCATTAAATACTAAGCGATCATCTTCTTCGGAAATGACCACGCTATCTCCAAGGAAAATTAAAAAATCCAATAATAATATTTTGTCCGCATTTTTCTCATTACCCGTTTTTAAAGTGATATATCGGTGATCTATTCCTTTATCAAACTTAATCGTAAATATAGAATCATGTTTTAATGCCTTGTTTTTTCTGTGAGGAGTTCGATTGAAAAATTCGAAATTGTCATCTGTCCAGTAACAATTCAATTCATTTTTTAAGTTACTATCTTTCAATTTTCTAATATCAATAGTTGCCGTTTGTGCAAAACCGATATGATGGCAACCAAAAAAAATACATAGGTTAATTAAGTAATGTATTATTCGTATTTTCATGATCATTATTTATTTTTTATGATTAATTCTTGGGGAATAACTGGCAAAGTATATTTGGGATCATTAGGAGGTAATATATACTGTTTACCAGAAAGTGTTCTTGTGAGTGTTTTTGCAAATCTTGAATCCTTATTCAATCTTCTCAAATCTTCCCATCTACAATTACCTGTAAACACAAGCTCTTTACGACGTTCCTCCAAGACCCGGAAAAGCACATCATCAGTCGTTTCATTCAGTGGTGCTGAAAAATCTTTGTATCGATAACTACAAAGATGATTCAATAAATCTCTTCCTTCTTTCCACGAACCAGTTCTAACAAGACATTCTGCCTTAATCAGAAGAATTTCATTATTCGCTAATCCTGAAAACAGACCAACTGTACCTGTATAACGCCCCTTGAAGGATTTTGAACCATCAACGTTCATTCTAAAGAAAGCAGATTTTCGGGTATCATTATCTTTATAGCTATCAAATAATTCATCATTAACCCTAAGATCTCCATACGATACAAAAAAGTAACTGATCGGACCAGCATAGAACACGATCTCTTTATTTCCTTTATCTATGGTTGGAAAAGGTAATGTAGCTGCTGTATTCAAACTCGAAAAATCAATTAGCTCATTATTGTCCTTCAAATACTCCTCTGCATATTGCAATGCTTTATCATAGCTTTGCATCGTTAAATAGACCTTTGCTAGCATAGCTAAAGCTGCAGAGCGAGATGGTCGTGTCTTCCTTGCAGGAACGATTGGCAAGATTTCTAATGAGGCAGTCAAATCTTTAATTACTTGCTCATAGCAAGCTTCTACCGTGATCAGATTACCGTTATCACTGATATCCGATCTAGAGCGCATAGGAAGCACGCAAGATAGTGAAGCACCCTTTACATATTGAGGAGCATAAAGCTGCAATAACTGATAATAGTGAAACCCTCGATAATACAATGCAGAACCTCGAATATTATCCTTTTCGGCACTTGATTTTGTGACTTTATCTGTTCCTTCCATTACGATATTGGCATACGCTATAGCTCGGTATGGTACTGTCCAATCTCCAGTTCCCGTTCCAATTGCGCCTTCATAAATATCTTCTTTCCAGATATAAGCATTTCGTTCCGAAGGATTTCCAACTGTTAAAACAGTATTTTCAAGGAGATGGATATTATCAGCGCAGATAATGCCCATACCGGGCGTAGTATTCATCACTGTCGTATTATCCAATAATGATTGATAGTCATCCAAACTTTTTAGTATGACATCACTATTTTTTGATTTTACATCCAGCCAGTTATCTATCTTTTTACAAGAATAGCTGAAAAACAAGCAGAAAAAATAAATGAGATATTTCATAATCAGAATTTTTAAATTAGAACTGGATACGAGCACCAAGTGAGTAACTGGTTGGGATTGGATATAAACCGAAATAATCGTTAACATCAGGATCTATACCTACTTTATTCTTACGCCATAAGATTCCAAGGTTGTCTATGTAAGAATAAAAATCTACTGTAAATCGTGAAAACTTCATCTGGTACGACAAGGAAATATCCTGTAAACGAATATGATCACCTGATAAAACTAAGGCTTCCGAATTTTGATAAAATGTATTGCGGCTTGCATTAACAGGATAGACCAATGCAGGCATAGTTGTTTCTTTATTCGGGTTCTGAGGATCAAATTCCAACATAAAATCTGCATTTGGCATCGAAAGTACCTCGTTTAAGTTAGTACTACTACTTTTCTTTCTGATGTAGAAACCAGACTTAAGAAGAATATTAGCTGAAAGTGACCACTTTCGGTATGAAAAAGTATTGCGCAATGAACCAAACAACGTAGGCCTACTACTTCCATGATAGTTAACATTATCCATGGTATTACTGGCGGCAATAATACCTGCATAATCTTTAGATTCAACTCCATTTAAATAGCCCATAGGATCTCCATTTTCATCCAGTCCAGATGACCGGTAACTATATACGCCATAAAGCGAATTACCCTCTTTAATGTATAGACCATAGCGTGCAGGTCCGTCAACTGCGGACGAATTAGATACCAAATACCTTGTTGGATATTCTTCATTAAAAGAAAGAACCTTATCCTTGATCAAACTTAATAGATATACGGTACTCCAATTAAACTTATCTTTTGTATTTATACTAGTTAATTGTAGATCCACCCCCCTATTACGGACTGAAGCAGAATTACCTTTGTAACTATTAAAACCTGAGGAAGGTCGAAGCAAGATCTCCTGTATAAGATCCATTCCATCCTTTTGGAAGAGCTCTATCGAACCCGAAATACGATTTCCTTTGGAAGCAAACTGCATTGATAAGTTAATATTGCGGACTTGCTCCCACCTTAACAATGGATTGGGTGGATTTTGAATGGTAGCTTGTCGAAAACCATTAAGTGTGTTCCTATTAAAGCTTGCAATAAGGTAAGCAGATTGATTATAGGAATTTCCATTATAACCATACGTAAACCGAAGCTTTAATGTTGGCAACAACGTTGATTTATAAAAATCTTCTTTTGAAATGTAATATAAAAGTCCGACCGACCACAGTGGTACAAATTTATCATTGGTCTTTACTCCATATAAATTAGCACCATCTTTTCGAGCTGAGGCGGATAATGTATACCGTTCTCGAAATTGGTAAGCACCATTAAAGAAATAAGAAACAGAACGGCGAGTCAGTTCACTCATATTTCCAACACCATCATCAATCAGCTGTGATCCTAATCCATTCGGATTAATTGGATAGTATTGATTAAAGTTTAGATTGCTTAAAATCGTTCCAGTCTCGTGATCATAGCCATAATACCGTCCTGAGTGAGCTGCAATAATTGTCGATTTCATTTCAGCACCCAATAAAGCATTTAATTGATGCTTGTCTGACCATCTTTTATTCATCGCGCTATTAATCCGAAAATTATAAGCTTCTAACCTATCTCGAGTATGATCAAGTATATCCGCATCGGGTATAGGGTAAGTAAAATTTGTACCATTCACTTGCGTATAGCGATTGACTAAATTTCTGACATAATAGCTATTCTTATTCTTCAAATCTTCATACTCACTCTGCTGACGTTCATATTGAAAGAGGGAGGCGAATGACAACCAATTCAAAGGAGCATACATTAATTGACCATTTAAAATTGTATGCAACCGCTTAGCATGGGTATCCTTGAGTTCTTTCTCTTCTAATGGGCGAAGTGACCAGTCTTTAAAGCCTTTACTTTCCATTTCTCGTAGATAGCTATCTCTATAACCACTTGGTACCATGAGCGGAATACCATCCTCACCTGTGTATGAAATATAGGGATAGGGTGAACTGTAGCTGTAACCATATCGTTCTGTGGTATTGGTCACTGATACCGATGGAGAAAAAGTTAGATTTTGTAATAACTTAAACTGCGGAGAGATATTCATTGTCCATCTTTTTAGACCACTCTTTTGAACGACTTCTCGATTATCATTGTAGCCAACAGAAAAATAATTGCTAAATTTTTCTCCTCCAGAGCGAATTCCAAACGCATATTGGTTCTTCACTGAAGTTTGGTAAAAGTTTTCTGAAGTCTCATTTCGACTATCTATCTTAGCAAACTTTTGTTCTGCAAGCTTAAGTATATTTTCATCTATATCACCCGATCGGTGTTGATCCAACAATTCAACATAAGGGCTTACTAAAGGAAAAGTTGTGTTATTGGATAACAAATCACTATAAAAACCTTTATCAAAAAGCTGACGCTCAACAGTCATAAATTCGGCACTGGGAATAAAATTTCGGCTATATTTCAAGTTAGGTTTTGTTCCAATTGTGGTTGAAGTATTAAAGTCAATCTTTGTTTGTTCTCTAAACGCAGCTTTTTTGGTCGTTATCACAATGACACCATTCCCTGAACGTGCACCCCAAATAGAAGCTGCTGCAGCATCACGTAATACCGTTATGCTTTCAATATCATTAGGATTGATTTGATCTAAACTACCTTCAAAAGGAAAATTATCTAGAATAATAAGTGGATCAGCACTTACATCATTATCTATAGTTGATCGCCCGCGTATAGATAGACCAGTCTGCTCATTGGGTGGTAATAAACCTCCTGCTCCACCAGAAGAGCGATTAAAGTTAACACCGCTCGTTACTCCTTCCAATCGATCCAGTATATTCGTACTCACTCTCCTATTTAAAAGCTCGTTATCGATCTGCACAAAACTCCCCGTTGCTCGTTCTTTGGGTATCTTCTGGTATCCGGTAGATACTACCTCTACTTCATCAAGCTGGTTATCTTCAGGTATCAATTTCACAGTCATTGATACTCCTGAGGTATAATTGAGTTCTTGGCTTTTAAAACCGATGGAGGAGAATCCAATCTTTCCTTTTTTATTAGTGACTGTCAGTTGAAACCTTCCATCTTGGGAAGTTTTAATCTGTAAGTTTTCGGCATCGATTCGCACAGATACTCCTTGCAGTGGTGTACCATCGGAGGAGGATACAACAACACCAGTTAGCTCAGATTTTACCTGCCCATTCACCCCGCTGTCCTTGCGGAGTGTCTGAGCTGATAAACATAAACTATGAAATACTGCGATGATCATGATACAGGGTATCGCAATTACTTTTATGGCCTTTAATAAGCACAAGAGCAGATTAAAGGCATGTAGCATTGGAGAAAGCAGGATGCAAAGCACTAGCTTCCAATGTATTTTTATATATGAAACCGTAGGTTGATCATGCTTTTGTAAAGCGTAATCATGTTTAACGTTTTCACTTTTTAGTATAGAACTTTTCAATGTGTTTATTTTTTGGTTTGTTTTTGATTGAAGACCAAAAAATAACTCAAGATTTAGGACAGTATTTTTCCCTGGGGACAGCGCATAGCTCTCCCTGTTGCAAAGTTTTTGCATTTTTTTAGGTTAAATTGAGATTTAAAAAGAAGCTAAAAATTAGACAATAGACTCCCTGTTCAACTTCAATAGTTAAAAAATAAGTTTAGAAAAAATGCAATTATTGGTCTACATCAAGGATTATAACTGGTCATCGCTATTGCATAATTTAGATAAAGAACAAAAACCGACTATTAAAATATTAGTGTATCACGATAAAATTGTAATGACAATTATTTGCTTTACTAAGAGAAACGTCGTACTTTTAAGGTGCAAAATGAAAAGTAGGCCTCCGATCCTCTTTTTGTTGGAACAAGCAATTGTATACCAATAGAATAAAAGTCGGTAACATATGTCTTTTAGGGAATAACAGCTTATTTGCTTCAACCCTCTTCCATTTCCGTTTTTTCAGTATCAAGGTCGGGCCATTACGCCATACTTTTTACAGCAAACGCGCCTTTGGATTTGGCTAGAGCTAACTCTCTCCTATTGGACTATATGTTTATTGTAGGCTCTTATTGGGGAGCGCAAATGACGTTCTTTATAAGATTGCAATGGGCAAACCGATAACCTTGATCCTTGATCAGGTTTAGAGTGGTTCTGTGAATGGTTACTTTTCGTTTAATCATAATTTTAAAGTTTATGTGAACGAAGCTAATCAAACATTGAAGTAGTCAATTTGGCCTAAAACCAATAGGGCGAACTTCAATGCTTTTGAACGAGGCACGACCAAGCACCAATAATCCAAAGATTATTTTCCACAAAAGACTGACATGAAGTCCGCCCTATTAGACTATATCACTAAGATATAAAAATCTAATAGAAATGGCGAACTCACGATTATCTCATGTGGAATTTTGGTCGTTTTCGTTCATGAGTAACATCGCTAAGTTAGGGTTACACCCTACTTTATCGCTATTAATTATACCAAAGATAAGTAACACTTATCTTTGGTATAATTAAAAAAATAATAAGTGTAAAATATGATCTGGAAAACTAACCTTTCAAATATTATTAAAAATTCAAAGTACTTATTATCTGAAATTAGTGCTTGGACTAATATCGAAGTTCCTAAACTTTCGGATATGAAACATAAAAAACATCCAAATTTTACATGTAAGGAATTCTTAACGCTAAAAATATTGCTAAAAAAACAACACGAATCCTTTCTAACAGAAATTTTTGGAGAAGAATATTTTGATGAAATAAGAAGTATTAACTATTCACCTAAACTCACAAAAATGGGTGAAATATTAAAAGATAGACATCAATTCGAAATTCTTCCAAAAAAAGAAGTTGTTCAAAATTCATGCTTAAAATCAAGTAGAATTGACTATTTAATTTTTCAAGAGGATGAAAATATTAAAATTGAGGAAATCACAAAGTTAGAACTAACCTTAGGAGAAGATTTAGGCTTTCTATGTACTCTTAGATTCCCAGATGTAAGAATTAATAGCGAAGAGGAATATTTACATAATTTGGAACAGATTAAAGAATACAATAGAGAAGCAAATAACAGAAGAAAAAAGTAAATAGCATTAATATAATGGAGGTTACTGAAGAGTTTCAAGAAAATCTACCATCCTGAATTTTTAAAACCTCTTTAATTGTATGTTGCTGAATCCAAAACAAAAAGTAGCACTTACGAACAATTATAAAAACCGGGGAATTATGAGTAAGAATAAAAAGGTTAAGGTAGAGAGCAATGAGATTACCATGCTAAAAATTAAGTAGATCTAATACATCGTGGATTTGTGAAGTTTAAATAAGATGAACTTTTTATAATAATGGCAGATAAAATGAAAATAATTTCAGTAAGAGAAAATCCAGAATATAAGGAGAAAGCAATCCAATACTTCCAAAACAGTTGGTCTGAAGTATTACAATTATCTATGAAGATTGCATCTTAAACTGTATAAATACTCCGCAATCATTACCACAAAATATCTCCCCTACTTTCCGGCAGAATATGAACTTAGTAGTAGAGAAAGAAACCTTAACAAAATCAGCCAAAACAGTTAAAAGAAGCAATAAATATAAGAAGATTTACTAATGGATTTTACAGTAGAAATTAAAGACATGATAGCAATAGTTATTTCTATCATATGTAGAGGAGTCATTGGCTTTGAGCGGGATACAAAAATGAGTCTGCCGCCTTTAGAACAATAATTCTAATTTCACTGGGCTCGACAATTTTCACTATAATTTCACAGCATAGTGCAGGTACTGATGACCGAATTTCGGCAAATATTATTACAGGTATTGGATTTATTGGGGCAGGTGTAGTTTTTTAAGACAAAATTTCTATTCGTGGTATGACGACTGCTGCTGTAATCTGGACTTCTGCAGCAATTGGAATGACAGCAGGAATAGGTTATCACGCACTTACTCTATGCTTAACATTAATTACTTTTAGGGTATTATTAATGGTTACCAGGGTGGAACGAATGATTGCAACCAAATCTTTGATTATTCGCGGTCTGTAAGAGATAAAATCTGATTAAAAACGTTTAAATTTACAGTGGAGGTGTGTGAAAATTTTGCGATTTAAATATCGAACCTTTGCTGTATTAAAACAACGCTACTTTCTAAACGTTTAGGACACTACTGAATCATTTTAATGAAAAAAAATAGAAATTAACAATTGTATTGTATGAACAAAATTTTTACATCCAGAAGAACTTTTATTAACAATAGTCTCGCATTAATAACAGGAACAATTTGCTATCCGTCTACTTTATTTCCTGCTAATGTCCGGCTTGACGATAACTTAAGGGCTAAAGTTAAGAATTTAGTTTTTTTATTTCAGGGGGATTCTATTACAGATGGAAACAGGGGACGTAGTCTTGATCCTAATCATATTATGGGACATGGTTATGCCCATTCCGTATCGAGTAGAATTGGCGCCGATTTTCCTGATCAAGGATTTGAATTTTATAACAGAGGAATAAGTGGTAATAAAGTTTCCGATCTTTTGAAAAGATGGGAAGAGGATACAATAGCTCTTAAACCAGATGTATTAAGTATATTAGTTGGTATTAACGATGTGATTTTCTCCGTAAATACTTTGAAAGGAGAATCTATTTTAGCAGATTTTGAACAAGAGTATAGATTTCTACTTCAGAAAGCCCGTAGAAGTAATCCCGAAGTTCTTCTTGTTTTAGGTCTTCCGTTTGTTTATCCTATTAGTAATATTAAAAATAACTGGGACTTGTATGAGAAAGGGGTATCTCAACAATGTCAAGTTATTAAAAAGCTAGCTAATGAATTTGATGCTATTTTACTGGACTACAAATTGATTTTTGATCAAGCCATCAAAAAGATGCCCGTAAATTATTGGATCTGGGATGGTATTCACCCGACTGTATTTGGACATGAACTTATGTCTAGGTATTGGATTGAAAAGGTCAGTGAAAGAATTAAGTTTTTAAAATTTTATGTAAAATGAAAGTGATGAGTTTTATGCAATAACAGATCTGGAGAAATTTAAACTCAGATTATATTTTATACGTATTAGTATATACGACACCCATGATGTTAATCTTATACGCTCGCCCTGGAGCTTATAGACATAGTAAGAACTTTGAGGTACAGGTAAGTGATGATGGTACAAACTTTACTTCAGCAGGCGTGTTTCAAAAGATATATAGCCAAGGCCCGCAATACTTCCACTTCAACAGCGAGCATAGCGTAAAATCATTTAAAATTATTCTTAAATCCTCTTGGGATGGGACAGGCGATGCCGCTATAGCTGAATTGGGGCTTTACTAATTAATTATAAAAAGGAACTAATAATAAAAGGCTTATGAGCGTAAACCTCATAAGCCTTTCACAATGGTTTTTCAATTCGATAAAAAAATCACTTCCGTAGATATCGGACTCGTTCCATAGAATATGATGAATTGATCTCTAAATTGGTAATGACAGAAAAGGTTTAGCTGAAAAATCTGAATTAAAACAATAATCCTTTCATAAAAGAGAATACCATATATGCCTGGATCGGAATTGGTGAAAGTGGACTGGTATATTAGCATTTTACAGGTTCTGACTCTATAACCTTTGAGTATTCATTAATTTGAGTTACAGTTTTAATATTTTACTGAAAATAAAATTGATAAATTTTGAAAAAAATATTTTGATTTTAAATAATTTACACTTATCTTTGTCTTAGAATCAAGCATGATTGCGGTACTAAAAATAGTAGATTTTCCCTACATTGTATGTCTACTTCTCTCAATTGCTAATTTTTGTTATTCATAAAAAGTGCGCAGTACTCTTAGAGCTTGACTCCGATCAACCTTCAATTTACACACATCCTTTTTCTTTCTAGCAGATCGATTAACTTCTGAAAGTCATATATTATGTCTTTTACAGCAGTTCAGAATTAAATAATTTATAATAAAAACAATAATATAATGCAAGAAGGAACAGTAAAATTCTTTAACGTTACTAAAGGTTTCGGTTTTATTACACCAGCAAACGGTGGTCAGGATGTATTTGTACATTCAACAGGTTTAATGGATGATATCCGCGAAAACGAAAAAGTTACTTACGAAGTAGAAAATGGTCAAAAAGGTGTTAACGCATTTAATGTGCGTATAGCAAGATAAAAGAATTCGGGAATTATACTAATTCTCGGTATTTTTGATGTAGTGATTAGCAATTTTGCTAATTAACTACATTTTTTTAACATGTACCCTCCAATCCAAAACCTTTACATAAAAGGACTAGAATGGCATTTACTTTATATTCCTGATCAATTGCCAAATCATATTCCTTCTATTCATTACACCACCTAAGCTGTATTATTACCCTATAAATGAAGTTCATCATCCGCTTCTAATCATAATTATTTTTCTATTGCATAAATTTTTAAGATTTATTATTATTGCGGTTGATTCGATATGATATTGTAAATAATACACACTGAAAAAATTAAATTAACATGTCATTTTTAGATTATGTACTGCAACCGCCTTCCTACGGGTGGCAAGACGAGACGGGTAAACTAATTAAACCAAGCAACAAAGAGATCATCAGTGAATTCTTTAAAAGACTTAACATCTTCAAAGACCGCAGAAACTGGCTACCTTTTTTTAGCTGGCTCAAAATCGCCTGCCTCATTCCATTTTTCTTTATTTTTTTAACGAATTACCTAACTTGGTGGACAGTTTTGGCCGCCTTCGTATACAGTATGATCATCATGGGTACCCACGGAACGATCTGGCACCACCGCTATTGTACGCATGGAGCCTATAAGTTTAAAAATCCTTTTTGGCGGTTTGTTACGCAAAATCTCACAATCAGTGTTATTCCAGAAGAAATATATGTCATATCACACCACGTACATCATGCCAAATCAGATCAACCAGGTGATCCTTATAATGCCCAAGCTGGGTTTTTATACTGTTTTCTTGCAGATGTCAATCACCAGCCGATATCTAAGAACCTGAATGAGCAGGATTATAACAGAGTTAAATCCCTGATGTCACATACGGGTGTACCAGCGAACTCTTATCATCAATATAAAAAATGGGGATCATATGTACCTCCTGTTTATGCTATAGTATCATCATTATTAAACTGGGCATTTTGGTACACTGTATTTTTCCTAATAGGCGGTCATCCACTTGCTTGCAGTTTGTTTGGTGCGGCAGCTTTCTGGGGAATTGGTGTCCGTACTTTTAACTATGAAGGTCATGCCAAAGGAGAAGATAAACAAAAGGAAGGCACAGATTTCAGTGTGAATGACAAATCTATCAACCAGGTATGGCCCGGAATTGTGGCAGGAGAATGGCATAATAATCACCATTTATTTCCTAAAAGTGCACGAAGTGGTTTTAAACCTCATCAGGTAGATCTCGCTTGGTATTACATCAAATTAATGCATAAACTGGGCGCTATATCTAGCTATAGAGATGACAAGAAATTGTTTTACAAACAGTATCACAATCCTTATCTCGAAGCAAAAATGAACAAAAAAAAAGATAATGTTAGTGCTGAAATGTAATCATAAAATAGCGTAAATATCATGATCTCTTTTGTTTTCGAAAATGTTATTGCACTGTAGATCTTATCTCAATCCAGATAATTATTCGCAAAATAAAAAATAATACAGGAACGCCTAACTTTAATTAAAAAGTTAGGCGTTCTTACATTAATTATTTATAATCATTTAATGCTGGTGTCCATGATGCTTTCCTTCATCAGTACCTTTCGCTCCCTGGGCTACGTCGACTGTAAAATCTGCCGTGTGCACTTGTCCCTCAATTTTAAACTGCGCCCACATGCGGTATACTCCCGCTTTTTTAATATTGGTTTGCGCATATATCGGAAAGCGCTTGTCTGATACCGGATGGCTATGAAGGAAATCTTTATCTTTTGCTCCGATCATAACAATATGAGCCGTTGCTCCTAAATAATTTTGAAAATCGCTTTCCACGAGTTTCTTGCCATTCTTTTCGACTGAGAATTGCAGATCCTGTGTCTGATTTGTTTTTAGATCATTAGCATTAATCAAAGTAACGGTATATCCTGCTGTTGTTGAAACTGCTTTTGGATTCAATTTAAAAGAACTGGTAGCCACATTACCTGTTACTTCAAGTTTCTTCATCGTAACTTCTCCAGCCAATCCCTTAGGTTTGTAATCTGTAAACAGCAGGTAGTTGCCTGCGGCAGGAAATATTTCTTTCACACTATAACTACCATCCTGCTGTTCTTCGGGATGAATATGATCAAACCAAGATAAATCTTCATTTACAACCAAGAGATGCATTTTCATTTCATGTACCTCCTCAAGTGCAACATTTTTTTCATTTTCCTTGATCGAAATCGACAGCGCTGTTTGTTTTCCGGCTTCTATAGGCCGCGGCGAAGCTAAAATACTAACCGCCAACTTAGCCTCATCCTCCTTATGAATAGGCTGTAATTCCATACCACATTTGGTACATTTTTCACCTTTATGTCCTGTTACTTCAGGGTGCATAGTACAGGCATAAGTATGATCGTGATTGTGAATCGAGTCTTGTTGTGCTGTCATGGTTTCTGTTGTACTATTTCCGGGATTGTTACAAGCTACGACTGTTGTCATGGCCGTCAATCCTAAAAATATAATTTTAAAATTTTTCATATATGCATAGTGTTTGTAGATTAAATCTTGAAATCTACCTTTTTGTTTTCCGTCCTACTTAAATATCTACTATCGAAAGGACAATACAAAGATGAGCAAAAGTTGGGCTTTCTATTTTACGGTATTTTGAGTTTGATTTGTAAAATTTACTGATTCCACTTTTGCTAACCCCCCATAACATTTCTTTGCATGCTATGCGCCATCACTGCAAACTGTATTAACTGAAGATTAAATTAGGGATGTCTGGCACGATTTTCAACGTACTTAAATTCAACAAATTAATATGATGAAACTTATTCTATTAACAGGTATCTCTCTTTTCACCCTCAGTTTTAGTGCTTGCGCGCAACAAAATGGAGCAAAAAATGAAAGTACGGCTATATACACCGATAGTCTGGAACATGATCAAGAACTCGGACTAACTCCTCAACAGGAAGAAAAAATTAATGCGATAAATAAAAGCACAGCGTCTAAGTTTGAAGCAATTGGTCGCAATTCATCTTTATCTGGCTATCAAAAGGGACAAAAGAAACGCGAACTTGCATTGCAACATAAGAACGAAATTTTTAACATATTAACTGCAGAACAACAAAAAACCTGGTTGGAAAAATATGGTGATGAACGAGCCTCCATTAAAGATAATGTGACCGACAAGGCAGATGAGGCATTAGAAAAATTGGAAAATCGTTATGATGCCGACAAAAAACTTATTGAGGCTGATCATTATTTAAGCAAAAGCGAAAAGAAAATACGTCTCGAAAAGTTAAAAAAAAATTATAAAAATGAAAAAGAAAAGTTAAAAGAAGCGAAAGAGAAAGCGACATCGAGTGGTTTGCTTCAAGGAAGATAATGGCACAGGAAGATAGTAATAAGACCTACATCCAAGCGCCATCAATCAATTTCATTCGCAATTCATAGACTTATAAAAGCTAACTTATTTCATTAAAACGATTTGCTCTTCTAAATGTTCCCATATCATTAAAACGGACACCATGTGCTTTCATGATTTCATGTGCTTTTTTACGGGCGATATGCCTTACATAGAACGATTCATTAACGACAAAATGATGAATACCATGTGTCCATCCGAAAAAGAAACAGAATATCTGAAATGGATAAGTCCACCAAACGGTTAGTATCTGCGTCTGTTCGATTACGTTTCCTTTTTCTACATCTCCAAAATAATGTAAATTTGAAGTGATAAAATGGAGACAGAACTGGCGCAATAAATTTGGTAATAGGATAATATAAATAATAGGACTACACCAACTTAATATTGATTTAATCATTGCTGGAAAAACGAAGCCTATTTCAAATTTTCGATTTAAAAAGTCAAGTAATAAATCTGCACCAAAGAAATACAAAATTAGATGTGAAACGATGGTCAGAGAAATTAATCCAAAGACACCGCACAGTTTAAGTTTATGAGCAGTTTCAAATTTCAAATTGCCATTGTCTACTTCACGTTTAATATCAGAGAATAATCCTCTGACGCGAAGTAAATTTCCTAAAACCAAATCCGGAGTAAACAAAAGACGTTTCAATGTCCATTTTTCACCATTAGTAACACCTCTTTCTTCGACATCATGTAAGGTACCCGAAAAACGATGGTGATGTAAATGCAGTGTGCGCCTAAACCAAGGATTTAAAGTAAGAGGTCTTAAGATCCATACAGAAAATAACATCACATTATGAATGGCTTTATTACCTTTAAAGTACATGTAATGAATTAAATCATGTTCCAATTCATGCAAAACGCCAAACAAAAATGCATTTACTACGATTAAGATCCAAGCTGGAACAACATCAATATACCACAGATATCCCAACAGTAGACTCACGCCCACACAGAGCAAAAAAATGCTGAGTCCGATCGCATTTTGGTATTTTAGCAAAGGATATTTAGATTTTAATGCTTTATAAGACTCAATTATCTCTTTTCTGATTTTACTTGTCCGTTCTTGATGCGTCACAATTTTCTCACTTAAAATTTCCTTGCAAGATACCTAATCTTGGACAAATAAATGGTTTTAAGCTCAAAAGCAAACACAGAGCTGACATAAGCTGATGTTTAAAACACTCTAACATTACCTTTGAAGTGTTTCTTTTCTTTATTTTCCATGAGCTGCACTTAAGGGGAAATAAACTGCAGTTTCAATTTTTCATTTCACAACTGTAAAATACTGTAAATCATACAGTTACCAGGAAAAACTAAACGATATCTTATTCAAATATATTAAGATTCATATAAGAAAATTAAAGTAAAAATCTTAAATTGCCTATACAATTTATGCAATCTATGAAAACTTTACTTACACTTATTCTTTGTTTGACTGGCTTATTAAGCTATAGTCAAACCTCAAAAGAGCTCATCGGAAAATGGAAACTTGTCAAAGAGACTAAAAATGGTGTCGTGACAAATCCAAAAGAAACCTACCAAATATTTATGGAAGGGGGAACATTTAAAGGAGTTAGCGGAGAAAATTCCCGTAAAGGAAAATGGAAACTTTCTGATGACAATAAATCACTTACAATTAAAATCAGCATCATTTCTATAACTTTCAAAGTAGATCAATTCGATGCTAAAAAAAGGGTGATCAGCAATGACAAAACCGGAACATTAGAATATGAAAAAGTTTCGGACAATCCGGAAGAATAATTAATATCCAAGAATATATCGTTTCTAGGAAGTCACTAAAAGAAAGTTTTTATTGAACACAAAATAATCTTGTCCGTCAGCAAATCTGTTGTCGGTGTACTATTTTCTTTTTTAGGTCATAAAATCTTTTATGATATAAAAAGACCATAAAATACGTAAGCACTTGCAAATAGTAATAGTCTTATATAAATAGATTTAAGTGATCTTAAGCCATTTAATATGTTACGGATATTAATAAATTTTGTTTTAATCCATATTCTCAGTTACAGGATGATAATCTTCCTATAACTGAAAATAGAATTATGCATATTATTTATAATCTAACAAAGCTGTCGCCTCACAATTTTGATCACTTACAAAGCGGATCCATCTTGCTTGGAAGTCTTTCGGAAAATCAAATTTGAGTGTCTGTCCATTTTTCACCGCTAGTGTTTTAAAAGTCATCCAATTATCATCTCCACCAGGGTCAACCTCTAATGTTATATTGACAGTTCCCTTTGCATTATGCGAGAGCGCTAATGATTTATGGTCATAAAAACCAATCAGGTAAGGATCTGAAGAAGTTCCTTTTTGAACGGCAGTTTTGTACCAAGGCCCGCCATGCCCTTTTGGTTTACCCAACTTCCAAAGATCATCAATGGCACCTGCCCATACCGCAGCTTTTTTATCAGTTGAAACAAAGATGTGCTCTGAATTGGATTTTGCTTTTTCCAGATCTAACCCCGTCATGATCAGCATACCGCGATAAGAAGCGTAATCATTGATTTTCAGATTGTGTGATGATACAGGACGTATTTTTGCATATCCATCTGCATTTTCAGCAGGAAGTTCATAAAATGTACCGTGCAGATTAAACAAATCGCGCTCGGTTGCAACTTCTCTACAGATCCGCAGTGCTCCATCATTGGTCAATGATGTAAATGAATCGTCTCCTAACGGCAGTCTCCAACGGCGTCCTTTGTCATCGACTATCAAAGCCGATGATGGTTCAATATTGACAACCTGCTGTGGGATGCTGTACTTTGTTTCGATTAACTGTTCCGTTTTTGCATCCGATTTTGGAACTAAATTGAATTTATCATCCATTTCATAATAGCCGACTTTCTCCTTCTGTCCCTTATGATTATAATCGTATGCTAATAAGCCTAAACTTCTGCGATTTTGCCCCAAACTGTACAAAAGACCACCGGAAAACTCTCTATCTGTAGATATACCTGTAAATATTTTATCCGCTTTTGTTTCACGCTTATCTGCATCGTGATAGTTAAAATGCACACTTAACTGAGCATCTTGGTCTGATTTGAGACGAATCCACTCGCCCTGCTCTTTTGAGGAGAAAGATTTATGAAGCGTTTCACCTGCTCTTAGGGGATATTCTCCTATTTTAGACCATTTACCATCCCCGTTCAGATCGACCTCTGCCGTCAGTACAATAGACTTATCACTGTGGTTGTGCATCCATGATGAACGGCTGCTCCAGCCTACGAACAACATCGGATCGGAGTACACGCCAGCTTTTACATCGTCCTGTTGCCATACTGAACCTTCTGAGGCGTTTGGTCCTAAATGATCAATCGTACTGCGATCGGTAAACCAAAGATTGGAATGTGACTGCCCAGGTCCTTCCAAGTTTCCCTTTGCTTTTCTTTTATTTAAAAATTCCTTTTGTGCAGAGTCGTCGGTACCAAAGACAAGTTTATCGTTCCATCTTGTGAAATCACCAATTACTTTTAGATAAGCTGACTTAGGACGTATTCCTGCTGTCGTGTTATTAGTAAATGTCCCCGGGAATGACCAGAACATACCGTGCATAGTCATGATATAATCGTTCTGTCCTTCTTTTCCGACATTACGAATACGAGGCCACTCGGTATTCCAACCATGAGCACCATCGTAACTACGGCTTGCTTTTGGCAATCTAAAAAAGGTCCATTGTCCCGCTCCTCTTACACCTAGCAAAATAGATTTATGGTCCCAACCTGTTGCCCATATAGCATCTGTCTGTGGATTTGCATTTCCTTCCACACCTCCAGGTCCTGTCACTTCAACGAACTGATTTCGACGGATAACTTTCCAATTAGTTCCATCCCATTCTGATAAACTTCCAGAAGGTGTATCAAATTGTGTAAGCGCTTTATCTCCATATTCGCCATTATTACTATAAACCAATACGCCTTGCCCAGAATACAATCCTTTGCCGTGATACCCGGGTAAGTTTGCTGTTGGAACATTGCGCCTGTCAGAGGGTTTTAGATTGGTATCTGAATAGAGCCATTTCACATTTAAGCTCTTTACATCGACCTCGTAAAATCCTTCCTCCATAGTACCGTAGAAGATCTTATTGGCAGGATCTGTCAAGTGACGTGCATTTCCTGTAAGCCGGCCGGGCATTTCTTTATTTGGGATAACTCGTACTTCACCTGTTCCGCTGATGGCATAGGGGCCCATAAAAAGTTGCTTGCTTTCTTTATGGATCATGCGATTGGCAGGAGTACCGCCAATGCTTTCTTTACGAACATTCTGATTGAGGTTGGCATCAATTTCATACAATTTATCTGAAGATCCGTGCGGTAAATGAGGCCCATAAGTAATCGCCCAAAGCTTACCAGCCCATGGCATAACAGCTCCAGTACCAGCCTCCCCTTCTTCGTTATACATCGCCAAATGTGGATAAATACCACTTACAGATTTATAGCTTTGTTTTTGTTGCGCATGTGCATTTTGATAAACCAGTGCACCTGAAAAGATTAAAGCAAAAGTTACCTTATTCTTCCAAGAAACGATTCGATTTTTCGTTAATTCAGTCATTGAGTGATTCATGTATTAAAGTGGCTTATAATAAAAGTTTTTAATTCTTATATTTGGTTTGTACTAATCAGGATATAACGCATGGAACGATCATCCTACGAGCAAAATTAATTAAGATTATCCTGATTAAGGAAGCCATTTCTGTACAAACAAAAACCATTATTAACAACAACTTAATATCCTTATTACCAATAAATTAATCATGAGTAAAAACAACTTTGGACAAGACAAAATTGGTAATGACTTCAGATTGTTGGAGCTTTGTTGTCAAGAGGTTGCTTCCAAATTTGGAAAGACGAAAAGTGAACTATGGAAGAATAGTGATTATGTTCAATTGAGTGCACAGCTGAGGCGGGAAACGAAAGTACTGATCAGTGAAAACACGTTAAAAAGAATCTTTGGAAAACTCAAAACGACTGAACGTTATTATCCACAAAAAGCGACAAGAGACGCTCTTGCTGCATTTGTCGGATTCCGGGATTGGCAGGAGTTTGAGAAAGTCCAAAATGCTAAAGAAACTTTCGAACCTTTGGAAGTTGCCGATAATAGAATAGCTCCTGAAACGAAAACAAATGAAATAAGTCCATCAAAAAAAACAGGTGTTAATCGTCTCTTTATTTTTGCGTGTTTAGTTGCTCTCGTACTGCTGACTGCTGTTTGGACATGGTGGCCAAGAAGTGAAAAAAATCCAGCTGTTTATTTGAAATGTCTGAATCCGGAGGGCCATACCCCACACTCGGCAATATTTAAACTTATACCAAAAGACGATGAACATATCCGTTTATCAGACTACGAAATTGAATTTAAAGATGGAAAACGGGGCCGGTCTAGATTTTCAGACAGCACTTTAATACATTACTACGAATTACCTGGAGTTTATTTTCCTATACTATATTATAAAAATAGAATAATCGATACAGCAAGAGTTTTTTTAGCTACTGATGGTTGGGAGGCTACTGCTCAGATCCAATATGACACCACCCGTGTTTATCCAATTTTATTACCCAAAAGTATTAATCGGCAGATTCCCCCTAACCTTAGTATTCACCAAATATTAACCGCTGGAGTTGATACCGTACGTACTTTTTTCACACATTATGCAAACATGCAACCAACAGCAATATCTGGCGATAATATGATGCTGGAGGCTTTCATTACAACTTCTAAAGAAAGACCCGGAGTAAGGTGTTCTCAGGTGGATATTACGTTATATGGAGAAAAAGACCGGCACGAATTATCACTTATGAAACCCGAATGTACGGCATGGAGCTCATACAAGTTTTCGGAGAAGTATAAAAGTGGCAAATCTGAAGATTTACGGACCTTAGGACATAATCTTTCTAATGGAGGACATATTAAGCTCACTATTATCAACAAAGTGGTTACGCTATATATTGAAGGTCAAAAAGTATTTCAAACCCATTATGAAAACTCAATCGGCAATATCTTAGGTGCCAATCTTATGTTTTCCGGAATAGGTAAATTTTCTAATTTCAAAATGGAAAGTCTGCCTTAGGTAATATACGATGCTATAAAAAAACATCATCAAAGAAGACCCATAGTAGTCGCTATGTCCCTTCTTTGATGATGTCAATTCCTTTGGTTAGATAAAATATGTTATTAAAACCCTAGATTTACTTTTAGTTTTTGCAGTACATCAACGTCAGTATCTTTGACACGACCTTCACGATTTGGACCTACGTTTAGAATCAAAATATTATCCTGGGCAGTTGCTTTATGATATAGATCGGCTAGTTCTGCAACAGGACGAGGCGTATTATCATCCGTATGGTAAAACCATCTTTTTCCCAAAACTACTGTTGTTTCAAACGGCATATAATAAACCTGCCCTTGGTTAACAAATAATTTTGGATCTGGATCTTTAGGAAGATAGGGATCCCCTAAGCGGAAATCACTCGGAAAATAACGGATCGGGAAGTACTCCTGCTGGTCATTTGGAAGTACAGGATGCTGGTCAACATTTTTTGGAGAACCGATGGTCCAATTAACTCCTACTTGACATTGCGGCGCACGCTCTTTTACATTTGAATAAAGTTGCTGAATAGGCCAACGGTAATTTTCTTTTTCCCAACCTCCATCTAACCATAACTCGACCACTTTAGTATGTTTCTGCGCCAGCTCCAGTAGTTCATTGATTTGGTTCAGCATATATTTATTGTAGGCAAAGTCTGCTTTAACATTCTTTACATCTCCATTTTCTTTCCGGTCCCATAGTGAATAATAAAGTCCTAAACGGATACCTTGTTCCTCACACTCTTTAGCTATAGCTGCTACAACATTTGTTTTATTACCAGAATTGGCAACATCATACTCCGTATATTTACTATCCCAAAGACAGAAACCATCATGATGTTTGGCAACTAGGATAATATATTTCATTCCCGAATTTTTGGCTGTAGCTACCCACTGCTTCGCGTCGATTGTGGTTGGACTATAAGAGGAGGCTGGTTTTGATCCATCTGTCCATTCCTCATTATGAAAAGTATTGATACCAAAATGCACGAACATGCCATATTTACGCTTGATTTGCTCCAACTGATATTTGCTAGGCTGTGCAGATGATGCCGGCACATGTACCTTTGATTGCCCAAAGGTATAGGAACCTATCGCTAAAAGCATCAACACGAGGATGTTTTTCTTATTGATCATAATTTATTTTGAATGCTAAATTTTAAATCGTTTATAATTTCTACTTGAGCGTAAGAAAATTTGTAACATTATGGCAGATACCATCAATCATTTTTTTATCTCAGGCAATCATTGATAATCAGGATAAAGTTAGTCGGATAGAAAACAATTAAATGAAACTATATTAACCCGTTATAATGCTATATTATCCGATCTTCAATAATACAGGCTACAGGGAATTTTAAAATCATGATATTTCTATGTTTCTTCATTTATACATCAGTTTGGTCGGCCTTTTGCTATATTAAAGTAACTATAAAATCACATCAAATGTATATTCTAAAAAGCATGATTGTGTCCGGATTTTTCCTTTTGACACTTAACAGCTGTAATCAACCAACTTCCAAAACCCAAGCCCCGGCAGCACCGTCCGAAACGGCACCAACATTAACCATTGATGGCAATTATGTTACTGCTGAATATGATAAAAGAGCGGAGGGATTTGACTGGGTTGGTGTTACTATTAAAAGCGAACAGGACAGCAGCATTACGATACAGGTTAGGTCCCGTGCCGACAATAAAAAACCGACTTGTACACTTGATGCGAAAGCAACGAAAACAAAAGATAATACATACAGAGCAACTTTAGAAGGGAAAGCAGTATTATTTGCATTTGATGCAACTAGTTTGACGATTACACCAGAAAATCCTGCTGATGCAGCAGTATTAAATTTCTACTGTTCAGGTGGAGGATCTTTAGCTGGAACATACAAGAAAAATGCTGAAGCACTGGATCCAACGCAAATAGATAAAACCTCCTATCAAAAAACTTTAAGTCTTCAAGGTATCACTTTCGATATACAAAGTATCAACAAAGATGGAAAAGAACAATTAAGTATTACTCCTGCCGGTCTTAGTGTTGACAACCAAATCGTAACTCATGATATCACTGGAGAGACAGTTTTAAATGCAGAAATAGAAGATATGAATAGCGATGGATATCCAGAATTACTTATTTATACGCAATCTCATGGCAGTGGAAGTTATGGAAATGTAATTGGCTATTCCGTTAATAACGGTAAATCGATGAGTACAATATTCTTTCCCTCAGTATCTGAAAACGCTAAGATAAATCAAGGTTATCAAGGGCATGATGAGTTCGCTATGGTAGAAACATCTCTGGCACAGCGTTTCCCGATATATAAAGATCGTGATACAAATGCAAAACCAACAGGTAAAACACGTCAAATCGAGTATGAACTAAAAGATGGAGAGGCTTCCCGAAAATTGGTAGTCAAGAAGGTTAGCGAATTTTAATTTTTTTTCATTTAGACGTAGTTTGGTCGGCCTTTTGCTATACTAAAGCAACTATAAAATCACTTCAAATGTATATTCTAAAAAGCATGATTGTGTCCGGATTTTTCCTTTTGACACTCAGTAGCTGCAATCAACCAACTTCCAAAACCCAAGCACCGGCAGCAGCGACTGAAACGGCTCCTGCATTAACCATAGACGGTAATTATGTAACTGCTGAATATGATAAAAGAAGAGAGGGATTTGACTGGGTTGGTGTCACGATTAAAAGCGAACAGGACAGCAGTATCACGATACAGGTGAGATCTCGTGCTGACAAGAAAAAACCGACTTGTACACTTGATAAAAATGCAACCAAAATTAAAGAGGGAGTTTATCAGGCCTCACTTCAAGGAAAGAATGTATTATTTACTTTCGATGGTACTTCTTTAACGATAGCACCAGAAAAATCTGAAGATGATGGAGTTTTAAATTATTACTGCTCGGGTGGCGGATCGCTAGCAGGCACTTATAAAAGGATTACTGAAGCATTAGATGCTACGCAGGTTGATAGTCTTAAATAAGATAAAATTTATAAAAAGCAAAGCGGGCTGGAATTATTTCAGCCCGCTTTGCTTTTTATAGTGTATTTCCTTTGGCATACAGTTCATAAAATACAATAGTTGCATTAATATTGTTTCTACAAAATAAACAACCCACACATTTACATTCAATCACAATTGCCTAAATATTTTACAAACTGGATCCTATTCTTATTAACGTATTTTAAGATCTGTCTTAACATCACTTTTACTCATATTATGGATACCTAGTGACAAATCATCTCCTGCTGTCGCTGTATTATTTTTGATCACCACATGCTGGCAGTTATCCAATACGATGGCTGGAATAGTCTGGTTTGAATCTACAGCTAAAGGAAAATTAGAAGTACTAACTGCTATCCGATTTCTTTCAAATTGAAGACCATCAACACTTTTTGCCCGTAACACATAAGGAGAAAAAACCTTAAAGTCATTGTCAAGAATGTTTATATTACGGTGAACATAATGTCCTTTTAGCTGCACTTTGTTTTCAGGAAGGATGGCGATTGCATAATTAAATCCAGGTAGATTGTAGCCACATTCAACAAATGAATTATTTTTAATGGTCACATCGCTAACAGCCCCTGACTCAAACCAGCTGTTCACATCTCCTGCGATCAAAATACCGTGCATCCCTGTCCGGTAAAATATATTACCTTCAATATGTACCTTACGTGGAGTTGTTACCAATATCCCCCTTGCATTAGTCCGTTCAAATCGACTGTTACGAATATCGACTTCGGGCGTCCATGTTAAGTTTTCAACGGCATCGCCAATTTTTGTATTTGTAGGTATACTACCATTCAATTTCAATCGAATTTTAGTTAAAGATAATGTTTCAATACCTGTAACCGTTAACTGTCCCAATGGTTGTATAGCCTCTCTACTCACAATACTAATCGTATCATGAAGTGTAAAAGCATCAAAGCCGTAAGATTGATGATGTTTAAATTCGACTATTAATTCTTTCGGAGATACAATTTCAGCGATCTGTAGATATGTTCCGTGAACATTGATCGGATCATCATGCAGGCCTTTAAAATGACAGTTGGAAACTTTGATCTTCCCTTTGCAACCCGAAAACTGCATCCCGTCAGCAAAAGCAGCAATAGACCTTCCTTTAACGGGCACGACTTTTACTTGTTCATAATCCAGATTTTCGGAAAACTGAGAGGTAATACCAATGCCATGCATATAGTTCATGGTGAGATTAAAGAGTTTGATGTTTTTAGACCGATAGATAAATCCCCCAACTTCGTCCCGAACAGTATTACGCATACTTAATATACCCCCAACTTTATAATCAGCCTTTAGTTCCCCCTCAAAACGCAAAATATTGGGTGCTATTTCTTTTACTCTGGCCTTGGCTAATGGTTCATATTTACTATAAAGACTTATCCCCTGTGCCGTATCTACCATCATCGTGTGTAAATGGTCTCCGGGTGTCCAACCCTCCCCATACCAAAATAACTTATTATTCTTGAGCGTGTAGGTCGATGTGGGATTTACTTGAGCGACCAGATATCCTGCACCTACTTCTTTTATGGTCATTTCGGACATCGTAGGTCGTTCAAAGGTAATAGTCAGATCCTGCAAACGAATATTCTGACTTCGGATAATGGAAAATGTAGTCATTTTACCATAGAATACAAATTCGGCACCATTTCCTTCTACCACCAGATCATGCATATCTTCTATTAACATTCCGATATGTTTGGTTTTATCTGGCCATTCTGTTTCTGAGGAACTATTGGTAATATATAATTTTCTTTGCGCAGCTTTCTCAGGCCAAAAATCATAACGTCCCGGTTGTAAGACAAGTTTCTTCGCTTTTTTATCTTTACACTGCTTTAACACCTGTTGCATCGCAGCAGATACATCTACAAATGTATTGGGTTGTAGGCCATGCTCATTTGCTTGAATTGTCTGCGCAAGTGCTCCATGACCAACCGTTACAAAGAATACCATCAAAAAAAGAATCGCCTGGCCCAATATTTTATTCATATAGTGTTTCTCCAATTACTTCTAAAATAGCGCTTTCCACTAAAAGTAAAAGACACTATTTTACCATCTATTAGTGCTATGTTGACATTAAAACATGCCCATTTAACATAAACATCAAAAAAAGCCAGTTAAAGAAAATGGATTTCCTTTGACTGGCTTTCATCACTATAACTATTTCTCTATTTAAACACAGATTCCAGCACTTCCCCTGTCCACGCTAAGGGCTTTTTAAGTCCAAACAAATGCAAGATCATAGCTGCCGTATTTACCGTATTGTTAGGTTCTTCAATTTTTAATCCTTTCTTAATTTTTGGTCCTATAACTCCCCATGGTACGATCATCTCATCGACACTTACACCGCCATGTCCATATTCAATACCACCATGATCTGATAAGAACATAAAATTGGTGCCCTCATATAGACCTTCTTTTTTCATTTTCTCTAAAAATATGCCTATTTGCACGTCAGCTTCTTCAATCGATTTGATGTATTCTGGAGACATCCATTTATGACTATGCCCGGCATGATCGGTATGTACTGAGTAAAGGAATACAAGGGTTGGATCTTTCTTATTTTTCACAATAAAATTAAATGCTTTATCGTAATTTTCAATATAGGCATCATCTTTTAAGTAGCTAACTTCATCAAAATTTTTCTGATTATGCGGGTAGAAGAGATTAATCCAGTTATAGTAAAAGGCAGTTTTAACATTTGGCATTTGTTCTTTGACAACGGTAAATACAGAAGGGTAATAGCCCTGAGCATCTTTTACCACTGCCGGTAACTTAAATTTATCGATCTGCCAGCCATTATCTACTACTCCGTGCTGTTCTGGCCCACTTCCAGTAAGATGACTGGTCCAATTTGGAAGGGTTACGGAAGGCATGACCCCCCTAGTAGTCATCGATAATGCTCCTTCTGCCATTAAAGCATCAAGATTTGGTGTATGTGCCTGCTTGAATCCTTCGACAGAAATTCCGTCCAATGCGATCATTACTATTCGCTTACTTTTAGGTCCACCAGCTAGCGCTGTACAAACAGTGGTCAAAATCAACAATAAATTAATTGCGATAATTTTTTTCATTTTCATCATAAATATTTGGTTCTTTAATTACGTTAATTGCCATTAATTGTAGTTCTTCCCATTATTAAATCATTCCACTTAAAGATGTAAATAGCATACAAAAAACAACATGGATTAATTTCAAATTTATAAACAAA
The DNA here is from genome assembly GCF_037479535.1 of Sphingobacterium sp. MYb388. Classification (NCBI taxonomy): domain Bacteria; kingdom Pseudomonadati; phylum Bacteroidota; class Sphingobacteriia; order Sphingobacteriales; family Sphingobacteriaceae; genus Sphingobacterium; species Sphingobacterium sp. MYb388. The sequence goes on along the minus strand of NZ_JBBGYV010000002.1, from coordinate 829,612 downwards.
AATTTAACATAAGTAAACTCTAATGTAAATTTTATATTAATAAACAGTCAATTACATATTAAAAAACACAAAATGTTTAGCAAAACTAAATACAACATCTATCTGTTGACGTATTACAAGGTGCTCCACTGATTTAAATTTCGTTATCAAATAGGTTAATATATGATAATTTTTAATCGAGATATCCATTTTGACATATCATAAATGGATGATACGTAAAAAGGCCTTCCGAATAGGAAGGCCTTTTTATAACACGTTGATATATATTATTCGACATCTTCAACAAGCGACAGCTTAGAAAGCATAATATTAGGTCCTTTCGTTCCTTTTATCTTAAGCTTTAAGTTGCCATCGTTAGAATCTTCTCGCATTACATGAAGTTTAACCCATTTACCCTCTTTATCATGGCGTGTGAGTGTATAGTCACGTCCTTCGAAATTGATATCTGCCTCACGCCCATTACTATTCCAGTCATGGAAAAACAGATAAAGAGAACCGATCATGCCTTGCGGTACTTTTAGGTCTACCTCTATTTCCTTTCCCTCCCAAGCGGCACTTGTTTCGTCCTTCCAAACACCATCTGCTTTAACAGTATAGGTTGTCCCCTTTTTACTCTCACTCTGATCTAGATCTTTAGTCCAGTCAATATTTTGATTGATTTTCTTAGACAATTTACCTGCTTCTACATATAAAACTGCCTTTGAAAATTCAGAGGGTACAGCTGTCTTTAAGGGCTCGATATAAGTAAACGTTTTACGTAACAAAGAAGCATCACGACCGTAACTAGGATCAAAATCGTCTGAAGCTGCGTAAGCTAATAAGCTTGAACGAAGTTGCTGACTTACAATATTTTTTTCATCTTGTATATTAAAACCTGTCACCAATAACTTTCCATTACCCACTTTCAGTTCAAATATAGATGCCAATTTATTATTTCTATGAAAATCATCTACAGGTTGTGCCAATGGTCTGTATGAGGCAGGAAACTCATTGATATAAAATGCTCTTGCTCCACCATAAATATGCTGCCACTGCCAGTCACTATGTGAATCTGTAGGAAAACTTTTGAATGCAGGATGCTTATCTCTTACGATCATACCAATGGTATTTTTCCCTTGTCCCGGGAAGAACGTTAATGACCAGTACAATGGATAATAACTGATGATATCAGAGCTCTCTAAGTTTCCAAGATCGGAAGCATCCAGTAATACCGTCCCTCCATTTTTAAGGACTTCTTCAGTTTTTGCATCAAACCTATTTGCAACATAGACCTTTTTCGTTTCCTCCTTTTTAACTGTAGGATATACCCATATTTGCCATTCATTTTTATTGGCTCGATTTTCTAAACCTACTTCGATTGTCAATTTACCCGCTTTTTGAACCGCAGATAAATTAGTTTTAATTTCACCAACGAGATCTGAACTTCCTCTAGCAAATGTTCTTTTTGCAAAGGTACCTTTTGCAATTACACGACTCTCTTCATCTTTGATACTCCAGTAGATACCATCCTGTATATCGGTTGATCCATAATGTGCCAGTTGCACTTTGGCTAAAAATGGTTCTTCGGCCTTCCATACAAATTTGGGTATACGCAAGAGGGTAACAGTGGTATCATTATGCATTCTAAATTTATCGGGTGTTGTGATTCCCTTACTATCGTAAAATACGTCCAACCAGCCTATCAGTGCTTCGCCTTGACCTTGATAATCCTGCATACTTAACAACTGTATACCTGCCGCAGACGGTGTTCGTAAGAAAGATTCGATTTCATGTTTATACATGATTTGATTCAACGCTCCTGATGCCTGAACAAATTCTTCATTCTGTTCCTCAATATTGTTCTTGCGCGCCTGCTCTCTGAATTCTTCAAAATTGCGTGCTTTTAATACTCCGGTATATTTTTTTATCTCATCCCATTTCGGATATACGGGCCACTGCCCAATTTCATGTGCAATGACAGGTATTTTAGACTGACTGTATACTTTTTCAAAATCCCAATCGGTGTGCGCTCCGATTATACCTCGCGTGCCACCAAGCTTATCAATATAATGTGTCGCGATAAACTGGTCCATATCAGTGATCTTACGTGCGGATGAAACTGCGTACAATCTTCTGTTATCATTTTCCTTATAAGGTTTTAACCATGACTCCATCACATCGAAATTTGAATTACCCAACTCATTACCGATAGACATCGTTGCAAAAGATGCATGATTACCATAAGATGCAAACATACGGTAAATCTCTTTCTGCGTGAAAGCATCTGCTGAAGGATTACTGCCCAGCCCTTGTGGTCTACCTTTTGTATTCATCTCTTCACGACCTGGGTTATCTGCGGCCATCCACCAGTCTAACCAGATTACTTCAGGTTGTAGGTATAAGCCTAGACGATCTGCCGCCTGAAATGCGGCTTCAGGAGGACACCAAGAATGAAAACGAACATGATTTAAACCATAATCTTTGTATATTTTAAAGATACGTTCCCATTCTTCAACGTGCATTGCTGGATATCCTGTCAAAGGAAAATGGACACAATCTAGGTTCCCACGAAAGAAAACAGGTTTGCCATTAACCGTAATTTTTGACTTAGACGCTTTGATCTCACGAAACCCTATTTCCATTTCCTTCCTATCCAGTAAATTGCCTTTCCTATCTAGAACTTGAATAGAAAGCGTATACAAATTTGGGTTCATATCATCCCATAATTTCACTAAATCCGGCATCTGCTCTTCTATATCCAATACTTGTCGTACGCCCCGCAGATCAATATTCTTTTTTGTCTCAAAGACTTTATCCTTCGTTTTACGATCTGATAATATAATGGATAGCGAAATATTTCTACTCTTTCCGCCTTCATTTACAAGTGTATCTTTTATCTGTAGTTTTTTTGGAGAGATCTTCGTAAATATTTGTGGATTTTGAAATCTTGTCGCATTTTTAGCAATTAATTCTACCTGACCAACCATTCCATTCCAGATACTCTGTGTGTATTCTGTATAGACGTGACCTTTGTCTCCTATATTATGGATCATATCGTTATTGACACGTACTGTCAAACGATGCTTTCCAGGCGATACATACCCAAGGTCATGAAGATGCGCAGAACTTAACGCATCGTACGTTGCAATTTCTTTATCATCAATAAAAACCTTAGACTCCCACATAACACGTTCTAGGTTTAAATACAAACGTTTATCTTTCCAATTCGCAGGTACAACAAAGTCCATTTGATACCATGCGGGACCGTAATATTTATAAGCTCGGGTCAAGATCCCAAAATCTGAACCCGTAGTTTTTTCACCATACCTGGCCTGATCGGTTGTCCCCGGAATAGTAATACGTTTATCTAAATCTTGCTTTTGCCAACCTTGTGCCAGCCCTACATTTTTTTCATCCAACCGGAAACGCCATACCCCATCCAATTTCTGATGTTCCTGAGCTGTAGCAGAAAAATGTAGCGAAAATAGGAACAGAAAAATCCCTAGGTATTGTTTTATCATAATAATCAGTGAATATAAATTAAACTCTTATTACAAATGTAACCAAGTATTCAAATCTAATAAATGGATAAAAATATGATTATCATGCAATATATTATGAATGTCTATCATCAGTAATATTACTTTCTATTTCTCTGATATCATTTCTAATATCCAAAAAAACAGCCCCAAAATGTTTCAATTTTTGGGGCTGTTTTTTTGGATAAAAGACAATCTAATATTATGCGGAATGATTTAATCTAAATATACGATGAAACTAAAAAATTATTTATTCTTTAAAACAATACTCATCTTCCCTCCTTTTACCAAGTCTTGAAACGGCAACTCCTGACCAGACAAGATCTTTCCATTCAATTGGATCTGATCCAGATATATCCTACTTGTATCTTGATTTTTAACTTCGATCTCAAATTTATTTTTGCGTAGTGTTTTAGGCAACGAGATGGTTATACGATCAAAAAGAGGAGCCCCAACTTGAAAAGATGGGTTTTCACTGGTTAAGCTTCTTACATCAAACAACCCTATGCTAGACATGACGTACCAGGCCCCCAATTGTCCCTGATCTTCATCTTGTCCAAAACCGTAACCGTGTATTGCTTCTGTACCATAGAATTCATTACAGATTGCACGTACCCACTTCTGACTCAGGTCTGGTCGTCCTGAGAAATAAAACAACCAGGAAATATGTAAATTAGGTTGATTACCATGATTATAGAGGCTTTCAATCCCCGCAAAAGCATCAATATGTGCACCTCCTCCAAAGATATTCTTTTGCGAAATTGTAAAGATGCTATCCAGACGTCGATTAAACAAATCTTCGCCGACAAGTTTTACTAACTCCTGCGGTACGTGTGGAACGTAAAAAGTGTATTGCCAGGCATTTCCTTCCTGAAAACCGCGCCATGATTCATAGGGATTAAAATTTTGAATGAATCTTCCTTCACTATCCTTAGGTCTCATAAATTTGGTTGAAGGATCATACAATGTCCGCCATGCATCTGATAATTTATTGAGCACACTGTAGTCCGACTCATGTTTCAAAGACTTGGCAAATTGTGCCGCTGCTGCTGCTGAAAAGGCATACTCTAAGGTATGCGAAGCACCAAATGGAGACCCATTGGTTAAGAGCTCTGGATTACCTGTTTCATCTTTTATATAAGGGGAGTATCCCTTATCGACAAAAACCCCTACATCCAATTTGCCTGCACCCGGAAGCCGATCTTTAGATTCTAATTCATTTTTTCTAACTGCCTGATAGGCTAAGTCAACATCATAATTTCTGATTCCGACATTATATGCGGCAGCGATTGCCAAACCAGTAAAATTAGTACCCACACCTGACACATATTTACTATTAGCAATACCATCTCCTAACCAACCTGCATCTTTATATACGAGCAATTGACTTTGGATCCAATCATTATAATAATCAGGATATGCAATAGACCATAATTGTGTCAGATTCCAAAAAGCTCCCCAGATTGCATCAGTATTATAATGATGATGTACCGGAATACCTTTCCCATTTAAAGGAATCTGTCCGATACTACCGTCATTCTTAGGATATGCACCATTGACATCACTAGCTAAGCCTCTTCCCAATAAGGCATGATAAAGCGCTGTATAGAACTTAGTCCGGTCTTCAATTTTACCCCCTTCAACAAGAACACGCCCCAATTCGGCATCCCAAATCTGAATCGCATTCTTCTTAGCTTCTTCAAAATTTAACTTTTTAGCTTCCTGAAGCAGGTTCAATTTAGCATTTTCAATCGAAGTATAGGATAGACCTGTCTTTAGTTCAATCGCTTCCCCTTTTTTGGTCTTAAAGCGTAAATAGAGACCTGCTCCTTTACCTTTTATCGTTTTTTTATCCGCAAAAATTTCTGAATCTAGAAAGGTACCATAAGCGACAGGCAATTTATCAATCTCAGCAAAAAAATACATTTTTATATCGGCTCCTTTTTGATATTTCTGTACATAAAGCGGACTTGTTATCACATAACCCCATACATGTTGCTGATCATAAGTAACCTGAGCATCAATGACAGGACCGCTTTCCCCCATGACATGACCAATATCAAAAATTACATTTGCTGAATCAGTTGAAGGAAATGTATATTTATGGAAACCTACCCTTTTTGTGGCCGTTAATTCTGCCTGAATACCATAATCTTTTAATTTTACACGATAATATCCTGATGTGGCAAATTCATCTACTTTATCAAAAGAAGAAAGGTAACCACTATGGGGCATATCCACTTTACCAGCATTGGTTTTTATTTCCCCAACCGTTGGTGCAAAGACAACTCCACCGATTTGAAATTCATGAAAATGAGGAAATCCTGCTATTGAATGATGTCTATCATCATAACCAACAGCCTCCCAACCGGAGCGATTTCCATAACTACCATCTGTACTAGGTGCTAATTTAGCCATTCCAAAAGGCACTGCCGCTGGAGTATAAAAAAAATACCGACTATGAACTGAACCTATATTGGGTTTAACATATTGGGTTAAATGTTGTTTTTGCTGTGCGTAAGAGCATGTAATAAAGGTCAATACTCCACAGCAATACATGATTATATTTTTTATCATCTTTATTTATAAGGTTTACACACAAACTTATAAAATAAATTTCAAATGTATAGACATAGAGTAAAATTAAAGATCAAAAAATAAAGCATTAAAAAATAAAAACAGATATGAATAATTGTAAAATTATGAATACCAAACAATTTAAAGCAGGATAATTTGGAATTAAAGATTGTTTTTTTATACTTTTGAATGTATATACATAAGAATAAACCAAAATTTAATCCGTTATGAAAAGATGCATACCGATCCTTACTTTCGCGCTACTGCTAGCAGGCTGCACATCGAAACAGAAAAGTCAAGATATTGAACTTGCAAAAACTATTTTAGCTGATCAAAAATTAGCTTTTGTTGACAGCCTAGCGAGACAGGTCATTAAAGAAGGCTTCAATGCCGGAAGCGGCTACTCGCAAATATGGGCGCGCGACTTGAATACTTTTATCGAAACCGCACTAGAAGAACGTACTAAAGAGGAGGTAAGAGGAGCTATCTTAGTATTCTTTAAGATGCAGCAAAAGAACGGCGAAATGGTTGATGGTTACGTCTTGAAAAAAGACTTCACCTGGCACGATGATACTCCTTATTATTCGGAGAACGACCCTGAACATGTGGGCTTTAAGAATACCGTAGAGACTGATCAAGAAACCTCGCTTATTCAACTTCTGGGCAAATACATTACAAAAACAAAAGATCATAGTATCCTTGAAGAAAACATCGGTGGTATACTTGTAAAGGACCGCATTCAACTGATGCTGGATTATTTACATCGTGAGCGATACAATAAAGAATATAAACTCTTGTGGGGAGCAATGACCGCAGACTGGGGAGATGTCCAACCACATGATGATTTTGGTTGTGACTGGAATAATCTATCCAATGAAGCGATTGATGTTTACGACAATGCCATGTACATCATTGCTCTAAAAACACTTATTGATATTATGCCCGACGCAAAAAAAATAAACGAATGGAAAAGTCTGAAAAAGGAAATTGAGATCAACACCATGAAACACCTTTGGGATAAAAAACAACAAAAATTCATTCCGCATATTTATCCTAAAGATTCGCCACTGCCTGAAGGATTTGATGAGAATAAAATTCATTACCACGGTGGAACAGCCATAGCTATTGAATCGGGACTTTTAAGTAAAGAAGAAATTAAAACAGTCAATGATCAAATGTTGGAAAATGTACGTCTATCTGGCATGCCAAGTATCGGCCTTACACTATATCCGACCTATCCTGAAGGATTTTTCAAAGGCTGGATGTCAAAACCTTACGCCTATCAAAATGGTGGAGACTGGACCTGGTTTGGTGGTAGAATGATACAACAATTAGTATTAAACGGCTATCCAAAAGAAGCCTATGAAGAGATTCAACCGATGATAAACCGAGTGGTCAAAAATAAAGGATTTTACGAATGGTATGGAAAAAATGATGTTCCTAGTGGTTCTGGTAAATTCAAAGGCTCTGCCGGAGTTTTAAGCAAAGCGATTCTATTAATGAACGATTGGGCTAAAGAAACTTTAAATAAAAACTAAAAACTTTGTTACAAATGAATCTGGATAATTAATTATCCAGATTCATTTTATATACTAATAATCGCGTCTACTTTCTACGGTATACGTAAAACTCTCAGCACGATAATATCCAAGATTGTATTCAATAGGCCTTCCTGATTGATCAAAGACAAATCTCTTCCTTGACAAAATAGGTGCACCAATAGCTATTTCAAGCTTGTCGGCGATAAATTTATTAGCTGCCATCGCATCCAGTTCTTCCTGAGACAGATCGGCTACAATATGAAAATCGGCTTCTAATATTTCATAAAGCGGACGTTTAAAATCTTCATCTCCGGTCAAACCAATACGCGGATGGAAGTAAGAGATAAAATAAACAAACGGATCGTCTTTTTTACCTCGCAAACGTTCTAATTTAAGTAACTTCAAATCTTCTGGTACATCAAAAAATTGTGAAACTGCTTTATCAGGAATTTCCCAACTAACATGAAGTTCAAAATTTTTCACCTCGAGACCCCGATTTTTCATCTCTTGCGAGAAACTTAACCAATTTTTAGACTTTGAACTAAATTTAGCACTTGCTACCTTGGTACCTATCCCCTTCTTCCTGATTAACAGCTCTTCGTAAACCAACTTATTGATTGCCAGCCGTAATGTTGAACGTGAAATTGCCAAGCGCTTAGCCAGTTCAATTTCATTTGGCAATAATTTCCCATCAATATATTCCGGTTGCTTGATCAGTTCACGCAACAAATTCTCGGCCTGTATATGTAATGGTATCGGACTTTTATGGTCTATTTTAAGATTCATCATATTTATTACTTAGGCTAAAGTAAGATTTTTTGCATTATTAAAAAAATAAATATATGTTTGTATGTATATACATACTAATTATAAAACCTTAATATGAATAAATTTTTCATCCTTATTCTATGTATCGTGTCGCTAGGGGGGCTACTTTTCGGATTTGATATGGCCGTTATAGCAGGAGCATTACCTTTAGTAAAGCAATTTTTTGGATTAACACCAAATCAAGAAGGCATATTTGTCAGTTCAGCTTTAATTGGCTGTATAGTGGGCGTGATTTTTACAGGTAGCTTTAGCGATAAGTACGGCCGCAAGCCTGCGCTTATCGTTGCATCTATTCTCTTTTTAGTATCAGCAATAGGCTGTGGACTAAGCACGAGCTATATGATGCTTATTCTTTTTCGTGGACTTGGTGGCATCGGTGTCGGCATTGCTTCTATCGTTGTTCCGCTATACATTGCAGAGATATCCCCAAGTCAATTTCGAGGCCGAGCCGTGACTTCCTATCAACTGGCAATCACTTTTGGTATTCTGATCGCTTATATTAGTAATTATCTGATTATTCAACATCTTCCTTCACAAACTCATGGACAGTGGCGGACTATGTTCTTAGTTGGTGCAATACCTGCAATATTACTTTCTATTGGAGCATACTTTGTTCCAGAAAGCCCACGTTGGTTACTAAAAGTTGGAAGAAATGCTGAGGTAGCTGAAATAAGTGCTAAACTTAATCTCCAAAATTTACAAAATAGCCCACCTGAAACAAAAGGAAAACTAAAAGACCTTTTTTCTCCGGTTTACAGAAAAGCATTCTTACTGGGTTTACTCCTACCGCTATTCTCACAACTTAGTGGTATTAATGCCATTGTTTACTATGGTCCGACGATTCTTCTGGATTCGGGCATTTCGATGAGCAATTCCTATCATGCGCAATTGTTCTTTGGTCTTGCAAACGTACTTTTCACATGCTTTGCAATATGGAAAGTGGATAACTGGGGACGAAGACCTCTATATGTATTTGGAACATTGGGGGCTACCCTCAGCCTAATTGTGACCGGGTTTCTATTTGCAACAAATCAAGAGATTAACAATACGGCTTTAATCATTTCGATACTTTCGTTTATGTTTTTCTTTGCCTTTTCTATTGGTCCATTAAAATTTGTAGTTGCTTCAGAGATTTTCCCAAATTCCATCCGAGCGCGCGCCATGGGTATCAGTATCTTGGTTATGTGGATTTCAGATGCCATTATCGGTCAATTGACCCCCATCATCCTAGATGCTTGGGGAGCTCGCTACACCTTTTGGCTATTTGCATTCTTCTGCGCTATTGCCTTTATAACCGTACTCCTATTTTTACCTGAAACTAAGGGTAAACCCTTGGAAGAAATAGAGAAATATTGGAAAGATAAAGCCCGTAAATAAGTTAGCTATACATTCAACAGATTTCAATAAAATAATTAAATATGCATACCATTAAAGACTCAGCAATAGGCCAGTACAATATTATGCCCGCTTTCCCTGCTACAGGTGAAATCTCAAGCTCATTTCAAAAATTAGTTCGTGTACTGCTCGACAATAATATACGTATCATCGATGGTTTTGTTGGTGTAGATTGGAAATTTGTCATTGGAGAGATTTCAAAAGAATTTAAAAATTACGACATTAAACCACGCTTCATCGCTATTGATGAGGCACTTTTATCAGAAGAGATTATTAATAATCAGGTAGCACCTTATCTTGGTGGAAATGATCCCTTATTTGGAAAAAAATCCCCTCTTCCATTATCTTCTTATTTTAACGCTGAAAAATTAGCGAAATTCCATGATATGCTCGCAAATAACCAAGAGTATATCATCTTTTACGGACCTGGAGCAGCTCTTTTAGATAATGAAGCTTCTATCATGTATGTTGATTTGCCTAAAAGTGTTCTAATTCAGCGCATGAGAGCTGGAAAAGCATGGAACTTAGGATGCAGCAATTCAAAAGATCCAAAACAGATTTACAAACGATATTATTTTGTGGATTGGCAAGCGTTAAATAGCCACAAAAATTCAATTCTATCTCGGATAGAAATCATGGCAGATCAGCAATCTGACAACACATTACCTTGGATAAAGGGATCTGATTTAAGACAGACCTTGCATCAAATGTCTGTCAATTATTTTAGAGTAAAACCTACATTTGAATCTGGTGTTTGGGGTGGACAATGGATGAAAGATCATCTAACAGGGATAGATCAAAGTGCAAAAAACTACGCCTGGTCCTTCGAGATGATTGTTCCAGAAAATGGCTTGTCATTAAAATTTAATGATCTACTTCTGGAAATTTCATTTGATCAATTGATGTTCACTGAAAGCAAAAATGTCCTAGGCTTGGCTGAACCAAGATTTGGTGTAGATTTCCCAATTAGATTTAATTTCTTAGATACCTTTGATGGAGGAAATTTATCAATACAGTGTCACCCTAGCCCGAAGTATGCAAAGTCACAATTTGGAGAAAACTTTACTCAAGATGAAACCTATTACATTGTAGACAGAAAAGGAGATGCACAAGTATACCTAGGTTTTCAAGACGATATCAATAAAGATAAATTTCAAAGTGCTTTAGAACATAGTTTTAAAACCGGAGAAGCCATTGAGGTAGATCAATATATTCAAAAATTTGAATCTAAAAAGCATGATTTATACTTGATACCGCATGGTACAGTGCATTCATCTGGTATCGATAATTTAGTTTTAGAAATTAGTGCGACTCCATACAACTTCACCTTTAAAATGTATGATTGGGTAAGACCGGATTTGGATGGCAAACCACGTCCTTTAAATATCGACCGTGCTTTTGACAATCTTAATTTTGAAAGAAAAGGACAAGTGGTCAACGATACGTTAATTGCGAAACCTGTTTCCCACAAAATTGATAATCAAACAACTAAAGTTCATTTAGCTACACATGAAGATCATTTTTATGATGTCGTACGCTATGACTTTGACCAAGAGGTAACGATTGAAACAAAAAATCAGTGTCATATTCTGATGCTTGTTGAAGGGGAGGCTGTGGAATTAACAACTTCAAATGGTATGAGGGAAGTTTTTAATTATGTTGAGACATTTGCCATTCCAGCTGCAACAGGATCATATTCACTTCGTAACCTTGGAAAACAGCCGGTAAAAGTGATCCAATCATACGTTAAAGATTCAAAATGCAACCAATTTTAAACTAAACATCTAAAAATATGAAAAACTTATTTTTTGCAATAGCTTCCTCTGCCCTTTTATTTTCCTGCAATCCAAGTGGAAGCAAAGGAACACAAAACAGTTGGCAGGCCGATATGAAAAAAGACAGTAGTTTTCAACTAGTCAAAGATATGGCAACCAATACCATAAAATCCGGTTTCAATGCTGGAGATGGATATGGAGAGGTATGGATCAGAGATTACAATACCTTTATCAATTTAGCTACACAAGTGCATCCTCATGAGCAAATCAAAGATCAATTGCTTATATTTCTAAAACTACAGGGGCCAGATGGGAATATTGCAGATGGCTTTGTTAAAAAAGCGAGCTTAAAAAATGGCACATCTGACTACTATACGATAACAAATGTATTAGCTCCAGATTATGCGGGGCATAAAAATACCGTAGAAACAGATCAGGAAACTTCTTTGATTCAGGCTGTTTACAAATATGTGAAAGCATCCCAGGATACATCTTTCTTATCGGCCAAGGTGGGTAATAGTATCGTTAAAGACAAAATGGAAAATGCCCTCCAGTTCTTAATGAATGAACGATACAATAAAACTTATGGTTTACTTTGGGGTGCAACCACGGTTGATTGGGGTGATGTACAACCGGAACATGATTGGGGTGTGCATTTAGATGAAAATTCTCATATTGCATTAGACATTTATGATAATGCAATGTTTCTAATTGCATTGGATAACTATATGGAACTTGTTCCTGAAAAAGCATCCCAGTGGAAACCCATCCGCGATGAAATCGCTGCCAATACAATAAAGCATCTTTGGGATGAGAAAAATCAAAAATTTATCCCCCATATTTATATCAACGGATCACCATTTTCTTCAGATTTCGATGAGAATCAGATCTACTATCATGGTGGTACTGCTATTGCTATCGAAGCCAATTTACTGAGTAAGGAACAAATAAAAACAGCCTTAGATAAGATGGTCAAAAATGTGAAAGATTCCGGTGCCGCTACAATCGGCTTGACGATCTATCCGACTTACCCTGCAGGTTCATTCAAAAATAAAGGTATGTATCCATATGGATATCAAAACGGTGGGGATTGGACCTGGTTTGGTGGCCGTATGATACAACAGTTGGTCAAAAATGGTTACGAAAAGGAGGCATATGAACAAATGAAACCGATGTTGGATCGGGTAATAAAAAATAAAGGCTTTTATGAGTGGTATACAAAGGATAATAAACCTGAAGGATCAGGCACCTTTAGAGGTGAAGCTGGCGTATTGTTTGATGCTATTTCACTATTAGAAAAATCACAGGGCTAATGATTTTTAGGAACTAAAACAGTCATAGATCCTACGAGCAGAAAAATTACTTCTTAAAGTAACGCAATATGATTTAAAAGAGGTGTAATCAAAATGGTTACACCTCTTTTGCGTTTTTCAGATTAAATAAAAGACCTTATTTAATATCAAATTTTAATTCGAGCACGTTTGCACCTTTAAATTTGCTTGCATAGCCTGGATCAAGTAAATCGACACGTTCAATCGTAGCTTTTACCCCAGGCTCTATTTTACGCAAGGAATAAATTAATTTTTTAGTTTTTCCCTTGTTTTCAGAGCCCAACGTAAAAAATGCCTTCAGACCTGTCATCTCATATTTACCATTAACTTTAGTTCCATCAGCATAATCAGTTTCTCGTGGTTGAAAAATAGCACCTCCATTTGTTTCCGTATTTGCATTTGCGATTAATTTATCTCCTATTAAAAATGCCTTGTAATCGCCGGCTGTTGCCTGATTCTTTACAAAATTATCTTGAATTTCTATTCCTTTTTCATCGTAAACTTTTAAATCCATTTTGTACGCGAGCTCAGCATCTAAGTTAATCGCACCTTTTGTTAAAGCGTTACCAGAGGCATCAAAGTTTACAGTAATTACAGCACCTTCCTTAGCAGTGGTAACACCGTGAAAATGATCCCCATGACCTGCTCCTTTAGTGCCCTGAAGCTCAGTAAACTGTAGAGATGCCCTAATTTCTTCCTTCTCGACAGGAACCTGTTCATCCTTTTTGCAAGACGATACTCCAATTAAAAAAACCACCGAAGCCAATAAAAGTACAGTAATACGTTTGATAAATTTCATTTTCATGATTAGATTTTGATTTAAGTAAAACAATTCGAAGTCGCCATATACGCAACTATGTTGCAAATATAATAATTAAAACCTTACATGCAACTATGTTGCTTTAATAGTGGTTTATATTTTATAAATCTTTATTAAAATAAAGCCATAATAGAAATCAATAAGTGTTTCATAATATCATAATAGCCATTCCGCATCCAACTCAATCTGCAGGATGGTTTATAAAAATCATCACAAATAAGTAAAAGCACTTTATTGTTTCCCATATAAAAAACAATTATATTTAGGTTATATTTTAACCTCATATAATGTCGTATGGAAGACATGATTCTTTACAATCGGTTACAGTTTGCTTTCACCATTACCTTTCACTACCTGTTTCCGCAATTAACGATGGGCCTCTCCCTGATGATCGTTTACTTCAAATGGAAATTCTTACGAACGAAAATTGAAGAATACAATCATGCTGCAAAATTCTGGATGAAAATATTCGCTTTGAACTTTACAATGGGTGTCGTCACGGGTATTCCAATGGAATTTCAATTTGGTACGAACTGGGCAAAATTTTCCGAATTAACGGGTGGCATTATCGGACAAACATTAGCCATGGAGGGTATGTTCTCCTTCTTTCTAGAATCGTCCTTTCTAGGGATGTTTCTTTTTGGAGAAAAGTTACTTGGACACAAACTCCATTTCCTCTCTGGATTAATGGTATTTATCGGTTCTTGGGCGAGCGGCTTTCTCATCATTGCAACCCATTCCTGGATGCAGTATCCGGTGGGATATGAAATATTAGAAAATGGAAAATTTGTATTAAATAATTTTACTGCGCTTTTTAATAATCCATGGCTATGGCCTTCCTATTTACATAATCAGGCAGGTTCTCTGATTACGAGCTCTTTCTTTGTAGCATCCATAGGTGCTTTTTACTTATTGAGTAATAAACACAGCAAATTTGGAAAAATGTTCGTTAAAACTGGTGTCATTTTCGGTGTTATATCCTCTATTGTAGTTGCTTTTCCAACAGGTGATATGGCTGCTAAGAATGTTGTCAAATATCAACCGGTCACCTTTGCGGCTATGGAAGGTATTTTTAAGACCGAAAAAGGGGGATCAGAAATCGTACTTATTGGTCAGCCAGATATGCAAAATAAAAAATTAGATAACAAAATTGCTGTTCCAAATGTCCTTAGCTTTCTTACCTATCAACGTTGGGATGCAGAGATCAAGGGTTTGAATGAATTTGACGAATCCATACATCCTACCAATGTACCTGGACTGTATTATGGTTATCATATCATGGCGGGCCTAGGCACCATTTTTATTGCAATAATGGTAGCGGCCACGTTTTTACTTTGGAAAAACAAATTATTTCAGACAAAATGGTTGCTCTGGATCATCATGTTTATGATTCCTTTCCCCTATATCGCTAATACTGCAGGATGGTATACAGCTGAACTAGGAAGACAACCCTGGCTTGTATACAACCTGATGCGCATGGTAGATGGCGTTTCTCCAACCGTTTCTTCTGGCAATGCCCTATTTACTTTATTAGGGTTTGTTGGACTTTATATTTTATTAGGATTATTATTTTTAATGCTTGTGTTAAAAATAATAAGAAAAGGTCCTGAGCCTCAAATCTCCTTAACGTAATTGATCATGGAAATATTTTGGTTTATCGTATTAATGGTCATGCTAGGAATCTATGTTATTCTAGATGGTTATGACTTTGGAGCAGGAATTGTTCATCTCTTTTTTGCGAAGACAGAAGAAGAAAGAAAAGCAGTAACAAATTCTATCGGACCTTTTTGGGATGCTAATGAAGTATGGCTCATCGCTTCGGGAGGGGTCTTATTTTTTGCCTTCCCAACGTTATATGCTTCAGCTTTCAGTGGCTTCTATTTACCCTTGATGCTTGTTCTCTGGTTGCTTATCTTTCGAGCAATAAGTTTAGAATTAAGAGGTCAAGTGCATAACCGCATGTGGGAAGCATTGTGGGATAAAGCTTTTGGCTTAGCCAGTCTCCTGCTTGCTTTATTCTTTGGAGCGGCTTTAGGTAATGTTGTCCGGGGAGTGAACCTTGGTATGGTCGAAAATGGAGTCTCTAAACAGGAACCACATTATTTCTTTCTGGCACTTTGGAACCCAACATTTGATCCACTGGCAGAACATCAAGGTATCATTGACTGGTTCACCATACTATTAGGCCTAGTCGCAGTTGTTACACTGACTATCCACGGCGCTAACTGGATTATATTAAAAACTTCTAGCTCTTTAAGCCAGCGATTAAAAGAGGTCATATTTAAGCTCAACTTTGTCTTATTATTTTTAGTAATCTTATCCGCTTTTGTGTGGCACTATGTGAAACCAATTTCACTGCATAATTTTGGAACTTATTATTGGCTTTGGATTTTCCCGATCATTGCTTCTATCGGACTAGTTGGGCAGTTTCAAATTAAAAAATTCAAAAAAGACTTATCAGGATTTATATTTTCATCCCTATTTATCTTCGGAAGTTTCGGCTCTACTATAGCATCTATGTTTCCAATCTTACTTCCATCGACAAATACTGTAAACCCATCTTTAACGGTGCAAAACGTAGCCGCACACGAGTATGGATTATCTGTTGGACTAGGCTGGTTTTCTATCGCCGCTGTATTGGTTATTGTTTATTTCATTATCCAATTTAAAGTGTTTAAAGGTAAACTGGATGATGTTGGTTATGGAGATCACTAATTGAGATTAGTTTTTTAATACAAAGGAGCTATTAGAGCAATTTCTTATTTAGGAATTCTAATTAAAGCAGATTAAAAAGTCCTTTGAGATGACAAACCAAAAACTATGTTGATCTCTATAAGATCAATTAACTGAAAAAGAAAAGCGAGGTGACTTCTGTCACCCCGCTCCTCAGTAAACATAAACACATGAAATTTAGTTCTTGCCATTATCTTTTGCCCACCACAATCTTTTACCCCAAGATTGGTCAACCACTCCAGCTGCTGCAGCCTCCGTATTAACCTTATTGTATAAATATTCATTATTCGGATAAGGCAATCGCCATGGTTGATCATTATGTTTTCCTTTAAATACTGAATTTAAAGAAGGATAATTTGTAGAAGGAATCCCTGTTCTTCTGTAGAGTGCCCAACCCTCATAATTCTCCTTAAACAGGGCAACCCACATATCCCACCATATTCTCTCCTTTGTATTATTGAACTTTCCTTTACCTGCTAAATAAGCTTTTGCATCAGCTTCGGAAATGCCATTATCTTCCATGGAAATCATGACCGCCTTATTATATGCCGCTTCGGCTGTTATTCCAACATTATAACCTAGCATTGCTGCTTCCGCTAATATATAATAGGTTTCACTTGATCGATAAAATGGTGTATATCCTCCTGCATTGTTAATGTAATGCTCACCGATCCATGATACCGACCTTAAAGGACTAGGCGATGCTGTTAATCCATTTTGATAACCAACATATGTTCCTACATTTGTCTTCTGTGCTACTGAAGCAATTCTTGGGTCTCCAACTTCATTTAAGTAATTTATAAATATGTCAAACATACCCCAGTTATCAATACGTTTCCCATTGATACCAGATTTATACCACGGTTCCATATAAGGTAGCGTTCCTGGGTAATATAAATAACAGTTTTCGGCATTAGTTTCCAAAACTGGATATTTATCTTTATTTCCAGCAATCTCTTCAATTGTCGATTTGGCGAGAGCTGGTGATACCGCAGAAATACGCATAGCCATACGAAGACGCAAAGAATTACAAAATTTCTGCCATCTTAACATCTCCACATCTAATGCTGTATTATTATCTGCATTATAGATAATATCATAATTTCCAATTATATCTTCTCCAATCCCTTTATCCATTTCATCTGCAATCTTTTTCAAATCAGCTAACACGGCAGGAAAAATATCTTCTTGTTTATCATATTTAGGTTTCAACAAACTCCCATCTCCTGGCATCCCTTTAAACGCCTCAGAATAAGGAATATCTCCCCACCCATCCAATAAATGCGACCACATATAGTTTTGCCAAATTCGTGCGATGGTTCTTACATTCTTAAATGCTTGCTCTCGTTCTTCGGTTTTCTTTAAAAGATCATTCATCTGCGTAATGTTATAATAACAAGCAGCCCAACGATTTCCATAAGAATTATTGGTCGGAATCAACCCACTCATATTGTCTGGATATTGAATTTTAACAATATAACCAGCAAAGGTGCCATAACCGTCGATATCCCCGCCAAATTGTTCTCCTGCATTACGGAGTACATTGATCAACATATTTTGAGGTGGAACATCAGGTAATGCATCTGGATCCGTATTAATTTTCTCAAAGTCTTTTGTACAACCTGCTAGACAAACTATCGCGAGTATCGAAGCAAATTTTATATTAAATAGTATTTTTTTCATCATTCTGATTCTTTAATTCAATTGAAATATCATTTTACCGAACGGAACAAAGGTTAAAAAGTAAATCCTAGTTTTAAACCAATGCTTCTAGAATTTGGAACCGTTGCTTGTTCAAAACCAACACCCCTAGAATCACTTGAAACACCTCCTGATTCAGGATCTATTCTCATGGTATTTGACTTATCTACCCAAAGCAAAGCCAAATTAGATCCGATTACAGATAGATTTGCCCGTTTTATCCCTTTAATTCGACTATAAAGATGTTGAGGTAAATTATACGTAAAATAGGCTTCCCGTAATTTCAAAAATGAACCATCAAAAACATACATAGCTGCAATACCGCCACCCTCATACCAATCCTGAGCGGTCGTTTCAATATTATTTTCTATCCATCCACCCTTACCATCAGACATCGCAAAGCGTTCATTTGTCATTACATCTCTTCCTGCAAGTATTGCACGTTCGCGTATTCCATTGGCTGCTGTAATCTCTGCTACACCCGTTGTATAACCATGTGACATCGTTTGTGACCAAATGTCTCCACCTTTACGAAAATCCAACATAAAGCCAAAACTAAAGTCCTTATAAGTAAAATCATTACGTAAACTTGCTAAGAAATCTGGAACAACATTACCTATATTTTGCGCAGCTTTACTTTGAACTAAACCTGCACTTGTAACCTTAATAGCCCCTTTCATTGCTCCATCTTCAACACGATCATATCCTGGTCCTACTAATGTTCCCCATGGTTGACCTTCTCTAGCCATATTGGCAATCCCCCAAGTCCATCCAATTTGATAATCCTTCAAATCTAGAGCTGGATATAATTCCAAAACTTTACTTTTATCTTTTGAGAAGTTTGCTGTCGCAGTCCAGTTCAAACCAGTTTCCTTCTTTAGAATATCACCTCGTAATTGAAGTTCAACACCTTTGCTTTCAATATTACCCGCATTCAAGAACATTCTTGTAAAACTTACTGTATTTGATGTATTTACAGGAAGTAATTGATTTTTCGCATTTTTATGATAATAAGTAAAATCGGCATGTAATCGATTATTGAACAATCCTAATTCTACTCCTGTTTCCCAAGTATTTATAGATTCTGGAACCAAATTCTCAATCGCATAAGTCATGCTTTTATACATCTGCGCTAAATCATTAAATGCATCAGTTTGTGCATAATAATAATTTCTATTGCGATACGGATCTGTGGCATTACCTACCTCTGAAATATTCAATCTCAATTTCATAAATGACAAGAAATCCCCTTTAATACTTTCAAAAGAAGTTGTTGGGATCCAGCTCATACTTACTGATGGATAAAAGAATGACTTTGTTAAAGTTGAAGACCAATCATTTCGAGCAGTCACATCAACATATAATTGATCTCGCCAGCCAACGGATGCCTGACCATAAATGGAATTAGAGCGATTGTGCTCATTATCCATTATTGTTTCAGCAGGTCCAATCTTATTCGCGATCGTATAAACTCCAGGGACATTCAGACCTGTTGCTCCAAGTGTATTTAGATTCATTTGATAATCGCGGTAATTTGCACCCGCTGTAGCTAATATGTTGAAATCCCCATATTGTTTATTAAAATTTGCTATAAAATCAGCGTTAAACTCTGTTCTATTATTTTTGTTTTCGCTAAAACTACCATTCAAATGGTCAAAATTGAAGTAATTTCGTTCAAACCTCTTAGCGTTAGCATAATCTACACCTACTCGCCCCTCAAATTTCAAAAAATCAAAGGGTTGATAATAAAGCGAACTTTTTCCAAAAATACGATTCATTTGCAAAGAGTTTAGCGATTCATTCATCGTGTAATATGGATTCATATGATAATTCGAATTCCAATTATAATAGGTATAATTACCTTGAGCATCACGTTGATCCCAATTTCTTTTCAGATCTTTCATATCGACTTGTCTACCGAACCAAATCAATCCATTCATAGGATTAGCTCCATCATACCCCTGCATAATCAAATTATCACTTTCAGTCCGGGTATAATTCGACATAATGTCGAATGTTATCTTATCACTGATCTTATATTCGTTATTCAGTTGAGCTGTGTATTTCTTCTGATCCGTATTTGGAACTGTTCCTTTTTGATCTCTAAAAGATATTGAAGCACGGGTTGACGAACGATCGCTTTTTGCTAATAAGGAGAGGTTATGATTTTGAGAAAAACCTGTCTGGAAAAAATCTTTAACATTATTTTTATGGGATATCCAAGGGGTAGCTTGTCTAACACCATCAACGGTAGGACTATTGAATTGAGGAAGCATTAATCCGATATCTAAGCGAGGTCCCCAAGATTCATCAAATCCATCATTTATTCCTCCTCCAGCCCCATCCACGTATGAAAAAGAACTATCTTGCGCAAATTGTTGGTAAGTTAATCCATTTCCCTTAGCTAAAAGTCCATAATTATATTCGTCACCGCGTGACCCCTGGCCGTAAAGGTTTTGATACTTTGGAATAGTTGATGCTCTATCTATACTGAAATTAGCATCATAGGATATTTGCACACCATTATTAGCGCGCTTACCGGACTTAGTAGTGATCATGATGACACCTTTACCACCTCGCATACCGTATAAAGCTGCGGATCCACCTTTTAATACAGTAATATTTTCAATATCTTCTGGATTGATATCATTTAAACCCGAACCATAATCAACACCTCCATAGGTATTATCCCCACTTCTTTGTGAGTTATTAGTAATTGGTACTCCATCGATTACAATTAAAGGTTGTTGATCATTTAAAAGTGATGTGTTTCCTCGAATAGAGATCCTCGCAGAAGAACCTACTGCTCCACCAAATTGATTCACCTGAACCCCAGCAACCTTACCTGTTAAAGCTCCAGTTACACTTAATTGCCCAGCATCAGTCAACTCTTTGGCTTTTACTTCTTGAACGGCATATCCCAAAGATTTTTTATCTCTTGAAATACCCATGGCTGTCACCACCACTTCGTCCAAACTTTCCGTATTTGAAGCTAATGTAATAGAGAGGTTGGTTTGATTTGTAAGGTTAATTTGTTTTCGTTCATAACCAATAGCCGAAACATTTAAGATACCGGCTTGTCTATATGAAATAGAAAAATCACCATTAGGCCCAGTTTGTGTTCCTGTACCGTCCTGTAAGGAAATGGAAACCCCTGGGATTGGTTTTCCATCTTGACCGACCACCTTACCTTTCAGTACGGTCTGCGCATAAATAGCCGAACTGACCAGCAAGTTAGCCGCTAGAAATGTAATAGCTGTTTTTTTCATAAAATAGTGATTCAAATGTTAGTTTATCATGTCTATGTAATAACTAAGTTATCAATAGTAACCTTCAAATCTTAACCTTATCTTAACAAAGATGAGCCGTTTTTTAACATAAAATGTTAAATATTATTATAGCTCTACAGCAGCATTATCCAGCAAGATACATTTTTATTAAATTCCAGTAAAAACAGTATTTTTGTAATTATCCGTATATTCTTTCGGATTGCACCCTCTTACTTGTTTAAAAACACGATTAAAATTAGTGATGCTATTAAAACCACAATTATAGGCAATAAAGGACACACTCTCTAGACCACCTTCATTTAAATGGTTACAGACTTCCTTTATACGAATGCGGTTTAAGTAAGATACAAAAGTCACCCCGCAATGCTTTTTAAAATACCTACAGAAGGCCTGGGGGGTTAAGTTTGCATAGTTGGCGACATCTTCTAAACTCAGTTCCTTTTTAAAATTCTCTTTTATATAATTGCATATTAAATTAATTCGACTTACACCACTTGGCCCATCCCGATTAAATTCAATTCTTTCTATGCACAGCGGATCTGTTTCTTTAGAAATTGAGGCTAATGATCGTAACAAATAAAAGAACTGCATCAATTTATCAAGCTCATCAACACTCTTTAATTGCACTACTCTTTCCGAAATTTGATTAAAATAAGCATCTGGAACTTTAAATCCACGAGAATTACTGTTAATAAACTGGTTCAAAGAATCAAACTCACCTAACGAAAACAAGGACTTCAATTTACCATGTGGATCAAAAAAAACAGAAATAGATCTTGATTCATTGAATAAGCCATCTTGTGACATCGATTTAAATACGTGAGGCTGATTTGCTCCCAAAAAGAATATATCATTTTCTTTAAAAGGATGCAAAGTATCTTCGACAACTAAAACGCCCTTACCCTTTTTAATCCACATCAGCTGTGCTTCTTGATGCCTATGCAAATAAGGATAAAATGAATCCATTACATCTTCTTGTATTGTTAAACTTTGTCCTTGGGCTGTTGGCACATTAAATTGGAGAGTTTTCATAGCATGTTAAGAATTAAACTTTACAAAAATTTATTATTTGGTTGATCTAAATATAACAACTAGATTTTAATAAATAAAAATATGATATAAACATATAACAAATAGTACTATGCATTTTTAAATAATTTTGAGACAAAAAAACAATACTGAAGAATCTTTTTTCTAATAAAAAATAATATAACAACTCAAACAGCTTAAAATCAATTTCTGTAACTATTTATAATAAAAATTACTAAAAATGTTCCGATACAGTTTTTTTAGTTCTCTTAAATTATGCAACAGTTATTGTAACAACTATGTAAAACCTAAAAAGATCATATTTTTGATCAAAAAGATACAGCGTGAATTAATACATTCTAAAAAAAAGTAGATGAGAACAAGGAAACCCAAATAATTTGAATCGTATAGATTTACAATAAAAAAGTAACAGGAAGTATATCTTGGTAGGAAGACAAATAATATTTTTGTTCTGATTACATTAAATGGGTCATCTTCTCAATAAATAAAAATACTATTTATTGAGAAGATAGCAATGCAATAAAAAATGATAAAATAATAGTTTTATATTTCCAACCAGTAACTATCAATCCTAAATAACTACACTTTGGGGTACGAATAACCATTATGATATTTTGCAACCAAATACTCATTCGCTTCTTTATCTGAGAACTGACGTTTGTCTTTATTCCAGTACAATTTTTTCCCCGTTCTGTATGCAATATTTCCCATTTGAGATAAAATGGCAATATGCGCACCCGCTTCAACAGGGGCTTTCAGAATACTTTTATTTCGCGTAAGAATTGCTTCAACAAAGTTGTCCATATGCCTTTCCAAACCATTATCTTTAGATTTTTGAAATGGTACCGCAGCCATTCGATCCCCTTCTGGCAATACTTCCCACCCCTGTCTATTCAGTACTAAAGTACCATTGTTTCCAATAAAAGCCACACCATGGCCTTTGTTATAAGGTCCACCATCAATACCTATTGCATGTTCCCACTGCACATTAAACCCATCAAACTCATATAAAGTTGTCAAAGTATCTGGTGTCTCCTCAACATCATCAGGATAAGCAAATTTTCCTCCTGCTGCCATGATCGAACGTGGATCCGAAACTTTCATACCGATCAACGCAAAATCCAGCATATGCACGCCCCAATCTGTCATCAGACCGCCGGCATAATCCCAAAACCAACGGAAATTAAAATGAAAACGATTTACATTAAAAGGCCTTTTTGTAGCAGGGCCCAGCCATCTATCATAATGTACACCTGCTGGAATTGCTGAATCCGGGACAATTGGAACATCCTTCTTCCAACCTAAGTAGGCCCATACTTTAACCATTCTTACCTTACCGAGACTACCAGCATGTAGAAATTTCATAGCATCCTCAAAATGCTGTTGACTACGTTGCCACTGCCCTACTTGAACAATAGCATTATACTTTTGAGCGGCGGCCACCATGAGCTCACACTCTTTGATCGAATTGCCAATCGGTTTTTCTACATAGACATGTTTCCCTGCCGCAACGGCATCCACCATCATCAAACAATGCCAATGATCGGGCGTTCCTATAATCACAGCATCAACATTATTATCTGCTAATAATTGCTTATAATCAATATATGTCTTAACGTTTATATCACGCTTTTTCAATTCGGAAACACGGGTATTTAGAACATTTTCATCTACATCACAAAGTGCAGTGCATACTACATTTGTATTTTTTAATATTGCGGTCAAATTGGACCATCCCATCCCATTTACGCCGATTACACCAATCCGTATTTTTTTTGTATCTGCCAACACATTTGTTCCTTTAAATAATAATGCAGATGCAGCTAATAAAGTAGAAGTTTTAATAAATTTTTGTCTATTCATCATAATGTAGGCGTTGATTGCCATTACAAAAGTTTACCTATAACTATCCCCACCAATTAAAATGAATAATTTAACATTAAAGGATCAGGATATGATAAATCAATTGATTTCAGGTTTATATTTAGTTTACTCTTCCTAAGATATAAAAAATAAAAGGAGACACAAACAGACTAAGCGAGAGCCCTTTTATAAATTTCCGACATATTTCCAACAACTTTTCTATACAAAAGACTCTTAATCTACCTCTGAGCAAATACTATATTATTTTTCAACAAAAAAAGCCGTGCTTAGTGGCACGGCTTTAACTTCGTTATATATTAAATAAGTTACATTAAAATCTATCAATATATTTAAAAACGGTAACTTGCGCCTAGTGCAAAAATGCCTTTAAAACCATAACCGGCTTCAAGAAAACCACCCCAATCTTTACCAATTCGCAAACCCAATGGATTTACCTGAAAAGCAAAGATTATATCATTGGTAGTGGTCTTTTCATGATCTGTTCTATCACTACCGTTAGCCAATATTGCTCCAGAAGCAACTGTACCATAAAAATCAATTATTCCGCTTTTCACATATGAATATTTAGCGGTAGGCAACACCATGTAAAAATTACTCTTTCTATAGGTAATCTCATTTGTGCTCTTGTTTTTCATATCTGAAGAAGCATTAGCATAGCTTAGATCGGCTCCTATCGAAAATCGATTACTCAGCGCATAGCGATATCCCGCCGACAGCATACCAAATGCTTGTTCATTTGAACTTTCGCTTCCCGATATTGCACTGACAAAAGCATTTGTAAAGACATCTGCTATCACCAATGGAGTCGCATCGCTATAGTCAATTCTGATTTCATGTTTCTTGTACTCTTGAGCCTGAGTATTAAAAACAAACCCTACTACAGTAGTAATCGCTATAAAAATTGATTTTTTCATTGAATTTCTATTCTATTTTATTAAATATGGAACAAATATAGATGAACTATACCTTTTATTTTTGTGAAAATCCATTATATTATCGGAAAAATCAATCAACTTCGATACTTGTGCTTCATCAAATAAACAGTATATAAACTTGTAATAGAAACATACGTTTTATAGAAAACTTTCTAAAGAAAAAATTCACAAGCTACGTTACCTTAAAAAACATGATTAAAAAAAGCGCTAAAGCAGGAAATTTGCTTTAGCGCTTTCAACCTGTGTATAAAAGTGGATTATTCTACTACGTACCAAGTATATCCATTTGCTGGTATTTTAACCGTCAATTCTACCGTGTAATCACGGTTCAATTGGTAAGTCGTTAAACTTCCTTCTTGTTCTCGGATTTTTGCTGTTGTGCACAATCCAGTATAATAAAGCGGTACTTGAATTTTACGTACGATTTCTTTATCTGTAGGGTTAAAAAATAATGCAAAAGCTTTCTCTTTTTCATCAGGATTCACGTGCATCATTCCGTCCCAGTCCCGAGCATCAGGTTTACGTAAGTGGATGATATCACTGTTCAATATATTGCGATAACGCTTATACCATTTAATCACATCGACGACCATTTCTTTTGTTTTTGGTGTATCGTAGAGACGAGGCCCTCGGTAACATGCTTGCACACCTGCACCATAATTTTGGATCATATGCATCTTATATTCATGAAGGTGGTCATTCAATGGCTCTAAAGTCGCATCTTTTCCTCCTCCTTGGTACTCTACTAATGGCACAAAACTCCATAAAGATGATGGAATTCTATCCCATGTACAGTCATAATTTAACTGACGTGCATGTATGAGTTGACGATCGCGAGGTAAAGACCAGTTCGCTTCTCTGTAGCCAATTCCAACTTTATTAGATCCATTCAAGAAATAAAAATCGGGTACATTCATGTATATTCCCTGCGTAGACATCCAGTGATAAAGTTCAGTAACCTTCTGAAATTGTTTCCATTGTGAATCTGCTAAACCCTCGTGATGTGCATGGGTAGTCGAAGCACAGAAATCTCCGGGATAAGAACCATCATGTTCAAAACACTTCATGCCTGTCTTTTCAAAAAAGTATTTTATTTTCTCAAAATACTCATACCCCCAATCACTAGCCAGACAGGGGGAACTACCAAAGCGCATCCCTCCACGTTTACCTGTCTCGGGATTAATCACATCGACCTCATCACTGATCCATCTGCTGGCTAAAAGGGAATAACATCCCATATCAATGCCTTTACTACGTGCATAATCAACAAAACCCTTGAATTTCGCGATGTTTGCATCGGAGATATCTTCCGCATTTAACCCCGAACCAAAGCTAAGTATAATCATCTCATAACCTGTCGAATCGCACTGATCTATGGCTCTATGTACCACTTCAGGATCTGTGGATGTTAAATGCATAAAGATAGGATTCTCGCTAGTCCATGGCGCTATAGTCCGATACATCTTACGCGTAAACAATCCTTTACGCTCCCGATCATCACTATCAAATGGCATTTCATAAACAGTGAATGATTGGAAAGTACCTTTACTTTCTAAGCTGTAATTCGGACCAAGCTTAGGTGATACATCCAATACACAAGGAGTCTCCAGGAGATAATTACGTTGCGAGGTGTAAGCAGGATCTGTCACCCATTTTTCTGTAATATCGGTTGTTTTCTCAGTAAAGGCCCCTCCTGCGGCGAAATCACTCTCAACATGAATATTGGGTAATCTAAAAACTGAAGGATCACCATCTCCGGGTGACTCAGGTTCTGAGAATGCCAAATATTCCAATTGAAAGAAGTCAATATTGATTGGTAATGTAGATTCATTAATCACTTCCATTCTTTTACTAATCACCGGAATATGATCATAGATGCTAAAATAAAGCTTCACTTTCACATCCTTCAACTCTCGTTCACCACGAAGGGTAAATACAAGTTGCTGACCTGATATTGGTTCTTTATTAAGTGCCCAGCGATTGCGGGCCCATTTGATTCTTTCTTCCAGTGGTTTTATTTCGAAATCTTCTACCATAAACGATTCCGGTAATGTTGTCATTTTATCTAACCACTCATTCTTAAGATATCCCCTTTCTTCTTGACCATTTAAACCGCCAATATTCCATTTTTTACCGTCAATCTGTATCGTTCCCTCACTACTTACTGCCCTGATCAAGCTTTCCCCTAACATACGGTTCGTAATATCTACCGTCGCCAAATTAGGGAAAATCCGAAAAGTTCGTGACACCATCGCATTTGCTATTATGATATTTTTACCATCTGCCGAAGTGTAAATTCCAGCTTTAGATTTCTGAGGAGTAATTAACCAATCAAATGCCGTCTTGTCTGATGACAATTGTTTCATTAGTGGCAATGCTTTGATTTTCGCAGCAAGTTTCTTACTGATTCTAGCATCCATATTAGCACCAGGGCCCACTGTTCCCACGTCAACAAGTTGGGGTTTTATAGTTTTATAATCAATCTTCGGTGCAATCCAAACGGCGTGATCACCACTAGGACCATCATCAGTTGTTTCGGCCACAAGTTCAAGATACATCACGTCTTTTAAAGGAACGTCAATCTGCTGAGGACGATCTCCTCCTTTAATTACTGAACTTACAAAAATAGGTTTACCATCACCTTTCAAAGTAAATTTTACGGAACCTTTTTCTAAGACAGGATTACTTTTTGTGACACCGACAAACTGTTTCTGTCCTTGCTTTTCAATGAAATGCAATTTGGTACCGTCGACTAATGGTATAATGGTCAAAGATTTATCTTTAACATCAATTTTAGATTCAGCTATACCTACTTGAGCAACAAAACGCGTTGCATTTTTTTCCAACTTAATCTTGATAATACTTTTCGCTTGCACTCCAAGCACATCATCATAAACTGTCCCATTAATCGTTACAGGTTCGCCTGTAACTGAACTTCCCTTCTGCAAAATACCATACTCCTGCCAAGCATGAGATAGATCCAGATCTTTCAACTTGATAGATTCTTGTGCAAACAGAGATTGCCCTATTAAAAGCCCTGCACTGATCAATAATATAGTTTTTAACATATTTTAAGATTCCTCTTTTTTAAGGACAGTGAGACATACAACTGATCACTGCCTTTGTAAATAATATTAGGTTATAAATTCAATTTTTAATCAATAAAATTAAAGTTCCACTGTCCCCTCCCATTCTTGGCAATATTTACCAAGTGTTCCTTATTTACTAAATTGAATAGAGGTGACATTATTTTAAGATTATAATTGTTTATAAATGCTAAACTTAGATAATTTTGATTACATCCGCAATAAAATAGCACTGATTATAATCTTTAAAGCTATATATCGGTATTTATTCACGAATCTTAAAGATATGTCGACTTGTTTATCAATTCAAAACCTTCATTATTCATAATTATGATCTAAAACCAACTTTCTTTATAATATTTACATTATTTTTGTTAATTACATTGATCTATTCTTATTATTTATGAATTTAATTTACAAAGGTAAAACCAAAGATGTCTACAGTCTAGAACAAAATCAAGTACTATTGAAATTTAAAGACGACGTAACTGGTGAAAATGGTGTATTTGATCCTGGAGCAAATACTGTTGGGCTAACCATTGATGGTGCTGGAAAGTCAGGACTTAAAATGACCCAGTTCTTCTTCGAGCGTTTAGCTGAACAGGGTATTGCAACACATTATGTCTCCGCTAATTTAGATGAGGTTAGTATGGTGGTTAAAGAAGCGACTCCATTTGGGAAAGGATTGGAAGTCATTTGTAGATACCGTGCTGTAGGCAGTTTCTTGAGAAGATACGCTGCTTATTGCCAAGAAGGTGATGCGCTAGATGCTTTTGTGGAAGTAACGATTAAAGATGACGAAAGAGGCGATCCTACAATTTCGGATGATGCTTTGGAATTATTAGGTATTTTATCAAAAGCTGATTATCAAGAATTAAAATCTTTAACAAAAAAAATCTGTGGAATCATAAAAACGGAATTGGCAAAGAAGGATTTAGAACTTTACGATATCAAATTGGAATTCGGAAGAGATAAAGCTACGGGAGATCTATTATTAATCGACGAGATTTCAGGTGGAAATATGCGCGTATACAAAAATGGAAGCTATATTGCCCCTTTAGATTTAGAAAAAGACTTTTTAGGAGCTTAATAGCCTACAATCAATAGTATAAGGGCTACCATTATCTCAGGTAGCCCTTTATTATTAGCCGTTAATCCCAACCGCCGCCAAGGGCTCGATACAATTGAACCACAGCATACAATTTTTGACTTTGATCTGCTATATTTTTCAATTCTGCACGTAACAGATTTTGCTCTGCTGTTAGTACGTCGGTATAATTGGTGTTCTGGTGGTTCAGAAACAATTCTTTATTAAATGCAACGGCCTGCGTTAATGCTTCAAGTTGTTTTTTGCGGGATTTCATTTTTTTGATTGCCGTATCATATTCAAAAAGTGCATTAGAAACTTCCTGGCTGGCTACCAATAGAGATTTCTCGAATTGATACAACGCCTGTTGCTGTTTTGCTTGAGCAGTTGACAGTCTTGCTTTATTGACACCTTTATTGAAAATAGGCTGTGCAATCCCCCCTGCTATAGAACCAAATAAACTTGCACTCGAAAACCACTGATTCCAACCAAGATTTGAAAAACCTCCAGCAGCTGTTATAGATAATGCAGGATAGAAATATGTACGTGCTACATTCGTTTCCTCAAATGCCGCTCTAAAATTAAATTCTGCCATTTGAACATCAGGACGGTGCGCGAGCAATTGTGCGGGAATTCCAGGATTTAAATCATAATTCACCTGTTGTTGCATTAGAGACTGTCTGAGGATGGCACTAGGATGTCGGCCTACTAAAAAACTAAGCCTATTTTCAGTTTCTTTAATCTTTTGCTCAATATCCGGCACATCTAGTTCTGCTTCATAATAGATTGCTTTACTCTGTACTACCGCTACGCCATTAAGCATTGCATTTTCAAAAAGTTCCGCTATTGCGGCCGCATCTTCAGCACGGTTCTCAGCAGTTTTTTTAATTATCATCAACTGTTGATCCAGAGCCAGTAATTCGTAATAATCTGAGGCAATATTGGCAATTAACTGTGTTTGTACCGCACGCTTTGCGGCATCAGTCGCTAAAAGCTGTGACAACGCAACACGTTTAGCGCTTCCAAGTTTACCCCAGATATCAATTTCCCAGTCCGTATATAATCGCATATCATATTGGGTATTATTACGCGGATAACCAAAACTCTGAAAAGCGGGCATCTGTTGTGCATTGGCAGAGATACTAGCTTCTAATGAAGGCAAAAATGCCGCTTTTTTTAATCGCACATTTACCTGCGCCTCCGTAATCCGCTCAACTGCAATTTTGATGTCTATATTCGCTTGTAACCCCTCTGTGATCAATTGCTGCAACATAGTATCTGTAAACATATCAGACCATTTCACAGTAGCTATATTGATCGTATCATGAGCTATATTCTTCACATAACCTGAATCAAGAGCACTATAAGTAGGTGACCGAAAGCTGTTTTTAACTTTATTTTCCGGCACACTATAGGGACGGGTTACGTGACAAGAACTCCAGGTCAAAAGTCCCAGTATTGACATGAATGCCAATCTATAGGATTTTTTTTTCAATTGACTATAATAATGTATCATATCTTAATTTTTAAATTTTCACACTAGCCTTTTTCTGTTTGATCAATATGAAGCTAGCGTAAGATTATATGCGCTAAGCACGAAAATTTTATTTATTTTATTAAGCGACCGAATAAGTCGAAATCTAGCATGTTAATGTTCATCTTCTAATATACGAGGTGTATGGCTTGGCTCCTTGACACCAAATAGTCTTTCCTGTAATGCCTGGAAAACAATAAATAAAATAGGAATAACAAACACACCAAATACAGTCCCGATCAACATCCCTCCTACAGCCGCAGTTCCGATAGATTTATTACTCAATGCACCTGCACCAGTAGCTAACATCAATGGAATCAATCCGAAAATAAATGCGAAGGAAGTCATTAAAATAGGTCGTAACCTTGATTTTGCGCCATAGATTGCGGACTGCACCAATGTTCTTCCGCTCAATCGATGCAAAAGTGCAAACTCCACAATAAGAATCGCATTTTTAGCCAATAAACCGATCAACATGATGAGACTGATCTGTAAGAATATGTTATTATCTACCGAAAATAACTTCGCAAAAATAAAAGCTCCAGCTAAACCGATTGGCAATGATAAAAGAACGGAAAGTGGCAGGATGTAACTCTTATATTGAGCGCTTAAAAGGAAATAGATAAAAAGAAGACACAGTGAAAATATTAATACTGTTTGACTACCGCTAGACAGCTCTTCGCGGGTCAAACCCGAAAACTCATAGGTATAGCCACGGTCTAAGGTTTGAGCTGCTGTCTCCTCTATCGCTTTAATAGCATCTCCAGAGCTATATCCTTCATTCGGTATCCCTGTTATGGTACTTGAAGTAAATAAGTTAAAACGTTGAATAAATTCAGGTCCATACGTCTTCTTCAAAGTAACAAATTCAGATATCGGTGCCATATTGCCTTTAAAAGTTCGCACATAAATCTTATTAATATCTTCTTCTTTTGCTCTATAATCAGCTCCTGCCTGCATCATGACACGATATTGCTTTCCAAAGCGATTAAGGTCAGAGGCGTAGATACCTCCAAAATATCCCTGAAGTGTCGTCAGTACCGTATTAACACTTACACCTGCGGCCTTACATTGGGCTACGTTGACATTAATTTCTAACTCAGGAAAACCAATATTAAAAGAACTCGTAGCATAATTGATTTCAGGGCGTTGATTTAAAGCACCAATGAACGTATCGATATTTTTATTAAACTGTAGATAATTTCCACCTGTTTTATCTTGTAGCTGCAACTCAAAACCATTACTATTACCAAACCCCTGCAATGTCGGTGCAGCAAAGAAAATAATATTTGCTTCTTTGATATGAGCAGTTTTTTGAAATAACTTCTGTA
Source organism: Sphingobacterium sp. MYb388 (assembly GCF_037479535.1). Taxonomy (NCBI): domain Bacteria; kingdom Pseudomonadati; phylum Bacteroidota; class Sphingobacteriia; order Sphingobacteriales; family Sphingobacteriaceae; genus Sphingobacterium; species Sphingobacterium sp. MYb388. Next base: position 797,196 of record NZ_JBBGYV010000002.1, on the reverse strand, counting down.
CAACAGCTGCGGCACTTTGCTCTTTTCCGGCACGTTCTTTCCAGGGTTTTAACCGAATGAACAATGCTCCATAGGAACCTCCAGTACCGTGCAGTAAGTCCATGCCTGAGAGTGTAGAAGATAATTCGACTTCCGGTATACTGCGCGCAATACTGTCGACTTCAAATGCAATCTTTTCCGTACGTTCTAGAGTAGATGCCGGCGGTAAAACCACATTTCCATAGATAGCACCACCATCTTCATTAGGGACAAAACCTGTCGGTGTTGTTTTTACCAAGAAATAACATACCAGCGCAAATGTTGCAATACCTGCAAATGAAATCCATTTATGACGGATTAAAAGGCGTACGACACCAATATATTTATTGGTTACTACTTCAAAAGCCACATTAAAACTGGTAAAAAACTTTGGCAAGAAACCCTTTGGCTTTTCAACATCTGCTACATGGGGTTTTAACAGTAAAGCACATAGAGCGGGACTTAATGTTAACGCATTTATTGCTGAAATAATAATGGCCACTGCCAATGTCAGTCCAAACTGTTTGTAAAATACTCCAGCAGATCCTGTAATGAAAGTGACTGGTACAAAAACCGCCGACATAATCAACGTAATTGAAATAATGGCACCACTGATTTCGCTCATGGCATGCAATGTAGCTTTCTTGGCCGATTTAGCCCCTTGATCTAATTTTGCATGTACTGCTTCGACCACCACAATAGCATCATCAACCACAATGCCTATGGCCAACACCAGTGCAAACAAAGTAAGGAGGTTGATGGTGAAACCAAAAAGCTTTAAAAAGAAAAACGTTCCTATAATGGCGACCGGTACTGCGATCGCTGGAATCAAAGTCGAACGCAGATCCTGTAAAAAGAGAAAGACCACTAAAAAAACCAATATAAATGCTTCAATAATTGTATAAATAACCTTCTCAACCGAAGCATCCAAAAAATCATTTGCATTCAAGAAAGTATGATATTCCACTCCTGGAGGAAAATCCTTTGACGCTTCTTTTAAAATATTTTCACAAGCAATGATCAAATCTCTTGCATTAGATCCCGAAATCTGGCTAATGGCACCTCCGGAAGAAAGTTTTCCCTGCGTAATTAGCGATGTCGTATAATCCAGGGCGCCAAATTCAATATCTGCGACCTCCTTTAAACGTAAGTAATCGCCCGCAACACCACTTTTCAAGATAATATTTTCAAATTGTTCAGGATCTTCGAGGCGCCCCGTATATTTCAATGCATATTGTAATGATTGACGGCTATTTTCACCTATTTTTCCCGGTGCAGCTTCAATATTTTGTTCCCTTAATGCTGCCATAATGTCTTCCGGTATAAGACCATGAGTGGCCATAACATCCGGTTTCAACCAAATACGCATCGAGTATTCCTGATCACTATAAATCTCTGTAGCACCAACACCCTCAACCCTTTTCATCTGAGGCATAATATTTATACGCAGGTAGTTATCCAGAAACTTCCTATCGTATTTTCCATCTTTACTGTAAAGCAAAAAACTAAAAGCCGTACTGCTCAACTGCTTGCTTGTTGTAATTCCTGCTTTAATAACCTCCGCTGGTAGCAAGCTAGTAGCTTTACTGACCCGATTCTGTACATTCACTGCGGCCATATCTGCATTCGTTCCCTGTTTAAAAAAGATGGTAATAGTTGCAGTACCATTATTACTACCCGTAGAAGTCATGTAAGTCATATTCTCTACACCATTAATCTGTTCCTCCAAGGGTATAATCACACTTTTCATTACAACATTCGCGTTTGCTCCTTGATAAGAGGCTGTTACAACAACTGTCGGAGGTGCAATTTCTGGATATTGTGAAATAGGAAGTGACATCAGTCCCAGGATTCCCAGCATCACAATTATTATCGATATTACCGTCGATAGAACGGGATTTTCTATAAATTTTTTCAGCATTTCTTCTCTATTATTTTGTGGATACAGGGTTAGGTTGAATTTGCATACCATCTTTTAGGTTTCCAATTCCTTCAGTGATAACCATATCACCAGGCGCAAGCCCATATTGCACCACATAGTGTTGTTCTGTTGCTATCGGCAATACCTTTATTTCGGTAAGGTGTACGGTATTTTTAGCCTCTACCGTGTAGACATAGTGATTTCCCTGCATTTCAAAAACCGCTTTTTTAGGAACCTTCACTGCTTCATCAATTGTTGTCGGGAGCTGTAAAGTTGCGCTCGCTCCGCTCCATAATAAACCATCAGGATTTGGAAATAATGCTCTAAAATTTGCAGATCCGGTTTCTAAACTTATGACCCCGCTCAGACTCTGAATTTTTCCTTTAGACCCGTAATCTTTTCCATCAGCAGTCCGTAAATTAACGTGAGGTATATTCCTTAACTTCTCAGCCATGCTCTTACCTGGATATTGATTTAGAAAGCTATTAAGCTGTTTCTGACTCAAAGAAAAATGCGCATATACTTCCTTCGTATTCGCAATTGTGGTCAAAGCAGTTTCAGAAGTACTACTGACTAGACTGCCCTTTTTAAGTGGCAACCGTCCTACTATACCTGATATTGGGCTAACAATCTGTGTAAATGCTAGTTGTGATTGTGCATCTGACAATGCTGCTTTTGCCTGATTAAGTTCAGCCTTTTTAACCCTTTCTACATTCTTCGCTGTCGTCAGTTCAAATGAATTTACGATTTTCTTGTCCACAAGAGACTGCGTTCTCAACACTTGAATACTAGCCGTTTCTAGGGCTGCTTCCACTGCTAATACTGCCGCTTTTCGTTGATTCACATCCTGCACGAATCGATTGGCATCTATTTTAAATAGCTTTTGCCCAGTGTGCACAAGACTGCCTTCTTCGATAAAGACTTCCTCTATATAACCATCTACTTTTGAACGAATCTCTACTGTCTGCAATCCTTCTAACGTCGTTGGATACTCTACCGACAGAGTCGCTTTTTCAGATTTTAGTGTAAGTACAGGATAGGCAATTATTTCACTTGTTGCTGTTTCTTTCTTTGAATCGCAGGAGACCATTCCCGAGACGAGAAATAACAATAGATATAAGTGCATTTTTTTCATGATAATAATTTAGTAATGAAACAATAAGTAATAAACTAGGCATGAGCTTTTGCCTGAGATTCCATACATATTATCGTTAAAAGACTAGACATAGGAATTCCGCTCCCCGCTCAAACCTGTATTTAGCTTGGGGATATTTTTACTCTTTTCTAGTGATAAAAACTAGATTTTAATCTTTATAGTAGTGAAATTACCTCTTCAGTATATTCCAATAGGGAACAACAGTTGTAAAGGCAAGAAATGCTGACTGAGCAATCTTTTTCGGACGGTGTATTTCTGGTGTATCTATCCACATAAAAATAATTATTACAATTCTTACTTAGCATTTACCAAATTTGATAATCAGAAGAAGTAGACTTACATGTATCTATTTTGATAAGTGTAACAAAAGTAGTAATTTTGAATAATAAAACAACCAAATACTTGTTTTATTATTTTATGACGACAAACCGAATTTTAATGTTACTGAAAATGCGAGGTCCGTTAACGGCACTCGACATTGCCCATGAATTAAAAATAACCAAAGAAGGTGTTAGGCAACAGCTGGTTAAATTTATGGATGAAGGCTTGATTGAAGTAGAGACAGAATCAAAGGGAGTCGGGCGGCCACAAAAATATTTCAATATTTCAGAACTCGGAAACAGCAAATTTCCGGATACCCATGCAGAGTTAACGGTGAAATTATTGACAATAATTAAAGAGTCAATAGGGACAGAAGCTTTACAGACGATCATTGAAGTCAATGAAGCAACAGGAAAAAAAAGATATCATGAAGAGATCGACCCTTTACCCAATCTAAAGTCTAAGATTGAAAGATTAGTCTCCATTCGTACCCGAGAGGGCTACATGGCAGATTATACTGAAGATGACGAGGGATATCTGCTAGTAGAAAATCATTGTCCTATTTGTGCAGCGGCTAAAGTCTGCCAAGGATTTTGTGCTTCAGAACTTCAGATTTTTCAATCCGTCTTAGGCGAATCCGTCTTGGTACAACGTACCGATCATATCATAGCAGGGGCGAGACGTTGTGCATACCGTATCGTATCTTCTGCAAAAGGTTTCGAATAGCATTACACAGAAAATCCTCTCAAATTAAATGAGAGGATTTTCTGTATAAATAGGAATTAAACAGTATCGGTGGCTGAATGACTTCATCCAAGCCAAAGCAAATCGATATGCTCTAAAAGGTATTGATTAAACCCTTATTTAAGATATCTTATCAAAACGATCAGCATTCATCACTTTATTCCAAGCTTTTATAAAAGCATCCACAAATGACTTTTCATTGCCAGACTCAGCATACACTTCTGCAACAGCCCGAAGTTCAGCATGCGAGCCAAATACGAGATCAGCACGTGTCGCAGTCCACTTCGGTTGACCCGATTTACGGCAACTACCTAAATACAATTCTTTCGTTTCATCCATTGGCTTCCATTGCGTTGCCATATCTAAAAGATTTACGAAAAAATCATTGGTCAGCTGTCCTGGACGTGAGGTAAATACACCATGTTTAGATTCGTCAAAATTGATATCAAGTACACGAAGACCTCCTATTAGAACAGTCATTTCAGGAACTGAAAGATTTAATAATTGTGCTTTATCGATCAATAATTCTTCGGTAGATACTGCTTTGTTTTTTAATTTACGATAATTTCTAAATGCATCTGCTAGTGGTTCTAAGAAGGCAATCGACTCTACATCAGTTTGGTCTTGACTAGCATCTGTACGCCCCGAAATAAAAGGAACTTCCACATCGTAACCCGCCTGGTGTGCCGCTTTTTCAATAGCAGCCGCACCCGATAAAACAATCAGATCAGCAATTGAAACTTTTTTCCCTCCAAACTGTGCATTATTAAACCGTGTTTGAATGTCTGTTAATATTGTTAATACCTTATTTAATTGCATCGGTTTATTGACCTCCCAGGCATTCATCGGAGCTAAGCGGATTCGAGCTCCATTTCCTCCTCCCCGTTTATCCGAATTACGAAAAGTTGAGGCCGAAGCCCATGCTGTAGATACCAGTTCCGAAATCGATAGACTTGTATTTAAAATCTGTGCTTTTAGAGATTGAATATCTGTCTCATCAATCTCAGCATAATCAACCTTAGGAAGTGGATCCTGCCATATAAACTCTTCATGAGGCACATCGGCACCTAAATAACGCGAACGAGGTCCCATATCACGGTGCGTTAATTTGAACCAGGCACGAGCAAATGCATCAGCAAACTCTTGTGGATTATCCTTGAAGCGACGTGATATTTTTTCGTATTCAGGATCAAAACGCAAAGACAAGTCTGTGGTCAGCATAGTCGGTTTTAATTTTTTATTCGGATCGTGCGCGTGCGGAATAATATCACCAGCATCTTTAGCTACCCACTGATGAGCTCCAGCAGGACTTTTTGTTAACTCCCATTCAAAATCAAACAAGTTTTCAAAAAACAGATTTGTCCACTCTGTAGGTCTACTTGTCCAGGTCACTTCCAGACCTGAAGTAATGGTATCTCCACCTCTCCCTGTACCAAAAGAATTTTCCCACCCGAGTCCTTGAGATTCTAAACCAGCAGATTCAGGTTCCTTACCAACATGATCAGCAGACGCTGCTCCATGCGTTTTACCAAACGTATGCCCGCCGGCAATCAATGCGACCGTTTCTTCATCATCCATAGCCATACGTCCAAAAGTATCCCGGATATCTTTTGCTGCCGCAATAGGATCGGGATTACCATCAGGTCCTTCCGGATTTACATAAATTAAACCCATTTGAACTGCTGCCAATGGGTTTTCTAAATTTCGGCTATGAATCTTACCATCAGCGTCATCGTCAGACACCAATACGCCATGTCCTTCCTTTACTCCCTCAGATCCATCTGCATAACGAACGTCGCCACCAAGCCATGTTTTCTCTGAGCCCCAATATACATCCTGATCTGCTTCCCAAACATCCTCACGTCCTCCTGCAAAACCCAAAGTTTTAAAGCCCATTGATTCCAAAGCCATATTCCCGGTTAAAATCAATAAGTCTGCCCAAGAAATCTTACGTCCATATTTTTGTTTTATAGGCCATAACAATCGTCTTGCTTTATCTAAGCTCACGTTATCTGGCCAGCTATTTAAAGGTGCGAAACGTTGCTGTCCTCGACCTGCTCCCCCACGTCCATCGCCAACACGGTAAGTCCCTGCACTATGCCAAGCCATACGAATAAATAATGGTCCATAATGACCAAAATCCGCAGGCCACCAATCTTGAGATTTTGTCATTAATTCCTTTAAATCATTTTTTATTGCATCCAGATCCAAACTTTCAAATTCTCTTTTATAATCAAAATCCAAACCCATAGGATCAGACTTTACATCATGTTGACGCAATAAATTAACTTTTAACTGGTTTGGCCACCAATCTTGATTTGTTGTACCTCCACCAGCAACAGCCTTACGCAATGTTCCATTATGAAATGGACACTTATTAATGTCATTGAATTCGTTTTCCATTGGTTTCTAATTTTTCAAATAATTAACGTTCTATTTTGGCTATCTCAACTAACTAAATTTAAACAAAAAAAAATAGCAAATGAAATTTATCTGATCTTTAGGCTCTCCTAATAAATTAACCTTCAATAGAATATAATTTACACAGATAAAATTATTAACAAATCCTATAAACAGATGAACTGTATATTCTTTCCTATTAAAAATACAAGGTTATTTTACGCAAGAACATCATTCTTCTTGAAAGTAACTAATGCATGACACTTTAAGATCCCTTCGCGCAGTTTCCATGAAGTAATAATAATTACATCATAAGATAAATTATTAAATTCTATTTCGTATATTAACCCAATAATTATATACTATTTTTAAAATAAATCTAATAGACACTTTAAAGTTTATATTTCGCATTATTTATGAAGATCAAAACAAGGTTTAAGACAAACTTTGTTAAGGATTCACGATCGTATGCCATGTAATTTAAATCATCCGAAAGTTTTGATACATCAAGGCACAACAAACAGTTAGTTACCTATAAATACCCAATATTATGAATAAAGAAGAAAATCGAAAGCCTAAATTAAGATTAAAAAAAGAGATTCAGGATAAGCTTGAGGCTGAAAACATTACTCTAGAAGAGTTTTTTGAACAGAAGGAAAAAGAGAAAAATGACAGATTCACCCAGGAACTCCAAGATTACCGTTTAAAATATCCTGAGCCTCCACAAATAGTGGTTGAAATAGAATTGGCTGAAAATATTCAAAATTTAGGTTATAAAAAACAATTTTTTAACCGTAAAGATGCTGATTTTTTGGTTAGAGAGATTGAAAACTGGGAAAATGAAAATAGCTATATGGAAATAGAACCTTTCACCGATGATCAAAAAGAAAAAATGATTCAGACCTATATTACCACAGGTATACGATATGATTTTAAAAACATAGGTATCACATTATATTATGCTCCTATATTCTACCAAAACAACTATGACAATGGAAGATCTCTATTGAATTATGGCACTTTATTGTATAAATATGATCATTTCAAAAATGAATTCTCAATTGCCGATAACGATGATTTTCACGACATAACGTTTTCATAATCGATCAGTTAAATATCTCAATTCACCGATCTTCATCAGATGTACAAAAGCAAAAAAAAGAGCTAAATCATAATGAAATGAATTAGCTCTTTTCTAATTTTACCCTTAAGTTTATCACAACTTTAGTCAAACTACCTATCTAAATTCTTACGGTATCGATTATAAATATTGTTAGACGGTATATTTGTACCCAAAAACAGCAAATATTTTATGATTTTATTTTCGGATCGATTTAATTCTCGTAATTTTTATATCTGTTATTTCAGACAATCGACTAGCAAAGTATCTTCTACTTGAATGGCCATTTCTTTTGCTTTGAGCAAATCGGAACAATAATCTACGTCATTCAAAAACCGTTTAATTTGCCCCCTGACATAATATGAAAACCCATTATTTGGTTCCAGCTCAATTGCCTTATTACAATCTCCCAAAGCATTTAACAGATTTGGTTTGTCTTTTTTAGATTTCATAATCCAGTTTATTCGAAAAGGTTTATTCGGCAGTTTACTGCTCATAATTATATTTGACTGTTTGGATTTTTCAGCTAAACATACTTGAGCAATTGCTCTATTGACATAAGCTAACGCATATTTTTCATTGCTCCGGATACTGTGATCAAAATCTTCTAAAGCAAGTTTATATTGATGTTGAAGCAAATAAATATGTCCCCTCCTATTCCAATATAGTTCCTTTTCAAAACTACTGCCATTAGGCATCAGCTCTATCGCTTTATTTATAGCAGATAACCCCTCATCCAGATTTTCAGATTGAACTTTACATTCGGCATCATTATAATATATACCGGCAATTGATACATTGTAATAAGAATTGATATCTTGCTCGCTCGCATTTGTAAACCGTGGATTTTTTTTTAATTCCGTCATCATCCCCTCTTTATTGGCTAATGCATGATCATAATTTAGCGATGCATTTTTAAAATCTTTTAACGCTAGGTATGTGTTACCTCGAAAAGATAAAAGCATTGCATTATTGGGAAATTTATTGAGCCCGGCATCATAAATTTCCAGCGCTTTATCAAATTTTTGTAAATTATAAAAAGCCACTCCTCGCTGGTAATAAAAACTGGCTTTACTATTATCGCAAAAATCCAGCAATGCATCATCTATCCTTTTAAAAAATGCGGAGTCATTAATTTTCACCTGCTGTGCGAGATCTTTTGCAGTAGTAAAATCCTGACAGGAGGCATCCATATCTTCCATTTCAAAATACACTTCAGCTCTGTTCAAGTAAGCTCGAAAATGATTCGGGTTTAATTGGATCGCCTTAGCATAATCTTCTAAAGCCTTTTCAGGTTGTTTTAAATGATGATAGATCGTACCTCTAGCATCAAACAGTCGATCATCCTGTGGATCAATCGCCACTGCCGTATCCAAGTAAGTTAAAGCTTGAGTAAAATCGTTTTTAGCCGCATAAATTAGACCTATATTTAAATAGCAACGTGAACAGGTGGGGTTCATGGAAAGTGCTTTACGATAATATTTCTCTCCCAACACCATATTGCTTATCTGGAGGTACTGGTATCCCGTTAAGCGTAACAAAATCTCATTTTCAGGATGTTTTTTTACCTGCATCTCCAAATAACGGATGATCTTTTCAGATTGACCAATCAGATTTAAAGAATCTACTGTCTTTTCAAAAACACTTTTATGCTGCCCAAATACCTGTGCAGTAAACAAAAATGAAAAGAAAAACATAGTAAACATCAATCTCATAATGTAAAATTTGATATAATTATCACAGATTAGGTCTTGTAAATCGACAAGCCATAAAAGTGCTCACCGTTAAAACAATTCCTGCATTAATCATGCCTAATTTTAATAAACAACTGCTTAAATCCAAACGCAATCTGACTCATAATACATAAATCAAATAACCAAATTCGCTAAAAATCTTTTAACAGTAATTTACTTATATACTATGTTCCCCAATCTCTTTGCTAACTATAATAAGGTAATTGGATACGCTCTTTTATTTCTTTTTTCCCTTTTGCGCCAAAGAGCTTTGCTATTTTTTTCACCAATTTACTTGATGCAATTCCTAGCACAGTATTGAACACTTTGATTCCAAACTTTGTTTTCGGATGTGCTAGCCATGGTACTCCCGGGGGTAGATTCTGAATATCTTCAACATAAGGGCGCATTAACTTTTCATAAGCTTCAAAGGCATCTTGATGATTCTGGTGTCTCGACAATTCTCCAGCCAATACATATGCACCAACTATAGAAAGACTTGCCCCCATTCCTGACATCGGAGTTGGACAATAAGCCGCATCCCCAACCATAGCACATCTTCCATTGGTCCATCGAGGTGCCTTCACTTGACTTATACTATCAAAATAAACATCTTTACTTTCCTCCAATCCTTGTAGCAGACGTGGTGCCTGCCAACCAGCATCAGCAAACTTTTGCTTCAAAATTCCTTTCTGCTCTTGCAAACTAAGTTTTTCGTACCCTTTCTCTGGCGATAGAAAAGAAAATGATGCACGGGTGGTTCCTACATTATCTGGTCTTAGGTTTAATACTCTTGATTCTGGTGCATTATACCAATAAGCCCATGACGTGTCAGAATCAATACGTGGAATAGTCAAATAAGAGCAGTAAACTCCAATATATTTGATCACGGGCTCATCTCCAAAAATTAGCTTCCGTGTTGACGAACGAATTCCATCAGCAGCAATGACCAAATCAAAGGAGCGCGGAGTACTATTTTTAAAAGTAACATTCACTTTATCTTTATCTTCTACTAAAGCTAGAATCTGATCTCCAAAAATATAGGGAATATTATCTTTAGTCGCATTAAAAAATACCTGCGCAAGATCTCCACGCAAAATCTCAAGTTCTGCGGTTCCGAATCCACCATTAGTTTTAGGAAATTCAGCTAAAGTATGATTGTTAACATCAACAAAACGGATTCCTAGTTCACCTGTATTTGCTGCTCTGATTTCATCTTCGAGCCCCATTAGCTGTACTACTTTCTGAGCTTCATCTCTAACATCTATATTTTGTCCGCCTAATCTCAATTCTTCTGCACGCTCTACGATGGTGACATCAAAACCAAATCGATGTAACCAAAATGCTAAAGCCGGACCAGCAATACTAGCGCCTGATACAAGTACTGTTCTTTTTTCCATTGATTTTTATGTTTTATGACTCATCTACAATACGAATAACAGTTGAAATTCACATCGTACTGAATTTTCACACTGCTCCCTTTATGTACCGGTTCAATTAGTCCAGAAATATTTTCACTTTCTCTAATGTAAACCTATTTTTCCAAAACTAATAATTCTTGCTATATGATTATAAATTACAAATGCATCATCATGATGATTAAATATCAAGCCACTGCGGCAGCCTGCTATTAAATAATGAAACCTAAAATTCACATTTAATTAATACCACTTACCTGCCTATCTGCTTTTTACTTCATCCAAATCACTCAACTAAAACAACCTACATATTAAATCCATATTAATTAAAAACACACTTTATGACAGATATTTTACCGATAAGCAACAGTAATAAAATAAATTCGGTATATTCAGTTATTATTAACCGTACAGAATTATAGTGATTTGAGCCAATAATATACAAAATCAGCATCATTATGTTTTTAGCAACCAAATCGAAAATCATTACAACAGCCTTATTTATAGGGTTTATGACGTCCTGCTCTGTTAATAAGAATACAGCATTTATGCTGACCCTTAAAAATAGTTATTGCATACCACCAACCTACTTTCTAAAGGCAGAGCAGACATTACCTAATTACGCTATAGATTCTCTAGCCATCCACGATGAATTAAACAGTGTATTCTCAAGACAAAATATCCTTATGCTTTATGCTCTTGGACTGACCAAGGAGATAAAAGAATTACAAAAACTTAAAGGCAATACTAGTGTTAGTGCAGAAATTCGTAAGCTAACGATCAACAATAAGGTCAATAGAACACTGCTTCTAGCACTATCAGATATCAATGCCGCAGCAGCCGAACTAGATTGTGAAGCAGAACGCGTCGATCAGGTCGCTGGATATATAGATAATATCAATGCTTCAAGAAATAATAAACTTGTCGTGGGCTCTATTGCACTGGGTGCGGCTGCATCAATAGCCGGAGCTCTCATTACCAATAATAATGTCAATAATGCAGTAGGTATTACAGGTGGGGTACTTGGTGGAGGCCTTGGTTTTTTCACCTTGAATCCCAAAGGAAAAAAGATAGAGTTTTTTCATCCTCATAACCTATTGCGAAATGTATGGACTGAAAATGATTCGGATCAAAGCTTTTCACCTTTTATCTGGTATATGCTGAGCGAGAAAGAATTTAGTAACGATGGTAATAGCTCGCTATTGCACAATCTCAAAACACGATGGATCGATTATCAGTTTGACAGCAACGAAAATCAGGGAAACCAATCTGTTATATTTTCGGATGGAGGCATTTACTTTGCTGATGATTTACACTCCAGAGCAGCTATGATCAACCAGTTACAAGCCGTTATCCGCTCCATTAACCAAAGTATCAACAACTTAATACTGGAAGCAAATAAAACACTTGAATAAATTAATTACCCAACATACTCACGCTAAAATCAATAATGATAAAACTTACCTTATTAGTTGCTTTAATATTCATTTACTTTAATCCGCTTGCTAGTGATATATATTATCTTCATGAATATTATAAGTTTATGAAGATCTTTTCCCGAAGCGTAATATTCTTGAACGCGCTTTCCGTTTAATTTAACCAATTAATACTGCTCTAAATCAAAACATAAAGAGAAATAGTCTAAGCGTAGGTAATTAGTAATTATAATAATGGTTTGGCCCCAACTTTTCATCATTTACTTTTCTTCCTGTTGTTAGATTTAGAGATGCTGTACTTGTAAGCTTATCTTATAAGGACAGAAAATTACCTCCTATCACTATATTTTATATAAAATCACTTATAAAAATCACGCAATTATTTGTCAATAATAAAAAAATATATCACAACAATAATTGACTTTTCCCCGATTTGATAGTTATAAAAAGCTATTTTCTAAAAATAATTTAAATCCATAAGTAATTGCAAATGAACACATTTGGTTCAAATTAAAATATTTTTAAAATAAAGACTACCAAAATGGTAGATTTAATATTTTTTTCTAATATATTTACATCACAATCAACAGAAATTAGCTAACCCTATGCCTTATAAAAATCATTTCTCACTGCTTCGAATGTGCCACTGGCACTTCACTAATTCTACCCCAAAAGCAACAAGTGTCTATACATCGACATTTCCATAAAAAAACATTTAGTTACTACTAAACAAATCGTCGTTTACTAAAAATTTAAATTTTCAATGAAACATATTCAATTTTCTAAATACACCCGTATTTGGCCGGGGATACCTTTGCTCATATTTACCCTCTCCACTGTAGTGGCATATGCACTTGAAAATCCCCAGTTGAAAGGCAAACAACTACAATTACCTGCATCACCTCATACTAGGTATTCCCAACTGTCAGATCAAAAAACAGTAGTCCGTGGCAAAATCCTTAACGAGTCGAATAAACCCATACGTGGGGCTACAGTTAAGTCGAAAACCTCCGGCGTGCTGGTACATTCTGACGCAGGGGGAAACTTTGAGATTCCTTCCAGTAAAGGAGATATACTAATTATCTCCTATATTGGATTTGAGACCGTTCAATACCCTTTACACAACCCGAAGGAACGAATTGATATTACGTTACGTATTCGTCAAAATGCACTTGAGGAGACCGTCATTGTCGCCTACGGCCGTTCCAAAGCAAAAGATATTACCGGATCAATGACACGTCTTACTGAAGCTGATCTAAAAAATGCTCCTATGGGGGCCAACATCCAAAGTCTGCTTCAAGGAAAAGCTGCAGGAGTCAATGTAGCCATTCAGTCAGCCTCCCCTACATCACCAGTCAGCGTCATTATTCGAGGAGCATCTTCTTTGACCGGAAACAACCAGCCACTATGGGTCATCGATGGTGTACCTGATTATTCGAACAATACATCTGGCAATATAGCCAATACCCTTTATAATCTGAATCTCGAAGATGTTCAAAGTGTTGACATTCTAAAAGATGCATCTGCTACGGCTTTATACGGATCAAGGGCCTCAAACGGTGTCGTTTTAGTAACTACAAAAAAAGGTAAACAAGGTCAGGCACCGACTATTGAAGTTTCTTCCCGACTGGGACTACAGACTCAGAATTTCAATGATTACTCTTACTTTGACGCACCCCAATACATTGATTTTGCCGATAAGGCGGCACGCGAAGAAGTAATAAGTAGAGGATCCTTCGATTATTTCACTCGCTTATATTTAGATGAGCAAGCATTTTTTAACTTACGTACTAGCGAATATGATAAATCCGATCTCCGTATATTACCAGGCGCTTTTTATGAAGGGAACACCAACTGGTTAAACGAAATGACACAATCCCCTTGGAACCATACCCACACATTATCTTTACGTGGAGGAACACAAGATGTAGTTTATTACGTTTCCCTCAACAATCAGAATTATTATGGAGTAATACAATCAGGAAAAAGTCGACTTTATGGGGGCCGTGCAAATCTAGAAGCAAAGCTTAGAAAAGGATTAAAATTTGGTCTACAGATAAACGGTTCATCCCGCAACACTGATGATAAAGATTATATGCTCAACGTGATTAAAAAAATAAGACCTGACATTCCATTTTACAATCCAGACGGAACACTTTTCACCCGAGATCCTTATACTGAAAACCCCTATACTACTTTATTGAATACACAAAATGGGGAGAACAAAAATTTTAATGCTACTACTTTTTTAGAAGTAAATGTATGGAAAGATTTCCTCTTTAGAACTGCCTATACCGCCAATTATAGCAATAATGAATTTCTTAAATACATGCGACGGGGCAGTACCTTTAATTACGACGGCAACCGAAACTGGCAGTATCAAAAAACGAACTCTCAAGTCTGGGAAAACACACTTACGTATGCTAAACAACATGGCAACCATGATGTGCTGGCCTTATTAGGTTATTCCTTTGAGAAAACAGGTCTCACCAATTTTGGCATGATAGCATCTAATTTCCCTGACGATGACATCCTCAATAATTTTTCTTCGGGAGCAAACAGAGGTGCTTTGGCAGAGGATTACACAGCCTACGCATTGGTATCTCAGTTCTCAAGACTACAATACAAATATAAAGACCGCTACATCCTAGGTGGAACCTTAAGAAGAGACGGCTCATCCCGTTTTGGTCCTAATAACCGTTGGGGAATTTTCCCCTCCGGCTCTTTTGCCTACCTGATCCACGAAGAATCTTTTTTTAAGAACGCAGCTATTAAAGAAAAGATCTCCTACCTTAAATTAAGGGGATCAATCGGAACAGCAGGATCACAAAATCTTGGAAATTACAGTTGGCAGACTTACATCGGCTCGGCTCGGTACAATGAAAGTCCGGCCATAAGTCCCAGCTCGATCGGCAACCTTGGCCTCAAGTGGGAAGAAACAAAAATGGTCGATATTGGGCTAGACTTTGGTTTATTCAAAGAGCGTCTCCGTGGTTCCTTTGGCTATTACTCCAAAAAATCCAACGACCTCATATATTCCAAACCCCTACCGCCCAGTTCATCATTCAGTTCCATCAGCTCTAATGTTGCTTCAATCAAAAATGAAGGAGTAGAATTTGACATCAGATATGATGTTATTAAGCACCCTAATTTCACACTTACTGTAGATGCCAATATTGCCAGCAACAAGGGAAAGGTTCTTAAGATCAACGGATCCGCCACAGAACTCAATTTTGGCAACATCGTAATCAAAGAAGGAGAACGTACAGGTCAATGGTTTGGTTATGAAACCTATAATCGTCTTTTCGTGACACAAGAAGAAATCATTGCGCTTCAGAGCACAAATGCAACAGGTGGCAAACAATATTATAGAAGTGCACAAGAAAGTATCGGAGATCTCTACTTTAAAGATCAGAATGGGGACGGTATCATCAATACCGACGACAAAGTCTCCTTAGGAAGTGCCGAACCTAAATATTTTGGAGGATTTGGTCTGACTGCTATTTACAAAAATTTCTATGCCAATGCCACTTTCACTTATGCATCAGGGATGAAAAGACTATGGAGCATGCCTATGGAGGATGTAGGCTACGTGGGCAACTACAACCAAAGTAACAAGATTGCTGGGCAGAGTGCTACTCTATTGAATCCCTACACCGCCACTATCCCTCGGATGACACAGTATGGTGATGGAGCAAACAGTACTTTTTCAGATTTCTGGCTTTATGATGCTTCCTATATTCGCCTGAGTGCGCTTAACCTAAGCTACAGAATACCGCAAAAAACACTTGCCAATTCGTTAATACAAGGCATCGACTTAACTTTTCAGGCAACCAACCTACTGACCCTTACTTCATATCCAGGGTTTGATCCACAAGGAAATTGGTCCAGCTCCAGTATTGGTACTGGAATGGGGACAGACAACAGTGCATATCCAGCTGCCCGGAATTTCAACTTAGGTGTAAAACTAACTCTTAGATAATAACAATGATACTTATGAAAAAACTTACCATACATATGTTCTTGGTTTTATTTTTTGCATCGCTCGTCGGTTGTGAGAAATACTTAGATCAACAGCCTAAATTTGCCCTCACAGAATCCAATGGCATTACAAATTATGCTAAAGCTAAAGCCGCTGTCAATGGGATATATTCCACTTTCCGCAATGACAGCTGGTCTGGAGCTCTTTATGTAGCTCAAACCACCAAAGCTGGTTTTATTAACTTTTCAAGTGTAGCAGATTACAACTTATCTTATACACAGGAGTCAGGAGGAGGATCTGCCATCTGGAGCGCCTTTTACCGCAGCTTAAATGCTGCTAATTTCGCTATAACAGGCATTGAAGCACTTCCACAAACCGCTTTTACCAACAATGAACAGCGCAACTCGTTACTTGGAGAGGCTAAAGCTGTACGTGCATGGATCAACCTTAACATTCTTTGGAATTTCGGTTACTGGTGGGCTGAAGATGCTAGCCCTTATGGACTTGTCTTTAGAGACAAACCCGCTTCTTTAGACAATGTCAGGGCTCCTCGAATATCCGTCGGTGAAAGCTATCGCATCATTAATGAGGATTTAGATTTTGCAATACAGCACGCATCGCAATTTGATAGCCCACGTTATATTTCCAAGCAATTTGCTCAAGTATTAAAAGCCAAAGCACTTTTGTATCGGTCAGGCTACCGCAATGAAACAGAACCGCTCAAACAAGCTCTTACTTTAATAAATAATGTCATGGAACAAGCTAGTAGTAAATTCCAGCTTCAGAGTGACCTAGCACAAGTATACCAAAGATCCTGGGAATCACCCGAAAATCTATTTGTCAAATACTTGGAGGACGATGGTTCACGTACTTCTGCAGGTGGTTATTGGTACACTTACGGCATCATATACCAAGGCAATACACTTCCTTTAGCACCCGGTGGGGCACGTACCGCTGGTCTCCGCTACGGTACAGACTGGTTTACTGGCGACCCACGCTGGCCTATTGCTACCGGAGAAGTCCGCGCTCCTGAAACATGGGACAATACTTTTCGGTATACCTTTAAAAAACTAGCGCGTTTAGGTAGCTATCAGGGCAAAGTCAATTCACCAGTTGATGAAAAATATGCGACCTATTATTTTCGTTTTGCAGAACTTTATCTGCTCAAAGCCGAACTGTTAGCACGTACAGGCGCCAGCGTAGCACAAGCTATCGCGCCGATCAATGAGCTTCGACAAAAAAGAACAGCACAAGCTTTCAACCTCCTTCAGCCTGGTAATCAGGAACAGCTTTATGACGCTATTTTTAAAGAAATATTTTTAGAATTATGCTTAGAAAATGGAAGTGAATTTTTCGCTAGTATCCGATTTAAAAAAGATAATCAACCTTGGATTGTAGCAATCAAAGATGGCTTAACTTTCGATATCACCAGAGTATCTTGGCCAATCCCAAATTCCGAGATTATCAATAATCCTGCTGCATTTCAAAACCCAGGGCAAGAGTAAACAACACTATTATTTTTACAATTATTAATTCAAAACATGAATATATTTAGAACACTCAGTTATCTCTCACTATTGGGTCTGACATTTCTCACAGCATCATGCAAAGATGAGGTCAAAGATGCTTTGGTTCCTTACCCGGAAGATATCACCTTCAATGAAATCATATTGGAAAGGTTTTCCAGCCGCATACCAGATGCACCTTTTCGATCAGGCGCCACATCCACAGGCTTTGTACAGATTAATATCCAAAAAAAAGGTGCTACAGATTTCAGTGGTTTTGCATTGTCCAATAAAAACTACCGTTCCTACCCTTGGATCCTAAGTCCAGATTTCAGACCATCGACAGGGGTATCGGCAGATTTAAAAAGATCAGCTATAGATTCGACAGTATTTAGCGTCTACACGACCACCCCCAATAGAACAGAAACTTACCTCATCGGACACGCAAAAGATGATCAGGCATTTTTATCGTTTGATGACGCTGTCGCGCCTCAACATGTACTAATTGCTAACACAGCTTATACATATCTTCTGGCAAACTATGGATCGAACTATTCGGGCACATTGGATCCTGCCACCCAACAGTACAAGCTTGACGGAACCAAAGTTCGGAATCCCAACATTTCAAGTACCTCCACAGCAGACTATGGCCGATGGTATCTGCCCACATTAGCAGGAAAAGATCTCACCCGAATAGCAGGCTATACTGCTCTGAGCAAGACTCCAACTTATATCCGCTTGCTGATAACAGGATACCTTAAAGGTTCGCTGACAGGAACCACAACATTCTACCTGGGCACGACCAAAGGTGGTGATATTCAGAACCCAACGGTGGAGACCATTCGTTCCAACTGGACAAAAGTTGATTTGCAGCCTTTAGGGCGGGTTGACAAGATATTATTTACAATTGATGGAAATTATCGGGATGCGGAGCAAACATTATTAAGTCCCGCATATTTTGCATTAGACGGCTTACGCATTCAACATTAATACTAAAATATACAAACATGAAAAAAATCACAAAACACATCTTGCTTTTATTGCTTGCTCCGATTGTTTCGCAAGCACAGGTTTCAAAATTTGAAATCCAGGGCCATATTCCTGTTGTAAAAAAGGAATACAAAGCTTACCTGCTTAAAGGCAGTCAAACAGATTCTGTAGACATTAATCCTCAGGGTAAATTTATATTTTCCGGAGAGGTAGAAAGCCCTATAAAGGCACATCTTTTGGTTGGCTCAAGTCTAAGACAGGCCTACCGATATGCCTTTCCATTTTACATCGAGGCAGGTAAACTTGTGGTATCCAGTAAAGACTCTATAAACAACGCTACTATCAAAGGCGGTGCAGTCAATGCCGATGATCAAAAATTAACAGCACTGCTCAAGCCGTACAACGACGAGCAGACCAAACTTTACGAATGGTACAGAAACCTACCTGATACAGAAAAAGAAACCTTAACTGTGAAGCATAAAATTGATGAAACAAATAAAGAGATCAACCAAAAACGAACGACTATACGCAAGGAATTTTTAACCAAAAACCCCAACAGTCCCATTGCCTTAGATGTAGTGCAGGCAATCGGCGGGTATTCGCCTGAGTACAAAGAAATATATCCGCTTTATGATAAACTATCATCTACTGTTAAAAACAGCACTGCAGGAAAAAAATACTACGAACAGTTATTATTACACAAAGCCGTAGGTCTGGGGAGTATTGCCCCTACTTTCAGTCAGCAGGATACTTCCGGCCGAATAGTAAAATTAGAAGAATACAGAGGCAAATATGTGCTTTTAGATTTTTGGGCTAGCTGGTGTGGTCCATGTAGAGCTGAAAACCCAAATGTCGTAAAAGCATTTCATACCTTTAAGGATAAAGGTTTTACTATTATCGGCATCTCTTTAGATGATGAAAAAGGTAAAAATGCATGGCTTAAAGCGATCAAAGATGATAAACTTCAGGATTGGACCCAATTATCTGATTTAAAAGGCTGGAAAAATGATATTTCTACTCAATATGGTATCCGCGCAATTCCTTCTAACTTTTTACTAGATCCCGAAGGAAAGATTATTGCCAAAAACTTAAGAGGAGCTGATTTAGAAAAAAAACTAGCAGAAATTTTGAAACCTTAAGTATTTATACTTATAAATCCTATTACCATTAATTAAAACATTTATAAGGGTCGCCAGCCATGTGCGCTCTTTATAGATGTTTTAATTCCCAAAACGTCTCATCTTACTTAATTAATCACTCTTCAATTCGTTCACTCAAATATCATATGCATTCCTGATATATGTGTCTACAATACATTAACACGCTCTCCTTTAGAATCAACCGAAATATTATTTTAATTGATCTTCCAAATGCGAATCCAGTTTAGATTACGCTCCTGTAAACGGCATTCTAAGGTATGTTAGCTTAGCACCAACAAAAACTATAGCATAGTTGTTTTCTTGATAATTATCGTGGCACCTATCTACGGTTATTAAACCAAAGAGCTAAACCACATATCCTTTAAAAAATAAATTGTTATATTCAAAAAGACTGAGAAATAGATACACAAAGAGGCACATATTAAATATCGATTTGATACAGTAACAGAATTGATAAAATATTAAAAAACGAATAACATGAAGTTTAAAACAATAATCGGTTTACTACCTTTTTTGATCTTAAGTTGCAACAATTCAAAATCAAAAAAGGTAGATGAAAGAAAAATTAGTAAAGACAGTTTAAGAGTAGATACAGTTGATTTTCCAACAAAAATAGAGGTTCCAAAAATCGATACATTAGCGCGCATAGAATCAGAAAACAACGCATCTGTTACAGTTTCTGCAGATGATGTAACAAAGGCCTACGTGGATCTGAATACTTCGGATAGCATCCTAACGCTAAACGCCAATATGAGACTTGATCATCGTATATTTGGCTATGAAAAACCTGACACCAATTCCAAAAGACTATTTTTACTATCCATTTTCACCAACGACGTTAAGAACAATCCCTTTAAACTTCCATTAGGCGCCTATTATGAAACTTCCGGCTTGGATGAGAAAGGCCTAAAATTAAAATATAAAAATATCACTGGGAACTTTGTTCAAGCCACATTTATAGATGCAACCAAAATCAAAGGAACGACCCTATACTTGGAAAAAAAATGGGTAGAAATTATCCCTAAAAAATAATTAAACTATGCAAGCAGCTGTAATAAATACACAACATTTCAACTACTCTCTCCGTATAAAAAAGCAATTCACTATCTTTGAATTATGTAATTAATTAAAAAGATGCAAACAGAAGATTTATTAGGTTATTATACCAATATAAAGAAAGAAATCCCTTTAGATCTCATCCATTCTCAACGGAATGCTTTACATTTCAATGTCATCAAAACGGAGAGCTGTATGCTAAGTCTCCCCTATGCACGCAGAGACTATTACAAAATAACACTCACACAGAATCCCGGAATTTTAATTACAGATCAGGGTGAGCTAAAAGTAGACCGGCCCACCATATTCTTCTCACGCCCGGAAGTCAATTATGGCTGGGAACCACTTGCTGCAAATCAGGACGGTTACGTCTGCCTTTTCAATGAATCATTTTTAACCAAAGAAATGAAACTAGAATTCGACCGCGTGCATGAAGAGATGATAGCGAAACCGTTTACCTACATCCATCTCGATCAGGCAAAATTCCAGGAGCTCTTTTTTTATTTTGAAAGACTTGCGTCAGAACATATGGATGGACATATGTTTAAAAATGAAATCATTGACAGCATACTGCGTCTCATTATCTACAACGTTATCAAAGTACATCGCGAAACCATCGATGGACAGCGCATTCCGGCAAGCAACCGGTTAGTACATCAGTTTTTCACCCTATTAAATAATCAGTTTCCACTAGAGTCACCGCAGCAGATTCTGTATTTAAAAAGTCCTGCTGATTATGCCAATCGTTTAAATACCCATATCAATCATCTCAACCATCTGCTTAAGGCAATGACCGGAAAGTCGACTTCTCAGCATATTCAGGAACGCTTATTATTAGAGGGTAAAAAACTATTGGAAAATAGCGACTGGACCATCGGACAGATCGGTCAGGGTCTAGGTTTTGAATATCCGCAACACTTTACTTCCTTCTTTAAAAAACATGCGCTTATTACGCCTAAAATTCACCGCGTAAGATTTATGAAACAAGTTTGATTTTCGTAAAAATAACTTTGAATCCTGTCTTTTTAATACATCGATCTTCCTTTAATTTTGCTGACAGCATTAAGGAAACAGGTTGATCAAGATAATATGATTTTAGGATGAGAAGACAAGAAAAGAAACACGAGGGTATCAGTACTATTTTGACATTTATGCTTATACCGCTTTCCGGTTTTGCGATGGACATTTACATCCCTTCTTTTCCGGATATGGTAACCGCATTAGGAACCTCCATATCAAGTGTCCGATTAACCCTGACAGTTTATCTCATTTTTTATGGCCTGGGACAACTTCTTCTAGGAAGTTTAGTGGACAGTTATGGCCGTTACAGATTAAGCATGTTAGCATTAGTACTATTTATCCTGAGCAATATCTTACTGATCAACTCTTCCAATATTTATTTTATAATCGGTATGCGGGCCATCCAAGGCTTAGTCATTTCTATTATTATGGTATCCAAACGTAGCTTTCTCGTGGATGTTTATGACGGTGACAAATTAAAAAATTACACCTCATTACTATCTATTGTATGGTCGTCCGCCCCCATTCTTGCACCATTCTTAGGCGGGTTTCTGCAAAATTATGTTGGCTGGAAAGGAAATTTTTATTTCCTTGCTATTTATGCACTCATCATGTTTTTATTGGAGTACCGGTTTACAGGAGAAACACTAAAAGAACAAAAACCCTACCGCATTTCGGGTACAGTTAATGCTTTTAAAGTGATGTTGAGCGCTAAAGACTTCAGCATGGGCATAGTGCTATTGGGATTCAGTTACGCTATGGCTATTGTATTTGGGATGTCTGCACCTTTTATGATCGAGCATGACTTTAATTTTTCTCCTGTCATGACCGGAAATATGTCTCTTCTTTCTGGCTTATTTTTACTGTTCGGAGGCTTACTGAGTAAAGCTATGTTAGCAAAGCCTATGCTAAAAAAACTACGGCTAGCAACAATCGGACAAGCCACATTAGCCTGTTTAATGTTTGCAACAGCATTCTGGTATTACAGCTTATTTTCTCTGATGTTTTTTGCTTTATTAATGCATTTCCTGATGGGATTTATGTACAACATCTACTTCACCTATTGTTTGACACGGTTCCCACAATATGCAGGCGCAGCAGGTGGATTAACCAGTGGCGGGGCTTATATCGTGACTTCTTTTGCCAGCTACAGCCTGGTCAGTATATTGAATGTTGGTGACCAACAGACATTAGCGATCTGCTATTTTATCTTATCCATCTGTATAGGTTTAACTTTATTAGTAATCGGAAATAAACTAAAGAGAGCAGACTGACAATAAGCTGTCCATTATAAATATTCAATTAAAATACAAGCTACAACTTCCTGCTTTTTGCTTAAACCGTCAAAAGTCTAAAATGAGAATGGAAAATTATCAGAAATAAAAAACATCATTACCTTTGTTTGGTTTTTAAATTAGAGCGACAAACTAATTCGTTAGAGAAACCGGGTCAAAAAGAAAAACTCATGGAATCGTTTTTTAAATTTAATAAAACAAATAGACAATGGCATCTTCCCATCGTCGCAGGATTAAGTGTAGGCATTCCTATGATTCTGGGCTGGTATATGGACAACATTGAAGCTGGAAAGCTGGGATCCCTAGCTGGACTATCAATCTTATACATTCAATCAGATAAGCTTATCGAACGCATGATCTTACTGATGACTTGTTGTTTTGGGCTTATGCTATCTTTTTCGGTTGGATTGTTATTTTCGTTCAACCCAATGATTGCCCCTATTGCATTGGGTCTTTTCTCCTTCGGAGTACATTACTCCCTGCATAAGCTTCAACTTACCCGTCCACCAGGCAATTTCTTCTTCATCATGCTGGCATCTACGGCCATTTGTTCTCCCTTTCAACCTGAAAATATAGCCGAAAAAATTGGTTATGTTGCAATGGGAACCATATTAACCTGTGGTATCGGTTTAATATATAGCTTACTTACTCTAAAAAAGAATAATCAGCCCGAAAATAGCATTCATCTGAAATCGAGTTACACCAATATTGTAGAATCTCTCATTTTTGGACTCATTATGGCTTTCTCCTTAGCTGTAGCATTTTCGTTAAACATTGAAAAACCATACTGGATCCCCATCTCTTGCTTAGCGGTAATGCAGGGAAGCAGCTCTAAGCATGTTTGGCTCAGAGCAACACAGCGTATAACCGGAACATTAGTTGGTCTTGGAATTACCTGGCTAATTGCGTCAGGAAACCCAACGCCACTTATTATGGTCATAAGTATTACCCTATTGCAAGTCATCGTAGAATTCTTAGTCGTAAGGAATTATGCAATTGCAGTTGTTTTTATTACGATCCTAACTATTTTCCTCTCCGAATCTGGTAAACAGTTAACTCAAGACACCAACGAGATCTTTTTTGCACGTATGATTGATATTTTTATTGGAAGCGTCATCGGAATGATAGGCGGATGGATTTTATATAATGCCAAATTACTCCATCATGCCACGATGCAATTAAGAAAAGCTAGAATATTAATGAAGAAGACAAACCGCGGTACAGAATAAATAATAAGAAACGATATCGGTGCTTTACATATTTGTACGCTAAACCTTTATTTACTATTAACAATAGTGAATAAATTTAACACATTATGTGAGGATGGTATTCAGCTAAAAATGAGACCGATGTAGTTTACTTTTTAAACTGGCTCGGGATAACACCAAATTTTCTTTTAAAAGCCGCCGAGAAATGACGTGGATTTTTATATCCTATACTGTCCGAAACCTCACTGATACTCATATCCTGTTCGGTAATCATCAGTTTAGCCTGATTCATTTTAGCATCCGTCCAAAATCCAAAAACTGTTGTTCCAAACAGCTCTTTAAAACCCTTTTTAAGTGTAAACTCATTTGTACCCACATGATGTGCCAGCTCAATCAATGAACAAGCATTATTGAGATTATTCATAATAAACTCCCGCACCGCATACACTTTATGAATATCTTCCTTTCTTAAAGAAACATGGATGTGAGCCACTTCGCTCAGTTGTTCAAACTGCAGCAATAGGAGCTCAATTACCTTTGCCTCGAGAAACATTCTTTTAAAAACATTTTTTCTCTGACAGTTCATAATGTCATCTATAATCTCATACATCTGACGACTAATTCGATTATTTTCCACATTTATTGTCTCAGAATATCCCTTCTCAATTGCATTTCGAAATCTGTCAAATAAAAGAGTATCCTCCGGAAGAAATCTTTTAAAGAATGACGGAGCCAAATTAATCTCAAATAACTGAAAAACATCACTTTCCCATTTCATCTTCCCATGTAGCTGGTTGGCATATATGATATTATGTTGGTGAGAATCAAAACTTACCTCTTTTTTAAAATGCTCTGTGATCGCAGTACTTTTACCTTTTAGAGCAAAATGCATCTCTACGGTTTCAAAATCACTTTCAAAATACAGCATTAGATTATTGGACAAAATAGCATCACCAAAACCAATATGTACTCCCTCAAAATATATTTCACGGTAACATCCCTTTCCGATTGGAAGTTCGAGATGAGTTGTATATTCCTGTATTCGACCATCCGATGCAGATAAAACATCCGGATACTCTTTTTCCAAAAGCAAATTAGAGATGTCGGTATTGTACAATCGTAGCGTCATTATATGTTAAATTTTGATTCAGTTTCTCCTTCTCGCGGATCTTTTATTCCTTTTCACAGACCTTTTTAGGATAATTAACTTCTTATATTTGCACAAATATATAAATTATTTAGAATTATTCTTAATAGTAAGATTGAATATGCAACGCGCCGCTTATCATTATTCCCATCAAGTGCAGATGCGCAAAATGAATAATCACGTTGCAGGTTTTCAAGAGACCATTGAGCAAATAAGTTAATCAAACGTATAAAATGAGTAAACAAAATTTCAAACCCCTACAGGCTACATTAACGGTAAGCCGTAAAGCATATATTACACCGCATTATATTCGCATATACCTCACGGGCGAAAGTGTTCCATCATTCAGTAATACGACAATCGGAGTCAATAACAAGATACTTATACCTCCCGCGGGAATCGGCACTGTTTATTTTCCAGAATTTGATTATGACAAAAAGCAGTGGAAACCCCAACCCGATGAGATTCGCCCTATAGTTCGAACCTACACACATAGGGGTATCAATCTTCAAAAAAAAGAAATTTATATTGACTTTGTTGCACATGGTGATGAAGGACCTGCAACTTCTTGGGCCATTAATGCTCAAAAAGGTGAGCTACTGGGTGTTTTAATGAAAGATGGTAAAAGTGAATTATACGGTAAAGCAGCGAACTATCTCTTAGTAGGCGATGCAACTGCCATTCCGGTACTTGGAGCAATATTAGAGGATCTGCCCGAGACAGCTAAAGGTATCTGTATCATCGAAGTACACAGCAAAGAGGATGAACAGCAATTATCGACCAAAGCGGATATCAAATTTATTTGGCTCTACAACTCCAGTCCTCAATTAGGCAGTAACATAGCAGCAGTTGTTAAACAACAATCACTTCCAGAGCACTCCCGCTCGGGTTATGTAGCGGCAGAATTTTCTTCTGTGAAAGAAATACGTCATTATTTACGAAAAGAAAAAGGCTGGAAACAAGAAGAACTTTATGCGTACTCCTACTGGAAATCTGGTGTAGCAGAAGATAAATCGGCCACAGAAAGACATGAGGAAAATGAAAGTGGAAAATGATAAAAATGAATGCAATAACTATCTTAGTTAAATGATTATCACAGGGGTGATTTACTTGTAAACACCCCTTATTTGAGATTTGGTTAGTGTAGAATTGCATAGACAATATTAAAATGCTTTTTGCCCATGCATAACACAACAAATTCATTTTAAAGGTCAAAATATGAAAATATCAAAAATACAGCCTCCACCGGATCTAAGAAGTGTAGTTTATGAATTCTGGCACACTGTTGTCCCTAATTCCTCTTCCGCTATTGAATCCTATAAAATCTTTGCTGACGGAGCACCGGGTATAATTTTTCAGCATAACAACGGAAATTCAAACTTATATAGGGATACTGTCCCGCTACCCATTACTTTTATGTACGGTCAAAAGAGCGCCAGCCCTTGTACCAACTTCATACATGGACAATCTAGCATCTTTGGCGTCAGTTTTCAACCTGCCACAGTCAAACAATTATTTTCGATTAACAGTTACGAACTGACCGATTCACTGGTGGATATGAATATTTTTTTTTCAAAAAACTTCACCGAAAGATTATTAGAAGCTAGATCTGTCCAGCATCTTGTTGAGTTATTCAGTCAAGAAATTTATCAAAAGCTCTTACGGGCAAAAAAGGAGCACATCATCCAAGAAAGTGTCCATAGAATCCGTAATTGTGAAAGTAACATTGATTCCGCTTTATTGGCTCAGCAATATTGTCTATCCAGAAGGCAATTTCAGCGTAAATTCAAAGAAGAAGTAGGTGTCAGTCCTGAATCATATTTCAGAATTGTTAAATTTCAGAAATCCCTCCAGTTATTAAGAAACGGGCAGTACAATAGACTAAGTGATATTGCATATAAACTTGGATATGCAGATCACTCACATTTTAGTAGAGAATTTAAATTATTTTCCAGCTTTTCTCCAAAAGAATTTTTAGAATTACAATTGCCCAAAAATAGTTATGAAACATTAACAATAATGTCGCTACAGTTCTATGATACCAACAACAGGGACCTTTTCTTTGTTTTATAGAACAACTCATAATGGAAAAAATAAAAATACATCATCTAAATTGTGTAGAAATCCAGTCTCCAATGGATCTTAGGGCTATAGGTCACTGCCTATTATTGGAAGCTAAAAATAGACTCATAATGATCGATACAGGAATTGGATTAGCTGACATACAAAATCCTATGGAACGGATTGGTAAAGAAGCTATTGAAATGGTTGGCTACCGATTTGACGAATCTCAAACTGCTATTCGTCAAATCGAAAAGCTAGGTTTAGATCCTTCAAGAGTTACCGATTGTATTATATCACATTTGGACAACGATCATATTGGAGGTCTTCCCGACTTTCCGAACGCAACAGTTCATGTTGGTTTAGAAGAATATATTAATTTCAACTCTGGAAACCCAAGATATCTGCAAACACCCTTGCTCCATAATCCAAAGATCGTAACTTATGGGCCATCAGAAAGTAATTGGTACGGGCTTGAATCCAGACCCATCAACGTCGGTTCAATAGGCTTATCGTTCATCCCTTTGTTTGGACATAGCCACGGTCATTGCGGGATAGCAATAGATCTTGATTCGAGTAGCCTTTTTTACGTTGCAGATGCCTATTATCTTCGAGAGGAGTTAAAGGATGATACTCATCCGGTGTGTAAGCTCGCGGAAAATAGAGCCGACAATAATGAGCTCAGAATAGCAACATTAAACAACATACGTCAGTTTGTCGCTCAAAATCCTGAAATAAAAGTTTTTGGTTATCACGACATTAACGAATTCAATCAATTTAGCATTAATTTATAAGGTAAACGCATGTCATAAAAATAACTACCTTTAATATGTCCATAAGCAAGCGGAGCACAAATTTCCGTAAAAACGTATAGAAATCAAAGTTAGCATTTAAAGAAATCTGCTTCATTAATTGAAAAACAATATTTACGCTTAACCAAAATAATATGCCTAAAGTAAAACCGGAATTATTCGCTTTTTTAGATGATTCAAAAATAGAAGCCACACTTTCCAGACTATATACAGAAGCATTGAAACAAGGATGGTCAATGGTATTTCATTTCCTACCAAAGGCAGTCAAAATGTTTGGAAAAGGAATTGATTGGAAAACGGAAAAAGAATCTTTTTATGATGACAAATATATCCCCATATTGCCTTACCAAGGTACATTTTTATATATGCAGGCTAGGGCATTAAATGCCAAAAACATTGTCGAATTCGGAACTTCTTTTGGGATTTCAACAATCTACCTTGCAAAAGCGGCAAAAAACAATGGTGGAAAAGTGATATCCACAGAATATATGCCGCATAAAGTCAAAATAGCGCGACAAAATATTGAAGAAGCAGGATTATCCGAGTACGCAGACATATGGGAGGGCGATGCTAGAGAAACTTTAAGAAACATAAACGAACCTATTGATTTTGTACTGCTTGACGGATGGCCGGATCTTGTTTTTCCTATTTTCAAGTTATTGGAACCAAATCTAAAAAAGGGTGCAGTTATTATAGTCGATGATGTCCAGGGCTTTCAGCTATCTATGCAGGACTATCTGGATTATATCAGAAAGCCTGAAAACGGCTATATATCAACTACAATACGGCCTAAAAAAGCGATGGAATTTACCATTAAAATAAGTTAAAAGACTAAGAAGTTAGATTTATAAGGAAAATAATAGTTATTTATAGATTATAAGCAAGCATATGTGGAGCATATTAAGAACAAATTCAGATCATCAAGATTTTAAAACTCTAACAATCCAATTAGACCAAGCTCTCGCTATTAAAAATGGTGATATAAATGATTTTTTTGCGCAGTACAACAAAATAGAATTGATTAAGCATGTTGTCATTGTTTATATAAATGACGAACCTGTGGGGTGTGGTGCATTAAAAGAATATGAGGAAAGCACGATCGAGATTAAGCGTATGTTTGTTTCTATTGGACAAAGGGGAAATGGAATTGGATTATAAACGATGTATTTTAGAAACCGGTAATAAGATGATTGAAGCCATTGGTTTATATAAAAAACATGCATTTACTATTATTCCAAATTATGGTCAATATACAGGTATCGCAAGTAGCATTTGCTTTGAAAAAAATATTTAACTTTATTTTTTCCACAGCAAGTGCTAAACAAGTAATATCATTCCCAGAAACTTTTGATAGACTAAAACAACTAAATTTAATGTGAATCCAAATCTATTGAACTATACTTAGCAATCTATATTAAGATAAATAAAATATTATACCTTTTATAATATCTAAAAACTGTTGTTTAAATTTGCTTTCCTCAAGATTTTAAACTCCGAATATTCCATGCCATGAGCACCCATACTTGAATTTAAGAACAGTTTTTCTATAGGTACATCGTTGCAATTCTTCTTCGCTACTCAACAAGCTGTAATTTTTACGTGCCAAATTGAAGCCTATATCAACATAATTTCTAGCTCCATAATAAAACAAGATTAAACTTGCTTTATTAAGTTAATCTCTTTAAATTTGTTCAAGGATTTAATTAAAACAGTTATACTATGAGCAAATTTGAACTCCCCGCCCTTCTCTATACCTACGAAGCACTAGAGCCACACTTTGACACCCAGACTATGACCATCCACCATAGTCGCCATCATCAAGCATATGTGGATAATTTAAACAAGGCACTTGAACAAGATGACATCAAAAACCTGGAACTTCCTGATTTAATTAAACATATCAGTAAATACAGTCCAGCGGTGCGTAATAATGGAGGCGGTCATTATAATCACTCCCTTTTCTGGAGTATCCTTTCACCCACAGCAAAAACTACTCCTGAAGGAAGATTGGTCGAGGCCATCAACCGGAGTTTTGGTAGTCTTGATCAACTTAAAGAAGAAATTAAAAAACTAGGGTTAGGACAGTTTGGTTCAGGCTGGGCTTGGTTATTTGTTTCCTACAGTGGTGCGCTAGCGATAAGCAGTACGCCAAATCAAGATAATCCACTGATGGATATTAATGTAACAAATCGAGGATTGCCTATACTAGGGGTGGACATCTGGGAACATGCCTATTACCTCAAATATCAAAACAAAAGAGCCGATTATCTAGATGCTTTCTGGTCAGTATTAGACTGGGCTGCTGTTGAAAAAAAATACGAAGAGGCTCTTTCAACAATTTAAATTAGTGCAACCATCTATAAATAAACGCAAAATGGCAGAGGAACAATTTATAAATAAAGTAACTGTATCTGGCATAATCGCTTTCGATCTGCTGGACTTTATGCCAGCAGATGAAATAGCAGAATTTGATATTAAAAACCTACTTTTTATGGGCATGATTGTAAAAGAGAAAGAATTCAAAATAGCTATTTCAGAAATTGATTTTTCCGTATTTGTGGCAAAAACAGTTGCAGTGTACTGTTCAGCTGATGCCATTATTCCACCCTGGGTGTATATGATTATAGCCGATAAACTACAACCTCATGCCGCTCATTTTGATTTCATAGATGTTGATTCTATGAAATTAGAACTGTGGAAATCAAATATTGAAAATGCATCTATCTCATCATTTAAAAATCAAAAAGTAGTCCTCCGCGCACGGCCTGATTTACATCCCGCACTCTATATGTTAGCAACTCAACGTTTAAAACCTATTGTAAGAACACTTATGTATGGTGAAATCGGTCTGCCTAAAGTCATTTTTAAATAATAAAATAAGCGCTATGAAAGCAATAATATTTAACGGAGCATTAGAACGAAGATCATCTTCTACCTCAAACCTATTATCCAGATACATAAAATCAGGATTAGAAAATTTCGGCATTGAAAATCACTTATTTGACCTTGCAGATAGTGGTATTCCGCTATTCGACTGTACATTGACCAGAATACCTAATGGTGTACAGGTTATGAACAACCTGTTTCGGGAGGCCGATATACACTTCTGGTTAGCTCCATTATACCATGGAAGCATCCCTGGGGTCATGAAAAACTGTTTAGACTGGCTAGAGGTAAGTGCTAAGAAAAATAATCCATACCTAACGGATAAAACAGTGGGGCTAGTATGTTGGGCGGATGGGGTACAAGCGATGCAAGGAATCAATACCATGGATGCGATCGCCAAATCACTCCGGGCATGGCCACTTCCTTACAGTGTGCCAATTTCAAAAAAAGAATTATTTGATCCGAACATAAGTGGAGAAATTTCGCAGACATACAAAGACAGACTAAATCTTTTGATCAATTTAGCTAC
This sequence comes from Sphingobacterium sp. MYb388, assembly GCF_037479535.1. NCBI lineage: Bacteria > Pseudomonadati > Bacteroidota > Sphingobacteriia > Sphingobacteriales > Sphingobacteriaceae > Sphingobacterium > Sphingobacterium sp. MYb388. The sequence continues at coordinate 765,278 of NZ_JBBGYV010000002.1, read as the reverse complement.
AACAAAAATCATTACAGCTATACCAGCAATAAATCAATAAGAATGATCAAAATAGTTTTTTTAATAATTGAAATAGCTACAACAGATCTATTTATGTTATTCAAGACCGATTTACATGTCTATTACACTGTATAATGATCATTGCTAACGATACACAGCACAGCCACTGTTATGTGATCAAAATTTCACCTTTCAAAAAATAATTATCAAAATCTAAGATATAAGCTTTAGATTTTGATAATTAACAAACCATACTTTGATTCATCTCGTTAATATAGATTACATCATAAAAAGGTTTATATCGCGATGTTTTCTATTGGAGCGTGGATAGTGATTAACCAAAAATAGTACTGAACATTTCATCAAAAGAATTAAATATTGGTCTAACCAACTCTTTTCATTATATAGTGCCGACTTTCTAGGTTATTGAAATCATTTTAATCCCAATACTATTTTCATATTATAAATACCCCCAATTTCGGCTATAGTTTCAAAAAGGCAAAGCTTCTAAATTTGGAGAAAATAAAATAATTAGTTATGAGAGAGAATAAAAACATTTCGGCAGACACAAACAATGGAAAGACAGTTGCAATAATAGCCTATTTAACCATCATCGGCCTTGTCGCCGCACTTGTTATGAATAGTAAAAATGCGACCAATTTAGGAAGATTTCATATTCGCCAAAGTATCGGAATAACCGTTACTGCACTAATTGCCGGCATTTTAAGATTTATTCCCATGGTTGGTAATATTTTAGTATCTGTCATCGGAATTGCTATTCTTGTGATGCTTGTTTTAGGTATCCTAAGTGCTGTTAAAGGAGAAGAAAAAGAGTTGCCATTTATTGGACATCTTTACCAAAAATGGTTCTCAGTGATTTAACATCATAAAAAAGGAAGTGTTCTAGTTGAATACTTCCTTTTTTATACACTCCTTCACAATCACCCTCTTTTACATAGAAGCCCATCTTATAACGAATTTAAATTCATCTTTAACGAATTTAAAATGCTGTTCAAAATTTATTCAATAACATTGTATTTTTATAAAAATAGAGAACTAACCATACAATAATAAAACGCTATATGGCATCAAAAATAAAAATACCAGCTCTGCTGTTAGCATCCCTTGGTCTTATATCCCTATCCTCTTGCAATGGTTCATCCATCGATACCATTAAAGCAATGGAATCCAATTATGACAATGAGGATAAATCTATAACATTAATTGGTGAATTTCATGCTCCCCTATTTACTTTCTCATCAGGTAAATCAACGTTCATACCGATGAATTTCGTTGTAAAATCCAGTGCATTCAGCTCGGAAAAATTTACTGCAACCAGTGTTATTCTTCCTATTGGAACGAATAAGAATAACGTGTTATTTGAGATTCCAATGGACCAAAAAAAATACTCACTTAAAGATTTTTACGTTGTTGATAATACTGGAGAAAAGATTAATCTCGAAAACCATACGACATATAAGATGACAGGTACAGTACATTACACTGAGTTAGAAAAACCTGAAAGCGAACGAGACAACACTAATTTCAATTATAAAATAACCAATGTTATAATTGAAAAAGATTAAATAACATTCATTTTACAACATCATCAACATTTAAATCAATACTAGAATTATAATGGAAATTAAACTTGGAAATAATCTCTCATTTGGCTGGATTATCATTGCCTTTGCTATTATTATGGCCTGTGGTATTTACATTGCTTATCGAAAACAACAAGTGATCAAAATAAAATATGTAATTGCTGTCATCATCATGTTGGTGGTAGGAATTAATTGGCTTCTGGAAAATTAACATAGACTTCCCTGTATTAAGCCTCTCCTTAAAAGATAGTAGCAATTCTAGATTTACAGCCGATCGCATCAATGCTTCCTTCTCAATAGAAATCTTTTACGGGTAAAAAGACGCAAAGAACCTATTCATGTCTATTTAGAAACTTATGAAGTTACAATATGATATTAAATCACTTAAAAAAAAACGATCGTTATATGGTAATATTTTTTTTCATCATAATATCAGTCTGCGCGTCATTACCCAACTTAAAAATATGCTTATCAAACTCGATAAAATCATTTTTTTTGTAAAAATTAATCGCTCGCAGATTTTGTTCCCAAACACCTAACCATACATATTTGACCTGTTTATCATGTGCAATCTGAATTGCTTTTTGATATAGTATTTGGCCAATTTTTTTTCCTTGATATTTCTGTAATACATAAATTCGTTCGATTTCCAAACTCGCTTCATTTTTCAATTCGGTTTGTGACCTTCCATAATTTAGTTTTAAATAACCAATAACGTATTCATCATGTACCGCAAAATAGAATTCAGAGTTCCTATTCCCTAATTCTTCCGTGAGCTTTTTAACAGAAAAACCATCTTCTAAATATTGTTGCATATTTTCCTCCGAGTTGCTGTTGGAGAATGTTTCAAAGAATGTTTCTCTGCCGATTTTCTGCAGTACAGTAATGTCATCAAGAGTGACTCTTTTTATTGCTATATTTTGCATAGTGTTATCTTATCTGGTAAAAATTCCAATTCATATTTAAACATTTCATATTTTCTTTAGCTTCTACAATGACAAAAATTCTACCTTACGTAAGTGCTAATACAGGTATTAAATATCTCAATTATCAATGACATATCCGATTTTTGATTAAATTGCATGATGGATATTCAGCAGATTAAATACTTTCTTACATTAGCCGATGAACTACATTTCTGGAATACTTCTGAAAAAGTAGGTATTACTCAATCAGCACTTAGCAGGCAGATTATGGCCTTGGAAAGCGAATTGAATCTCAAACTTTTTTATAGAGACAAGAGAAATGTAAAATTAACGGCCACAGGTGTGTTTCTAAAGGATAAGTGGCAAGCAGAACTCATTAATCTTGATATCATACAGCAGCAAGCTCTTCAAATCCATTTAGGGGAGTGTGGCACACTCAAGTTGGCATATCCAGATTCCTTGTCTTCAGCGATCCTGCCCGACATGATATCAAAAATTTCGTCCGTTTTTCCGAAATTAAAAATAGAGCTGCTACAGCTTGCTTATGAAGAGGAAGAAGAATCACTAAAAAATTACAAAATTGATATGTTATTCAGCAGAGATATCAACCACTCCCCATTTATTAATTCGAAAAAACTGAGTACTGAAAATCTTTGTCTTGTTGTCCCTGAAGATCATGATTTTAAAACTAGCGACGATATTTCTAACGCTAATCTCAGTGCTCAAAAGTTTATACTCACCTATGGAGGATTAAATAGCAGTTATGCTACTCTAATTAAAAAGGTTTTTGCCCATTATGACATAGATTCAGAATCCTACATTTCTTGTCAATTTGGATCAACTATTATACCTCTGATTAGAAAAAGGCTAGGTGTTTCTATTTTACCCCAATCATATGATCTCAACAATGCAACAGGTGTTCGTTTCATTTCACTACCTTTTTATACAGATCTTTACATCAACTGGCGTAAAGATGATCCCAATATCATTATTAAAAACGTCCTTAACCTAATCTAATTATTTGAATTCCTTACCATTTCAATATGTACGATACCATCCTCAATGTATACATCACCAATTTCCACAAATCCGAATTCGTTATAGAATTTTTTCAGATAAAGCTGTGCACCAATTCGTATAGGCGTAATACCAAACAGCTTTTCACAAACCGCTATTGATTGTTCCATTATTTCTTTTCCTAATCCAAGCCCCCTATAAAGCGGAGATGTAATTACTCTTCCTATAGATACTTCCTCAAAACTCAATCCTTCCGGAAGAACTCTAGTATATGCAGCTAACTTGTCATCTATATAGCACATAACATGTAAACTCTCCTGATCTTTGTTATCCATATCCTGAAAAACACAATGCTGTTCTACCACAAACACCTCGCTTCTAAGCTTTAATATTTGGTAGAGCTCCTCATTAGATAGTTCTTTAAATGATTTTATTGCATATATTTTTCCCATAATCAATTTTTCATCTTATTTTTAAGCTATTTTGTAATTTGTATTTTTTTACCCCATTAACATGCTGTAAAATTACCCAAATAAAAAGTTTTGAAAAATGCTATTTTGTGATTATCTAATTCAATTTTTGCATCAAAAAAATGACTCTATTTTATTTCTCACCCCTCATATTTCCAACCCTATGCGCATAAAAAATGGAGACAACCTAAGAAAAAAAGCGAAGCATTCCTAAGTCGCTCCCAAAATATATAAAATAATATACCCCGAAATCACAAGAAAATAAGGGTAATAAAAAAAGATTAAATAAATAAGATCTGCTCGTCAAAAAACCGTCCTGTTCATCCTATGGGGCTTTGATAAATACAAAGATCTCAGCGCTGTCAATTCCAAAGATTCGTTAGTTAAAGTTTGGTTATCCATTGCCAATCCAAATTGCTTTCCAACATTCCCAAAACTATATATTTCAATCTCTCATGATATGACTATTAAAATTTTGTTGTCCAAAAAATCAAAAATATCTCTGGAATTTTACATATCTTGATTTTAACAAACAATCAATACGGCTTCCTAAACCATATATAATAACAAAAAAGTATCAATCAATTAATAATTGATACCTAAAAAGTATAACTCATTTATTTCATTTATCTCCCTGTCGCTGGATCAAGAGAGTAATTTCAATACGACACATGATCACGTTGCTGAACAGTAAAATATCGTTGCATAGAGAATCATGTTAATGACAAAAAAGTTATTGTTAAATCTAAAATGTCCCTAGCTGAGTAACTTGACCGACTCTATAAGGCTAAAAAAGTATGTGCTCCCTCTTACATTGAGAAAAACATACAACTGGTCAAGGCTTCAAAAGTTAATAACAAACGATTCATATTATTTTTATGAAAAAATGGCCTAGTTTTCACTAAGCCATTTCTTTTATTACAAAACCACAAGTAATTATCAACCTACCTTAACATGTTGGGCTGGTCTATAAGATGTGCTGTCTTTTGGAAGGATCACAGTTAAAACTCCCTCTTCATAACTTGCTGTTAAATTGACATTGGAGACCTGCTCGTTCAGCTGGAACGATCTGCTGAAAGATTGCGGAATAAATTCACGGTACATATACTGCTCTTCGCTCTGTTCCTGCACAGGGGCTTCATACGAAATTGTCAATATTTTATCTTTTATTTCAATTTTAAACTGTTCTTTCTTGAGACCAGCAGCATAGAGTTGAAGTGTAAAAAATGAACTATTCTCTTCGATATTGACAAGTGGACGTATATCACGAGAAAACTCATTTCTAAACTTTCCAAATTGCTGCTCAAATTGATTTTTTAAATTGCCGTATTTAGCAAAACAGTCTGCGGTGTTATTATTTCTATTAAACATTGTCTTTGTATTAAAATTAATTGATCGGGATAATGGCGAAATTAGTGTGTTGAACTTCGTGAGAAACTGGACGCAATGGCGAACTGTTATCTGTTCTAAAATCAGGTGCAACGGGGGTCCAATATTCCCGCAACATTTTTTTAGATTTCTTATTACGCATCCTGCTTGCTATAAATATCCCTACCGCACTCAAGATCGTAGCTGCTACTAATAATTTAAAAAGCAGTCCGATGACGAAGGACAGTAAACCTACAACGATTGTTACTCCTAAGAGCTTTGGTATGATAAATCGAATTTTATTTTTCATGTCTTGTTTTTTTATAATTATTTTAAAGGCCTTTTGATAGAAGACGCACTTGAATCCATAATACTTTAAAAAAAATATCTTTTTTCAAAGTATTATGGGCCTGAAAGAAATTGTAGCGTATAAAAAAAGAGCAACAAAATGAATTTCGTTGCTCTTTTTTACTTTAATCTATATTCCTTTTACTGCTTTTTAATTTCATCATCATTTCTATTCCGATCGTGGCAAGCTGCTGAAAATCTACGTTTCCATTCTGCTTTGAATCTGGATCTATCCTCATCACTGAACTGTTGTGAAGGGTTGTTAAAATCATGTCCATGACACATGTCACCTCTACGGCCTTTAAATCTAAAACCACCAAAAAGAATCTTCGATAAGAGTAGAAGACCAAAAGCCTGCCAAAAAGAGATTATCTTTAAACCAAATATTTCGGGCATAAGTACATTCCAGAGTAACTGTACTCCCCATACAAATAATAAGGCAAGTGTGATTCCGCAAGGGATCATAAAAAAAAGTTTTTTCTTTTTATTGCCACTAAATCTATTGTTCATAAGTTATCTTTTAATATTAAATTTCATTATAAAGCACGCGAAGCCTTTCTCTCAGATGCTTCACAGCATATCCTTTACGACTGATGATAGTCTTTATGCTTTCTCCTTCCTGATCTGCTATTTCCTGTAGCGTCATATCTTCAATCTCATGCCATAAAAATGTATTTCGCTGTTTTTCGGGCAATTCATCCAAAGCTTTCATAAGCTGATCCCAAAAAAGATCTTTGAACATTTTCAGCTCGGCATCATTTGTATCATCAGCCAGTAATATTTCTTTAATCTGTATCTTTCCCTCATCATCTTCATAGGTATGATCTTCCAAAGATTCTGGTTTCTTTTTACGATATAGATCTGTTATCTTATTTTTAGCCACCGCATAAAGCCATCCACTCATATTCTCCAACTGGTCGATATTAGAAAGCCGGCTTGTCTGATACCATACTTCTTGCAAAATATCTTCAGCATCCTCTATCTTTTTAACCTTTCCATTGATGAAACGAAGCAATTGTGAGCCATAGTTTTTGACGACCTCGGATATTGAAGATGTTTTTTTATAAGACATGTTTAAGGTATGAGTAGCATCCATGCATTTGTAGACGATCGTCACGGGTTATTACTTTAAATAATTCAAATTAATTTGTACTAGTCACTTAAGCATACTTATAAACGATGATGATAAAGGTATTGTTTTAAATATAATATAGTTAAAACATTTTTGCCATCACAATTGCTGCGCCATGTTTTAACTCGAAGAAATTTAGATTACAAAGGGACGATTTTTTAGATGTATTAGAATATAAAATCAGGGTAATGAAATATTCTATAATATAACAGCAATATAACTCTAAAAATTAGTTTTTGTCCAAACGAAAGTAGCTCTGTTTATTCAGTCAATCTGCTTTACTAATAAACCTCTCTTGTCGAGAAATAATTTCTCAGACAAGAGAGGTTTAGGATACAATGCAATAAATTTTCCAGAATTCTGAATGCATTGCATCAAAGTGATTAGAGCATGAATTTAGTCCCTAAGACTAGTAAGATCCTGAGCAGGTATAGGTAATTGTAGATTAGCTATTTCTGTATAAACCGATTCATTAACTTTTAATCCCCATTTTCTAAAAAAGTCCGATAAATCCTTTTGTGTGATTTTACAAGTTGTAAGCATAAAATAACGCATTTTGTCTTCATCGCTTGAAACGTTAGACCTTTCCTCTCTATTTATTCTACTTAATTGAATATATAGATTATCTCCGAATGCCAATTGTAACTGATAGAACATAATAAGTTTGAGATCATTGTCTCCAGAATTATAATTTCGTTCAGATAAAGGTTTGAGAAAATAGTTACTTAGCTTCGTCCATAAGTTATTAGCTGTAATTCGACTTATTGGAAGGCCAAAACCTCTTTCAGAAGCCAACGAGTAAACATTGACCGTTGTTTCCGTTAATCCACCCCAGGTCCATCCCTTTTGTTGATAAGTATGCCCAACTTCATGCCAAATACCCCAGCCATTCGTATTGGAAAGATATTTCGGTTGTAACATACGATAAGATAGTCCTTCTGTATAATAAATAGAAATACCAGCGGCCATATAGCCGCCCGACGCCGAATCTCTTACAGTAATCAGGTGTTTATTATCTGGTATTGCATGAAGTCCGCTTGTACCACTTAAACCACTGATGTAGTTGGAAAAATTAATAATAGAATCTAAGCGATTGACAATAAGCTGCTGATCTTCATTTTTAAATAATAAAGCCTCGTCCATATTTGCGACTAAAACTGTTCGGTCTGATGAAAACACAACATCTGGCACATTATTCTTTAAAGAATCGAGCGTTCTTATCCACTGTTGATGTGTAGTCTTACCCTTTTGAAAGAAAGGAACAGGAATAAATCCTTGATCAAAGGAAATCTCGATTTCCCCAGTTGTTGTATAATTATTAGCTGTATAGATTAAATAAACCAAACCACCATACTCATCAACCGTAAATGTCTGCTGACCGGAAGTGAGATTGAAATACTGCCTTACAGGTCTTATGTTATCTCTAAAAGGAGTACCTATGGCAAGTCGAGCCGCTGTATTACCATTAATTACATGAACATTTACAGTGATCGTACTGTTTGGAGCTGCATAATAACCTGTGACCTGCATATCGTTGTGATTGGCACGAAACTGTAATCGATCTGCTACCGTCGCCGCTGATGGAGTAACTTTAAAAAGCTGGACCGAATCTGCAATAGCTAAACCTTGTGGTTCTGGATCAGAAATGACAGGTTCCCATCCCTCAGATACTTTGCATGAGGATAGATAACTAAACAAGGATAATACAAACGCATAAAAACATAATTTTCTCATCGATAATTTAATTTAAGTTTATAATATTTCACAACTATAATAGGTTTTGGTTACCTTCTAGTTTACTATAAAAGTGATTCTTTATTTAAATTTGACAAAATAAAAACACGAAACAAACGATTGCATAAATCACGAAAACGTTGTTTTGAAGAATCAAGAATATTCTAAATCATTCATAAAGAAGTACTAAAATGAATACCTTATAAAACTTTAAATCGGAGAAATTATTAATGAATAACGATTTATAAATAGTAATCATAGAAAGATTATAATAGAATTTTTCCAGTATTAGACCTCAACATTTTAATTATTAAAATTGTAGCATTACTTCGTTTTTCTGCGTTTATTTAAGTATGAAAAAGATCGTGATATTATCCATGCTCGTAGGCCTACTTTCAGGCTGCACAATGAAAAAGACTGGTGGTATGAGTACAATAGTTCTAACAGGAGAAATAACTCCGTTAGGAATGACTACTTTTCAATATGGAACACATAAGATAAATTCGGAAAATAAAACCTATGCATTGCAAAGCTCTCGCGTCAAGTTAGATGAATTTGTTAATAAATCAGTCACTCTAAAAGGTAAAAAAGTTTTAGGTTATCCAATTGAGAGTGGTCCTGAATTAATAGAAGTATCGGAAATTTCATTCAAATAAACTACCAAAGCTCAAAAAATATGCTTCGTCAATTCTCTTTAATAATTGGTGTAGGAATTATAATGTTTACAGGTTGCCAAAATCAAAAAACAGTAAGCTCTGCAAGTAAAACAAAACAAACTCTTACAGTAACTCCCAAACTGGCAACACATTTGAGAGCCGATTCTAACAATTTAACCACCGATTCTGTGATATTATCCTTCACTGTGGCAAACCACTCAGATACGATGCAGCGTTTTTGTAAATGGGAAACACCTTTTGAACCCTTTTTAGGTAAATACATGGAAATTATAGATGTTCAAGGGAACGAAGCCGAATTTACAGGCCCTATGGCCAAACGGATGATGCCGCCTCCTGAGGAAAGTTATATTCAAGTACCTCCTCATGATAGCGTGAGTACTGTATTTAATCTAGCAAAAAACTATTCCATAAAACCGGGAAAGTACACCGTCAAATACACTGGAGGAGGTATTAGTGGTCTCGAACCAGATAATGAAATCAAGATCGTAGTACTTGGCAAGTAATTTAGTGGAACGCAATATAGAATTTAAAGTCCAAGTTTTACCAACACTTTCAGTTATTACAATAATCAATTAGATAATGAACATTTTTTCTTTATATATATATAAAAACACCTGGTAAATTAAAAATCCATCACAAAGATATCTCTGCAGATGAATTAATAAGTTTAGATGTCTGAGTTAAACACAATAAAAATCTAGCTTTCAAAATGAAAAGTAACTATAATAATAATAACGATTAATGAGCCATTCTATTAAATCATGAAGTGATGCACTTAATTGCGATTTTCGCAATGATGTACGACATCATTTAAAACTACCTTTATAATAAAATATTGAAACGATCTTTTAGTACTGTTTTAGCGGCATGATAACCACACATACCGTGTACTCCTCCCCCTGGAGGAGTAGAAGATGAACAAATATAAATCTGTTGATTGGATGTTCTATAGGGTCTTAACTGTACCGTTGGTCTGGTAAATAATTGCCGGATATCTATAATACCACCATTAATATCTCCTCCAATATAGTTTGGGTTGTAGGCTTCCAATTGTGCTGTATTCATTGTACTTTTTGCAGTGATTCGTTCTTTGAATCCCGGTGCAAAGCGTTCAATCTGATTTTCAACTGCAACAGAAACATCTCTGATCGAACCATTAGGTACATGACAGTAAGCCCAAACAGTATTTTTACCGGCAGGTGCTCGGCTGTTATCGAATTTACTTTGCTGAGCGAGCATTACAAATGGTTTTTCGGGATATCCGCCTTTTGATGTCAGGGATTCAGCAGCAGCTATTTCTTCATAAGTATTACCTAAATGAACAGTAGCAGCATCTCCACATCGCTCATCTAAAAACGGAATTTCTCCATCAATAATAAAATCCATTTTAAAAACCCCCATGCCGTAGCGATAAGATTCTAGCTTTTTTTTGTAGGCAGTTGACAATCTATGTCCTGCTATTTTTAAGATCTGCTTCGGTGTTAGGTCAAACATAACGGTATTATACGGTGCCAGCTCATCAATATCTTCTACAAAATAATTAAGTTTTAATTCGCCTCCTAAAGAAGTGTACAAGGAAACTAATGCATCGGCAATAGCCTGTGATCCGCCCTTAGGAATAGGCCATCCATATTTATGTCCAACAGCACTTAATATCAACCCTATTGCTGAAGAAGCCATATTAGTAAATGGCTGAATGGCATGCGCAGACATACCTGCCCATAATCCTCTTGTATGAGTTTCCTTGAATTTATTGACCATTGTAGCCGCTGGTTTTAAAACCTGCAGTCCAAATTTAGCCAATAGAAGGGGGCGTTTCGGAAATTCAAAAGGACCCATTGTTGCAGAAGCGATATAATCCCATTCGGAAACAATAGGGTCAATCAAATCGCGGTACACCTTTCTGTCCAAACCTAATCCCTCGGCAGTTTCTGAAATAGAGCGACTTAAAAATGCCGAAGAACCATTATCAAAGGGATGAGCAGCCTGGTACTTCGTGAAAATAAATTCCAGTCCGTGCGCCCTCAAATCCAAAGCGGTAAAAAACGGAGAAGCCAAAGCCATTGGATGGATAGCAGAACAGATATCATGTCGATATCCCGGTTCAATCAAATCGGCCGTACGCATGCCTCCTCCAACAGTATCACGACCTTCAATGATGAGCGTAGATAATCCTGCTTTCTGTAATGTAATACCTGCGGCAATTCCATTAGGTCCTGAACCGACTATAATAACATCATATGTTTTAGACATAATCGAAGATAATGTTAAAATTTAGTAATCGCATTGGAAATATCCATAATATTTAGCTCAGGTCTTAAACGCAAAATTAAACTTGCCGCTATTCCTGAGCGATAGCCAGAAGCACAGTGTACAAGTACCGTTTTTCCATCAGGAATCTCTTGCAAACGTTCCGTTAACTCTGAAAGTGGAATATTGATTACCTTATCGAAATATTTATCCTTGGCTTCTTTTTCAGTTCTAACATCAATAATGGTATATCCGTCTTGATTAGCCTTAAGAAGATCCGAATCAAAATTATCTATACTTAAATCTGCGCTGTTTTGATTATAGACAAATATACCCTTAACAAATGCTTCATATCCAATCTTTGCGGTTTTCAATAGCATAGGCTTGATTTCTGACACCTCTGAAACCACGATATAGAATCCCTGATGAGGGGCAATTAAAGTGCCTAACCAAGTCTCGAATTTATCAGCATCTGGAATATTTAGTGCTCCCTTCCTGTGTGCTATTCTAAAAGCTGAAGAAAGACGAGTATCAATAAAAAGCGCACTTTCTTCCCAATAATTATTGTCAAGTATTGGAACAGCTGACAATGCTTTATGCAACTCATTCGCCCCTAATTTATTGAGTTCTACATTATAAGGGAAATATTGGGGAATATCGGGCTGATCGAGCAACAGTTGCCTTACAAATTCATCCTCATCGAGCCAAGTGAAAGCAGGGTTGGTTCGTTTCTCTTCCCTAATTGTACTTTCCTTCACATTGCGAATAGCATTACCACAGTGAGAGCCTGCCCCATGTGCAGGATAGACAACGGTTTTATCTGGAAATAGTGCGAAGATATCCTGCATCGTATGAAACTGCTGCTTTGCCAATTGCTCACGCTGAGTAGTAAATTCGCCTGAATATGTTCGTAAATCTGGCCTGCCTACGGAGCCAAACAATAAGGAGTCGCCCGTAAAAACAGCATGTGGCTCTTTGTCTTTTTCTAATACAACAGAAATACTATCTGGAGAATGTCCAGGTGTAGAGAGCGCTTTTAAACTAATAGATGGACTTAATCTAATGGTGTTCCCTGTATCGAAAGGCTCAAACTCAAAACTTGCTTTCTGTAATTTACTAATATAAATCTTCGCCTTGGTATAATTAGCGATCTCGAGATGGGAACTGACAAAATCAGCATGCGGGTGAGTTTCTATAACACCAATGATCGTTGCCCCATGCTCTTTGGCAAAAGTATAATAAGATCCTGCATCACGTGCAGGATCTATTAAAATAATTTTTTTATCTACTAAGACGGCGTAGGAGAAATGTGCTAAACCTGAATCAAAAAATTGATAAATAATTTGTCTATCGTTCACTTTTTTTGTCTGTGCCCATATACCTGTCCCAGCTAGTAGTAGGCTTTGCGTGAGAAAACTTCTTCTATTTATCATCTGCTTTAACTATTTTTCTTCCTGACTGTTCCCAGCCGATTATCCCATCCTGAAGATTGTATACTTTTTTAAAACCATGCTCAATAAGCCATGATGCAGCCTTACTACTTCGGTTGCCAGATCGACAATAAATGTAAACAGGTCTTGATTTATCTAAAACCCCAATTTGAGCAACAAATACTGTCGAATCTTTCCAATCGGCCTGGGACGCTGCTTCAAGATGCCCTAAGGCATATTCTTTTGGAGTCCTCACATCAACGAGCTGATGCCGCTTTCCAGAGATCCCTTTCTCAAATTTTGTCACGGTAAGATTTTCATACGATTGCGCATTGACACCAGAACATGCTATCATTACCAAGACAAATAGAACAATTAATTTATTGTACATAAGTATATTTTTTATTTTCTGAAAACCAGCCTTTTCCAAGTAAAGGTTGCTCTGGAATTCTATCTAAAACGACTTTAATAGAATCAAAACTCACATCTTGACCGGATAGCACGATCTGTTCTGTGGAAGGTCGTTCATATTTCCATTTGAGAATACCAATGCTATCACGGATTGCTGTTTGATAAAGTTTTTTGAGATTAACTTCATTTTCTTTTTTATTTTCCTTTTCGAAGTTTTCATTAAACTTCCTTCCTTTATTAACGACATAAATCGCATTCTCCAAAGAATCAATTTCATAATATAGATATACTCTACCGCCGGCACGGCCAGTAAACTCATAATCTTTAAAAAGATCTGTCTTATGGGGAGTTCCATTTCTTAGATCTATAGGTTGTTTTTTATTAACTTTATACACTAGTGTTGAGTATCGTTCAAATACGGCATCATGCCAACGCACTGAATCATAAGGCGAATAGGTTAAGGTATCGCCATTTAAGATAAATTGGCTAACCGTATAATGGCCTACTGCCTTGGAAAATCCTGGAATAACGGGTTCTTTTAATCGCCCCTGATAATAATGAAAATCATAGCGGTAAGCACCATACACAAAGACAAATACCAAGATAAAAAGTGCTTTAGCAAGATAATATCCACGCCTTTTAGTCCTACTGTCCAACTTTATACGATAATACTGTGGCGTAATTGCTTCTTTTTTGATAAACAACCGATATAAATCTGGAATATACAGGATCAATAAAAACAAGGATAACAATACAAAGTAAGAACTATAGACATGAACAGCCCCGTCATAGGCAAAATTAGCATGGGCAATATTATATAATACACCTGCATTGATAATAGCTCCAATGGCCGTCGTGGCTCTAAAAAACATCAATGTACCCGCTCCTATTTCTAAGAAACCTAAGAATATCTGATACCAAACAGAAACTCCTACGGACTGCCAATATAATTTAAAAGGTGCGTAATCGCCCAGATCGGTATGCAGGTTTGCAATTGAAGGAAAAGGCATCTGCATCGGATAAAATTTAATAAAACCGAATGCAATCAATCCTAGACCGATACGATAGCGAACCAGTACTCTAAGCCAATAATAAAGTTGATTGTATGACAAGCGTTGGCGCCCACTAGCTAACCAAGTCCAGATTGCGGTTCCAATAGCCGAAATAATTGCCGCAATAGCCCATGTGGCATAAGAATCTATTCCCCACTTACCACTTTCTGACGAAATCTCTATAAATTCCGGTCTGAAACCGGAGACATTCGCCAATAGTCCATAAAATGAAAAATCTTCAAATAACTTTTTATACCAGGAAAATTGAATGGGAACTACCAGTAGTATAAAAAAAATAAAAGCAAATCTAAAACTTATTTTCTCCCAAGTAGACCAAGCACGATATATAGAACTTCTCTCCGGATACATATTTTTTATAGCTGACATTGTGAAATAATTTAATAAATGGAAATTGGCTTTCTACGGCCTTTGTCTAAGAGGTATTCTTTATTAACCTTGCGCAATTTAACCTGTAGGGACTCTCCTTGTTCATTCTTTCCTAACAGCAATAACACATTTTCACCACTCTTTTGCAATTCAAATTGAAATGATTGTATTGCATTTCTCTTATTTATTGCACGGATCTGATACCGTCCATCTGGAACCTGAGCAAAGGTATAACGGTAAAATTCCCGACCACCATTTCCGATATTTTCAAAATTGCGAAGTGAATCAGCTTGCCAAATAATACGAGGTTTATGAAGATCTGCTTTGATATCTGATTTTCGTTTTATACTAAAAGTATTCCAAGATTCAAACACCACATTTTGCCACCGACTACTGTCGGTCAGGGAGTAGGCTAATGTATCTGAATTAAGAACAAACTCATCCACGTTGTATAAACCTCGGATATGCGCTATTCCAGATTCCTTTGGGTATGGGTAATTACTACTTTTCCAGGAGCTGTAGGTCAAAAATCCAAAAAGTATAAAAAATAGTAAAAACCCACCTTTGAATAGTACCCTTAGTTTTTTGAGAGGCTGTGAAACTAGCGGATTAACAATCTCTGGCTGTGTTTTCACCTGCCGAAATACTGCATTAAAAAAACGTGGTAAATCATAGGAAAATAAGGTAATGGCAATTAATAATAGGAATAGACTATACACCTGTTCTCCCAATTCATACACAAAATTGACAATGACAATATTGGCTAAAAGAGCAATTAACACACCTGCCCCTACTGCTACTGTTTTTCGGAATACCAAGAGTACACCCGCAGTTATCTCTAAAACTCCTATGCCCGGAACATACCCAGCTTTAGTGATTGCAGTACTTAAGTAATAAATCTTCCATAATAAAAAATCGCCGTATTCGGTATTATAATCACTAAGCGTTGGAGCTGGAAACTGAACCGGTACCAGCTTAACTATTCCTGAAGCAATAATGGCAAAAGCCAAACGATAACGTAAAAGTACCCTAAGCCAATAGTAGAGCTCATGTTCTTGACTCTTCCGCTTTTTAGTCCATATAACAGCACCAAAAAAAGCAATAACTAAAGCTATGAGCCAATTATAAAATCCCTCAAAATGATTCCCCACATAATCGCTTTCAGCTATAAACGATGTTCTGAAAGTCGCTAACTGATATGCAGATTCAAAGCTGAAGTGCCGAAGAGCGTGATACAAATGAACATCATATGGGAGTGTCAAAATAATAAAAAAGATAAATAAAAGCCGGATGGAGAAACTCTCAGCTGAACTCCATTTTTTAGTTGAAATAGCTATTTCCATAAAAATATTTATTTATATTGAGGATTTTGTTCTAGATTTTTATCGATCAGAATCTGCGCATACGGAATTGGTAAAAGAAGTCGAAAATCTTCATCTATTCCAAGAACTGTTTTTGCACGTCTTGTGCGCACTAGGTCATACCAGCGATGATTTTCAAATGCAAACTCAATCCGGTTCTCCTGTTCTATGGCTAATAATAATGTTGCTTTATCAGCTATATTAAGTTCCTGAATATCGGCACGTTTTCTGATTACATTTAAGTCTGCAAGAGATTTGGCAATATCATTATCCTGCGCATATGCCTCCGCACGGATCAAGTATAGTTCAGCTATTCGGATCAGATATGCTGGATCTGTTCCATTAGTTCTATAATAGAGATTGCCGAACCAATTGTCCACACCATTTAATACTACTTTAGAAATTAAAGATTGACGCGTTCCCGCGATCGATTTATTATTTAATAAATTAACAATTCCCATTGAAGGTCGGATCCAGCCAACACCTCCCTTTGTACTGGGTTGCCATTGATAAGCCTGGGTATTAACGACATTGGTTGTATAATATAATTCCAATATGGATTCATTTGTTCCTGAAGCATTGTCTGCAAAAAATGAAGAGTAAGGTGTTAAAAGATTATAATTACTTTTATCATCAATTAATTTGCTGGCATAAGTAATTGCTTCTTTCCATTCCTCCCGATATAGATGGTAGCGTGCGCGAAGTGCCCAAACTGTTTTACGGGTTGCACGGATACGATTGGTACTATTGGGTAAAAGTTCTTCTGCTTTTATCAAATCTGCCAGTACTTGCCGGTAGGTATCTGCTAAAGAAGATCTTTTTAAATTCTCTAGATTGCTGGAAGAAGATGTTGGGACTAAGACAAGCTGTACCCCACCCCAGGTTCTACCTAGATCAAAGTAAGACAATGCCCGAAGAAAATAGGCTTCTCCGACCAGTTGATTTCTTACCGCATCTGTAAAAGTTGGAGTAACCGATAGGGCCGGTACTTTAGCAATCACATTATTCGCACGGTTGATCGTATTGTATATCGCAGTCCATGCTGTGGCTAAAGCGGGTAAATCTGCTCTTACACTGTGATTGGTTAAAGATTGGTTCACAATCTGGCTTCCTGTATATTCAATATTATCGCCGGAGAAAAAACCGATAGTCTGAAATGTATACCCGTAATATCCGTCTGACTGCAACTGATTGTATATCCCTCTAACGGCAGTGTGTGCAGAATTTTCATCATTGATTGTCACCTGATCAGAGGTAGAAATCCGAGGATCTATTTCCAAAAATTTCTCGCATGAGGACAGTGTAAACGTCACGGCCAAAGTCCATATATAGCTATATTTAAGAATTTTCATCTGTTATTTTTATCTTAGGTGAAATTATAGTGTTAGGTTAAATCCAAGCTGAAAGCTTCTGGGCTGAGGTGGAGTTCCGAATGATCCAAGTCCCTGTGCATTCGGATTTGAGGTAACATTAGATTCAGGATCTCCTGTATATTTTGTCCAAAGGAACAAATTCGAGCCTAGAAAATATATCCGAGCATTACTAATTCCAGCTTTACTCAAGAAAGATTTCGGCAGTGTATACCCTATCGACAATTGTTTAAGCCTTACAAAGGATGCGTCCTCTAAATAACGGCTGTTCTGATCAATGGTATAGTTATTCCCTATCGATGTTAATCTGGGCACATCGGTAATATCACCATCTTTTTGCCAACGGTTTAGCACATTTTCAAATACTCCCCCGCTAGTAGGGTTACGTTCTCTAAAATAGCGCTCCAGATTTAAAGTGTAGTTACCAAATTGATAAGACAGCGCTGCGCTGAGATCAAAGCTTTTATAGCTGAACGAATTATTTAAACCCCCATAAAATTTAGGAGATGCATTATGCATAATTTTGCGGGCATTTACTGGAACTGTTCCATCTTCCAGCTGACCATCAAATATGGCATTTCCGGTTTTAGGATCAACAGATAACTGCTCATAGAGCCAGAATGAATTCAAAGATTGTCCTTCTTTTAAAATCACCCAATCACGTGTATACTGCGTAATTTGGGTCGGTAGTTTTTCTATTTTGTTTTTATTTCCTGAGATATTGAAACTACTTTTCCACGTAAAATTTTGATTTTGAATATTAACACTATTAATAGTCAACTCATAACCTTTGTTACTCACTTCGCCAACATTGGCCCAATACTGGGAAAAACCAGAAGAAGTCTTAATCGGTTGTTGCAGTAAAATATTGGAAGTATATTTATCGTAAACATCCAGGGTAATAGATAATCTATTTTTAAATAACTCTGCATCAAAACCGATATTATACTGTGCTGTTGTCTCCCATTTCAAGTCATCATTACCAAGTTGCTGAGGCCCTATACCTGGTAAAGGAGAACCGATAACATCGGCATACGAACTACCTCCGGACCAAAGTCCCCGTGAAGCGAAATTGCTGATCCCTGACTGATTACCTGTAATTCCATAGGATGTTCTAATTTTCAGGTCATTTAACCAGTTTACATCTTTCAAAAAGTCCTCTTGCTTCAGTCGCCAAGCAAGCGCGAAAGCTGGAAAATATCCCCAACGATTATTTTTTCCAAATTTGGAGGAAGCATCAGCTCTTAATGTCGCTTCTGCAAAATATTTATCGGAATACTGATATCCTGCTCTTCCGAAAAAAGAAGCAATAGAGTAAGCTGTCCAGTCCTGAGATGAAGTACGGGTAGAAGCTGAAGAAATTAATTTATAACTATTGTTGGCAAATCCATTACCTTCTGCGTACAAATAATTCAAAGTATTATGCTGCAAGGTATTGCCCACTAAAGCCGTAATTTTGTGAACGCTATTGAATTGTTTTTGATAGTTTAAGGTCTGCTCATTAATCCAAGTGGTATTTTCAGAAATTCCTGACGTTGCTTGTCCATTGTTAGCTCTTCCAATACTAGTATTGGTATTCCAGTACTGATTTTCATCATATTTGTTGTAATCAGCACTAAAACTGCTCCTGAATTTTAAACCGGGAAGTATATCTGCTTCAGCGAAAACACTTCCGATATAACGTAAACTTAATGTATTGACATCATAATTATCAACTAATACATAAGTATTATCAGATCCTGTAGCCACCCCTTCCTGATCGTGTGTCGCTGTATAGGTAGCCGAAGAAACTGCAGAATTCCACAAACTGACCTGCGGACCGTCACCTGTACGTGCTTGATTTCTTTTTGTTCTAGCAATATTACTTGTAATTCCGATCTTAATGCGTTCATTTAGCTGTTGATCAAAATTAAACTTAAAATTTGCTCGTGAGAAATCGATAACTTTAAAAAATGCTTCTTGATCTGTATACCCAGTACCTATATAATATCGGGACTTATTTCCTCCACCTTGAATACCTAAACTATAATCTTGCACACGTCCATTTCTTAGAATAAAATCTAAACGATCATAGGTCTGCTGCTCCTCAGGTAGGCCACGACCTCCTTCGTTAACCGGTCGAAAAGGTCTGTTAGAAAAGTTTTGATTTAATGATGGTTTATCGATCCCCGAATTAATCCACCATTCATTCGCTAATGCCGCGGTTTCTGGTCCAGATGCCAAATGTGGCAAAGTCGATTTATCCGCTTGAACAAAACCATTGGAAAGATTAAAATCAATTTTTGTTTTTGCACCATAACTTCCCTGCTTAGTCGTTACAATAACAACACCATTAGCTCCCCTAGATCCATAAATTGCTGTTGCTGAAGCGTCTTTTAGTACTTCTATCGATTCAATATCTGCCGGATTTATATCGGCTAATGGGGATGTAGTACGACCTCCTAAATTTGCATTTTGTAAGCTTGTATTGTTTAGAAAGACTCCATCAATAATATAGAGCGGATCACTGCTTGAATTAATAGAAGTCGTACCTCTGACACGGACAAATATACCTTCTCCCGGAACTCCAGAATTGGCTACGACCTGTAATCCAGCTGCCTTCCCCTGTAACTGAGCATCAAAACTGGCTACAGGTATTTTATTGACTTCCCCTGCATTAATCTTTGTGATGGCACCAACTACATCCTGTTTTTTTGTTGTTCCATAACCGATAACGACAACCTCATCCAAATTAGAAGCTGTGGGCAATAATTTTATGATACTTTTGGGTGATGTGATTTCTACAGTTTGCGATTGATAACCCAGAAAAGAAACGATGACTGTAGCTGGTAATTTTTGTCCCGTAATAAATTGAAAATTTCCATGACTATCTGTTTGGACAGAATGTGTCACACCTTGCAGCTTTACAGTCGCCCCCACTATTGGGTTTCCATTAACCTGGTCAACAACTTTCCCTTCAAAAGCCGCATTAACAATAGGAGTAGATTTACTTTGTGCATGGGAATAGGTTGGTTGCCCTAAATGCACAGTTAGGACAAAGAGTACCTGAAAAATCAGATACTTTTGATTTTTTTTCATATTCTTGTAGAAAATTAAGGTAAAAAAAGGTTTCTGACGACAACGCCAATTGGGAATCAGAACCTCATCTAATTTTTAAAATGGGGGAAGCTTGCTTCCCCTTTTTGTTAGTTTGTCGTTTTAACAACAGATTCGAGAATCGTAATCCAGGTATTCGGAATGGAATAGGATGGTGAAAAAATTTAAGGAAGAAATTAAAACATCATCTTCATAATGTCCAAAAAGGTTTGAGTCATCAAGCGTAGAATAATATTTCATACTGCTGTTTTTTAGTTAGGTGATTGATCCTGACTGTCTCTAATCAGGGTTTAGTGTGCTTATTCTTTAAAACACTTTGCAAATATAATTTTTTATTCCAATAAAAACTACTAATCCTATAGATTTTATTACACTCATAAATAAAATAGATTTCACGCTAATAAAAGGGACACTAAAAAACTAAAGTATAGGCTTACTTAGCTTATTTTTATTCTCATACTAATGTTCCTGTTTTATCATACATGAATGATTTTTTCCTCATATTTGCTACGGGCAAAATCTGAAATTTCTATTGATCCTGCTAAAATCGAGAACTGAGTGCTATGATAGTCAAAAGATTAAAAAATAAATCGTTGTTCACAAATTAAAATATTTATCAGTTTAAATAAACCCTCTTTAGTTGGCTGTTACAACGGTAATGTTTGTTTCGTAGTAAGCTCGTAATAAAAAAACATCTGAACATATGTTCAGATGTTTTAAAATTTAGGAATATGTATTTCAGTTTTAATTCTTAAAACAATCTATTACTCCACGTACCCTGGATTTTGTACAAGCAATGGATTTTTCCGAATTTCATCCCGTGATAGCGGAAGAAAATAAACTTGATTTTTCCAAACCCGGTTTTCTTTTGTATTGAATTCTTGCGGTGTGTAGGTATAATTATAAATTGACTCGTCATATTTATAAACATTTGCTAATGACTTACCTGGCTTGAAAGTAGCATCAATTTTAACAATAGTGACCTTTCGTCCTATGGTTTCATTAGCAATAAGCCATCTTCGGGCATCAAAAAAACGTTGCTGTTCATAAGCCATTTCTATACGTCTTTCTTGACGGTATATTGTCCTCAGCGTATTTTGATCTGTGGCAGTGATAGCTGGCATACCTGCTCTAAACCTAATTTTATTCAGCCAGGTTTTTGCTGTTTCTAATTCCCCTAGTTCAATACTTGCTTCCACATAATTAAAAACTGCTTCTGTATATCTAAAATAAGGCCAAGGTACAAACTGTCTTGCTTGAGCATCTACAATATTTGGATCTGGGTCAATAAACTTTTGAATGTAATATCCTGTCCAAGTTCCGTTGTGTGCCTCTTTAGGTCCTTGTTTTGTATCCAATCCTGAAAATTTTGTCAACTTACCGGCTAAAATTAGATCGTAAGCACCTGTTTGTATCTGATTAGCTGGATCGATCGGATTATTTCTCGGTTTCCAATCAGCACCGTCATATAATATGGATGCATAAAAACGAGGATCTCTGTTTTTATAAGGACTGGCTTTATGAATGGGATTGTTCCAGTCAAATTTTGTTCCATCATTCATTTCATAATCATCCACCAAAAGACCTATAGGTTGATTTCCCCCCCAGTTATTATAACCATTGGGACCATTATCTCTAGCATGTGAAGAACTCTGCTCCGTGATAAAATAACGGGCATATAGTATATCTGATGCTGCCGTGATATCCATATCTGGCGCTTTACTTCCCCCTCCCATGGCAATACTTTTGTAATTTAATCTTCCTTGTGCTGGAGTAACAGGTGCTGTAAGATTTAACTTATATCCTGTTCCTGCATCTAGAACCGCTTTTGCTGCTGCTTGTGCCAAACGGTAGCGATCTTGTTGCGATCCTGCGGCATATGCCAATAAGGGTAGTTTTTCAGATAGGTCATTTAGATCTGTTACCTTAGAAGTAAGTTTAGCTCGATCATGTAAATCACTTGCTGCATAAATTAAAGTTCTTGATTTGAGCGCTAAAATAGTTAACGAATTAATCCTGCCTTTTTCAAGTTTACCATCCCCCAAACGCTTGTAAGCCTCATCACAGTCCTTTAAAATCTGATTTGTACAGGCTTCATAAGTTGCCCGTTCTTTTTGATAGATAATCGGGTCTTCAGAGTATGGATAACTATTTAGAATAAGAGGCACACCGCCATAATACCTTAACAATTGGTGATAACAATAAGCACGGATAAAGAAAGCTTGTGCTAATAATTCATTTTTTACTTTTATATCGCTAATACCATTTTTGGTGTCATCTCCCAGTCTTTCTATGGCAATATTACTGAATCTGATATAGGTGTACATACGCTCCCACCATCTTGATGTACCACCCCAGCCTTCATTAGCACCGTTGATCGCTCCTGTGTTCAACAAAAGAAAAGCATCGGTATGGTTCCATAATGATTCGTCAGTTGCAGAAGCCTGCATCTGTTCTGTGAAACCGGAATTACTTGCTTCAAATACGTTGTAAATATCACTAACAAACTTTTCAGCCAACACTGGATCTTGCCATACGGTGGCATCTGAAAAATCATTTCGAGGTGTTACATTTAGAAAATCTGTACTGCATGCTGTCATAAACAATAGCATAACTGCTAGCATATAAAGAATTCTATTTTTGATCAATGTCTTCATTTTATTATTTTATTATTTATGATTTGATTAAAATATAGCCTTTACGCCAAAACTGATAATTTTCGATTGCGGATAGAATTGACCCGTACTATTATCAGATTCAGGATCCCAAATTTTGATTTTATCAAAGGTTAACAGATTAATGCCATTGGTATAAAAACGAATGGAGCTCATCCCTATTCTACTGACCAAATTGCTGGAAAGACTATATCCCAACTCTACATTCTTTAATCTGATATAATTGGTGCTCCGTATCCAGTAGGTATTATCGGTTGTTGTATAATAAGTATCCGAACGGTTGGTAAGTCGAGGATCAACATCACTCGGATTATCAATACTCCAACGGTTATCATAATTCCACTCCAGGTAGTTCCCTATTAATCCCGATTCTGTAGGGCCCATTCGTCGCATACCACCAGTAGCCCCCTGTACCAGTATACTGAAATCAAAACCTTTATAATCACCGCCTAATACAAGACCTCCTGTAAAAGTTGGGGTACCATTTTTGTCCAATCGCACACGATCGTCACTTGTAATTTTACCATCGCCATTATAATCGACATATTTCATATCACCAGGCAATAGCTTGCCATTTTTCAATCCTAAAGCTGTGTAATCTACAGTATTCGCATCAATAGCAGCCTGATCTTTGAAAACACCATCATATTGATACACTAGCCAAGAGTCTGTTACTCTTCCGATCTGTTGCTGATAGGGTAAGGTGTTGACAACATCGCTGGAGTATTGCACATTGTTTTTTGCATAACCACCATTAACGCCTACATTAAAAGAAAGATTACCGATTTTATCGGTATAAGTCAATTTAAACTCATACCCCTTATTGATCAGATTGCCAAGGTTGGCAATTGGCAGATTACCCGAAATACCCGAACTGATAGGTACAACTCCAGGATTCTTTGTCAAAACATTGGTCCGTTTATTATAAAAGAAGTCCAGTTCTAGCGCCAGTTTATGATTTAAAAAAGAAGCATCCAATCCAACATTGCTATTATTAGCTACTTCCCATGTGAAATTAGGGTTAGGAATGGTACTCTCATATAAAGTCTGATAGAGTTTATCACTGAATACCCCCTGCCCGGTATTCATCAATGCTAAGTATTTATATTCTTGAAAAGAACCACCATAATAAGCTTCTGCCCCCATTTGGCCCCAAGATGCTCTCAACTTCAGGTTATTAACAAACCTAACATTATCTTTGAAAAAACCTTCTTCGGATACCCGCCATCCCGCTGAAACTCCAGGGAAGAAACCAAATCTTTTATTAAGTGGAAAAACATAAGAACCGTCCACTCTCCAATTAAATTCAAAAAGATACTTTTCCTGAAAATTATAGTTGACCCTTCCATAGTAGCTTAAACGTGCACGATCGTAAGTATTCTCATTTCCCAAGGTCTGCCGTTCGCGATCACCAAAATTTAACTGTTCTATTAATGTCGAGGCGAAATCCTTACGATCTGCGTAAAAACCATTATTGGTGACAGTCTCACGAGTTAACCCTGCTATCGCGGAGATATTATGCCCTCCTGTTAATGTCTTTTCATAGGATAACAAAGCAGATAAATTGATTGCTAATTGATCCTCCGCCGCTTCACGAAGCTGAGCTTTAGGCTCTATACCTTTTGGTACATACCCTACCAGTGATGGCGTTACTCCATCGGCCTCAAAACTTACCTTATCCCAATCATAAAGAGTCCACGGGGTCTCCCATCTTTTCGATCTTCCCCAATATTTATCAATTGAAGCTGTTCCAGTTAATTTAAGTCCCTCAACACCTGGTATTCTAAAATCAATGGCACCTGTGTTCTGCAAATAATCTCTTGTATTTCTGTCATAGCCCGTTGCACCAGTGGTTATTACAACCGGATTGGCACCATTTTCTAAATCTGGGCCAGGAAGACCATTGGGCCAGGTCGCAATTTCAGTTGGCAGACCGCGAATCAAAGATCTAAAGATCGTGCCCGCTCCGCGTGTAGGGAAATTACGGGATTCTTCACGACCTGTTATGCCAAGTCTAGCGGTAACATATTTGCCCAACTTAAATTCTAGGTTTGCGCGCAAATCGTACTGTTTATAATATGTTGCTGAATTTTTGTAGATCGCATCCTGATTTAAATAACCTAATGAAATCAGATATTTGGTAGTTTCGGTACCTCCATTGATCTGTAAATTATGTCGCTGCTGTGGCGACCAATCTTTTATCGTAGAAGCAAACCAGTCTGTATTTGGATAACGTAAAGGATCTGAACCATCAGCATATTTTTGTCTCTCTTCTGGCGTAAATGCAGCCTCAATCACTCCTGTAGGAGAAGTATATTTTCCATCACCTGTATTTATTGCTTTCCAAATTTCTCCCCACTTATCACTATCTTGGGGATAAACTGTCGTTACCTCGTTTATAATAGAAGTATACTGCTCAGAATTGGCCATTTTAGGTGTACGTGTCGGACGT
Source organism: Sphingobacterium sp. MYb388 (assembly GCF_037479535.1). Taxonomy (NCBI): domain Bacteria; kingdom Pseudomonadati; phylum Bacteroidota; class Sphingobacteriia; order Sphingobacteriales; family Sphingobacteriaceae; genus Sphingobacterium; species Sphingobacterium sp. MYb388. Next base: position 739,518 of record NZ_JBBGYV010000002.1, on the reverse strand, counting down.
TGTATACCGTAAGTAAAATCGTAAGAAAACTGCGTTTTACCAACTTTACCCTGCTTCGTTGTAATGAGGATAACACCATTACCTGCACGGGAGCCATAGATGGCTGCTGATGCATCTTTCAGCACCGACACACTCTCTACATCGTTAGGATTAATACGGTCAAAACCTCCTGCGCGCTGTGGAACTCCATCAATTACAATCAATGGGCTCGTATTTCCTCCCGGTAGGGAATTGATACCACGAACACGAATAGAAGAACCATCTCCACCAGGCTCGCCACTACTTTGCATGGCGGTTACTCCAGGCAATCTTCCTGCAAAAGAATTAGAAAGATTGACTGACGATGATTTAGCAAGATCTTCTCCCTTTACAGTAGCAATAGCGCCTGAAACTACAGTTTTCTTCTGAGAACCATATCCCACTACAACTACCTCATCCATCGCCATAATGGTCTGTTCTAGCTTAACCTGTAAAAACTCGTTATTCCCAATTTGGATATCCTTATTTTTGTAACCTACCATGCTAAAATGGAGCAATGTCGCTTCACCACTCACCGAAAGACTAAACGAACCCGTCGCATCGGAGGATGTTTTATTATTTGTACCTACCTCACTTATGGTAACATTGGCCAAAGGTTGATCATTTTGATCCGAAACTTTTCCTTTGATCTGTTTTTGTATCATCTTGTCAACCACTGCAGGAGTACTTTGAACTTTTGCCGTAGTACTTTGACTCAACACAATATTATTATCAATCAATTTGTAAGTAATCTGATATTTTCCCAACAAATCATTAAGTGCTAATTCAAGTGGGATATTTTGAAATTTCACATCTATTTTTCGAATGTGAGCAATCAAAGACTCTTTATATAATATATTATAGCCGCTTTGCTTCTGTATATCCTTCAATAAAGTTTCCAGATTCACATTTTTCTTATTAAGATTGATCTTCTGACCGTAAGAATTAGCACTAACATGAAAACTTGTAGCAAATAGTAGCGGGATCGCAATCGACAACTTCATAGCCAATGGTTTAAGGGAGGAAATCTGTTTAAACTCCATAGGGATTCCCCACCGATTTTTTTTGTATTTTTGCATTCGGTTGATTTAATTTAATTTTTGTAATAAGTTGATTTGTCAGCTGTCTTATAAAGGACAAAAACTTCAGGGGCGGTCGCAACGCTCCTGAAATTTTTTTTAAAAGTTTGTATCGTTATTTTTCCATATATACTTTCCTCCCTTCAATTTTGAAATGTATACCCCTTTCCAATTCTTTTGTATTATTAATGTTCGACTTATACATTCGTCCCTTCAATAGCGATATGTATAGTTCCGATTGGTTATTTTATTACTTTAATTTTTGACATATACCTTTCTTCCTTCAATTTCAAAATGTATACCTCCTACCAATTCGATGGTCTTTAACAGTTTTCGAAAATCTTCGTATCTAGATATTGTGCCTGAAAATTCAAAATTTTCAATTTTAGTATTATAAATGACATCCACATCATACCACCGACTGATGATCCCCATTACATCTTGAATGGAGGTTTTGCTAAAAGCAAATTTCCCATCTTTCCAGGCTGTAAAATAATAGGGATCAACGGTATTTTTAATCACTTTATTTGCTTTGGTATAAAAAATAGACTGTTCCGCTGGTGCTAGATATTGATCATCAAGACGACTGTCCACAAAATTTAGTTTTACTTTACCTTCAACTAAGGTTGTTACAATGTCCTGTCCATAATTTTGAAGGTTAAATTCTGTCCCAAGCACTTCAAGCGCCTGACCACCAGTATGAATAACAAAAGGGATTCGCCGACCATCTTCCTGCTGCGCCATTACATCAAAATATGCTTCTCCCTGCAGATAAATTTCCCGCTTTATTTTATCAAACACAATGGGATACCTAAGGGTGGTCATTGCATTTAACCATACTCTGGTTCCATCTGGTAATTTCAGATTATACTCACCGCCACGGGGAGTAACAATTGTATTGTAGGCAATTTTTTTTTCATTATGATCACCCTTTTTCATGCGATATGAAATTGAACCGTCCGCCAATTTTAGGATTTCGAATGCACCATTATCAATAACCGTATCACCTGTAATTTTATCAAGGTCGATAACCTGACCGTTTTCTAGAATAATTTGAGCTCTTTCTTTTCCAGGAACAACCCAGTCTTTAGTATTACTCACCAGAGTCGGGTTGCTTTTACGATTGATATTCCAAATTAAAAAACTGCCCACAGTTGTGCACAGGATTAAGGATGCGATAGCAATTTTGAAAACTTTTGTGGAAATGAGTTTTTTACGCAGAGGTACTGTCGTTAAATATTCCTTAATTCGGGAATCGAATTTTATTTTATCAAATAATTGATCATCGTCTGGTTCTGAGGATGAAGCACGATCTAATTCATCATCATCGATCAACTGCTCCCATGCTTCTAAGAACTCAGGATCTTCTAAATACTGGGCAAAATGGGCTTTCGAATCCTCGGGGACAGACTTCGCATAAAACTGGCGAATCAAATTTTTATATGCTTCTACTTTGGACATCTTTTATTTCCCTTGCTCTATTATACTAATCGCACTAGGTAGAAAGGATGTACTAGTCAGAAAATAATTTTTATAAAAAAAAGTAGGTAAAGAATCTTATCCAATTTTAATCGTACAAAATTACAAGCTGTAGCTAGATGATTTCGTACTGTATGTTTTGATACACCAATTTCAGCAGCGATTTCCTTATAACTAAGTTCATCAAGTTTATTCATACGAAAAATTTTCTGCTGCTGCGTTGGAAGGTCTTTAATAATAGATTCTAGAATATCGGATAGATCCTTAGTTTCAATGTGGGTTTCCAGGCAGTCATATGCTTCATTAAATTGCGATTGATTTTTTAGCATATATTGTTCCCTTACCACTGCTTTCCTGAAGTAAGATATGGACATCCGCTTTCCAACTATATACAAAAAAGGAAAAATCGATTGAATATCTGGAATCTGCTGTCTTTTTAAGAATAATTGTACAAACACTTCCTGCAATACTTCTTCCACCTCGACATTGGAAGAACAAAATTGGTTAAATTTCCGAAACAGGAAAGGCTTATAAAACACAAATATCTTATGAAATACAGCTTCATCACCCAATTGGAAGCGATTAAACTCTTCTATATTGCAAGGCATTCCCTTCAAGTTCATTGTAGTATTGTGCTTAGGTTTTTCTTAAAAAAGAAATATAATTGAAGATAAATCTATAGAAATATTACAGTATATCAAAATGAAATTATCAAGAAGCCATCTGCATTTTAAGAATCGTAGACTTTTTATCTCGTCTACAGTTAATTTCAGCTTCTTGCTCAGTATATCCTTTTGCATGGGAAAATAGGTTGTTATTCTCTTTAATTATAGAACAGCAATGATGGCAAATCTGAATATACAACAACAATTATTTGCCCTGGTCACATAAATGTTGTAATTTTAGTTAGCTAGAGCGAAAGCTTATCACTCAAAAAAAAACAGGAATACACTTTGTCCCATATAACACCGGAATTAAAACCTAAAGGCGCATTATTATGAAAAAACTAACCTTACTTATATTCCTACTATCAATCACTTCATTTGTTTTTGGACAGGATTTTACAGAAAACACCACACAAATCGTTACTAAATCGGGAATTGGCTTAGGTTCGGTGATAGCAGTTGTTACTTCTTGGGATCGAAACAAATCAATACTCTGGGCCATATTCCATGGTATCTGTAGCTGGTTCTATGTCATATATTTTGCGATCACGCGATAGTAAACGAACATTTTCTACGCTATGAACTTATCATTTATCAATATCGGAACCACAGAAATGCTTTATCTTCTTGTTCCCATTCTTTTGGTCGTGTACACGATTTATCACATCATCACCAATGATAATATACCCGGTGACAAGAGGATACTGTGGATAGTAGCTGTTGTACTATTCAATGTAATTGGATGCATTTTCTATTGGTGGTTTGGAAAAGATAAATCAAATAATATATAAAGAAGATCAGTGCAATCAAAGAGATGAAATGAGTAAGTTTTAGGAAAATCGCTGTTACACTAAGTGAAAAACAACGCAGTTAATCCGATTCTAAAAAATCCATGTACCGCATTTCCAGAAGAAAGCTAGTTTCTATAGAAGCCTCAAACGAAGTTGGAATATGGCAAGAATACGAGTTAAAATTCAAAACCAGAACTGATCCTACGGTAAGCACTATAGACAAAAAACATACGATTACATGATAAATCACTTCCCGGAACACCTGATATCGTCATAAAAAAAATGGAAACTGGCTATTTTTGTCGATGGTGAATTTTGGCACGGCTTTGACTGGAAAAGAACCGAAACCGTATTAAATCTAACCGTTTATTCTGGATACCGAAAATCGAACGTAATATGCAAAAAGACGTACGCACTAATCTTGCTCTTCGTGAACTAGAATATACGATATTCCGGTTCTGGACTCAGGATATCATTAAAAAACTCCCAATTGTAATCAATCAGATTGAATTGTTTATAGAATCCCGAACGTTTTGGAAGTAAATTGACTAAATCTACCTCCTTGCCAGTACAAGAAGTGGATATTCATTTCTTGTCCAAAGTACTGGAGAATTAACTATCGAGGCTTGTTTGAAGCTGGTTGGTCAGTTACAAATAAAATATTTATTCCCTCTTCAATAACTAAGATTTGCTGGTCTCAGTAATTATCGCTAAATTAATTAAGTAATATAAGAAAATGAGTAGCAAAATTATAGGTACTGGACATTATACTCCATCCCACATCGTTAAAAATACATTTTTTCAAGATTCCACATTTTTTGATGAAAATGAACAGCCTCTAAAACAGTCCAATGAGATAATCACACAAAAACTAAAAGAGATTACTGGAATCGAAGAAAGACGATATGCAATGGATGATCAAGTGGCATCCGATCTAGGATTTCAGGCTGCACAAAAGGCGATAACAAATGCGCAGATCGACCCTGAAACTTTGGATTATATCATCTTTGCCCATAATTTCGGCGATGTTAAGCACGGCTCTATCCAATCTGATATGGTACCAAGCCTTGCTTCACGTGTAAAACATCTTTTAAAAATTAAAAATAACTTCTGCGTAGCTTATGATCTGCTTTTTGGTTGTCCAGGATGGGTGGAAGGTGTTATTCAGGCAAACGCCTTTATCAAAGCAGGGCTTGCTAAAAAGTGCCTGATCATAGGTGCTGAAACGCTTTCCCGCGTCATAGATCCTCATGATAGAGATAGTATGATCTATGCGGACGGTGCGGGAGCAGTGATAATGGAATGTAGCGATGATGATTCTGGGCTTAAATCCCATATTTCGGCTTCTTTTACACTCAATGAGATTGATTATTTATATTTTGGCCCCTCCTATTTTAATCAAGATTCTGACACAAAATACTTGAAAATGAAAGGCCGAAAAATATATGAGTTTGCATTGACTAATGTTTCAAAAGCGATGAAAAAATGCTTTGACGAGAGTGGATATGACATAAAAGATCTTGCTAAGATCATCATACACCAAGCTAATGAAAAAATGGATGAAGCTATTGTGCATAGATTCTACCAACTGTACAATACACCACAACCACCCGACATTATGCCTATGATCATTCAGAAATTGGGCAATAATAGCGTTGCAACCATACCAACTTTATTAGCGATGATCCTTCAAGGGGAATTGCCTCAACACAAGATCAACAAAGGAGACATCACGCTATTTGCTTCCGTAGGTGCTGGTATGAATATCAATGCATTTGTTTATAAATTTTAAAGCTTTTAACGAAATGCAAATAAAATTATGAAGATTAATTTCTAATAACTTTCATAACCAAATAGAACTGAATATAACATTACAATAGCAAATAAGATTCAGATCTAAACAAACAATTAGTGATTGAAAATCGCTCCTAATCTTAAATAATAATACTTATTTTTAGGTACTACTTTCTATACAAATCCATACGTTACACATGTCCGATCGTGAAATTCTTAGAAATCATATAGAACAAACTGTCCAGCTTAGCGATGAACAGTTTGATTACTTTTTCTCATTTTTAAAGCCTGTATCCTTTAAAAGAAAACAATCTGTTATAAATATAGGGGATCGTGTATTATGTGAATATTTTGTTCTAAATGGTTGCCTAAAAACTTTTTTTGTCAACGATGAACAAAAGATGCATATTCTACAGTTTGCGACAAAAACCTGGTGGGCATCTGATTATGATGCACTTCATAATAATAAAAAGGCGACTGTCAATCTAGACTGTGTTATCGACACCAATGCTCTTTGCCTATTTAGTGAAGACCGGGAAAAAGTCTGCAAAGAAATTCACGAGATAGAAACATTTCTAAGATGGCGTTCAAATAAAGGATATATAGGTTTACAAAAAAGAATTCTCTCTTTGCTTAACAATGACGCTAGAAGCCGTTATGAGCAACTCATGCAACAATATCCCGATCTTTATAACCTGGTACCAAAGCATTTAATTGCGGCATATCTCGGAGTTTCGCGCGAAACATTAAGCAGACTTTATCAGGTCAAATAATCTGACATATATCACTAAAACAAACTTTCTTTAAAATGTGATGTATATCACATAAAGGTCTAATGATTTATGCCCTATTTTGTGATATCATTTTAAACATTTAAAATTTTCAAAGATGGAAAAAAAGAATTTAAAAGTATTGGTTGTACTGACATCGCATGACCAACTTGGAGATACAGGTAATAAAACAGGATTTTGGGTTGAAGAATTTGCCGCTCCCTATTATGTTTTGGCCGATGCAGGTGTAAATGTAACAATTGCTTCTCCTAAAGGCGGACAACCACCCATAGACCCCAAAAGTGCGCTTCCAGAATTTCAGACAGAAGCAACAAAACGATTTGATGAAGATAAAGAACTGAAAATTAAACTAGCAAACAGCATTCCATTAAAGGAAATAAGTGAGCAAGATTATGATGCCATTTTTTATCCGGGAGGACACGGTCCTCTTTGGGATCTAACAAATGATAAAACGTCTATCGCACTTATTGAAGCATTCTGGAGGAACAATAAACCAGTTGCCGCAGTATGTCATGCTCCTGGAGTATTGCGCTTCGTAAAAGATACTAATGGTTCGTCATTAGTTAAAGGGAAAAAAGTTACAGGATTTTCGAACTCTGAAGAAGAAGCTGTGCAATTGACCAATGTTGTTCCCTTTTTAGTAGAAGATGAACTGGTAAAACTTGGAGGGATATACAGTAAAGGAGAGGACTGGAACAGCTATGTTTTAAAAGATGGTAACCTAATTACTGGACAGAACCCAGGTTCTTCAGAAGAAACAGCGAAAGAATTACTCGCGCTATTAGCGAATTAAAAGTCTTCATAAGAATAATTACAATCAAGGTATACGGACTGGATCTTACTACATCAGTTCGTATACCTTGGTTACCTTAGCTATCCCGACTTTATCTATTAAATATCTGATGTAAAACATTTAATAAGATAAGATTCAAGACAAAAACTTGCACACGATCACTTTTATTAAGTGACATAGCTATAAATTTACAATGTAAAAGGATTTACAAGTCTAAACGCATTTTCAATAAATGGGGTTTAAATCCCGCTTTTAGATAGGCATTTTTAGCAATTACATTTGCATCATAAACATCCAATTTAACTTCCGTTAAGCCACGGCTTTTAGCCCATTCCATAAGTTTTTGTAAAATTACACCGTTAATACCCTGACCTCTAAATGTGGGATTCACATACATAAAACCCAAATACGCGTATTCCTTATGTTTTTGAAACGGTTTCGCCTCCAAAATTTTACCATAGCCTGAACCTACAATTTCATTATTAACAACAGCCACCAATAACGCTGCTCGCTCACTTCGAATGAGATCCATTAAATCATAGTAGTGAATCTCCCCTTCTTTTAAACTGTCATCAAAGGGTCTTTCAGCATCTACTATTCCTTTTTCAAAATTTAATAATATCTCAATATCAGATTCAATCGCATTCCGTATTTCTACCATCATTTAATTAACTAATTTAATCTATGTACAACTAATTTTTACATTTCAAGATACATAAAAATGATCCAAAGTCACATTAAATTTAAGGTTCGATTTTCCTTCATTTTTCATTACTTTGTAAAATAGATTAGGAGATAACCATTTTATACCTACTAACCTTACTTTATGAATATAAATATTGATGATTTTTTTGAGCCCGTACATTTTAAAGATACTCTTAATGAGCTGGATTATAATATAACCAAACCTCTCGTAGATTTTGCGAGATCACTCAGTCAATTAACTTATCAAAGTGTGTATTTGATTGATTATTATAAAAAGGGATTTCTTTTTGTGTCCGACAATCCAATATTTCTTTGTGGTCGTACAGCTGATGAGGTTTTGAAAAATGGTTATCAGCATTATCTTGATAATGTACCTGAAGAAGATCTTCTACTATTAAAAAAAATTAATGATAGTGGCTTTGATTTCCTCAAAAATCTATCGGAAGAAGATCGGATGCAACATTCCATTTCATATGACTTCCACCTTAAGCAACCAATAGGAAAACCAATTCTGATCAATCACAAGCTAAAGCCTCTCCTACTAGACAACTCCTCAAACCTTTGGATAGCACTTTGTTTGGTGTCCATATCGTCTCATGCTAAAGCGGGAAATATTAGAATAAAGAATGAATTTGACAAATCTTATTTCGAATATGATCTGATCAATAATATTTGGTCAGAAAAACCTGCAATATTATTAAAAAAAAGAGAAAAAGATGTTCTAAGATACTCTGCCCAAGGATTAACAATGGAGCAAATAGCTGAAATCCTTTTTGTTTCTATCGATACTATTAAATTCTACAAAAAGCAAATATTCTCCAAGTTAAAAGTAAAAAGTATTACAGAAGCTACAACCATAGCAATTGAACTGTCACTTTTCTAATTCATAATAAGATGCACTTATGCTCATCAATTATAAAAATTAACAATCAATTTCGCAATATCATTCAATAGCTTCTGTATATTCAATTTGATTGCAAAATGAGTATTGATTTTATTCCTACACAAAAGTGTAGATTTAATAGGAACGATGCGTACTAACGATTAAACTTAATACATTTGACTCATGGATAATGACAAACTGTTTCATCCATATACATTTCAATATTTATATCAAAAATGGAAGTTGCTACCGATCTAACCATTTGTAAATAAATACTAGCCAAATTATTAAATGAAGAGAGATGAATTGTAAAAGTTGCAACAACGAAGTATATCAGAATTACTGTCCAAACTGCGGACAACCTTCAAAACTAAAGAGAATAGATGGGCATTATATTGCACACGAGATCGAACATGTATTACATTTTGAAAGAGGTATCCTATATACCATCAAGGAATTAATAACTAGCCCTGGGGACAATGTGAGACGTTATATTTCAGAAAATAGAGCTCGACTTGTAAAACCTATTATTTTTATCATCATCACTTCCCTTCTATATACAATTGTTAACGGATTTTTCCATATTGAGGAAGGTTATGTAAAATATGACGGAATCTCAACCACCACCACAGGCAGAATTTTCAGCTGGGTACAAAGTCACTATGGCTATGCCAACATCATACTGGGAGTATTTACTGCTTTTTGGGTTAAAATATTTTTCAAAAAATATGACTATAATTTTTTTGAAATTTTAATATTACTATGTTTTGTTACAGGTATAGAGATGCTTATATATGCATTTTTTGCTTGCTTATATGGTTTGATACAAATTGACTTAATGCAATTTGGAGGCATGATTGGTATTGCCTATTGTAGTTGGGCTATTGGTCATTTCTTTGACAAAAAGAAGACTATAAACTATTTAAAAGCATTCGCCGCATTCGTGTTAGGAATATTAACTTCTGTAACAATTGCATTAACAATAGGAACACTAATCGACTTACTTATAAAACATTAAAAATATGGAAAATAGAAAACCAATATCATTTGTATTTAGCATTATCGCTATTATACTCGGAGTGACCTTGTTTAAGCAGTTCGACTTTGAAAATTTTACATTTGAAAAACCCGCATTAGCAGCTGTCTATTTTACCGTCTTTGCATTCTCAATATACATCCTTGTAAAAAAACCTAAAAAGCAATCTGAAAAATAAAGTAAGGAAAATCCTATAGACGAGATATAAAGGCCTGGTCGTTTCAATGAAATAACACCCCATCTCAATATGTTGATTTCATATTAAACCTCATACTATACACATTCTTTTTCCCTCATATAAGCAGGGAAAAAGAATAAATACTCTTATCCGCATGCTATTACTGCACCTTACCGGAATCTTTTTTCTGAATAGCCTTTCTCCAGAGGGCTAAGGATCTGCAATTTATTTCTTAAACTGTAGAACAAATATACGACCAATTAGCCACGCAAGACTGACTCCTTTAAGCACTACTTATAAGCACTACTTATACATAAAAAGAAGTAAACACCCGTTCAATATATCAATTTTTCACACCCGTTCATTATTCCTTTACTAAAAATCCATAACAGCAGTGAATATCTAAGCAAGTATGAATCTGTACATAAGACGCATTCATAAATTCGGTAATCCATTCTGTGCGAGCACCACAAAGCGGACAGCAAGCTGGTTTCTTTTCCATAATCAAACTACAAAGTATACTAATATTAATAGTACTAATATAACTATAATTTATTACATCTAAAAATATTAGCATATTATTTTTAGATATTAGAATTCTCCACTATATTAAAAGCAACATCACACCTCTGGAGGTCGATATACTTACTTTTAATAAGCAAATCGTTATTATAGCGGATAGACAAAATCAAGGGTAAAATATTTAAGTTTCATCATTATATAATTGAATTATTTATAATCTATCATCCTTCGAGCAAGATTTGGATTTACGCATATACTCCAAGAAATTAAATTCAACCTTAATTGAATAATTAGTGCCAAAATTTTAACATAGACCCTATCATAACTTCTGTACAAATTTAGTTGCTTAATTTTCCAGATGGTAACAGTAAATCATCAGCCAATGAGATAATTTTGGTTATTTACTGTCTTCAAGTGACAACAAAAAAGAATAAATAACATAGGACAACATGTCCGAAATGTTAAAAAACCTTAAATATCTAATTATCTAACAGATATTTAACAAGTATACCAAAGCATCAAAAAACGACGATAACACCACTATAAATCAGTTGTTTATGATACCAATAATTATATCAAGTTTGTTACAATCAGCAATTAACATATTTTTTAAATGGTTATTAGGGCATGTGTTTTGTAAATAGTCAATCGTAATATTCTTATTACAAAAGATAGTTTATCATTTGATAGCAAAATCAAATGCATTAGCACACACTCATAATAAAGAAGAATATGAATTACATGGAAGAAGTTCTCACTCCCTCATCGGAGGTTAAGATGCAAGTCAAGCCAGCAGTATTTAATTCAAAAGAGCTGGAATCGAAACAACAAAAAAATAATTTGTTACGTAAAACAATGCAATATGGTCTCAAAGAATATAGCATTTGGGGCTTTACATTTTTGATCTTACTAACATCGGTTTTCGGTTTGTATATGCTTCAAACAGAATTTGAAGCATTAAGATTTGAACGATTAAACAGTATAGGTGGAACATTGCTTGTTGGATTTGGTATTTTTTTACTTTTAACTAGCGTAAGCTTTTTAGTTTATCTAATTGTTTTACATATGAAGTATAAACCGATAGCTTCGGTTTCAAATGAGGAGCTGCCTTCATGTACCATTATAGTACCCGCATATAATGAAGGTCATCTGGTATATGATACCTTACACAGTCTCGCTAATAGTGATTACCCAGAAAAGAAACTTCAGATAATTGCTATTGATGATGGAAGTAAAGATGATACGTTTACCTGGATACAGCGTGCCAAAGCAGAATTGGGTGACCGTGTGGAAATCTATAAGCAACCTAAGAATATGGGTAAACGACATGCATTATATCGTGGATTCAAATTAGGAAAAGGCGATGTATTTATTACAGTTGATAGTGATTCTATTGTAAAAAAAGACACTTTGCGTAATATGGTTTCTCCTTTTGTAAAAAATGAGAATTGTGGAGCAGTTGCAGGAAATGTACGTGTTTTAAACAATAAGAAAGCAATTATTCCACGTATGCTCAGTGTTAGTTTTATATTTAGTTTTGAATTTGTACGCTCTGCACAAAGTGTATTAGGTTCAGTAATGTGTACACCTGGAGCCTTATCTGCATACAGAAAAGAATCGGTCATGAATTGTCTTGAAGATTGGATTAACCAGACCTTTATGGATCAACCATCAGATATTGGGGAAGATCGTGCTATGACAAATATGATTCTAAAACAAGGATATCACGTACTATTTCAGTCCAATGCTTATGTATATACTGATACTCCTGTACGATACAAAAATCTATATAAAATGTATATCCGTTGGGAGAGAAGTAATGTACGCGAAAACATCATGATGAGCCGTTTTGCTTTTACCAACTTCCGAGAAGGTAAAAAATTGGGTACGCGTATCTTATTGCTTATGCAGTGGAAAAAAGTCTTACTTTCTTATCCTTTGCTTGTATTAATGCTATGGACAATATTTCATTATCCACTAATGTTTCTGAGTGCTACTTTTGTCGGTATATTGATTTTTTCAAGCGTCCAAGCATTCTTTTTTGCTTCAAAAAGTGATAATAAGAAGGAAGCAATCTGGGCATATACATATAGTATTTTTTACGCACTTTCACTATTCTGGATCACACCTTATGCAATTGCAACTGCGGGAAGAAGTGGTTGGTTAACCAGAGGATAATTTAACGTATAATACTTCCATGTATTAGTTACAGTAAATATAAATGCACTTAATGGGCAAGAACTAAGTAAACTTCACTTAGTTCTTGCCCATTAATCATTACAAGATGCATTAGATTATTCTAGACTTCATTGATAATGCAAATACTTTAGACTTCAATCTTCTCAATTTTCGTAAATTATATAAATTCGGGTACTTACAGCTGTAGTGAATAAGTACGATAATTATTTAAACAATTTATTGCAATACATTGAAATCGATATTCTGTCGGATTACAGGGGTTTCTATTTGTTAGGATAGGAAATTAATCATTCCTATATAGTAAGTATGGTGATCAGCTTAACCTTTATAATTCAACTTAATCTCTTAAAAAATTATTTATATAAACCAAAAAGGATAGAAATAATTTTATAGAGCTATACCTAGATAGACTACATGTCCAGATCATTTAATTAATTTCAAAAATAAAAAACAAGTAATTGCAGAAGTAAGAATCAAAAAAAAAAATCTCATTTTTAAAACATTCAATAACTATTAAAGTATGTTCTAAAAACAAGAAATTAAAATAGTAAGTAATCTTTCTTACAAACTATACGGAACCATTTATAAAATTAAGCTACTATTTTGAAAGTTCAGCAAGCTCAGCTTTTGAGAATGCATGATCTCCCTTAAGATAGCTGTTGGCTTCGCTCAGATATTTATAAATTATTTTTTTTCCTTCCTGACTCGGTAGTTTTTTTAGATTATGCACCAAAAACTCTTTATCATCTATTCGATCTTTACTATAATTGAGAAATGAGGGTGCATGGGTTTGCACAGACCAACGGATAAAACGCAGATCGATATTGTCTTTTTGTTTGACAATAACAGATTCTAATAAGTTTTTACCCTTCTTAAACTGGCTTAATTTGGTAAATGGATTGTTTTTATGTTTTGCCCAAAGAATCTCATATGCGGCAAGATATCCTTTTTCGGTTACTGTATTTGCTCCCTCATCTAAGATTTTAAGATTCGTTTCACAGAGCTTTTTATCTTTTACAGCTAAAGCATAATCTGAGCGCATCTTATCAATATTGATTTGACCAAAACATGTGATCGAGCTTACCACGAAAAAAAGACAGACATAAAAACGTATTCCCATACTCAATTTAATTAAAAAAATGATACTCAATGATATAACCTCAAAAACCTGTTATATATTATATTATTCAACAAAATAGTTCCACAAGTACAACTCATAAGCTGTCTTTGACCGAACATATTTTTATTATATAACAACACAGAACGGCTTTAAGTTTGTTTGTTTTTTACTCTTCTCGATTAGTCTAAGTAGCTGTAGACTATAATCCCGAGCAAATTATAAAAAAACGATCCGTTAAAAATCATGAATCTTTTTCTATATGTTAAATTATCTATTTTATATTATTTTGTCAAGTCCAAATCAAAGATCAATTTTCTTTTCGATTATTATAGCAAAAGATATCCATAAATAATTTATCATTAGGCTGACAAGAAACATAAAAAGGCCGCCAACTTAAATGTAGCTGACGGCCTCTAATGATATAAATGTTAAGACTTCTTATTTTTGTTTTGCTAGAAACGCAACTAGTGAAGCAAATTCTTCAACTGTTAATGAATTTGCCAATCCAGCGGGCATCATCGAGTTACCCATTTCCGTACGTTTTGCAATATTAGCTTTTTTGATTGTCGTAACAGATCCAGCAATATCTCTCAATACAACTTTATCAGCAGTTTCCTGTGTCACAAAACCCATAAAACTCTTTTTGTCTTTAGTGCTGATCAAAACTGTTGCAAATCCTTGAGAAATTGAAGCATTTGGTTTTAAAATTGATTCGGCAATTTGTTCACGATTCATGATTGCACCAATTTGTCCCATAAATGGTCCTTTCATCGTTTCACTTTTACTAAGACTATGACATGCAAAACATCCTTGTTTTGTAAATAGCGCTTTTCCTTTTACCGGATCACCTTTTATTTTAGCTAATGCTAACATAATATCCTCAATGGATGTTTTTCCTACTTGCCCTTTTTGGTTTTTGATTTTTTCTAAATCAACTTTTTTCTCCTTAACTTCTTTTACAGCAACCTCTTTCTTAGCAACATTAAAAGAAGCAATTTCCATACGGAATTTCTCATTCAGATCCGAAAAAAATTGTTTTTTCGTCGCTCCAGCTTTTACGCTCTCTGCCTTCAGGAATTTCTCAATGACCGGTGAAGATTCCCAAACAACTCCTTTATAGTATGGCCCGTGCGAATCAGGACGAGTTCCCCACCACCACGAAGCATCATAAGCATCTTCTTTCTTATATAAGCGAGCTAAGGTTACTAGAATCTTATCTTTAAATTTTTGATCTTTTGATTTTCCATAAGCAGCGATTAAGCCATCAACTGCTCTGGCATCGTGCATATAACGCATAGCCCATAAAGCTAGATCAGGATTTTCTGTTCCCAAAAAACCTACACTTGCATTAACTGCATTTAAGCGAACTAACGCTTTAACCGCTAGATGTGCAGGTATAATGGCGGCATTAGGTTTATCGTGTGGCCCCTCCACTCCTTTAGCGGGAGCAACAAAAGATGCCGGCACCTTTGTCTGCAATAATGCATTAGCAGCTTCTACTCGGCCCAAGCGACCCAAACCAACCATTGAAGCCGTTTGTACACGTACGGAAGCATCTTTCAATCCATCAATGAATGGATCAATTGGCACTTGCTCTAATGATCCCATACGGTCAGCCAAAGCACGTAACGCAAATTCACGGATCTGATCCTCCTTTGTAAGTTCAACCAAAACCGGAATTGCTTTTTCCTTTGCCAACTGTGCATAAGTATATATTGCGGCAACACGAGCACTGAGCCCTAAACTCTTGTCTTTAGCAATACTAATAGCAGCTGCTGTTGCTTCATCTGATGATCTGGAAACAAGTTCTTGTGACGCGTAAAGCCTAGTTGTTGCACTACCCGATTTCAAAAGATTAGTTAACTCGCCAATAGATGCTTTCTTCGTATTAGGAAAAGCTTTGTATGTCCATCCTTTTGGTACTACGCGCGCAACATAACCTTTATCCGGGTTACCTGAGTAACCAGCTCCATCCCAAGCTGCTAGATATAACCTGCCGGAACCATCCACATCTAAATCTGTAATTTGTGGCAATTGGATAAATTCTTCTTCTTTTTGTGTAAAACTTGGTCCATCTGGTGTAACATGATGCATATATAAGAAACTTCTGCCCCAATCCGCCATCATCGGTACCTTATTATATTTTTCAGGCCAAGTATCCTCGTCCATATATAAAGATCCTGTACCCGATCCACCACCTAACATGGCCAAAGCAGGAATAATCTCTTCTGTAAAATTTTGGAATAACAAAGGATAGCCGTACTCTCCAGATTGAATCTGATGCGAAAAACGAATGTCCCAACCGCCACCATCATTGGTATTATCACGGGTAAAGATATTCATATATGGATCAATAGCGACATCATAGATATTACGTAATCCATGTGTATATATTTCCATTTCTTTTCCATCAGGACGCACACGTAAAATTCCTCCCCCCAGCATGGTCAATTTCTTGCCATCTGTACCTGTTGCATTATGAAATCCAAAATCACCAACTGCAATATACATCCAACCATCAATACCCATCCTTATTCCATTAGTAGCATGATCCGTACCACGCTCTTGAATATATTTGGTATTACTTAGACCCACTATAAGTGGTTTAGCTACCCCATCCGCAACCCCATCTTGATTTTTATCTTCAAATACAACTAAATCCATTCCTGTTGCTTTTCCAGTCGATGCATCAAACGTCGTATGCAAAACGAAAACTTGATCACCTAAAACAAAAATACCACGGGGATTATCAACACGTGCAAAATCAGTATGCTTATCCATTTTCCCGTCGTTGTCCGTGTCAACAAATCTGCGGATAAACCCTTTACCCATATCTTTTCCTAAAGATCCGATCATATCAACCCCAACGTAAACTTCACCCGTAGGCGCCACAGCTAAACAAGCTGGACTAGGAGTAAGATCCGCAGCTGTAAAAGAGGTCATAATCAGGTCTGCCGGAGCTCCTGATAAAGTTTTTAAGCTATCCTGAGCATGTAATGTAGCTGTCGTTGAATAATGTACATTTTCATTTTTTACTTTTTGATGTACTGGCTTTTCAATATTATTGGTAAATCCCAATAATATAGGAAAGAGAAATAATAGGTTTAGTTTCCTTTTCATTGTAAGGTATTATAATTGCATAAATATTGAGCAAATTACAACTAATGAATCTAATAACTATAATAATAGCAAAAATATTACGAAAATTGAAAGAAATTTCCATTTTTTAAGATCATAATTATTTCAAAAACTGTAATTAATTCCTATATTCACGGTCTTTTGGCTATTCAATAAAAATATACTACTAATCAAATTTGTCTGCATGCTAAACACACAAACCAATTCGCTCACACACGATCTTAATAAACCACATTACAACGTACTGGATGGACTTCGGGGTGTAGCAGCAATTACTGTGGTATGTTTTCACATTTTTGAAGCATTTGCGACCAGTCATTTGGATCAACGTATCAATCATGGTTACCTAGCTGTTGATTTTTTCTTCATTTTATCTGGATTTGTTATCGGTTATGCTTATGATGATCGCTGGTCAAAAATGTCTACAAAAGATTTTATCAGACGCAGAATCATACGGCTACACCCGATGGTTGTAATGGGAGCTGTTATAGGTGCAATTATGTTTTACTTTCAAGGATGTTCAGTATGGGATGTATCATCCGTAACTGTAATGGCTTTACTTGGAGCAACATTATTAAATGCATTACTTATTCCGGCCATGCCGGGACATGAAGTTAGGGGTCTAGGTGAGATGTTTCCGCTAAACGGACCGAGCTGGTCATTATTCTTTGAATATATTGGAAATATTCTTTATGCCTTAATTATTCGAAAATTTTCAACCAAGATTCTAGCATTATTAGTTTTTATTGCAGGTTGTGGTTTAGCAACATTTGCCATTGCAGGACCGTATGGGGACATTTGTGCCGGTTTCTCGTTAACTGAAATAGAATTTACAGCAGGATTTTTACGCGTTCTATTTTCTTTCTCTGCCGGCTTATTGCTCTCCCGAATTTTCAGACCCGCTAATATTAAGGGAGCCTTTTGGATATGCAGTATCACTATAGTGACCCTATTAGCCCTACCCCGCCTAGGTGGAGCAGAGCACTTATGGATAAATGGGCTATATGACACCATTTGTTGCGTAGTAATATTCCCTATTCTTGTCTATCTAGGCGCTTCAGGCAAAAGCACAGATAAATATACAACTCGATTATGTCGATTCTTAGGAGACATTTCTTACCCATTATATACTGTACATTATCCTTTTATTTATCTTTACTATGCCTGGGTAAAAAATAATAAACTCACTTTCGAGCAATCCT
Source organism: Sphingobacterium sp. MYb388 (assembly GCF_037479535.1). Taxonomy (NCBI): domain Bacteria; kingdom Pseudomonadati; phylum Bacteroidota; class Sphingobacteriia; order Sphingobacteriales; family Sphingobacteriaceae; genus Sphingobacterium; species Sphingobacterium sp. MYb388. The sequence goes on along the minus strand of NZ_JBBGYV010000002.1, from coordinate 721,125 downwards.
TACCTGGCGCGGCAGCTGTAGTCATAGGAAGTATTATTTTGGCTTATATCTGTTTAAAATTATATGATATTCCTGTTAGAAATTACCTAGCAAAACGATTTGCAAAGTCGAAAAAAGGTTAAGTTTAAAACTTATAAATAACAGATAAAAACAATTAAACTAACCTTTGCTTTTCACTGTAGTAAAATCGACAAAAAATTAGCGATATTAAATTTAAATTATTAAAACGGAACCTATTTATGAATAAGAAACCACTCAGTGAATACAGTAATGAAGAATTGCTGCAAGCAAAAAAAACAACGGCAGTCATAGCCATTACGTTAACCTCAATGTTGGTACTGCTATTAGCAATGGGGATTTATATTTCCATAACCAAAAAGTTCAGTGCCCTTTTAGCGATACCTTTTTCACTATCAACGATCGCAATCATTCTTTTCAAAAAGCTAAAGGAAATTACAGCGGAACTCAAAAATAGAGAAACAAATGAATTCAAAAACAAAACTGAAATCTAACCTTTAAGAATTGTCATACATTAAGATTGAAAATTAAAACTTTTTAAATCATGAAATAATCCATTATTCCATTCCAACATGCAGTCGTTATAAATCCTACTAAAATACTGATCCCTATGATCAGATTCACTAACCGGGCATTTAACCGAAACTGCTCTGCAATAATGCCCGAGGTAATTAATGTTGGCATAGCGGCTTCAAATATACTGATGCGGGCGATATCCCCTTTAATACCCATAATAACCGCAATAAACAGTACCAAAGCAGGAGCAATCATGAGTTTATATAACATCGCCATTGAAAGTTGTGAAATTTGCTGTTTCCACCCTTTAAACTTGAGCTGTAGACCTACAGAAAACAAAGCAAGCGGACCAACAGTAGCTGCTAATTTATTGATAAACGGTTCTGCTACCTGCAAATCGATAAATTTGGACAAAAAAAGAGCGCTAACACAAGCGATAAAAGGAGGAAAAGTAAATAAGCGTTTAATTAATAAAGAAACTTTAACTCCCCCTGTATCGGAAGGATTTCCTTTAACTGCCGCAATAATTCCAATAGTAGACAAAAGAACAAACATCACCTGATCACAAATAATAGCAATACTCAGATCATGTTCTCCAAAATAGGCCGTAATTAAGGGAAATCCAATAAAAGAAGTATTACTATAACCGCTAGATAATTCTAAAGTACTGCGGGTACGTTGCCCATACTTTTTATAACGACAGTAGAATTCCATAAATACCCAACTTCCTGCCCAGACAATAATGGGAGAGATTGCAGGAAAAACCATCTGATTACTCCATGTGATATGTGGAATATACTTAAATGATACAGCTGGTAAAGCTAAATACAATATCCAGATATTAATACCTCTATGTGCATCATGAGGCATGAATTTGGCATGCTGAAAGATCATTCCTGCACTAATACAGAAAGCGATCATTACAAAATTGTCCATGTGAAAATTTGCTATTTTATGACAGCAAAATTATCACCCTGTTAATCCCTATCGCATGTATAAAAACAACATTAGTATGTATATTTGTTTTAAACAAAAAATAAATAAGTTATAATAATGATGGTAATCAACGGTATTTAGAACAATTTTTGAGTATTGGAAGAGATGTATCACGAAGTTTAACAAAGAGAAGTACTACATAAAGCAGCCTCGCATATGACCAAACTCAAGCAATTTGATGCGTTGAAATTATTTGACTTTGAGGAATCCAACTTCCACCTAACCGTTCATGGACAGAACTACTATGAGCTGGTATATATTTATAAAGGGTCGGGAATTCATGAGATCAACAACAACAGCTTAGCCTATAACGCAGGAGATCTCTTTGTAATATCACCTGAAGATGAACATAATTTCAAAATTGAAAAAAGGACAAGGGTAATAGCAATCAAATTCACTGACGATTATTTCAGTAATAGCAATCATTGGACGCAACAGAATCAAACACTAAATAAGCCTATTGCGATCATGAATAATAAAATATTGAAAGAAATAAAACTAGAATTCAATCCAGAGATAAGGAAAATATTAAGGAATACAATAGATAATATCTTACTTTATAATAGTGTTGGATCACTTTCCACATCTCCACTTGTTTTCCATCAGATTCTTTCCATATTCGGGATAATCATAGAAACGATGACAAAAATGTTATTATTTGGAATAAATAATTTCCCGGCAAAGGAACTTCTTGTTTCTTATATTCACCAACATATTTATGAACCAAAGCAAATACAAATTAAACAAATTGCAGCCCACTTTAATATTGCACCTACTTACTTCAGCACCTATTTTAAAAGAAACTTCGACATGGGTTATCGCGACTATCTAACAGCATATAAAATAACATTGATCGATAAACGATTAGCGTCAGGACTTTTTACTTTCAGACAGATTGCTGACGAATTTGGATTCAACGACGAAAGTCATTTCTCTCATTTCTATAAAAATAGCAAAGGCGTCAGTCCATCTGCTTATTCCAGATCAAAAAAGTAGGAATTAGATTACGCATTTGCAACTTATTCAGATCCTGTATAATAAAAAAGAGACTTTTAAAAAGTCTCTTTTCAACCTACCCTCTTGAAATATCCTGAATGTTTATCAGTAAGTTAAAGTTTATGCATTTCCTCTAATAACGCGCAACAATACTACAATAATTGCAATGACTAATAAAGCGTGGATAATACCGCCACTGTAGAAACCTCCTAAAAAACTGATCGCCCAGATAATGACTAAAATGACTGCGATTATATATAATAAATTTCCCATAATATATGTTATTTTAATGTTTTTAATATTTAGCAACTTAATAATATAACAATAGTAACCGAGCATAAGTTTGTTTGTCTAAACAAAAAACTGATGATTTTTTTTTAATCATTTAAACAGCGTTCCGAATAAAACTGAAAATCAACATCTTAAACAACTCACTATCTGTCCCACATTCTTTTATTACACTAAAAATTGCGCAATCGATTTCATTAAAATCAGCTGCTAATTATACAAAGAAAACTTCCTACCTTAATACCATTGCGTCAAGAATACGCAATAATAACCCATTATAAACAGATCCTTTTATAAGAAAATTAATGATTCACAGCGTATTTCTCGCTGCATTGAGCACAATAGCGTGTTCAAAGGAAATTGTAAAATCGGGATTAGAAAAGCCTTCAAATCTAATCTCACAGAGTGACAAAGATTTACTTAACCTCACATTGACAGGTAGTAATGCAGCTCCTTCACAACATCTTGTTTACAATTTCACTTCTGATGCAATATTGAAAATGAGCAAAATAAAGATCACAAATACGGCAAAAACGGAATACTTTTCTGTCCTAAATTATAACGGCGGTTATATGGGACTTCAAGATACACCAGACCTGCGCTATGGCACTTCCAATATTATGCTCGCATCACTGTGGGACAAAAATACTGCAACAAATAATTTAGCGTTTTACTCTTATCTCGATAGCAAAACAATTGCCAGCCGATTTGGTGGTGAAGGCGATGGGCAAAAGACATTAAATCCTTATAATTGGACGCTCAACACTTGGTATAATATGGTCATTCGTTCCTGGAAGGAAAATGGAAAAATATATATTGCCAATTTCGTTCAAGATTTATCTACAGGAAAATGGTTGCATACCTCTACAATTGGCCGTGAAGCAAGCGCAGGATATCTGGGGTCAGGTACTGGAACATTTTTAGAAAATTGGGTCGGAGATAATCCAAATTATGATGGTAGATTTCACCGTAAAGCATTTCTTAAAGACAATTGGAATTTAAGTATCAATAACGTTTGGGAAAAATCAAGTAGCCGATATTTCTCTGCCAATGACAATGATTCAGTACGTAATGGTCAATTTGATCGCGCCTTTAATGTCAAATACAACAGTACAGAAGACGCATATTTCATGGAACACGGTGGTTCCACCACGCCAGATCCAGCCTTTGGTACAGGGCGGGTACTAAATTTACCAGCACAGGCAGGTCAAGGTAATGCACCGGAATTAACGACCATAGAAAACAGCTATAGTACTGTACGTTACCACAACAACAAGCTGATTGTATCCTGGGGAATAAATGAAAACAAATCACCGCAGCTTAGTTATAAACTTGAGCTTTTAAATGCTTCAGGGTCTGTAATACAAACGCAGGAGAAAATTAAACCCGAAAAAAGAGTGGACACGTTATCAAGCAGTTTAACATCAGGAAATTATACAGTCCGCATAACATTAACAGATATTTTTAATCAACAAGCAGCCTCAAAATTAATTCCGCTCACCATTTTCAGTGCGAATGATACCTACAAAATAAAAAATGTAAGCAGCGGTAAATACCTCACTGTTCGCGATAATAGTACCGCTAATGCAGCTCAGATCGTACAGTATAGCAATAGCATAAGTGATTCACAAAAATGGAAAATCGTTGCCGGAAGCGCTGGGTATGCTTTAGTAAACGTTGCTAGTTCCAAATCTATCGATATTCCAGGAAGTATAGATGACATCAACACAGGATTAATTCAATATACCAATTCGACAAACCAAAATCAACAATGGACCATCAATTTTCTGGAAAGCAATAATACAGTTTACATTAAAACCATTCTCAGCAAAGGATACATCATCGACAATCCCGGAAGTAGCACGAGTGATAATACACAACTTGTATTATACAGTATCAATAATAATATTGGGACTAATAATCAAAAATGGGTTCTAGAAAAGCAATAAATTAAAATCTCCAGTAGTAGATCCAATTCTGGTACTACTGGAGATACCTTGAGAAAATCAAATCGCAGATTGATTATTTTTTTTCAAAAACTTTTACTTTTTTGCGCGATACACTGTTCCCGAATTTTGGTTTCAGAACAATTAGTAAAGTATAGATCAAATAAACAATTGCTAATAACTTTAATTCTTCATGAAAGTACGATCGAGATCTATTTATTAATATTTTTACCTAACGTAGTTTCAAAAATCGTCATCACAGCAGCATGATCAGAAGCCCAAACGTCATCAATTTCCGGACTTGTCCTAATGATTTTTGATGAGATCGCCTGAATAGCCCCCTTATAGTAAATAAAATCTATTCTGGCATCAGGCATTTGACCATATATAGGTGCAAAAGTTCCGCCCTGATTACCTAATTCGTCAGGATTAATTTCACGAAAAGAATCCTTAAAACCGTTTTCTATCATAAACTTCGATGTCGGAAATGGTACAGCACCATAACCAAAATGCAGATCTTTAGTTTTCTCTGTCCAGTCCAGGTGACTATAAGAATTGAAATCTCCGCCTATTATAATAGGTTGATCTACAGATTCAACATAAGGATCAACATCCTTTTCTAATAAATTTCTCACATCCACCAAAGAAAGTATAGCGTCTTCTGCAACCCAGGTTTTAGGTTCCATACCAAAGTTTTGATAACCACTTGTATATTCAGGTCGATACGCATATCTAAGCCAGCAGCCATTCACTATAATATCACGTCCATTAGGTAGTTTGATCGTTGCAGGATTAGATTTAAACGGTTCACTTGATTGGATCTTCTTGATAGGATATCTACTGAACAATGCCAGATTGTCCTTTGAAGATTTGGTTTGTAAATAAAATCCCAAAGTTTTTGCGATCGTATCCTGTGCACCATACCCTTCCTGCATGGTAATAATATCCGCATTAGAAGTTTGGATCAAATCAATAATGCGTTCTCGGCCTTTATCTTTACCCAAATGCACTCCACCATGCCAGATATTCCATTGTAGCACTTTAACAAAATTATTCTTGTCTTTAGGAGTAACAAACTGTTTCACCTTTGATTCCTCGATCTCAGGTTTATATTTTTTTCCAGACAAAACGAAATGAGTAATGAGCGCACCCAGTTGATGCCCGACTTCCGCTTTATCTTGAACAGCAGCACTGACGAGAAAATAATTAACACCTGGTTTTAAGTAAAATTTATCCTTTACATCCTTATTCCTAAAAATCATCTTCCCTTCGAGATGCTGTGTACCATCGAAAATAGGCTGTTTAATATTCGATTTAGGATACTGCCCCGTATAATACAATTTTATACCATTGAGATCTTTCAAAGAAGAGTTTTGCGTGAGATCAAGCTTAATTTCGTCCAAGCTAAGCGCTTTTTGATCACCCTGTACCACAATCCTCAATTTTAACAGCTGGCCATCTACAGTACCTTGTTCTAAATCCCACTCATTCTGTACAACGACCGCATTAAACAATTGCTGTTTCTTATTAAAATTCTGAAAAGAAACATTGGTATTTTCTACCGTATATGCCATCGGAAGCTGGCCATAATAGTCACTGCGTCCATTTCTCAAGTGATAAGATAGATGTCCCTTTCCTACCCAGTTTACCGATACCACATCTTTAAAATCATCAAATGTATAATAGCCTACGAGGGCAGAAAACTGGGGATGAGTTCTTTCAACAGATCTATTTTTCCACTTATTGATTACGTTGATAGGAACAGCTTTTGACCAAATTCTAACCTCATCAATCAATCCACCAAAACTTTGTTTTTTCTCGTGGAGACCAATAGCACCCGGTAAAATGGCAACCACTGTGTCTTTACGAGCCACTTCTTTACCATCTAAGTATAAAAAAGTAGACTTCCCATTACAGGAAGCCGCTACATGATGCCAATTATCATCCAATTTCTCTGGAGCAGTAATCCCTGCGCCATTACTATGCAAATAACCATTTTTAACCACTAACGGCATATTATCACAACTATTTAGATCGCTATACTCACCGCCACCAAAGATAGCTTCATACTCCTTCCATATACGATCATCTCCTTTTATCCATGCTTCTATCGTCCATTCATTCCGTAAAACACCCATACCCGTTCTTACATCATTATCATGACCATCTAAACGCAATGCTAGGTTATGGAAAGATTTTTGAGGATAATTTTTAGGTTTTTGTACAGCAAATGAGCACAGGCAAACGATAAGGAGAAAAGATAATAGTTGATATCTTAGGTACATAATTATTGGTTTGAAGTATAACAAAAATGAGCCAAACTTAATTGTCGTCCCTTTTTCATGTGCCATTCATAGGAAAAGCGCATAAAAAACGATAACAATAAATAAGTCAACCTTATTTTTGTATTTCAAATATATAATAATATGCGCAAAAGCCAAGTTGCAAGCCAGATCATCAAGAAGTGTGGTCCACTAGTCCAAACGTCATTAGACTACCGAATCAAACGTTTGCTTATAAAAAAACAGCTCAATGAGCTGTTCCAAAATTGATTTTTAGTACTTAAAATGTTACAAGAAATACGAGAAATACACTTCATCTTGTAGCATTAGAAACTACAATTCTATTCCTATGCTTATTTCCTATATTTATAAATATAGATTAACCTATTTACTGATATGTTCTACGAGCAATTTTTCACACACCATACTACTTAAAACCTCGGTTCCATCACCCGAGTAACTAACAGACATGCTCTTATCAAATAATTCAACAGATTTTATGGTAATCACAGACCCAAGAATCAATTGACGGCTATTTAAAAATTTAAGCAATTCTTCCGAAGAAGGTCTAACAGCCATAAATTTTACGACATCTCCACTTTTACAATCGCTCAATTTAATAAACTCTTTTAATTTTAATTTACCATTTACATCTGGTATGGGAGAACCATGAGGATCCACTTCAGGAAAACCTAAAATTTCATCCATTTTCTCAAAAAATGCTGGAGATTTTATATGTTCAATTTGTTCCGCAATATCATGTACCTCTTCCCAGCCAAAACCCATTTTCTCCACAAGATACATCTCGGTAAGACGATGCTTCCGAATAATCAATGATGCCTCTTTCTTGCCCTTTTCCGTAAGCTTTAATGGTTTATAACTCTCATAAATAACAAAATCCTTTTCACTGAGGCGTTTCATCATACCATTAACGGTAGGCATTTTTATATCCAGCAGTTTACTTAATTCATTTACGCTGGCTTCACCTTTTGTGCTCGTCAAAGCAAATAATGCTTTCAGATAATTTTCTTCAGTCTGTGATATCATTATAACAAAACTACTAATTATTAGCACAATCTAACAATATTGTTATAAATAATTTGTTAGTTCATGCAAACTTTATAGATTTGCATGACTAACAAATAATATTTACATAATGAACATTAACATTTTTTTAATAACAGGAGTCCTCATTTTGATGAGTTTGACTCTTTCTGCCCAAACTGCACGTCTAAAAGGTAAAATAACAGATAGCGAAGGAGAACCTATTGAATGGGCCACAGTAAGCATTCCCCTATTAGGTCTTGCCACAAAAGCAGACAGCACAGGAAATTATGAATTGCAAAATATCCCTGTAGGTTCGCATCAGATCAAAGTAAGTTTCATTGGTTTTGCGACAAAGCTTTTAACGTTAACAATAGCAGATACAAAACTTCAAGTAAGAGATGTAGCATTGACCTCGATCAGCAATCGCTTAAATAGTGTCGTCGTAACCGGTACCCGCACGGCGCGCAAAAGGTCTGAAAGTCCTGTAGCAGTCAATATCCTAGATAGTAGAACATTCAATATTACACAATCCAACACCTTAGCCGACGGATTATGTTTTCAGCCCGGTTTACGTATGGAAACAGACTGTCAGACCTGCAATTATTCTCAATTGCGGATGAATGGATTAGGAGGTTCTTATTCACAGGTTTTAATTAATAGTCGGCCCGTATTTAGTTCATTGATGAGTTTATATGGATTAGAACAGATACCTGCCAACATGATTGATCGTGTTGAAATTGTCAGGGGGGGTGGATCAGTCTTATATGGTTCATCAGCTATAGCCGGAACAGTCAATATTCTGACCAAGCAAGCCCAAAAAAGCTCCTTTACACTTTCAAATAACAGTTCATTAATGGGCAACAAAACCTGGGATCATTTTTTCAATGCCAATCTAACAGCAGTCAATGAAGAGCAAAATGCGGGAGTTTCTTTCTTTGCATCTCACCGCAACCGTAATTCTTACGATGCAAATGGCGATGGTTTTTCCGAAATGCCTATGTTACAAAACAACTCCTTTGGTTTCAATTCATTTTTTAAGTTATCTCCTCAGGATAAACTAGAAATAAATGGTTGGAGTATCAACGAAGAAAGAAAAGGTGGAAATAAATTGGATCTGCAAGCCGACAAAGCCGACCAGTCCGAATATCGGTTACATAATATCTTAGTAGGAGGTTTCAATTATGAACATCAGGCAAAAGATAAAGAAAGCTCATTTAGCGTTTATGGCGCTGCTCAAAACACAAAAAGAACACATTATACAGGTATAGATCAGATCGATGCCTGGGGGCATACAAAAAATCACTCCATTCAAAGCGGAGTCCAATACAACTACATCAGCTCTGATTTTCTGAATGGAAAAAACACCTTCACCACCGGAATTGAAAATCAATATGAATATACTTTCGATGAAATTAAGGCATATGATTATCTCATTGATCAGCATGTAAATCTATTAGGTGCTTTTTTACAAAGTGACTGGGAAGTAACCCGAAAATTAACCGTGCTATCAGGACTACGGTTAAATAAATCCAATCGTATAGATAAACTTGTACTGACCCCTAGGTTAAGTGCATTATATAAATTGGGTAGTGAAACCCAGCTTCGCACATCCTACGCGAGAGGATTTAAAGCACCGCAAGCATTAGAAACCGACATGCATATGGCTTTTGCCGGAGGTGGAGTTTCCGTCATTAGAACAGATGACAACTTGATCGCAGAAACGTCCAATAGCTTTAACGTTTCATTAGATTTCAATAGAGCAAGCGAACATTTTATCTACGGTTTCACGGTAGATGGCTTTTTCACACGACTGTATAATACTTTTGTTTTAGAAGAAATCGGTACCGATCAAAATAACAATCAGCAACTCTTACGAAAAAATGGATCCAGCTCATCCGTAAGAGGAATCACAGCTGAAGGAAGATTCAATTATGATCAGAAAATACAGCTTGAGACGGGTTTAACATTCCAAAAATCAACCTATGATGAAGCTGTATCTTGGTCTTCTACTATTTCAGGAACAAGAAAATATCTGCGTTCGCCCGATCTTTACGGTTATTATACACTCAGTTTTTGGCCCCAGAATCGCTTCAATGCCGTTTTATCAGGAGTTTTGACTGGTCCGATGAAAGTACCTCATTTTGCAGGTGCCCCAGGCATTGATCAGGATGTCCTTAACACCTCACCCACATTTTTAGAAAATAACATCAAATTATCCTATCGATTTACCTTAAAACAAATTAAGCAGGATCTTCAATTCAATATCGGTATTCAGAATATGTTCAATCAATATCAGAAAGATTTTGATATCGGTAAAAATAGAGACAGTAATTATATTTATGGTCCTAGTCGACCAAGAACTTTTTTTATCGGATTGAAATTTGGACTGATGTAAACCTGTCCTTATTAAAAACAACTTCGTACCGCTCCTTTGTTATGAGCGGTACGAAGTTGTTAGGAAAAAAAATATGTCTAAGCTGAAGTTAGCCCCCGTCAAGAATTAATGATGCTCATCCTCTTGCACCGCCAGTCCAATAAAAAGAGAGGAAAGCATTGTAAAGATATAAGCTTGTAAAAATGCCGCCAATAACTTGATAATAAACAAAAAGGACGTCAGTAAAAGTGAAACAACAATACTTCCCCCCAATGTCAATTGATTATTCAATAAGTAAATAATTGCAATAAGCCCCATAATAACAGTGTGACCAGCTACATTATTGGCGAACAGTCGGATCATTAAGGAGAAAGCTTTGGTAAAAATTCCGATAACCTCAATCGGCATCAATGCGATACGAAAAGGAATTGGAACACCTGGCATCCAGAAAATATGCTTCCAATAACTCCTAGATGCCTTCATATTGGTAATGATTAAAGTAAATAAAGCCAAACATAATGTCACCGTAATATTTCCAGTAACATTAAAACCTAAAGGAGTTAACCCAATCAGATTTAAAATCCATATTAAAAAGAAAACAGAAAGAAGATAAGGCAAAAACTCCTGATATCTAGAGCCGATATTAGGCTTAGCCATTTCATCGCGCACATAGATAATAAGAGGCTCTAACACTCGTCCAAATCCCTGTGGCAACTTATTTTTCCGGTATGATCTTGCCAATGCTATAAACATAAAAAACATTAAACCAGCAGTCAAAATCAAACCAACAACATTTTTTGTCATAGACAAATCGATCGGTTTTACAAATTTATTAGCTTCAACTAGCTTATCGCCATTCCCATCAGTTCGATAAATTTTATTATGATCTATACGATAAAACTTATCCCCGATCTTGACAGGACCATCCGTATGGATAAACCTAGATGATGAAAATATGTTAATACCCTCATCTATTAATATCACTGGCAAAGGAAATCCATAAGTGAGGTTATTCTCTTCGTCTTTAAACAACGAAAAATAATAGTCATCCTCCAGATGGTGCTGTATGAAGCGATCTATATTTTCCTTTTGAGAACTCTTTGCATCCGAAGCATTCCCCTTTGATACAGACACAAACAGTGTGAAAAGAAACAAACAGAACCATCTCAGATTTTTGATATCATGCATTATTCAATTATTAAAAATTTTAGATTTATGGTGTGCATCACGAGATGCACACCATAATGAAGAAATATGTTATCGATTTAAAAGATAGGCAAAGATCAAAGGAGCAACTATTGTTGCATCGGACTCAATAACATAACTAGGAGTATCCACGTCCAGTTTACCCCAGGTTATTTTTTCATTCGGGATACATCCGGAATACGAACCAAACGAAGTAGTTGAATCTGTGATCTGACAATAATATCGCCACTTTTTAATATTTTCCATTTCAAGATCCTGCTCCAGCATTGGCGCTACACACATCGCAAAGTCGCCCGCAATTCCACCTCCAATTTGAAAGAAACCGATACCTTGATCAATAGCATGCTTCGCATAGTAGTCAGCTAACCAGACCATATATTCAATACCGCTCTTAACCGTTGATGATTTTAATTCATTTTTTATAACATAGGAAGCAAAGATATTTCCCATAGTCGAATCCTCCCATCCTGGGACCACAATCGGTAGATTCTTTTCCGCTGCGGCAAGCATCCAGGAGTTTTTAGGATCAATTTCATATACATCCTTAAGAACACCACTTAATAAAAGTTTATACATATACTCATGCGGAAAAAATCTTTCACCAGCTTGCTCAGCATCTTTCCAGATTTTCTCAATATGAACCTGTATTTTCCGGAATGCCTCCTCTTCCGGTATACAAGTATCCGTCACGCGGTTATATTTACTTTTAAGAAGATCTAACTCATCTTGAGGAGTTAAGTCCCTATAATTTGGAATTCTTTTATAATGCGAGTGTGCAACCAAATTCATAATATCTTCCTCGAGGTTAGCACCCGTACAGCTTATGATCGCGATTTTATCCTGTCGAATCATTTCTGCCAATGAAATTCCCAGCTCAGCAGTACTCATTGCTCCGGCTAATGAAACCAACATTTTACCCCCCTGCTCCAAATGAGCTTCATAACCTTTCGCTGCGTCAACCAGACTCGCCGCATTAAAATGTAAAAAATTAGCTTCAAGAAACTGCCTAACCGATCCTATCGTTTTTTCCATATCTGAATTTTGTTTATTTAGCAAATCATATTTAATATGGGTGTAAAATTGATAAATCAAAAACAGATAAAAATTTACATATGTTAAATAATACCTACATACAAATAAGTTCTTTCTTAATGAATCCAGCAGTACCAGACCTCCGAACTAAAATAACAAAAAGGTTTTCAGCCAATTGGATGAAAACCCTTTTATAATTACTCCTTGCAGCAAATAAAACGTTCATTATTAAATGCGTTATAATAATATTGCCCTAACTTTTTTTTCTGATCCTACTTAGCGTAACTTGCGTTATCCCCAGGTAAGAGGCCAAATATTTCAATTGTATCCGACGCAATAAACTCGGATTTTTACTCACCAACAACTCATACCTTTCTTTTGCAGATTGTATCTCCCGGGATATCAATTTATTTTCAACTTTTATCAATTCCTTTTCAGCAAGTTTTCGACCCCAATTAGAAATGTAAATATCTTCGTTAAATAAATGTTTTACTGCTTTTATCTCAAGTTCATAAAGTTGACAAGGTTCCATTAATTCTATAAATTCATAACTCCTTTCATTTTCAGCATAGCTTTTCATGGAAAGAATAGTTTCACCTTCCTCACCGAACCAAAAAGTACGTTGTAAACCTTCATGCTCAGCATAAGCTCGAACAATTCCCTTTTTGATAAAATATATCGACTTTTCGATTTTATTAGCTTTAATAATAATATGCCCCTTTGGAAAATGAACTTCTCGAATTAATAGCAGCAACTTCGAAATCGATTCTTCAGGCAATGGATAAATTTCCACTAATATCTTCTTAAGATCCATACTTACTCATTTATAATCAATTCAATTTTATACATCTATTGTAATCAACCTATCATGCGGAGTACAAAATTGACCAAAAGCATTGATTATAAATTTTACATATGTTAAAAAATGATCCTATCATATGCTATGAAGAATCAGGAAATTCAATGCGTCAGCTTATCCCTTATTAATATCACGACATAAATCCACTAGATCAGCATCAGTTACAATAGATTTAGTATCCGCTAACCGCAAAAAACAGTCATAATACAACTCAAATTCCTTTTCTACAAATTGTATATCTAGCGTTTGCATCCTATTTTTCAATGCAGCTCTACCGCTTCGGGCTGTCAGTATAAGATCCGGTAACTCGAAACCGATCATCGCAGGATCGATTATTTCATAATTGCTTCTGTCCTTCAGTACACCATCTTGATGAATTCCCGAAGAATGCGCAAATGCATTTCTCCCAACAATAGCCTTATTCGCCTGAACATCATTCGACATAGCCCTCTCGACCATTTTACTCAACTTACTAATATAGATCGGATTCACAGTCGTATACACTGGTAGATCTTTGATCATAAGCGTCATAATGATTTCCTCCAAAGCGGCATTTCCAGCTCTTTCACCAACACCATTTACAGTGCCTTCCGCTTGGCTAGCGCCAGCCAGCAGACCTGCGATCGTATTTGCAGTTGCCATTCCCAGATCATTATGGCAATGGACAGAGATTTTAGCTTTATGAATATTCGGAACAGTGTCAATCACAAATTTTATCTTTTCATAATATTCAAATGGTGTGCAAAATCCATTTGTATCTGGTAAATTAACAACCTTTGCTCCCGCATCAATTACATTTTCAACCATTTTTGCTAAGAATAAATTATCAGCTCTACCAGCATCCTCAGCAAAAAATTGCACCTCTTCAATTTTTTTTGACGCATACCTCACCATTTTAAATGCTACGGCTAAAATTTCATCTCTGGTACTATTAAATTTATTTTTAATATGAATATCCGAAGTCCCGATACCAAGTTGCACACGAGGGCACACTGCATTTTTGAGGGCATCAACCGCAATGTCAATATCCAGTTCACGAGCTCTTGCCAATGCGCACACTTTAGCATTTTTAATTAATTTTGAAACTTCCTGTACGGCTTTAAAATCGGCAGGAGAACTCACAGGGAAACCGGCTTCTATAATATCAACACCGAGAAATTCAAGCTGTTCGGCTATTTCCAGTTTTGATTGAAGAGTCAGCAAGCACCCAGGTCCCTGCTCGCCATCGCGAAGAGTTGTATCGAAAATATCTATTTTTTTCTTATTCATCCTATTTCTTTTTCCCAAAAATAAAGACAGATTTTATTTTGTTATATTTGAAAATAGAGCAATACTTATCTAATTATGCCAAAAGCTTATATATCAACACTAGATTGTACAAAAGTTATTGAAGATGGAAATATTGAGATCCGGTATTTTGGTCAATTTAATACCGAGATACATGATCATGAAAAAGCACAGCTGATCTCCCCCGAAATGAGCGCCGTATATCTCTACTCGGAAAAGGGAAGTTTTTGTATCCCTGCCCGCCACTACGCTTATGTTGACGCACATATCAAACATAAATTAATATCAAGATCGCCCAATTTAAAACTCAAGACGATCTTTCTTGATTTGAATAAGGAACACTACCCTATTGCACATTGGGGAAATATCGCTATTTTCTCTCCATCAAACTTACTTGATAATCTTCTAGCCTTTGGCGTTCAACATTGGTCCGATAAAGAAATGAAAGAAGTTGGGTTAGCGTCTTTAAAAAAAATGTTATCATATATATTAGTCAGCCCCCTAAAACTTCATGCACAACCACCAAAATCCGAGTCACTCCTAAAAGTTGTTGAATATATTACGCAATCAATCAGTGAACAGATTACAATAACATCCTTATCCAAACACGTAAATATTCCCGAGCGGACATTGTCAAGACAATTTAAAAAAGAAACAGATATAACCATTTTTCAGTTTATAAAATTAAGCCGTATGCAGCTCGCATTAGAATTATTAGAAGATCAATCACTGCATATTAGTGAAATTGTTTACAGAATCGGTTACGACAGTATTCCGACTTTTTCAAACCTATTCAAAGAATTAATAGGAATCAGCCCTCAGAAATATCGGCAAACCTTCCTCTAACTCTAAAAACTTATCCTAGAAAGACAGAATACCCCTAACCGATTCTTATCAAAGAGGAAGTTTAACGAACAATGCATATGTCGATTAGGGGTCGCAGTATGATACCCATTAATCCTTTATAAACAACAAGCATATGCAATTAGGAATAGCGTCAAATTTTTAAAAAATTGATGACCTATAAATATTAATTGTACATTTACCTGTTCGATTTCATACATTATTTTAGCATATAAAGAAAAGATATGGCAACACTATATATAAAAAACATGGTATGCGACCGCTGTATCATGGTGGTACAGAGTGAATTAAAAAAACTTGACATTCAGACAGAAAATGTGACCCTTGGAAAAGTGGCTTTGAAGCAAGAATTATCGGACGATCAAATTAAAATGCTGAATGAAAATCTATTAGCAAGAGGATTTGAAGTCATTGACGATAAAAAAAGTCAAATCATTGAGGGTATCAAAAACGTTATTATTGAGTTGGTACATTACCAAGACAGTGAAACAAAAAATAACCTATCCGATATTTTGAGCAATAAGTTACAACATGATTATAATTATCTTTCAAACCTATTCTCAGAAGTTGAAAGCACGACGATCGAAAAATACTTTATTGCCCAAAAGATTGAAAAAGTCAAAGAACTGTTAGGATACGACGAATTGTCTTTAAGCGAAATTGCTGACAGCCTTAACTATTCCAGTGTTGCATACTTAAGCAACCAGTTCAAAAAAGTAACAGGGCTTACACCAAGTCAGTTCAAGCAGATCAAAGAAGACAAAAGAACACCGTTGGACGAGGTGTAAATCTTACAACTCTTTTCCATTAAAGTGCAATACCCAAAACCTTAATTGTTCTCAACTTTGTATCATAAAATAAAAGATACAAAATATGGCAACGAATAATAGGCAACCAATATTCCTTCCTTTAGAAGATGTAGACAGCGAACATTGTGCTTTGATTATAGATAAAGGATTAGCACAGGTCAAAGGTATTGAAAGCCACAAAGTAGAGCTAAACAATCGACGTGCAACGATAACGGTCAATGATACCGATACCGTGACGGCGGCTGTTAAAGCCATCCAGGATTTAGGTTATGGCGTTACTACTGTAAAACAATCCTTTCCTGTCCTTAATATGACCTGTGCGTCTTGTGCCATCAGTGCAGAAAGCGGTGTTAAATATGCTGACGGCGTCGTCAATGCAGCTGTCAATTTTGCTACAGCAAGACTATCCGTAGAGTATCTTCCCAATATGACCAACCCATTAGCGCTCCAAAAAGCAGTGCAGTCCATCGGATTCGATTTACTCATTGAAGACGAAGCCAAAGAACAGGAGACGTTAGAGGCAATACATGAAAAGAAATTCCGTACACTAAAAAATAAAACCATTTGGGCGATCCTACTTTCACTTCCTGTAGTGACTATCGGTATGTTTTTTATGGATATGCCCTATGGCAATGAAATCATGTGGTTTTTTGCCACACCAGTTGTCCTATGGTTAGGTAAAGATTTTTATATCAATGCATGGAAACAAGCAAAACACCGTTCGGCCAATATGGACACCCTAGTAGCCTTAAGCACAGGTATAGCCTATATATTCAGTGTATTCAATATGATTGCACCCGACTTCTGGCATGCAAGAGGATTACACGCACACGTTTACTTTGAAGCTGCTGCCGTGGTCATCGCATTTATTCTCTTAGGAAAACTACTTGAAGAAAAAGCGAAAGGAAACACCTCGTCGGCTATAAAAAAACTGATGGGATTACAACCTAAAACAGTGATGGTGATACAATCTGACGGTACTGAGAAACAAACAGCAATTGAAGATGTAAATGCAGGCGATGTTATATTAGTAAAGCCGGGAGAAAAAATTGCTGTAGACGGTATAGTAAAATCAGGTAATTCGTATGTGGATGAAAGCATGCTAAGTGGAGAACCTGTTCCTGTGTTGAAAATCGAAAATGAGAAAGTATTTGCAGGAACCATCAATCAGAAGGGAAGTTTCCAATTTACCGCGGTCAAAGTTGGTAAGGAAACAATGCTTGCTCAAATCATCAGAATGGTTCAGGATGCACAAGGAAGCAAAGCTCCTGTACAAAAACTTGTCGATAAAATCGCAGGTATCTTCGTTCCCGTAGTTATTGGCATTGCGCTTATCACTTTTGTGTTATGGATTGTATTAGGTGGAGAAAGCGGTTTAGTACAGGGTCTTCTGGCTGCAGTAACAGTATTAGTGATTGCATGTCCATGTGCTTTGGGATTAGCTACACCTACCGCAATTATGGTCGGTGTTGGTAAGGGAGCAGAAAATGGAATTTTGATTAAAGATGCTGAAAGTCTTGAATTAGCAAAAAAAGTAAATGCGATTGTTTTAGATAAAACTGGAACCATCACTGAAGGAAAACCACAGGTTACCGGTATCAAATGGTTAAATGAGGATGAAACAGTAAAGCAGATTTTATTCAGTTTAGAAAAACAGTCTGAACACCCTTTAGCTGAAGCAGTCGTTAAACATATGGCAGGTACAGCTCCCGTTTCACTAAGCACATTTGAAAGTATAACAGGCAAAGGTGCAAAAGCAGGTTACAATAATGAAAATTATTGGGCAGGTAATAGAAAATTACTCCTTGAAAACAACATCATAATTGCAGATGAACTGCGGCTTCAGGCCGATAAATGGAGTGAACAATCTAAAACGGTCATCTGGTTTGCAGATAGTACACAAGCATTGGCAGTGTTAGCAATCTCAGATAAAATTAAAGAAACCTCTATTGCAGCTATTAAACAATTGCAACGGATGGGTATCGAATTGTATATGCTCACAGGAGATAATGAAGCAACCGCAAAAGCCATCGCACAGCAGACCGGTATAGCGAACTACAAGGCCGAAGTACTACCGCAACATAAAGCTGATTTTGTAAAAAAACTACAACAAGAAGGTAAAACAGTAGCAATGGTAGGCGATGGTATTAATGACAGTACCGCACTAGCTACGGCAGATGTCAGTATTGCCATGGGTAAGGGAAGTGATATAGCAATGGATGTCGCCAAAATGACTATTATTTCATCCGACTTGTCAAAAATCTCACAGGCTATACGTCTTTCGAAACAGACTGTAGCAACAATTAAGCAAAACCTGTTCTGGGCATTTATCTATAATCTTATCGGCATTCCCATTGCTGCAGGAATTCTTTTTCCGATCAATGGTTTCTTGCTCAATCCCATGTTTGCTGGAGCAGCAATGGCCCTAAGCAGTGTAAGTGTGGTAAGCAATAGCTTGCGGTTAAAATGGAAAAAATAACCCAATAAGAGCTAGAAGATGATAAACTATTAATCGTAACAATATGAAAATAAACAAATTTATAATAGCGATACTGACCTTGGCAATTGCATTTTTATCAGCTTGTGCCAGCGATAACACAAGTGCAAAAAAAGGACATGATCATCAAGATGGAGATACTCCCAATCATACGGAAGTTGCTCAGAATAATGGGGCAACAAAAAGAGTAAACAAGTACGAAAATGAACTCGGTCACGCACTTGATAAAAATGGTAATTTTATTACAGGTTGTCCATCACATAAGGAGATGATCGGTATAGAAGGAGACCAATGTCCGAAATGCGGCTATATGACCATGCTTCCTATTACATGGTCTTTGGAAGGGATCGATACGATAAGAGTAACGAATCTTCCCGGCTACACACCTATTGCAAAAAAACAGTAACTATAATTTCGACTTTAAATAAAAAGCACAATATTTAAATCGGCGGTTCCATCATTAAGGGCCGCCTTTTCTATTGAACCACCTTCATCAATTACAGAGAACAGTCTCGACTTCGACACAATACACCATTCCATCAGTAAATATCGCAAATCAAATAGGAAAAAGTGTAATATAGGATTCAATAACTATCCGGTAATTTGCTATATCAAAATTAGTTAAAAATGAAAAAAATAGAATTGAGTATACCAGACATGCAGAGTGCTCATTGCCAAACAAGAGTGAACAGTGCTGTGCAAGGTATCGCAGGCATTACAATCGAAAAAATTGAAAGTGGCAAGTTGTTCATCAACTATGAAGATGACAATGAAAAAAAGGAGGTAATTGAAACGATTGAAAAAGCGGGTTATAAAGTCGCTGATAACATCACACAAGACTCAAATTGCGCAACAGGTTGTTGTGGCAATTAAAAGATTTTAAATCTCAGGGATACCTTAAAACACAATAAAGTATCCCTGAAATTATGTTTAGATTATAGCTGATTAATAATAACACCCTGTTTACACCTACTTTATTGAACACTTTTTCCCGACAGATACTACTTATCGGATATTTCATTTAGAAATCCTCTTTTAATACATCTTTCAGTTTACGATATTGCAAACTTAAATCAGCATACATCGTTTTCAACCTATAATTTTCGTCATGTAGATCTATAAACTCTTTCAAGATATCTGTCCCTAAGTCCTTATATTTTTTCTTCAGTTCAAAAATATTTGTCCCTGATACACCATATTTAGCAAACAGCTCCGAACCACTTTTTCCTGATTCATAATCTTTAAGCACATTTAAAATTTGATCTTCCGTATTTTGTCTATTTTTCATTTTTTTTGCGTTTTTACTTCATACAAAAATCTGCATGATTGATCGTAAATTATTGCTGCTTTTACTTGTTTAGTTTGTAATTTTTAATGCTAATAAATTTGTCGATTATTTTCATGATTCTTAAAATTTCATAAAATAAACAAGAAATAACGTAATATTTTATTACTGATAAAAACGCAATTTTGATCACATAACACAATCAATATTAAACATTTATTTTATCCATGAAACTATTAATCAAAGGAATGGTGTGCGATAGGTGCATATACATTCTGTCAGAAGAATTACCAAAGCTTGGTCTGGAGATTTCCGACATACGCTTAGGTGAAGTAATTCTAAAAGTAAGGGATAAAATCCTTGAAGAGCAAGTTATCAAAACCATGTTGCAGAAGTATGGTTTTGATTTACTATATAACAAAGATCAGAGACTCATCTCGCAGATTAAAAGCGCTGTAGAAAAAGGCATTCAAAAACAATTAGACACTGGCGAACGCATTAAATTCTCAACACTTATCCGCGACGAATTACGTAAAGATTATGATTCATTAAGTGCACTATTCTCATCCTCAGAAGGATGGACACTTGAAAAATTCATTATCTCAAGGAAGATAGAGAAAGTAAAAGAACTGTTATTTTATACACAACTCTCCTTATCTGAAATTGCCTATAGTCTAGGGTACAGTAGTCCTGCACACCTGTCAAACCAGTTGAAGAAATACACAGGTTTTACATCTTCCCATTATAAAAGAATGAAACGCAATAAACTAGCAATTATAGAAGAGCAATCAAAAAATAAAAACCAAGTTTAGAAAACTGCTAAAGAAAATTAGCGGTAATAGACCGCATTAATTAATTCAAATATTTATTCGAACTCCTGTTTATATACATAAACAGGAGTTCCTATTTTTTGCCAAGATGTTAAGCGATTCCACTCACGCCATTCAGCAAAAAACGATATAAAACATCAAAATAAATATCATAACTCTTATCTGTAATTCTGTAAAAGTACGGTCGCATTTGTATCTAATTTTGGCAATGAAATTTAATCGATTGTTAAAAATAAAACATCAAAACATGTTATACAAATACACAATACAAAGATTAGGAATTTTAATTCCCATACTAAGCATCTTACTTGTTTCTTGTGAAAATAAACAAGAAAAAACGTCAGAAAAAGCACCAACACCATCCGCAGATGCCAGTAAATTACCCGTAGATATCATCATCGCACAGGAAGAGCAACTCGATCAAAAAGAAGCCGTCGTCGGCACCATGATGCCTTATCGAGAAGTTTCCATAGTTGGCGAGCTCCCTCAGAAGATTACTCAGGTATCTTTTAAAGACGGTAGTTATATCAGTCAAGGAACCGTACTTTACAAACTCAATGATGCCGATATCAGATCCCGTTTGAAACAAGTAGGTGCCGAATTGAATCTCGCTAAATTGAATAAAGAAAGACTTGGCAATCTATTAAAAACCGAAACCGTAAAACCGCAAGAATATGATGAGGCCGTTATGCGATTCGAATCTTTAAACGCACTAGAACAGCTGCTTCGAGTAGATTTAGAAAAGACCATAATCCGGGCGCCATTCTCCGGGAAAATTGGTATTTCAAAAGTACATCTCGGAGCCTATGTATCTCCCGGAGAGACACTCGTGACCTTACAGGATCAAAGCGCTATTAAGATCAACTTCTCTGTCCCAGAAAAATACTTACCATTAATAAAGACAGGAAGCAAAATTAAGTTTACATCCGAATTATCCGATACCGAATATTTCGCTACAATAACAGCTACAGAACCAGGGCTTGAAGCACAAAGCAGAAGCTTACAGGTACAAGCAATAACAAATAATGCTGACGGACAATTCCGGGCAGGTCTATCGGCTAAAGTGTACTTCCAAGTAAATAATCAAGGTGCAAAAGGAATAACAGTTCCAACTGAGGCTTTAGCACCAGGTGAAAAAGGCTATGCTGTTTTTGTTATCAAAAATGGGGTTGCAAAACCAATGGCAGTCACCGTAAGTAACAGAACAGAAAAGGACGCAATCATAACGTCTGGTATCATGCCAAACGACAGCATCATTGTTTCCAATATGCTGCGCTTAGGAGACGGTACCCCTGTAAAAGCAGTCCTGTCAAATTAATTAATTTCAAATCTTAGCTTCATGAGTATATCAGATTTAAGTATAAAAAAACCCGTCTTGGCCGGGGTATTTTCTCTCCTTATCGTCATATTAGGAATAATAGGATGGAAACAATTAGGTATCCGCGAATTCCCGTTAACAGAACCACCCGTCATTACGGTCATTACCTTCTATCCTGGTGCAAGTCCAGATGTAATTGCATCTAAACTGACCAGACCGATGGAAGAATCCATTGCCGAATCAAGTGGCATACGGACCATATCATCCGAATCGCGAGAACAGGTAAGTGTTATTTCCATCGAATTTAATCGGGAAATTGACATTGAGGATGCGCTGAACGATGTTAGAGACAAAGTCTCCAAATCTCGTAAACAGCTCCCGAGCGATGTCGATCCACCAATCGTACAAAAGGCATCATCACCAGACAATCTGGTGGCATTCCTGGAAGTGGAAAGCGACACCAAAAATATAAAAGAAGTAAGTCACCTTGCTTCTACGACTATCAAAGATAGAATGCAGTCTATCCCTGGTATTAATAATGTAGCCATCGTAGGCGAGCATAAGTATGCTATGCGATTGCGCTTTGAACCAGCAAAACTTGCGGCATATCAACTTACTCCTGCCGATATAAGACAAGCATTACTCCGCGAGAATATTGACTTGCCGGCAGGTCGAATCGAAGGAAACAACAGTGAGCTTAGCATCCGGACGATGGGACGCCTAACTTCTGTAAAAGATTTTGAAGAAATGCTCATTAAGCAAGTTGACAATACCATCATAAGATTAAAAGATATTGGATCAGCCGAATTAGGAGAAGAGAATGAACGTACAGCCATCATCAACGAAACAGGAAATCTGAACCGTATCGGTGTCGGTGTTGCTATTCAGATACAACGTGGAGCAAATGCCATAGAAGTAGTCGATGAGTTTTACAGAAGGTTAGATCAATTAAGAAAAGAAGTTCCTTCAGAATATCGTTTGATCGTAGGGTTCGACTATACGCGCTCCGTACGCGAATCCATTAAAGAGGTCGAAGAAACGTTATTCATAGCATTCGGACTCGTGGTCTTGATTATCTTTCTATTCCTGAGAGACTGGAGATCTACTATTATTCCCGTTCTTGCCATTCCGGTATCCATTCTTTCCGGATTTTTCATTATGTATATTGCCGGTTTCACGATCAATATCTTGACACTTCTTGGATTGGTACTTGCCATTGGACTGGTCGTAGATGATGCGATTGTCGTGTTAGAAAATATTTATAAAAAAATTGAAGAGGGTATGTCCCCTATTCAGGCGGCATTTAAAGGTACAAGAGAGATTTATTTTGCGGTTATTTCCACGACAATTACGTTAGCAGCCGTATTTTTACCCATTATTTTTATGGGTGGAATCAGTGGACAACTTTTCAAAGAATTTGCCATTGTCGTATCAGGATCAGTATTGGTCTCAGCATTTGTAGCGCTTACACTGACCCCTATGCTAAGTGCATACTTTTTGAAGAAAAAAGAAAAACCGAGTTGGTTCTATCGCGTCACCGAACCCTTTTTCGTTAGTCTAAACAATGGCTACGCATATTTACTGATTGCATTTATGCGCGTTCGATGGTTAGCTTGGGTCTTCTTAACTGGCACTACCCTGCTTATTTATGCTATAGGTAAGCAACTTCCTTCAGAACTAGCTCCGGTAGAAGATCGTTCCAACATGAACCTCATCGCTATAGCTCCTGAAGGTGTCTCTTTTGATTATATGAAAAAACACATGACCGAAGTTGGAAAGTATGTAAATGACTCGACCGAGGGATTGTACCAAACCTACTCCATGGTCGCTATTTCATTCATTCCGGCCCCAGCACCGGTCAACGTAGCTGTGCAGAGTATCTATCTTAAAGATCCAAAGGAAAGAAAATCCAGCATTCAGGATCTATATAACCAATATGGAGCAGCTGCGGGTAAATTTAGAGGCTTTCTGCTCTTCCCTTATTTACCTCCAACAATCGGAACCCGTTATGGTGGTGGTATGCCTATTCAATATGTTCTTCAGGCTCCGAACTTAGATAGTCTGACTACCGTGCTTCCAAAATTCCTGGCTGCTGCACGCCAAAGTAAAAAACTGCTATTCATTGACGCTGATCTTAAGATCAACAAACCTGAGGTGAAAGTAAATATCGATCGTGCAAAAGCTTCTATGATGGGCGTATCCATCGAAGAAATAGCCCATACCTTACAACTCTCGTTCTCAGGACAGCGTTACGGATATTTCTTACGTAACGACCGTCAGTACGAAGTGATCGGACAATTAGACCGCCAGTACAGAAATGATAAAAGCGACCTGAATACGATTTATGTCCGTTCAACTTCAGGACAGATGATTCCACTTAATAACCTGATAACAATGGAAGAAGCCGTTAGTCCGGCGGCCATTTATCGCTATGATCAGTATACATCAGCAACTGTATCTGCGGCAACAGCGCCAGGAGTAAGTCTCGCAGAAGGTATACAGGAAATCGAAAAAATAAAAAAAGAAGTACTGGGCGAAACATTCAAAAGTTCACTTGCCGGTCAGTCCAGAGATTATACCGAAAGTCAAGGCAATATCACCTTTACGCTCATCCTGGCACTCGTACTTATTTATATGATTCTGGCAGCACAATTTGGAAGCATGCGCGATCCACTTACCATTATGCTTACCGTACCCATGGCAATTGCTGGAGCAGTGCTTAGTCTTTACTGGTATGAGCAGAGTTTAAATGTATTTAGCCAGATCGGGATTATCACATTAGTAGGACTGATTACTAAGAACGGAATTCTGATCGTTGAATTTGCCAACCACCTCAAGGAAACAGGCCTTTCGAAATACGATGCTGCGATTCAAGCTGCAGAGCAGCGTTTTAGACCGATCCTTATGACGTCTCTTGCCATGATATTTGGTGCATTACCCATTGCACTGACAGCCAATAGCCGCCAGTCATTAGGAATCGTGATTGCCGGAGGACTTGTCTTTTCAGGTATCCTCACCCTATTTATCATTCCGGCAGTTTACTCGTATTTATCAAGTAAGAAAACTCCAAAAGCTGTTGTTGAGGAACCAACTGAAGAGCGCGCTATCGAAATACAACATTAAGTTAAACTGAAACAGATCATGAGCATACCCACACAAAAAAAACGATGAAGCGATCGAAAAATCTTGAATAGGGTTACAAATAAATCTAAAAGGGAAAAAATATGCTCATGATGGTTTCATTTCCTCCGCAATAAGCAGCGATTTGCTTAGCAAAAAATAAAGGAAAAGCATGTATACCGTAACAAGTGAACATCACCACAAATTATAATTCAATGAAAACAAATATCCTATATATCGTTACCCTACTGCTACTCATTGGTAGCAGTAAACCATTGCATGCCCAGAAAAAAATGCTGGCACTCAAAGATGCTTTGGAAATGGCAAAACAGGGAAATAAAGCAATACAGGTGCAAATACTGGAAGAAATCCATGCACGAGAAATAACCAATGAAGTCAAAGGTGGATTACTTCCGAGTATCTCGGCTAATGCTGCATACTCACGCTATTTTGACAGACAGGTTATCTTCCTCCCGGGTTCATTTGCAGGTACTGATAAAGCAGTACAAGATGTGGCTGTCGGTGGTAAAAATGTCTATCATGTTTTTGCTACCCTCAACCAGCCCATTCTTGCACCTGGTACGCATCATCTGACAAAAGCTTCAAAGATTAATGAATCGATTCAAAATGAAAAAACAGCTGACCTCAAAAGCCAGATTGCCCTTTTGGTCTCTACACGTTATCTTGATATGTTGATGATGAACAGTCAGCTTGATCTACTAGAACAAAGTCTTCAGAGAAATAAAAAAGCACTGCAAGATTCCCGTTCATTATTAGCCCAAGGCAGAGGTTTAAAATCAGATACATTAAGAAGCTTCGTTGCTGTCGCAAATTTGGAATCATCCGTTTCTTACTTAAAAAATAATGTAACGGTAGCAGGCATTGAACTCAAAAGACTGATCGGACTAGAAGATCCTGCAGAAATTGAGCTATCTGATAATCTAGAACTGAACATCGAAACAAGTCAGCATGAGTTTCATCAAGTTGATGCCGCATTGGCTATTGCCGAAAAAAACAGAAAAGATCTCAATATTCAAGAACTTACCATAGAACTGCAACAGAAAAATATGAAGGTGATCCAAGCTGAGCTATTGCCACAGCTTTCTCTAATCGGTCAGTATCAGCTGCAGGCACAAGCGGATAATTTTAAGTTTGGTCAATATGCATTACCCAGAACATCCTTCTTAGGGCTCCAGCTTACAGTATCTGTTTTCAATGGCAACCGTACCAAGTCCAAAATCAACCAGTCCAAAATCAAAATGAGACAGGAAGAAATACGATTAAGCGATTTAAAAGATGAAGTTAAAACCGAGCTGGCAACGTTGATCAGTCAGTGGAAGGAAGCAGTTAACCAATTAAACATCCAAGAAAAAACGGTGCAGTCTGCCACATTAAACCATCAGATGGTAGATGACCGTTTCAAAAACAGTCTGGGGTCAAGACTTGAGTTGACAGATGCTGAACTGGCATTGACACAAGCAAAGATCAACAACCTCAATGCGATATATAAGATACAGGTTCTACATGTAAAATTAAAACATGCTGTTGGGCAGCTAAGCCTATAATTACTTACCATTAATTAAATAAAAAATGAATAAAAATAAAACAGGTACCATAAATCCAACTGCTCCGTACAGTAAACGCTGGGCAGCACTATTTTTACTATGTACCGCACAATTTATTGTGATCATGGACACTTCTATTATTGGCGTGGCATTACCGGCAATAAAAGCCGATCTTGGCTACTCACAAAGTGGCTTACAATGGATTTTTAATGCCTATGTAATTCTATTTGGAGGTTTCTTATTGCTAGGAGGACGTTTATCCGATCTCTTTGGCGCACGTAAGATTTTCATGTGGGGGTTTGCCATTCTCTCAGGAGCGTCACTTTTAGCGGGTGTGGCCTGGTCAGAGGCCGCCCTCAATACCGGAAGAGCTTTACAGGGCTTAGGCTCTGCACTTATAGCCCCTGCAGCACTTACCTTAGTACTGTCCAAATTTACCGATCCCAAAGAACTCAATAAAGCATTAGGTTTCTGGGGGGCTTCTGCTGCTGCAGGTGGTTCAGCCGGTGTATTCCTTGGTGGAGCCATAACCGAATGGCTCTCGTGGCATTGGTTATTCTTAATTAATATTCCAGTAGGACTTGCTGTATTATTTTTCAGTCAAAAACTACTGTTCAAAGGAACTACCCGTAAAGGAAAAGTAGATATCGTCGGTGCAATTTTAGCAACGGTAGCCCTTATTGTGATGGTATATGCTATTATATCTGCAGAAAATGCCGGTTGGATATCAGTCCAAACCATTGGATTACTGGGCTTATCATTGTTGCTGTTCATTATTTTCATTATCATACAGAAACAGAAAAGGGAGCCTTTAATTCCTCTTGCTATTTTTAAAGTCCCTAATCTTTTATCAGGTAACGTGGTGATGGCATTATTAGCGGCAGCATGGATACCCTTATGGTTTTTTCTCAATCTTTACCTGCAGCAAACCCTGCATTACACAGCTTTCAATAGTGGACTTGCTCTTTTACCGATGACAATTGCGATCATGTTTCTGATGGTTGGTCTTACAGGTAAATTAGTCGCTCGATTTGGCTTCAAAGCAAATATGGTAGCAGGTCTGCTTGCCCTAGCAGGTTCACTCCTTCTTTTTAGCACAATCCCTCCTGATGGTACATTTATAATCAATGTATTGCCAGCATCTTTATTAGGCGCTTTAGGTATGTCACTAACGTATATACCTGGCACTATCGCTTCGATGTCAGGTGCCAAACCTGAGGAAACCGGCCTTGCTTCCGGTCTGGTAAATACCAGCTATCAAATCGGTTCAGCTCTAGGACTGGCTATAATAGTTGCCATTTCCGCGGCAAAAACCAATACTATAAAAGCAACAGGAGCCACAGAAGCTACCGCTTTGAACACAGGTTTTCAAACCGGTTTTTTTGCAGCTTCCATCATATGTCTCATTGCAGCAGTCATGGCTGTAATTTTCATTAAGACACTTAAAAAGTAAACGTTAAAACCATATGAAAAAATATAAATGGACCACGCATCAGGTTATACAGGAGACTAAAGATGCTGTAACCATATTTTTCAGTACTGACCAGGATACGATTGAATATCAGCCTGGTCAGTATCTTAATATTTCCTGTATTGTTAACGGAGAACCCCTACAGAGATCCTATTCCTTTAGCTCCGCACCTGCCGATAAATTTCCGTCCATTACAGTTAAACGAGTTGCTGGTGGAAAAATGAGCAATTATCTAGTGGACAATGCAAAAAATATTAGCGAGTGGGATATCGATGCACCTATAGGCAACTTTATCTTGAAGAAACATATTATCCTTGATTCAGAACTTGTTTTTCTTGCAGGTGGAAGTGGAATATCACCCTTGTTCTCTATGCTAAAAAGTCTTATTAAAACAGCTTGTCCCCCTCTGTTGCTATATTCTACCAGCAGCCCGGAGGATACCATATTCAAATTCCAACTGGAAGAAATGGAAAAGAACAAGCAGTTGCGTATTTTTCATTCATTTACGCGTCTTAATAAAGAGATTAAAGGCATTAACAGTATCTCCGGTCGATTTTCTCAACCGATCATTAAAAGCTTGATCGGACAGTATATAAAGCAAAAAAATAAAGCTCATTACTTCATATGTGGTCCAGTAGAACTGATGCAGTTGTATCGTGAGACACTGCGCGCTTTACAGATACCCGAATCAAATATCCATACCGAATATTTTGATCCGGTCATAACCGATAAGATCATCGTTATCGAGAACGAAGAGCACAGAGAAATACTGGTCAGCTACTTTGAGACTCATTACAGAGACAATGAAGAACAGACCTACGAGTGTACTTCTCTCATTGATGTACAACCAGGACAATCCCTTTTAGAAGCCATTAGTGCCCATGCCATTCAGGTGCCCAGTTCATGTAAAAAAGGCACCTGCGGTTCTTGCTGGGCAATACAAGAAAATGGCCAGATCAAAATGGTAAACAATTATGCCCTCTCGGATGAAGAAGTCACTGAAGGTAAAATTCTACTTTGCCAGAGCTATCCTTTAGATCAGTCTGTTTCCATTGTCATCGCATAATAGTATGATGCCGTCTAAACACTATCCGGGATACTATTGAGAGCAAGATTACACATGACACGATAATAAAAACAGCATAATCAATAGCATGACTATAATCAGTAAATATTACAAATCAAATAGCAAATAACGTAAAGTGCCACCGTATTTTTTTACTGAAATTTGTACTATAAACAAACGCTAAAAAATAAAATAAAATGGAAAGCAATAATCAAAATTTTCAATTCAAGACCAATATTAACTGCAGTGGCTGTGTAACCAAAGTAACTCCTTTTCTAACTGATAAAACGGGTATTAACCATTGGGAAGTAGACGTTGCTAGTAGAGATAAAGTACTTACAGTTAAGACAGATGGGATATCGGAACAGGAAGTTATCGAGATCGTAGAGAAATCAGGTTTTAAAATCGAACCTTTAAAATCTTAAAAAAGAATTAAACAGATTCTTTAAACACTAAGAATTTTGGGTTAAGTAATTGCGGAAGCATATCGAAATTCCGCAATTACACCCAAAGCAAATCTTCAGATATGGAAAACCACCGCCATGCACCTCAGATGAGCATATACACCTGTCCTATGCCCCCCGAAGTAAACGGGACTCAAGGCAACAGCTGTTCTACATGTGGAATGGATCTGAGATCTGTTCAACAGGAAAATCCAGATCAATATCAGGTACAATTAACAACTTTACCACAGATTATTGAAGCAGGACATCCCGTTAGACTACTATTTGCAATCAAAAAAAACCAAAAACAAGTAGCATTGGACATTTCTGATGAAATGAACATTCATGTCATGGTCATTAGTGAAGATCTTAATTGGTTTAGACACATCCATCCAGTGCTGCAGCAAGACGGTAGCTATGCTGTAACACAGACTTTTCATAACGGTGGAAAATACCATTTGTTCACCTATTTTAAACCTCTTGGCAAAGAACATGTCTTAAACATGTTAGAAATCGAAGTGAAAGGGTACTATATGACTTCTCGTGAGGTCACTTCAAAAAAACCGATATGTTACATAGATGACTATACAATTAACCTTGAAAATACCGATAATTTTAAAACCGGCAACATACAACGTATAAAGATAGCCATCGAAAAATGCGAAAAGAAACTGTATAA
This sequence comes from Sphingobacterium sp. MYb388, assembly GCF_037479535.1. Classification (NCBI taxonomy): domain Bacteria; kingdom Pseudomonadati; phylum Bacteroidota; class Sphingobacteriia; order Sphingobacteriales; family Sphingobacteriaceae; genus Sphingobacterium; species Sphingobacterium sp. MYb388. The sequence continues at coordinate 690,331 of NZ_JBBGYV010000002.1, read as the reverse complement.
CAGTAGTTTGGAACAGTATTTGGGAACATCAGCTCATATTGTAATGATCAATAAGACGGATAAAGAATTTTTACAGATCCGGCCCATACCACATGTACAATACCCGATATACGCAGAAACAAACATTACAAAGGCTGGTAAATACAAGATGTGGGTGCAGTTTAAAATACATGGAAAAGTCCATACAGCAGACTTTAATATTGACATAAGATCAATAAAGGAAAGCGAAAAGGAAGTACAGCTTCGTCAGCATCAGGTATAGCAAAATGTGAAGCCGAGTTTTGAAAGACACAGAATACAGAACCTCTGCTTTAGAAATCGAGAAAATAACGAAGCAGTTCAAAAGTAAAATTTTAAAACTATCTTTAAATGATTAACGGAAAATAGATATGAAAAAGAACTTATTGATATTGGCAATTTCACTATTTGGACATGTGGCACTTGCCCAAAATACAGAAACACTATTAAGTAAATATTATGGTGTAAAAAATGCATTGGTAAGCAGTGATGAGAAAAAGGCTTCCGAATCCATTCAAGCACTTCAGAAGGTGGTAAAAGCAGAAAGCGCTTTCAAACTGAAAGATAACTTAACCCTTGAAGTAGATAAATTAGCAAAAGCAGGCAATCTTGAAAAACAGCGTGCATCATTCAATGAAGTTTCAACGATCATGTGGCAAATCGTAAAAAGCAGTGATAAGGTCAGCCAACCAGTGTACTATCAATATTGCCCGATGAAAAAAGGCTATTGGTTAAGCAATGAAACGGCGATTAAAAATCCTTACTATGGATCTGCGATGCTTACCTGTGGTAAAGTTACTGAAACTAAGAAGTAACCCGTGAAAAGCTGAGCATTCGATTCAAGTAAAAACTCCGAACGAACAATATCCAATTGTTCGTTCGGAGTTTTTACTTTCCATAGCATCAAATTCATTATCTTCGAATACATAAACCAGTATTCATTCATAAAGATACCCCATGATAGCTATAAAAGTGACTTATACCATCAAAGAAGACTATGTTGATGCGAACAAAGAAAACATTCAGATTTTTCTTGATGAGTTTAAAGAATTGGACAATCATCAATTTGTATATACGATATTCCAGGTTAATGGCAGCAACACCTTTATCCATATGTCACAATATAAAAATGAGGCCATTCAAAAAGAATTATTAAATATGCCCGCTTTCTTAGAATTCCAAAAACAACGCGATCTCCATCTGCTCTCTGAACCAACTATTGAATCCTTAACACAGATCGGTATATCAAAAAATATATGGTGATGAAATAGTTAAAAAAACAAGAGCCCTGACAATACTCAAAAACTTCATAATCAATTCATACACAGTTAACATATGCTTTGTAAATTTATATAAGCAAATTAATGTAAACAGTGGTTTAAAACATTTGAATTATGAAAACGATCACACATTTCTTCCAAAGGGTATTATTTCGTATCTTTCTAGTGCAGTTTAGTTCATTCTATTCTCCTCTTAGATTTCACAAATATTAAAACAACTTAAATAAGTGATATTTGCACCACTTGAGAAAATAAATTCCGTAAATGATTTTAACTAAAGATTCCTTTGGCGAAGATTTTATTTGGGGAGTTTCTACAGCCGCCTACCAAATTGAAGGAGCTCATGATATACATGGAAAAGGCCTTTCTATTTGGGATACTTTTGTAAAAAAAAAGAATAAGATCTTTAAAAACCAGCACGGAGATATTGCTTGCGATTTCTATAATCGCTACATAGCAGATCTCCATTTGATGCACAGCTTAAATATTAGGAACTACAGGTTTTCCATTGCCTGGAGCCGTATTCTACCGCAAGGTACAGGAGAAGCCAATCCATCAGGCATTGACTTCTATAATAAACTCATCGATCTTTCTTTAGAATTAGGGATTACACCTTGGATAACACTCTATCACTGGGATCTGCCGCATGCCCTGGAACAAAGAGGTGGATGGATCAACAGGGAAGTCACCGATTGGTTTGCTGATTATGTAGCACTCTGTGTCAAACACTTTGGCGATCGGGTAAAAAACTGGATGGTTTTAAATGAACCTGCGGTATTTAGTGCCGCTGGATACTTCTTTGGCGTACATGCACCTGGAAAAAAAGGAATCGATTACTTTTTAGCAGCTGCACATCATGCATCACTAGCACAGGCTAAAGGTGCAAGAATTATTAAATCACTACAACCAGACAGTACCGTTGGAACCACTTTCTCCTGTTCGCATATTGAACCGTTCACCGGAAGAGAAAAAGATATCCTTGCTGCTAAAAAAGCAGATGTATTACTCAATAGGTTTTTCATAGAGCCCCTGCTAGGTATGGGCTATCCTACAGATGAGATCAAAATTCTAAGAAGAATTGAAAAATATATCAAGCACAATGATGAAAACGAGCTAAAGTTTGATATGGATTTTATCGGAGTACAAAATTATACCCGCGAAATCATCCGTCATTCCTTATTCGTCCCCTACCTACGCGCAAAAATTGTAAGTGCAAAATCGCGCAAGGTCGAACTCACGGCCATGAATTGGGAAGTATTTCCTGAATCCATGTACCATGTTTTGAAAAAATTCAGTGCCTATCCCAACATACCGCCACTGATTGTCACTGAAAATGGAGCAGCTTTTCCAGATGAGGTGGTTAACAATCAAGTCGATGACCCGAAAAGAGTGCAGTATTTACAGTCGACCATTGCCCAAGTACTTAGGGCCAAACAAGAAGGAGTTCAGGTCAACGGGTATTTTGCATGGACTTTTCTCGACAACTTTGAGTGGGCAGAAGGTTATCATCCCAGATTTGGTTTAGTATATGTTGATTTTGAAACGCAACAACGCATCGTTAAATCTTCGGGACATTGGTATGCTGATCTTCTGAAGCAGAAGATATAGGTTCAAGCTATTCGAAATTAGCTAAGTGGTATTGATTATAAAATCGATACCACTTACCATATTAATACCTATCATTCACATATTCCGACAGTAACTTCAAGTTCTGAATCGCGTCGCCCATTGTATTGTTAAAGTAAGTGAAAACCTCTTTCCCTTCAGCTAACCATTCCCGAATATATGAACTATATTCCTGTAGAAAATCATCTTCATAACTACCCCGGTAATTACCATTGGGACCATGAAATCGCAGATAAATAAAATCTGTTTCACTATAGGACAATTGCATACCATTACTGTTCTTGTCGTGCAGCACAAGACTGGCTCCGTACGAATTTAACAGGCTAAATGTATCTTCACAATGCCAAGATGGATTCCGAAACTCGACGCATACCCGCCATCCCTTTATATGCTCATCATTAACAACAGTCTCTAGCAAAAGATTGACATGCACAGCAGCATTAAACGTAACAGAGGGAGGAAACTGAATCAGTAAACAACCTTTCTTCTCGCCTGCTTCGGCAATCACCTTCAAAAAATGAGCAACATCATTCGGGTCAAAGATCAAACCTTTTGCGTGAGTAATTCCCCTCCATAATTTAAAGGTGAAACGAAATCCATCCGGTACTTCATCTGCCCATCGTTTCACAGTTTCTTCACGTGGTATTTTATAGAATGAACTGTTTACCTCCAACGAATTGAATAATAAAGCATAGACCGCAAGCCTGCTTTTCTCCTGAAGATTTTCGGGATAAAAACTTTTATTTTTATAAGGCAGTAAAATACCGCTCGTACCAGAAAAATACAAAGACTCCATAACCATACAACAAGCACCTCGGAGAGAAGTTATTTTTAATCCTAAATATTAAGATTACATCAGGCAAAAATTAATCTGGATTCCATATTGAACCATCTAAATATTTTCGGATGTATGTCGACTGGACAAATGCTGAAGTACGATTTGATAGGCCGACTTTTTCTCCCACTTAGCGATCAGCCATGAAATAAAACAAATATGAAAAATATCCGCATGTTCTTTATTCTTTAACAGATCGACCGCAGTTTTTTGAAATACAGGATTAAACACGATATCAGGCTTATTGAAATATTTCTCCACAAGACTCACAAAATGTAATACCCTTTCTTCATGAGTTTCTGTAAGAAAACCACTGTATCGACGTTTGAAACTACTTAACCTTGAAACAGCAAGTTCGATATGCCCGAACTGTGCATGAACCAAAACCTCCATCAGATTTTTACGAATGGTCCAAAGCATACCCATTTTTTTCTCGTACCATTGATCAGTATGCTGAAACAAAGCAAGATGGCGTAAGCAAGATCTTTCATCCTGCAACGATAAAAACATCGTTAAACATATCCTTAAATCTTCTATGTCCTCCTGTTTTGTCTTTTTTGTTGTCATTTCCAAAGCCTTCATCAATACAGCTATTCCTTCTCCACCCATTCCAGTAAAATATAGATTCAGAGCCGATAACAACTGATGCCGTGGATAAAATTGAGATGCATGAAAACGGTGCTGTTCCATTTGGTTCTTCATCTCAGAAAGATACTCCGCACTCTTTTCAAAGCTTCTGTTGCGTAAATGAAAGTTTGCCAAAAAATAAAGGACATGCAACTGATAAAATAAGTGCGATTCATCCGCTTTCTTCTTTCCCTGAATAAAATGTTGGATGCGCTGGATATAACGTTCTATAAAACTATAATCCTGATGAATAGCCGCATATTCATTGGCTATAAAAAGTATCTGATAAATAGACTTATAATTCATTAAATCTTTGACTGCAATCTGATATTTTCGTATGGTCCCGAGCATCAGTGCGGCCAAGTTGACCACTTTACCTTTCAGATTTACCTCACGCATTTCCTGACGCAGAAAAGCATATGCCAGATTCAATTTTGCCTCCCGTTGCATATGTTGCTGGTTGACCATAAAACGTGTTGTTAAGTCTTCTAAATTTTCTGAAGCTTCACTATGCGCATAATTTATTTTAAGAAGCAATATATCGTTCAATAAATTATAATGTTCCAGTTTTGTTGCGATTTGCTCGGCTTTCACCAAGCACTTGAAAGCAGTTTTATCCACATCATTTTCCAAAAGAAAACGGCTTACAACGATTAAACGCATCACTTCCGAAGCCTGACTGTTATTGCTTTCAAATGTCTTCTGAGATAGAAATAAAAGTAGGTTATCGTGCAGTCTTTTACGCAAAGCATGGTAAGAATCCCTGCTTTTTGTTTTTTTTAACAGCTTTTCTAAGCCATTTATATCGTCAGTATTTAGCAATTCAAATAATAGAATATTTTTAACATCGTGACGCTTATTCTTCTTGCGCATAAATGCCTTAAAATCCTTTTTATCCTGATCACCAAGTAAATTTATTAATGTCGCAAGCGCATCCATAATAGGTTAATTTTAAAAACAAACCTACTAAAAAATTAATTTATATCATCAGTATTTTCAAATATCTCATTTGTGCATCTAGCGACAACAGCGGACATTTGCTTCCATAATAACACATAAAAAAACAAAAATTATGGAACCGCTAAAACACAAAACAGAGGAGAACACTCCACTTACAAAAAACGAAGAAAAAACAAAAAATCCATTCAAACCTACAGGTGCATTCATCGGCGCATCCTGGTTTGCTTTACTAACCGGCTCCATGGGATACTGCATCGGGCTTTGGAACGCTACCATGGAGCTCAATGAAAAAGGATATTATTTCACGATCCTATTATTCGGTTTATTTGCCGTAATCTCCGTACAGAAAAGTGTGCGAGACAGAGCAGAAGGCATTGCCGTAACCGATCTTTATTATGGCCTTAGCTGGTTTGCAACAATTGCTGCAATGGTACTGCTTACCGTAGGGCTCTGGAACGCCGATCTGCTGCTTAGTGAAAAAGGATTTTATGCCATGTCATTCTGCTTAAGTATATTTTCAGCCATCGCTGTACAAAAAAATACCCGCGACGCCAAGATGTTTGAGGAAAACGAATTGTAACTTAGCGGTTGCCACCCGCAGTGACTTGCACAGCAAGCCTGCGGGTTTATTTAATAAATACTGATAAATGAAAAAAAGTAAACTTAAATTATTGAGCAGTACAGCTTTTGTTGCGATGTCACTATTTGCATTTACTTTTATTCAAACATATTGGTCGATGGGAAAATTAGCAGATCAAACATCAAGTGGCTGTCTAGACTGTAGTTTCATATACGATGCATGCTTGATTTCTTTATGCAACGCCATTATCCTAACCCTACTATTTCTTTTAATAGCGAAGATCAAGAGAAACCGATATCAAATCGCAGTAGAATTCGTGCTATTGACCAGCTTTTGGTTCTTTTGGAATTACAGTATTTTTGTAGATCGAGAATCCTCCTGGAGTACCTATAGTTTCGATGAAGAAATCTATTATACGGTTTATTTATCCCTACTACCAGTATTGGTAACAGCAACTCTTACCCTCATGACCATCCATCATCAGGTCATTCGTTCAAAATTTAGAGGGCAAAAAAAAGTGACCAGCACCACTCCATAAAAGATAAATCACTTATTTCGCTTCTATGATCATTAACAAATAATCCGAACCGCCCCATGGAACTTAATCATATTCTGGGGCTTTTTTTTAAAAAAAGATGCCCAGATCGTACAATGTATCGTTTCATAGCAGAATATCTAAGAGCCGCATTGTGTAATACAAGCAAAATTATCTATGTTTGGTCTACTAAATCTACCATAAGTACATTCGTCATATGGCTTAGAATCAAAAAATAGCTTGCAATATGAAAAGACTTTACATTTGTTTCCTTACTGCTTTATTATGCTTTTCAGCCGTCCTTCAGCTCCCGGCTCAGGAGACAGATTCAGTTAATACAAAAGAACTTGGACTGAGCTCCCTATTAAATGGGATCAGGCAGCAACAGATTAACGACTCTTTAGAACGTGTTAAGCTTCAAAATGAAATCACAAATCTAAAGACACAAAATAGCGCAAAGAAAGAAGACCTAAAACAACAGCTCACTAACTTTGATGAAGAAAATATCATCCGAAATCAGCAGTTAAAAATAAAAGTTGATTCAATCAAAAAAAACACCAAACGTTATGCTGTCGCTCCATTTAACGATACGCTGTTTTACATATACAATAAACTCGGTTCATCTTTAGCAAAAGACCGAGCTGACAATGTCGTCACCCGCATTCAAAACTTATACGAAGATGATTTCGTAAAGGTCGATTCCTTCAAAATTGAAAACAATGAAATCAGTTCAGACATTGTATATAAAGACCTCATTATCACTTCAGTTACTGAGTTAGACGCACTACTTGAAGGAAAAAGTAAAGAAGAAATCGCAAAACAATATCTAAAAAGTATTCAGGAAACCATTAACCGAGAAAAAGAAGAAAACAGTATTTCAAAATTATTGATCCGCATCGGGCTTATCGCGCTCATCTTTATTGTTTTTTACTTATTGATACTATTGATCAATAAAATTAAAGATTACAGTGTGCAGCGGATCATGACCGAACGCACACAGCTGATCAAAGATGTTAAAATCAAGAATTATGTTTTAGTCAGTTCCGTTCAAAAAACCCGCATCCTGATCAATAGCATCAACATGTTGCGCTGGGCACTTATCATATTAATGGCCTTTATCATGTTGCCTATTGTATTCAGTGTCTTCCCCTTTACACAAAGTTGGGCCAATAGTTTGATCGGCCTATTTACCAAACCTCTAAAAAAGGCATTTTTAGCGATCTGGGATTATATTCCCAACCTCATCACGGTATTTGTTATCCTATTTGTCATGCGTTATGCCGTCCGATTGGTAAAATACATCTTTACGGAGATTGACAAAGGAAAACTAGAAGTGAATGGTTTCCATCGTGAATTTGCGATGCCGACATTTACCATTGTCCGCTTTCTATTGCAAGCATTTACCCTCGTCCTGATATTCCCTTATCTACCAGGATCTAACTCGGATATTTTCAAAGGTATATCCGTATTTATTGGGGTGCTATTTTCATTAGGTTCATCTTCAGCAATATCCAACATTATTGCAGGTCTTGTGATTACCTATATGCGGCCTTTCCGAATCGGAGACCGCATCACGATAGCTGATAAAACTGGCGTCGTGATTGAAAAATCACCGCTTGTAACAAGACTGAGGACCATTAAAAATGAGGAGATAACCATCCCTAATTCATCTATCTTGTCAGGTAACACCGTGAACTATTCCACCTTTTCAGATCAGGGAATTTGTTTTCAGGTCGAATTAACAGTAGGCTATGAAGAACCTTGGGAACGCATCCATGAAATGCTCTTAAACATACCTCCGCGGGTAGCACGGGTCAATACCACGCCAGCACCTTTTGTCTTACAGAAGAAACTAGATGACTTTTATGTCCTCTATGAACTAAATGTCTACATTTCGCAGTCTGCTGAAATCGCACTGGCGCAGTCCGAGATCTTTCAGTTGATTCTGAACGATTTTCTAGCCGCAGGCATTGAAATGAATGCCCCTCATATTTTCGCTAAAGTGGACCATACTCCACAATATAAAGCAGGAATAGATCACATCTAAAAGTACGTCAAAACACGTTAATTACACCAAAAAATTGCGACCAACTCGGTTTCTCCGAATTGGTCGCAATCAATATCTATTTTGAGCTTAAGCTTCTATTTGTTACCCTTATCTGCTGCAGGCAAATAAGCAAGTACGTCAAAAACGGTATCCCTAAATACAAAACTGCCAACTTTTGCAATACCTATTTTTTCATGAGCACGTAAAGATGGTATGTTGTCTTTTCTAATAAATAAAATCCCTTCTCGATTTGGCACCTGCTTTATAAGTTCGCTGAACATCAATTGTGCCACCCCTTTTCCGCGCTGATCCTTATTTACACAAATTGGACCATACACGTACGAATCTAAAGCGCCACTGTAAGCACTAAACATAGCATCAAGAATCGGTACAGGATGCTTTTTATAAACCATTTTAGATGTAGATAATAAATATCCAACAACTTGATCGTCAGAGATAGCCACTACTTGAGGCATATCTTGCATCATGGCTACAATTTGCTCCCGCCCAAGTTCACCTGACAATGTACCACCTTGTGCAGGCTGGTTTTCAAATTGTAACGCAAGTATTCCTTCCAAATCCGCTCCAGATGCGATTTTAATTTTAATATCCGCTTTCATCTTATAAAAATGACTACACCTATTCTAACAGACACCCTACTTATATCGTTGCAAAAGTATCCTCAAACCCTATTACTCAAATATTGAATCCCCTACATCAAATACTTCTAGCATGTACTAGTCAATGACGAGCACAACATGAGAAACAAACAGAAATAAGCATAAAGGACTAAAGAAATAAGTATCTTTCTGAGCAAAGACAGATTTCCGAAATCTCTTAGTTATTCCAACATATTTAAAATCCCCTATAAATCGAAGTAGAAATATTGCAGCAATAATCCACATACCATAAACAACATAGGAGGGTGCTATTGGTACCTGAACAAGGCCATCAAAAACCATATTGAGCACCGCAAACAGAAACAACCCAATAGCGACGATAAAGGTTCCAAACCGACTGGGGGTAAAAACTCTTTTCCCATTCAACTTTGTTGGGATAGTGGCCGCAATTCCTAACTGCCCATTGCATACCCAATACAGATGCATCGCGGCAAGAAACAAGAAAACAACAATATTTATTTTTGAAAGTATAAACTCCATTCGTTTATTTTTTATTTTAAATCAATAATAAGGATACTTAAAACAAGATCAAAGATTCTTCATCCGAATCTCCAGTTAATTCAGGTAATACGACAGCTTTCTGACAATCGTTCACATAAGTTACCTTTCTCGGATACTTTGCGATGTACGCATTGATCAGTTGCATCATATAATGATTACCGGGATATCGCTGTAAACTAGATCGGATATCTTCCATCGACTCCAATTGCGTATATTCATCCAGATAACCCATGGCATAAAAATTCCCTTGCTCTACCCAGACATAACTTTTCTCCTCCGGCGTTCTTCCTTTATCAACAATTACAAAAGTTGGTTGCTGTTCCAGGAGATGATCTACAGCCAGTTCTACTTGCGCATTATGTTTTTCAACTTCCGGTAATTCCGGTTGATCAGCACAGCCTCTGCTTGCATAAGGTATTTCCGTAGCACCAAATGTACACATACGATGATCGAGCTCAAAGTTGACCATCAACTGCCGCAAGACCTGTACCCCATCATATTCCAGATTAAAAACCTGAATGCACTGGCAGTGCTTTTTCAATTTACCGACCGCAAGATATAGATAGCCGTTCTGTGCTTCATATTTAAACAAACCAAATTTAGGCTCAAAACGTTTCAATGCACGATTATAAGCTGGCCATAACTTCTTTATTTCTGTACATTCCAGTAATAGCGCCATGAGTTCCGTCGCGCACACCTCAAATGTGATATGATAGATCTCTTTTAAAAAATGCTGTCTTTGTTTATTGATATTGTGCCCTGTAAAATGAGATGCAACACGCTTCTTCAGATTTATGGCTTTTCCAACATAGATAACCTTCCCGTACTGGTTCATAAAATAATAGACGCCCGGATGCTGCGATAAGGCTTCAAAATCCTCCGGTGCCAAATTAGGCGGGAGTCGTTGATCCGGAGCAGCTTTCTTCAGCATATCATCCAGCACACCTTCCGTATCCCACTGCAGTAAAGAAGAAAACAAAATCGCGGTAGCTTCTGCATCTCCTCCGGCACGATGGCGATTTGAAATAGGAATGGCTAAACTGTCGCAAAGCTTTCCTAAACTGTAAGATCGAAAACCCGGTTTTATTTTACGGCTCAGTCGTACTGTACATAGTTTTCGTGCCGTCCATCTATACCCCTGTTCTTCCAGTTGATGACGAATAAATGAATAATCAAAGTTGACATTATGAGCAACAAAAATACGCCCATCCAGCATATCGAAAACCTTTTGCGCAATATCACCAAATACAGGCGCATCTGCCACCAGCTCGTTATCAATTCCCGTCAGTGCAAAAATAGCCAATGGAATATGCTGTTCCGGATTAATCAACGATTCCCATCGATCAATGACTTTCTCTCCGTCATGAATCACAATCGCAATTTCTGTCATACGGCTGCCCCGGGCATTTCCACCCGTAGTTTCAATATCCACGATGGCATACGTTATGTTTTTCAACTTGTTCACCTCAATCAATTTAACAAAGTTTGCAACTCATTATTCTATATCTTACAGGAACTAACTAACGTTCTTCCGATCAACTTTCCATAATTTTCTATTTACAAAAATAAATCCAAATCGTCAGCTGTCACGATAATGCCCTACAAATAATCAATATATTACACTACATTTGTTTCCAATAGAAACAATTCAATGTTTCTAATAATAGCAAATGGAAAATAAAGAACCAAAAATATTTTTTACCAATAACCTAAAGTTCCTCCGGGAGCGTAAAAAAGTCAGTCAGGCAGTGCTCTCCGAAGCCATCAATGTAACACGGGTAAAACTTGCATTGATTGAAATTGGCAAAACAAAAGCCATGGAACCACATTTTATGTTATCCATCTCCAATTATTTTAAGATCAGTTTAGATACCTTAATGACCGTTGACATCAGTAAGCTAGGTGAGTTAAAGATTCGAGATCTGGAAGCTGGGAACGATATTTATATCAAAGGCGGAAATCTTAGAGTTCTGGCGATCAGTGTTGACAAATCCGATCAGGAACATGTTGATTATGTGCCCATAAAAGGACGAGCTGGCTATGTATCTGGAGGGTATGCTGATCCGGACTATATTTCAGAGCTACCAAAATATCATATCCCCAATCTTTCTAAGCACCGAACCTATCGTACCTTTCCTGTAGTTGGAGACTCCATGCTGCCCTTTCCACAAAATATGGATATAACAGGAAAATTTATTGAAGACTGGAGCCAAATAAAACCCGAATCACTCGCGCTTGTCGTCTTAAAGGGGCAGGATATTATATTCAAAGCCATCACACTGCTTCAAGACGGAATGTTACAGTGTCGTTCTTTAAATCCTATTTACGACTTGTATACCGTTCCACTTGAAGAAATTTTAGAAATATGGGAGTTTCATAGTTACCATACAACAGAATTGCCCGAAACAACAGCAACTATTGCAACAGTACTCCAAAGTTTAGATGACATAAAAAAAATGATTATTCAGAAACCCTAATCCAAGGTCTGCACTCCGCCTCCATTCACAAATAACACCTGTCCACTTGTCCAGCTAGAGATCGGAGCCGCAAAATAAAGCACCGCACCAGCAATATCTTCTGGCTCCCCCAAGCGTTGCAAGGGCGTATGTTTCAGCATACTGCGTTCTATTTCCGGCGTTAATACTGTACTCAGTGCATGTGTTCGAACCGCTCCAGGACCCACCGCATTCACGCGGATTTCCGGTCCGTAATCGAAGGCCAAATTTTTAGTCATATGATTTACCGCAGCCTTAGAAGAAGCGTAAGCACTAATTGCAGGACTGGTATTGATAGAAGCCATTGATGACATGTTGATTATACTTCCATAACCTGCAGATTTCATATGGGGCGCTACCAATTGACATAGCCGCCACATACTAAAAACATTCATTTCAAATACCTTGGCAAATTGTGAAACAGCGATCTGATCAGGACTTTCTTTCCCTGCTCCACCTCCACCCACATTATTTACTAAAATATGTATTCCTCCATACTTGGAGACGGCGGCATCAACCAGGTTAACCAACGCTTCATCTTTTGTCACATCGCATTCAATTGCCAATGCATTTCCACCATCTTGATTAATTTCATCTGCTGTTTGCTGCGCGGCAGAAAAGTTATAATCAGCGACCACGACATACGCGCCATAAGCAGCCAGCATCTGACAACAAGCCCTACCTATACCCGCTGCTCCACCTGTAATAATAGCTGTTTTACCACTTAAATCAAATAATTTAGAAATATCCATGCCTGTTCTGTTATAATCAATAATAAAAGCAAACAAGAACCTTCAAGACATCATTGCTCGCAATTTTTAAACAAACAAGGAGCATAATAGTTTCTCTAAAAACAAATCACATGCCTTACAAGCCTATTCAAGCGCATACACAGCGCCATCTGCGGAGTTAAAATACAGTGATTGACCATCAATCCAGACCGTAGAAAAAATACTGCCCATCTGCAGGTATCCCGTAAACAATTTATGGATATCATGTGCATATTTTTCATCCAGTCCAGTTCGTAAATTATTTTTTTCATCAAAAAAATTTGACCGGTTTAGTTTACTGGATGCCGTTTGAAAAACACTTGAAACCGTACCTTTCGAAAGATCTAACTTATAAAGCACACCATCCAATGCACCAAAATAAGCAGCAGAATCTGTGATCGAAGCACTGCTAAACGTATTTAATGGAATCCGTGGTTCATAAAGTTTCCCTCCATAAACCTTATCCAAAGCGAGCACACTATAAGAATCCGACATGGTCAGCAGCAACTGTTTTCCAGCAAGACTAGGTACACTGATCCAGCTTCCGGGCTGATGGTAAACCCAATGTCCAGTACCATCTTTAATTTTTAAAGCATAGCTATTAAAATCCCGGGCTCCAAAATAAACAGAACTGTCCGCCGCAACAGCATGAAACTACACCTCTCCCTTCGGAAAATAATGCTCACCAACCGTTTTAAATTTCCAGCGTAAATCACCATTTTTCTCTAAACAGTAAAAATAACCATCAAAACTACCGATCAAGATTTCATGGGCTGTCACAGTAGGCGAAGCATGTACAATACCTGCTGTTTTATATTTCCAGATTTCTTTTCCATTTTTGGCATCAAGCGCATAAATATGTCCATCTCCAGATCCAAAATACACGATTCCCGATTCTACAGCTGCCGAAGAATGAAAATAATCCCAGCTATCATAAGATCTTTCCCCGCCAGTTTTAAATCTCCACAATTGCTTTCCGGTATGGACATCTAGCGCATAAAAATAGCCATCAGCACTTAAAAAATAAACAACCTGTTGATCCACCGCCACAGTAGCCCTTACCTCCCCACCTGTCTTGTATTTCCAGAATACGCTTCCATCAGCTTTATTTAAAGCATAAAGATTACTGTCACAGGATCCAATAATAATTTTGTCGGCATATAAAACGGGAGAAGAATAAACCTGACCTTCGGTTTGAAAACGCCACTTCACCTGAGGCCGTTCCTGAATCAAGGCACCGGAAGTATAATTATGACGATCGGCTGTTCTAGCCAACTGTTGCGCGTATAAATTCGTTTCTAAAAAAAAGAAAGCAAGCACAAAGCAGTAAAAATATTTTTTAAAATAAGGCATACAGATTCCAGCGTTTTAAAATGGATCAATTATTTATTAGGTTCTAATATCGCATCAATAGAGCATTGATACCAATCAAAGATATCAAAATTAACCTTAAAAGAAGACATCCTTTGCTGAAGAAAGGATGTCTCTCAAAACTTTCAGAACCTGCGGATTACACAAGCTAAAGCAGTATACCACTTAAGATAAAACCGACAAAAATGGTGACGGCGATTGCAACCAGACCCGGAATCATAAAACTATGGTTAACGACAAATTTTCCAATTTTCGTACTTCCCGTTCGATCAAAATCTATTGCAGCGACCAATGTCGGGTAACCAGGAAGCAGAAAATCACCATTTACAGCCGGAAACATCGCTAATAAATGTGGACTTGTAATACCCAGTGCCAAACCCATTGGCATAATTGTCCTTGTTGTCGCTGCCTGACTAAAAGTCAAAGCACCCATCAAAAATAAAGCGATCGCAAAAGTCCAGGGATATACCGTTACAATATCCTTAAAAGTATGTTCAATAACTGCCTCATTGGCCAGCATAAACGTAGCACTCATCCATACCACACCCAACACCGAAACAACAGCCGTCGCCATCGATGTAAATAAACTCATCTTAGCGACTTTTACAGCAGAGGTTTTTGTTATCAGCATGATAAATGCTGAAGCCGACAAGGTGATCATGATGATCAAACTAGTCAGATTAATCGTACCATCCGCATTTACACTGAAACTAGGACCTCCACCCACATGTGGAACAAAAGCAGGAAAAGCGCCAAAAAATATAATCAGCAGAATTGCAAATCCAAATATGGCAACTGCGATTTTAGCTCCAGGAGCTGGTTTATATTGAGTCGTTCCATTTTCCATATGACTAGGATCCATTGATCTCGCAAATTCTGGATCCTTCATTTTCTCCAGAAATATCGGATCTTTATCCAGTTCCAATCCCTTCTTTCGTACAGCTAATATACTGGCAAATATACCACAGAGCGCGGCCGGAATACAGATTTTCATGATATCGATAGAAGCCGAAGAATAAGCCAGTATCGCAACTAAAGAGGCACTTGCAGCACTCATCGGGCTACCCGTAATGGCTAGATGTGAAGCAATGACCGATACCGAAAGTGGTCTCTCCGGACGAATACGCTGTTTAGCCGAAACCTCTGCAATAATGGGCAAAAGCGAGTAAACAATATGAGCCGTCCCTGCAAACAAGCAAAGAAAATAGGTCGTAAATGGCGCAATAAAGGTGAT
Organism: Sphingobacterium sp. MYb388; assembly: GCF_037479535.1. Classification (NCBI taxonomy): domain Bacteria; kingdom Pseudomonadati; phylum Bacteroidota; class Sphingobacteriia; order Sphingobacteriales; family Sphingobacteriaceae; genus Sphingobacterium; species Sphingobacterium sp. MYb388. Next base: position 674,772 of record NZ_JBBGYV010000002.1, on the reverse strand, counting down.
CTGACTCGGATTCTTACGGATTATACCTTCCGCTATACTCACCAGATAATCCAAACCACCTGCGGCCTGAAGAGTCGCCGCCGTCGTTACAATAGCAAGGATAATCAGTAAGACCGATATGGGCGGATCCGCCGGTGTCATTTTAAAAAACAGCACAAAGATAAACAGTCCGATCATTCCCATGACACCCAGACCGATTCCTTTCATACGTGATCCGATTAAGATCATCGCCAACAGAATCACAAATTGCACAAATATCATTTCGATATAAATTTAGGATGAATCAAATTTTCGATCGAATAAATCTCATCCCACTTCGCCTGCGTAATCAATTTACGCTCCACGACCACAATTTCGTGAATAGATTTAGCCGTTTTTAAAGCTTCTTTTGCTATAGAGGCAGATTCTTCATATCCTAAGATCGGATTCAGTTGTGTTACGATCCCGATGCTCTGCATCACCAGATTTTTACTATGTTCAACATTTGCGGTAATACCAACGATACATTTATCTTTCAAGGTACCACAAGCTTTGGTCAGGTACTGCAAAGAAGTAAACAAAGCCATGCCAATGACAGGTTCCATTACATTCAGTTGCAACTGACCAGCTTCTGCCGCCATCGTAATTGTAAGATCCGCACCGATAACATAAAAACAGGTCTGGTTCACCACCTCAGGAATAACCGGATTAACCTTTCCAGGCATAATCGAAGAACCCGGTTGCATAGCCGGTAAATTTATTTCATTTAGACCGCAACGAGGGCCGCTGCTCAACAGACGAAGATCATTACAGATCTTACTCAATTTTATCGCATTACGCTTCAGCGTTCCGCTCAACTGGACCAAAGCTCCAGTATCGTAAGTCGCCTCGATCAGATCGGCGGCAAGCGTAACAGGAACCTGGCTTATTTCGGCTAGGTATTTTACACATAACTGTGCATATCCCTCAGGCGCATTCACGCCGGTACCGATTGCTGTAGCTCCCATGTTCACCTCTGTAATTAACTGCGAAGCCTCCCGAATACGCAGCACATCTTCGCCCAGCGTGGTTGCAAAAGCATTAAACTCCTGTCCCAAAGTCATCGGCACAGCGTCCTGCAACTGCGTACGCCCCATTTTTAAAATGCCGTCAAATTCCTTCCCTTTATTAAAAAAGGCGCCTTGCAGATCCTCCAAAGCGTGGGAGAAAGCTCCAATTTTAAGAAAAACTGCAATTCGAAAAGCAGAAGGATAAGCATCGTTTGTACTCTGCGACAAGTTAACATCGTTATTCGGGTGCAAATATTTATATTCTCCTTTTTGGTGCCCCAGATATTCAAGTCCCAGGTTGGCAATCACTTCATTGGCATTCATGTTACAAGAAGTACCAGCACCGCCCTGAATCAGATCGCTGATAAACTGATCCGTAAACTCACCTGCGATCAAACGGTCGCAGGCATACGCGATCGCTTCGGCTTTCTTTGCATCCAGAATACCCAGATCCCTATTCGCCAATGCCGCCGCTTTTTTCACAAAACCAAATGCCTTTATAAAAAGAGGCTCACTACCGATCGGAATTCCAGTAATATCAAAATTTTCCTTTGCGCGTAACGTCTGTACACCGTAATAGCAGTCGTTGCTAATTTCTTTTTCACCTAAAAAATCGTGTTCAATTCGAGAAGATGTCATAATCTTAATTATTTAAAATGATAATCGTTTATAATGCTATTAATAACGCAAGAAATAACCTTGCAATGTTTCTTTATCATGTGTATTTAACAAGCCCAGCATCAGCAGTATCCGGGCTTTCTGTGGATTTAGATCATCGGATACCAACGTTCCTAATTCATCATCATTCACTTCTCCATCTTCGACGACCCGACCCGATACACATCTGCTTCCACGACACACCATGATGCCTGTTTTTACAGCCTGTTTGACCTGTTCAGTAAAAGCTTTCGAAAAATTCCCATTCCCTACCCCCGCGATTACAATACCCGCGGCCTTTTCTTTTACCAGCAGGTTGAGGTAAGCTGGTGAAGCATCGGCATACATGTATGCAATTTCAACCTTTGGGAAGACCGTATTAGCATCTATTTTAAAAGGAGCCAAAGGTTTCACCTGACGGTCTGAAGATTTGTAGAATTCCACTTTTCCGTCAAAAACCTGACCGATTGCACCACTATTAGGTGAACCAAATGCATTGACCTTTGTCGTACTCAATTTGGTCACATCCCTTGAACTAAAAATGGATTCATTAAAAGATACCAGCACCCCTCTGCCCTTGCTTTTCGCATCAGCCGCCAAGGTTATGGCATCAAATAAATTCTTAGGGCCATCAGCACTGATAGCGGTAGAGGCACGCATAGCGCCAGTCAAAACAACAGGACTATCGTAAGCCACCACCAGATCCAGAAAATAAGCCGTTTCCTCCTGCGTATCAGTACCGTGTGTAATCACAATTCCGTCGGCTTCCTTTTTACTGAAAATCTCATTAATGCGAACCGCTAACTTTTTCCAGATATCCAAACTCATATCCTGGCTGCCAACAGAAGAAATCTGTTCACCGCTCACCTCCGCGATTTCGTTGATCGATGGAATACTCCCGATCAAATCAGATACCGGAATCTTTCCTGCAGTATACCCTGCACGATTTGCCGAAGCCCCCTGTCCAGCTATGGTTCCACCCGTGGCCAATATGATGATCTTAGGCTTTTGTCCATAGGCCAACTGCAGAAACAGCAGCAGGGTTAGAGATATCAGTAGTCTTTTCATTGTATTATAATTTGATTGGTTAAAAATTAAATAGCATTCCAAAATTCATCCGCATTGCATTTTTCCCTTTTGTAAGCCCTTCATCAAATTCCAGCTGTTTATAACCGAACTGCGGTTCTAATCCCAGCATCAGATTTTCTAGAACATTGTATGAAAGATTTAAGGTAAACTGATAATTATTCATTTTATTCCAAGGACTTAGCGTATTTTCTCCGCCCGAAAAATGATTATAGGAAGTCATAAGCATCGTATGGAATTTAGGTGTCCAAAAGCGCTGATACGATATAAATCCCGCAGTTACATCCAATAAATTGAGCAGCCCGGGCTGTTCTTCATGAGCGAAGCCATCCAGTCCCGAACCTCCGATAGCCAAAAAATAATCAGCGATACCCCGACCCATATTCCATTGTGCCTGCAGGTTGTTGACCAATCCTGATTTTTTATTAAAAAAAATACTGGCCATCCCTGTCAGCCCCCAGCCATTGGCTGTCCTGTACCTGTAGTCCGTATCCCCAGTTAATACTTCTTTCGAATCGTAAGCAATATTGCGGTAAACCCCTGCTACCTTCAAGAAGCTTCCTCCATCGTAATCATAGCGCAGTGCACCGATGACGTCAGGAATTCGTCGCGGTGCATAATCTACCCCACGATCTGTATTGATGGTATAATCATACAATCTGCGGGGTTCCATTTGCTCTATCGCAAGTTCATAACCAGCACCGCCCTTTTCCGTAAATTTGTTTTTATAATTCAATTGGATGCGGCGACTCAGAACCATCCCGGTAGGACCATCCCAGTCCAGCAAACTTGCCGGCCACAGATCCGGATCTCCAAAGGTGGACCAATTCTGTCCCAAAGTAAAGTGATCATACTTAATCCAGGCATGGCGCAGTCTGAACAGTGAAGTCCGGTTAGGTCCCCCCTCGAAATCACCTTCCAACATCGCACTGATCTCCTTGCCATTCTTCAGCTGCGTCGTGGAAGCAAAACGTATTTGACTCTGTCGCATGTCAACCCAGAATGCCGGTCTATCACGGCCATAAACATCATTTTCGTGGATTAAAAAAGAACTGTTGCCATGCAGGTTACCCTTGATATCGTAGATTCCGTTTAATTTCAAACGGCCGATTAAGAAAGAAGTCATTTTAGGTTTCCCATTCAGCGAATCCTTTGTCTCATAACGTATGAGTTGCGCACAAAGGGGTTGCACAAACAGTAAACAACAAGACATTAATATTGCTAATCGGTATTTAGTAGTAATTGGTCTATTCATAAAGACTCTAATCTAAGACAACAGTAAGTAATCAGTATCCTTTACTCTCAGTTAAACCAATGCCTTCGTTAAAATGTTTTGCAAATTTTCAAATAAACCACAACATACTTAAAAACAATTAATTACCACCAGTAATCATAAATACAATTTATTTAGATCATATTTCAGTTAATTCTAACCTAATTCAACCACACCGTATTTTATATATTTTCTTAAGACACAAGTCTAACAGGAAAATTATTAAAAAAAGATAGCAAGACAACTTTATAAAGAATATTGCTATCCCCATCTATGCCATATCATTGTCAACAAACACATTAAAAAGCCCTATTTTTTAAATTGCACACAACTTAATTGCAAATAATATTTATATTTGTACCGCAAACAAAATTGACATGAAAGATCTTTTAAAGTTGGACAATCAGCTCTGTTTTCCCCTCTATGCACTGAGCCGGGAAATCATTCAGCGCTACCGCCCTCATCTCGATGAGATCGGACTGACCTATCCACAGTACCTGGTATTGATGGTTCTTTGGGAAAAAGACCAACAGACCGTCAATCAGATCGGTCATAAACTGTTTTTAGATAGCGGTACACTGACACCGTTACTAAAACGTCTCGAACAAAAACATCTGCTCGTGCGAAAACGGAGTACGGTTGATGAGCGGGTTGTCGAAATCTTCCTGACAACAGCTGGAAAAGACCTGAAAAAAGAGGCCAAGTGCATACCGCAGAAGTTAATAGAAGAACTGGAGATCAGTGCTGAAGAGATTGAAAGTATGCGCAACATTGCTAATAAAATATTAAAAAGTAAAATAGTAACAGAAGTATAACCTTGATATCAGGAGTATCTGACAATTGAAAACACCTAAAAGAACAAATCTTTTAATATCAAAATTGCACGCTCCGTTATCAACATATCATTAAAATTAAAACAATGGCATTAATTGAAGATTTACAGTGGCGCCATGCTACAAAAGCATACGATCCCACAAAAAAAGTAAGTAAAGAAGACATCGAAAAAATTGTAGAAGCGGCACGTTTAGCGCCCACTTCTTCAGGATTGCAACCTTTTAGAATTATCGTTGTCGAAAGTCAAGAAGTACGCGAAAGATTAGTTGCTGGAGCTTTAAATCCAGAGTGTATGCGCGACTGTTCTCATTTATTGGTATTTGCTGCATGGGACAAGTATACCGAAGAACGCATCGATACCATCTACAACCGTACAACAGAAGAGCGTGAATTGCCTGAAGGACGATTCAATAGTTATACAGATATGATCAAAAAGCTATACGCTTCTCAGACTGAAGAACAGCATTTTGTACATACCGCAAAACAATCTTATATTGGTTTAGGGCTGGCATTGGCACAGGCAGCGGAATTGCGTGTTGACACTACTCCTGCTGAAGGCTTTAACAATCAGATTGTAGATGAAGTACTTGACTTAGCAAGCTTAGGTTTAAAAAGCGTATCATTAATGTACGTGGGCTACCGTGATGCTGAAAAAGATTGGTTAGCACCAATGAAGAAAGTAAGAAATCCGATGGAAGAATTTGCTATCTACAAATAATAAAAAGCAGGATTAGTAAAATAATACCATATCCTGCAATCTATTGGCTAATAATAAAGAAAGGGTTATGTTTTACACATAGCCCTTTTCTGTATAGAAACATTGCCATGCTAAGGCAGTCTCGGTCTCAATATGATGGAGAAAGATGTATAAAGGTGATTATTGGCACAAGATTAGTATAAAATTGCTATCATTTCAATGCGTAACTTTGGTACAGAAAAGAAACATCTTTTTAGCTTTGGCGGTAAGTACCAGAAATATTATATTAGGATCAAGAATGGAAAAACAAGTAAATGCGAACGAATTTGTCGAACGGTTTATGTCCGGCAGTCTGGAACATCTAAAATACATGCAATCGTCAGTCAAAATATTTCGATTGAGCGAAATTGCGCCCTATATTAAATTTCCGACACCGCCTATTTTTTTGGGTTACAATTTACTTGTTCATATAACCGAAGGCTATTTTAAACACCAGATCGGCCCCAAAGAATACGTGGTTCAGGCGCCGGCGATCCTCATGAGCAACTATGGTAATATATCTGTGATCAGATCGGTTGATAAATCAGCCAAGGGACATTGTATTCTGGTCAATGATGCAGCCATGACCTCCATTTTCAGAGAGCAGGAAATTTTAAATATTTTCACCATATCACCGCTTCACAATCTCTCTGCAGCAGATGATCACGATCTGCACCAGCTATTTAGATTGCTTTACAAAGAGTTGCATACGGCATCTCCGTATAAAGAACTATTTGAAAGCTTGCTTAAATCAGCGCTATTAAAAATCATCAAGCTTTCCAACACTAACAACATGCTCAATCGCAGTCAGGAGATTGCGATGATGTTTAAACAACTTGTGCACAAAAATTACCTGAAACAGAAGGAAATCGGCTTTTATGCAGATAAATTAGCCGTATCGCCCAATTATCTCAATAGATGTGTCTCCGCTGTTTTTAAAAAATCATCAAAGGAACTTATTCTGGAAGTTCTGGTTATGCACAGCCAGCTCCTGCTATTCGAATCCACAAAAAGCATTGCCGACATATGTTATGAATTGGATTTCTCCGATCCGTCCTATTTCTCACGCATCTTTAAGAAAATTGTAGGCATGTCACCAACCTCTTATCGAAATAAAGCGAGGTAGTTTCGCGTCACACATGCACGATTTGTCCTAATCTTTATACTAAATAAAACAAAGAGATTGCGTTTTTAGGTTTATTTTTGTACAAAGCGATGGTGAATATGCAATCACTTTTATAAAACTCATGTTAAACCAGAAAAAAATGTATTTTTTGACAACAAGTTTTTTGTTACCTTACTTCAGTACTCACTTCTCATCAGAAAAGTTAGGAGACACTGAACAAGAATGGTATCTGCATAAACCCCTTCGTTATTGTTCATCATTTAATCCTACATTTTAAGATGCTTAACTTTTTAGAACAATCAACCATGACGCAAGATTTTGATATTTACATTTCCTCATTTAAGGAAAGATTATCCAGCTTATTTAATCAGGAATATGACTATAATAACCTTAGTCTATCGCGCGATTTACCGCCTGATTTTTTAAGCAAAATCATGGACATGACACCGCTTGCGGTTGCTATTCCAGAAAGCCATGGTGGTCGTGGAGTACATGTTAAAGAGTGTTTGGGAGTACTAGCAGCCGCTTCTTACGAATCGTTATCGCTGTCCCTTATTTTCGGAATCAACATTGCCCTTTTTCTAGAACCATTAGCGAAGTATGGTAATATCACCGTTCAGGAAAAAGTATTCAAACAGTTTTTGGAAAACCAGGCAATGGGTGGGTTGATGATCACAGAGCCTGACTTTGGCAGCGATGCGCTCAATATGCGTACTTCTTATGAGCAGGTAGGAGATCATTACAGCATACAGGGCCAGAAACATTGGCAAGGTCTTACAGGAGCTGCCGATTACTGGTTGGTGACTGCACGTAAGAGAAATGAAAACGGCGATCTGACCCGTGATATTGATTTCTTTTTAACGGAAGACGCAGCCGCAGAACAAAAAATTGAAGTTGAAAGACGTTACAACAGTCTTGGTCTATATGCTATTCCTTATGGAATCAATAATATTGACATCAAAGTACCCGCAGCACAGCGATTGGTTCCAGAAAGTACCGGGATAAAATTAATGCTGGATACACTGCACCGTAGCAGACTGCAGTTTCCGGGTATGGGTATGGGCTTTATCAAGCGTATGCTGGATGAAGCGATGCAACATTGTCATGAAAGACGTGTTACAGGCATCCGCCTTAATGAAATGGACTCCGTTAAATTTCAGTTATCACGTCTACAGGCAGCCTTTACCCTATGTTCGGCAATGTGTGCATACAGCACCACAGTAAGCTCAATCAGCAATGACTTATCTAGTCATGGTGTAGATGCCAATAGTGTAAAAGCATTCGTGACAGATCTGATGCAGGAAGCATCACAGATATGCTTGCAATTGTCAGGAGCAAATGGTTACCGCTTAGACCATATTGCCGGCAGAGGTGTTGTAGACAGTAGACCATTTCAGATTTTTGAAGGATCTAATGAAATGTTATATACACAGATTGCTGAAGCAATTGCCAAACTGATGCGCAAAAGCAAAGAAAACAATCTTCTGGCATTCTTAAAACAATATAAAGGGACTGAACTTGCAGCACCATTCTTCAGTGAAATTCTTAATTTCAATCTTCCAGATCAGCCAAAACAACGCGAAATGATGACTTTGGGAAGAATGATCGCACGCGTTGTTTGTTATCAATATGTATTGTTGATCAACAATGCAGGGTTTAACGATAAGATGACCGAAATAACACGTCAGCATATCAAGATGGATCTGGCTATGTTTGCAGGTCAGTTACATAGCAACAACACAGCAGATCCATTAATGGATTATGAAGAAAATGCGGACTGGATGAAATTCGCATCGTTATAATGAATTAGGACTGCAGTTTCAAAGCATATAGAAAAGACACATCGTCGTACGATGTGTCTTTTTCTGTTTAGGACTGATTTTAATCGGGTTCATCATCGCAACATAGTCAAGCCTCCCTCCCCCAATGAGCATGTTACCAAATGAATAAGCATAGTGGAATTCATATTTTTAAAAAATATTTTTAAAAAAAATATAGCCCTATTGGATTTAAAAACAATAAATAATGCAGAAATGTCATAAAATCTTAATTTTACGGGAAACCGTAAAATCCCGTTATTAGGAATTTTAACTTTGTATCATTCACATTAAAGGTAGGTGCGAATTTTTATTTACAACGTTTGCAGTTGCATGCAGTTTATCCCTAAAATGCTGTATCGACTGCAAACAAATTGATTACTTAGTAATTTTTAAGAAATGGTTAGCGTACAGGTCCTACGTTAACCATTTTTTATTTAAAATAAAATTCTTAATGGGGTTTATTGCTATGATTTACCTAAATTTAAACATAATATAAGGAGCAAATGTTTCTTTGTTATGAAATAATTTAAAAATTCCATTTATGTTGAAGAAAATCATTCTAGCAAGCTTATTCACATGCAGTATTCCGATTCTTGCATTTTCCCAATCACATGAATTGCGGGTAGGTGTTACTTCAGGTTCTTCCAATTTTACAGGACCAGGAAGCGATTCTAGATCATTCCTGAACGGTTCTAGCCCACAGGACTATTATACCAACAATCCTTTTGGAGTAAAGTATGGTATTAACCTGGGCGGAGCGATCAACTACCGCTACGTATTTAGCAACAATTTCTTACTGGGTGTAGAAGGTGCATTTGAACGTTTACAGACTAAAATATATCTTCAAAGCTTAGAAAACACGAATAACATCATAGGCATGACCAAGCTGAACCAGCAGTTTTTAAATTTTAATCCTTTCATTGGCTATCGTTTTTCATTTGAACCTATTACTTTGGATATGCAGTTGGGCGTTGATATCGCCAACACGCTTCAGATAAAAGAAAAAGGAAGTATTGAAGACAATAAAGGCAATGAAACCGAATTTGAAAAAGACAGAGGCAAGGATCTCATGAAAATGGATCTTAGACCCCGCCTACAGTTCAACGTCAATTATAACCGTTATACGGTATTTGCGGGTTACGCCTGGGGTACTAAAAACTATAAAGGGGAGATGGATGGCGCATCCTCATCAGATGCGACCCGTTTAAATGTCTTCCGTCTGGGGCTACAGTTTCAACTCTTAAGACCTTCTTTACAATAATAAAAAGTACGTGCTAAATAGACAGGGATTCGCTTTCTGAATATAAATTCAGAAGCCCTGTATAACTGGTTCGGCAAGGATAGAATATCGGTTTATTTAAATTAAACCGATATCTTTTGAATAAGCAATAAGCTGTTCATTCTTGGAGAATTCTAGCACTTCTTTCATCAGGTTCAATCTTTTCTCGACACTGCTCAGTCCTGATGGCTTTATCTGTTGTTGCTGCAGATGTTGTGGAATATCCTTCTGCAGTATTCCTTTTGCCAGTAGGGCAATGATATGAATATCGAGCGTAGTAAATTCATGTGAATTCTTTTCCCGGATAGACTGTTTAATTTCAGGGGACTGATAAAGTTTATCCTGATGTGCGGCCTGTAAAGCCTCTTTCAGATATTGCGCATCGCGTCTTGCTTTACGCACATAACCATCAATGGCTCTGCTTTTAAACAGTTCATCAATAACAGCAGTCCGACTTTCCGCTGATAACACAATGATCTTTAGTTGGGATTGGATCTCTTTAACTGCCTGAATAAGTGCCAGACCTCCCGATAAACGTTGCGGATTATGATCTTCTTCGAAAGTCAGATCGGTAATCAACAGATCGTAGGGTTCACCATCCCGCTGTGCATTTTTAACCCAGGTAAATGCATCATCACAATAATAGACATATTTTGCTGTCTGGATCCCCAGCTCCTGAAGTGTTTTCTGAACCGAAATATTGGCAATTTCATGATCTTCGGCTATAAGTACTTTTTTAAACATATAATAAGATCTTTTTAAAAAATAGGGATGGACACTTCAACCTTTAGCCCTTTCCCTGCATTATTGACAAAGGTAATCTTACCATCCAAATTAGAAATACGGTTTCCCGTACTGGTAAGACCATTACCTTTTACCTGCGATTCGGGCATTCCTACACCATTATCACTGTAAAAGATACGCAATAGCCCAGGAGACCAGTCAAAACGGATCACCACATCGGTTGCTTGGCTATGCTTGCGCATATTAACCATCAGTTCCTGTAGCACATGATGAACTTCATGCTTGATATGTGCCGTAACCCCCTCCCATTGCTCAGCATCATTTCCGGCAATAATGACCTTTCTATTTTCAGTCACAAAAGATTTCAAAAGTTCAGCAATTTGTTTCTGACAATCCGGCTCCGCATCTGGCGTTATTTCGGTTTCGTAAGAAATATCACGAGATTTCTCATACATCATTTCCAAGCGGTCGAGGATCCCTTCCCTGTCAATATCTTCCCTATTCTCGATTTCTGTCATGACGCGGTAAAGGCCATTGGCTACCACATCGTGAATCTTACGTGAGATAGTGAGCTGATTGGCTTTGATTCTATTTTGTGCCTCAAACTGCATACGTTCTTTGCGTCTCTTATACCATAAAGTACCGCCTACAATAACCGTAACACATAATAAGGAAACGCAGAATGTCCAAATGCGCTGCCTTACGATATTGAATTCTTTCTCCGCATTATCCTTCTGCAGGCTCAAGTTATCTGCCTTATTTTTTTCCACCTCATAGCGAATCATAGTAAACTGATTTTTTGCAACGAGACGTGCTTCCTGAATACTATCGTTCAGAACATTATAAATTTTAAAATAATATTTTGAGGAGTCACTGGGGCTCAATTGAATCAATGTTTTCAGTGCTTTAATTTGATCGTCTGGACTAGCAATTTTTTTAGCAATATCATAACGTTTTTTAGCATAAAACAAAGCTGAATCAGGTTTTTGATCTTCATAATATTCTGTTATATGCAGGAAACTAGAATTTTGCCCACGCAGATCATGCTCTTGTTGCCTAATTTTTAATGCTTTTTGGTAGTCATTTATTGCAGGGTAAGTTGCATCCTGCTTCCATTTCACTCTTGTCAGATTGGAAAGCACACGCGCATATTCAACCGCATTTTTATGTGTACCACCGATGATACCATCATATATCTCACGAGCTTTTTTATAATCCCTATTATAAAGATAGGCATTCGCTAAATTATTCCGGTAGATCAGTGTATTTTGCGCATCGTCAGAATATTTAATTGCTAATTCATAGAAGAGAATAGCCTTTGGATAATCATAAAGTTCATCTGTAGAAAGTCCAAGAGCATTGAAATTCATACTGAGAAAACTATGATGTTCAGGTTTATTTTCATCCAGAAAAGGAACAGCCTGCAATGCTGTTTCCTGAGATCCAAAATAGTCTCCCTGCTCCTTTTGGGTAATCGCCATATTGATTAAACACTTGGCTACTTGCAGACTATCTCCTTTTTCCAAAAAGATCTGTTTTGCCGCATTAAAATAGAAGAAAGAACTATCTGCTTTCCCCATTTCGAGATACTCGAATGCCTTATCATAAGCCGGATTATCAATAGGAATTTCCTTTTGAATAACTGCTTGTTGACAGGAATAAAAAAAGACAATAAGTATGTATAAGCTAAAGCGTTTCAATAAAGAACTTATTTTGTTCGAATTTATCGAAATTTTACTGGAAAAACAACCAGACGCTTAAAAACAAAATAAGGCAACCTTGTGTTGCCTTATTTTAACTGATATTTATTTATCCTTATTTACCAGGACGAACAGGACCAGTATTTCCTTCATTGTCCACATCCTGCACAGAGGATAATGCTTGAGGGTGATTTGTATCTGTATTTGAAGGATTGCCAAATAAAAGTGCTAAAATGAAATACCACATTTTTCAAAAAATTAAAAGTCAAAAACCTGGTAGTCCCGCGGGCTTCATGCCCGGGGTTACTACAATGTTTTCAGAAGGCCTTCTGAATTTTTTGGGAAGTGAGTGAGCTTCAATCGCGGGAACCAATAACTGCTTCCCAAACCGGTTAAAAACGACCGCGATATCCACTCCTTATGAAATCTTTTCGTCGCTTTCCTAGAAAGAACTAGTCGATTGATCAACTGATTTCGAAATCAAAATTAACGCAGATAAAAAGCTAAACATCAAAGGATTCCGATCTTTCCAACCTTTCCGTTATTATTCCAGAAATTCCGATAGAATTCCGAAAATTCCAGTGCAAAAAAGTGCGTAAAGAGTCTATTATTTTACGGTTTTCCGTAAAATCGGGTGCTAGGGTTACTTTAATTTTGGGACAATGTTTGAGTTTGAAGAATTTAAAAAAGAGGTGATAAGTAACTTTAGGGAGTTGCTTTCCCAACATGAGTTAGATCTAAAACTTGAGAATCCCACACCCGGGAATCTAAGAGATTTGAGTTTAAAATTATTTGCAAATGGACTATCGAAAGAAGATACACAGGTATTTCAGGATTTCTTTAATCCGATCAAACGATATGATGATCTGGAGACCAGCATCCGTCGATTTCCGTTAGATAAACTGAAACCGCTTAAAAATTTTATCACAGCTAAAACGAGCAATCCCGACGAAAACATCGTCAAACTACTTGCCATACTCACACAGTTTGGCCCAAGACCATTCCATAAATGGCGGGAATTGCGCCATTCAAAAAAACGAACACCTGAATTTTGCGATCCTGATGATCATGAGAAAACGATCGTACCTAAAGCAAGTACAATAGCAATTGATCAAGAGAGTCAAGAACAGGAAAATCACACAGCAGAAGAGGAAATAATCGAAAATGAAGAGGTGGAAATAGCTTCTGGGGATAATTCGAGCGATGGGGAAGTTATCTTTAAAAATAAAGACAAAAAAAAAGGGCGGCTTTCCCGCGAGGAAACCCCCAGGGAAAAACCGCCCTCAAAAAGAACGTCTATGAAAGTGCATGTTACTTTCTCTAATTTTCAGTTGAAGCAACTGATTTATTTTATGGGTATGATCGCTGGTCTGTTCTTCCTTTATGCTGTATCCCATTTCTTGATCGCAAAACAAAGGATGTGCTTGATCGAGGTACAATATGTTTCTGGTGATGATACAACGCAACAGCCATATTCAGAAATTATTACACTAGATCCTGATCATCCAAATTATATCAAAATAAAAACAAATCCCGATACCTTAACAGAAAAAACAATCTACCCCGTACAGATCTCTAAAACAAACAATCATGTTGAATTTTCAACTGCCCCAGACGCATCAGCTTTACAGGATCTCAAATTATTAAAGGATCCCAATCATTATATCATACTGCTCTACCCGGGAGAATTTTCCGTCGGAGAAAGCATGAGGCGGGGACCGTAAAACGATCATTATTTACCTTTTAACGTCAACCTATAAGCGATTAACATAAATGGAATTGTCCCTACCATGACGATTGCCGTAGCCAATAGTGCATCTTTTGAAAAAACAGAAACGATGGCACTCGCTATAAAACAGATTCCAAGCTGAATTGCATTTTGTAAGCCCGCGGCTTTACCCAGATTATTTGGAAAAACACGTAGTGCCTGAGCAACTACAATTGGGTAACATGCACCGTTTGCTAATGCCATACCGCAGAACGGGATCAGTAATAATGTCAATGTAGGTGTCGTCATCACACTCATAGCATATATCGCTAGAAGAGACACGGAATATAAAATCAGTAAAACCGGCATCAGTTTTTTGGTCTCAATACGGTTTGCCAGCGCACGATAGCCATATCCGCCCAGCATAAATGCAATGGTCTGCGGAACAAAGCTCAATCCGATCTGACTTTCGTCATAACCCAGTTCTTTGAGAAAGAATGGAGAACCGGTTAACCAGGCAAAAAATGAACCCGAGCAGAATGCATAGAGCAGCACATTGCCAACATACGCTTTAGATTTTAAAAGTGAAAAATAAGACTGTTCCGTTTTTTCAACAGCTTTTGTATCATCCAAAGCATCCGACTTTTGTTTACGCATTAAAGTCAAGGTATACAGCATCAGTAGCACGGCTATACCAGCCAGCGTAATAAAAATGGATCTCCATCCAAAATGTTGCAACAGATATACACCCAGCAAAGGAGCCAGAGCCGGAGATAAAGCCACCATGGGCATGATCGTCGCGAAAATTTTATTGGTCTGAGATGCCGGATAATATTCAACAACCAGAGCCTGCCAGCTTACCGCAGCAGCACAGACACCGATTGCCTGCAGCAAACGTAAAACAAGTAACGAAAGGACATCGTTGGTAAAAAAGATACACAAAGAAGCGAGCGTAAACAATGATAGTCCGATGAGGATGGTTTTGGGTTTCCCGATCTTATCGGCTATTGGCCCCCAGACCAGCTGTGCAAGAGCATAACCAGCTAAAAATAAACTTAAACTCGCGCTGATACTACTCTTATCTGTCGAAAGATCCAGTCGCATCATATCAAATGCCGGCAGATACATATCCGTTGCCAAAAAACCAATAATACTCAGTCCAACCAAGTAAATCAAAAACAAAAAACTATTCTTTTTCCTATCCAACATATCGTTTTCACTAAATTTCTGCAAAGGTAACAATTTTAATGAAACGTTTAGCAGGAGATGGTCACTGTTTAATTTTGTGAAAAATTAAGTAATTTAAAAAGCCCCACTGCATTCCCATGTAACATTGGAACACCGGACTGATTATATATAGGAATAACCTTCCCCTAAAAAAAGATGGTAGAAAGCTCTTTCTAATTTTTATCAGTCCGAATCCTAATTTTTTGTTCCCAGGTATATGCTAGTAGGTTTTTGTAGCAAGAACAATCACTAGTCTATTTTGGAAATATTATTTGAAAAGTTTTAGAGGAATTAATAAAGTAATTTAAATGGCGCAGAAGCTTATCAAGAAAAAGTATATCATGTATCCTTTTTCGATATACATTTTTTTATTACTACAGCTATTGGAAGTGTTTGTTCTGGCGCATTCTTATAAATTCTGACAAGCGTAGGGTGAGGTGTTGATTATATTTTTTTGAAAATAAAACAGCCTGCCTCTGATGGATGATCTAAGACCATCGTATCTTTATCTTCTTTCCATATCAGGTTGATGATCATAAAATCACCAGCTGCGGCTCCCGTAAAAAATATAGCAAATATTAACAAGAACACATTACCTGTAAAAATTGCAATAATGCCTGGCAATAATCCTAAAATAATGGCTGGCATAATAGCTCCTACTATATATTCTTTAACTCTTAAAGGTTCTTTACAATGGCAATAGGGAGTTAACATCTTTAATAAGATTCCAAACTTTATGGATTTAAAACCATGCTTAGCGAAAAGGGCAAAAGTAGCTCCGTGAATTAATTCATGTACAACTATACCGGCAAGTAGAACGATTACAATAGCTATTGAAAAGAGCGGGTTTTCTTTAAAGCTCTCCACAAATAATCCAATAAAATCCAGTTCACCCCATATCAAATAAAAGGGAAGACCATATACTAAAATGATGGGTATGAATAAGAGCAGAGAAAAAATATTTGCCTTGGCTAGATCAATAGTTCGAATCTCCTTTATATAATTTTCTAATAAATTTTGTTCCATATACTTACTCAATAACGTAATTTCATTTATAGAAGTTTAAATAAAAGTCCACCACAGTAATACCCAATTTTATAAATTGTAAATACTGAAATTGTTGCTATTATAATGAATCTTTTATTCTTTACGTATAGCTGTAAAATATTATTTAATCCCATAAATGTGTCCTATTATTTATTTTGCAATCAACTACATCCCATTTCATCTTTTACTCCTTAGAAAGTTAATGCTATTGAACGAACTGAAATACGTAAGTAATGATAAAATAAATTAATATTCCTACTATTGCTGCTAGCAAATAATAAATCTTTTTATTCATAAATTTAAATTGACATAAATAAAGCGATTATTCAGAGAATTCGACCATCAACTTGAGTCATCTCATAAGTATCCAATTCTTGAACATCGATTGATTTTAATTCTAAGTTATTCATTTTTATCTTTATAAAAAAATTATTCATACTCTATTTCTAAGGTTATTTTCGTAATTATTGTTTTCCTGGGGGTCGAAACTATCCTCTCTTTGTGCTAGATGGTTGGCTAACTGCTTTGTTGATTGGCAATACTAAATTACAATTGCTCAATGCTCAAAAAAAGCATTGGCGATATTTTCTGAAAGTTAACATTGTTCTGCCGAAATATGTCTGATCTTTCCTTTCCAACATACCTGAAGTCTTGACCTTTCCATGTTCTTTACCAAAGATTATATTCTTAACAATATGTGTTGGCAATAATATGGGTATTTACATTTTGGAAAAACTCATGTTATCATAACTCATGAGAAATAACACGGAGCTATATGATCACAAATAAGTAAAGCCACATCTCTCAACGTGGCTTTACTGCACATATATAATAATTAAACAGTAAACAGTTCTTTTCAGATTAAAATACATTGCAAGCGCATGTGCTGATTCCGATCCTTGCCATTTTTTTGTTGATCAGATATCCTTCCGGTTATCATCCGAATCCATGTCAATCAACTTATTATACGGATCGATTCCAACCTGAAGAGGCAACTCGTCGACCACAAGTGTTATTTTATTATTGATCTGATCGATCCTATGTTTTTTCAGATACAATTCCTGTGTTGAACGTCCACCTTTCTTGTTTGTTTTTGCAAACACACCGATCTCAATGTAATCCCTTAAGGGCAATGACTCCACAGTTTCTTTATCCGATTTCTTAAATGAAATGGGGTTGTTTCCTTTATCATGATAACTTTTCTTTCCATTTTCATCCACACGATATTTGGCAACCTCAAATTCAATATCGACCTGATACTTACCATTTTTCATTTTTTTAGCAGTAACTTTTTCAACCTTATTATTATATAAAGTGATGGTCTCAAACATATCTTTAATCAGGTACTGCAATGAATCGGGTGTCGCTTGTTTAAAGTGCTCCACAAACTCCAATGATGTTGTGTAGGGTGGGTTTTGAAAAGCCGTATGTTCCAGATAGGTCTTAGCAGTCTTATTGAAAACATCCTCACCCAGATAATCACTTAAAGCGTACAGTACCAAGGAACCTTTCTGGTAGTGGATATACATTTGATTCTCATTGAACATGAGCGGCCTCTCCCCCAATTTCTCAGCGCTTCGTCCTGTTAGATACCCGTCCAATGCATCTTTTAGAAATTTGCGCATCTGCCCCTTACCATAACGTTTTTCCAACACTTTCAACGAAGAATACTCCGACATACTTTCCGATAGCAATGTAGCTCCCTGTACATTCGCTCCTACGACTTGATGAGCCCACCATTGATGTGCAATCTCATGCGCGGTGACTGCATAAGGATAATCCACCGCATCTTCATTTTTCTCCTTTACATCGGCGATAAACCCGATAGCTTCTGAAAAAGGAATAGTATTGGCAAATGACTGGGCAAAGGTTCCATCGGTAAGCGGAAACTCGACAATACGCAACTGACGGTGCGGATAAGCACTGTATTCTCGGCTATAATAAGCCAGAGATGCCTTACTGGATGCCATCATGCGGTCCAGATTGAACGTATGTCCTTTATGATAATATACTTCCAGATTCACGCCATTCCAGCTGTCTTTCTTTACTTCATATCGCGCAGAATTAAAGGCGTAGAAATTGAGAATCTCCGTATCCATCTTGTAGTGGTAATATTTACGTCCACCCTTTTCCCATTCCTTAGTCAAGTAACCCGGTGCTATGGCCAACTGATCCAAATCTGTACTCACAATAGCCTCAAAACGAATCCAATCGGCATCATTCGAAATATAATTGTTTTGCAACGCTTTCTGATCTGTTGGTGGTGCCATCCGATTTCGATGTGGCAGTCCGTATTTCTTTCGGATATCGTTCTCGACCAATTCCCCTCTATCCAAATATCCAATATTTGGGAATTGCATATTGTTGATAAAAGTACCATTGCCTTTGACAGGAGATCGTTCATTCACCCAAGTATTGAGCGGACTTTGGGTACTGAAATTCAAAGTAATGGAATCACCTGGAGCAAGCGGTTGCTGTAATTTATAGATGTTAAAATTGTACTTATCATCTTCCGAAACCAGTGTATTGGGCACACTAAACGAGAACTTGTAATCGTAATCATTATAATTGACAAAAATCGAATCAATGGCTACCCCGGTCTTATTTTTCAATACATAAGCTACCTGTGCCTTAAAGCTTCGCTCTTTTGGGTAGATATCCATATTGAATTTAACATCCACAACCCTAGGCTGTGGCCGGTATTGATATTTTTTGTATTTCTTTTCCCATTCAACAGCCTGTTTTTCATGATCTAAACTGGTATAATACGGTTTTTTAATATTATTTTCATAATATATACCAGCTCCCATAGCAATAAATCCGACAAGACTGACCGTGATTATCGCAGTAATAGTAGGATTTAAATTACTTTTAAGGATCAGCCATCTTTCCTTAATTCCTGAGAACAAACCTCTTCGCCATAGTAACAACGAAATGGTCAAGAAGAAAACCGAAAATAAAAGCCAATATACCCTATAGGTCAAGAACGGCAACACATAACCGAACCCATCCATATCCGAATAATCAAGCCCAGGCCCTTGGTTAAATTTGTAAATATTCTGTTCCACTCCCATTGCTGAAAGAAAGGGCAATGCGATAAACAAGAGCAAGAGCACAAAAAATCCCGTCAGATAATTTTTGAACAAAGTATGGACAAACACAGAGATAAACAGCCAAGCTATATTGGACAGCATGCCATACACCATGAGATTCATCACATATTGTCCGATCTCAAAAGTATAATACCCATGATATACCTGAAAGGCCATACAAGTCACGATAACAACCAGTAACAAGGCCAGTTGCATTTTGACAATAGCAATTAAAGTTGATAAAAGTAAAACCCAGTTCGGGACAGGACTTGCATCAATCAATCCCCCCATACGGGTAATGCTCCCTCGATGAATCAGCAAACCTGTAAACAGGAAAGTCAATATCAACAGAAAAAACTTAAATGTGGATCCAGGTATCATCAGCATTTTCCAAGTAACAGGATAAGTCGATGTTCCCGAAATAGAACCGATGGTACTTGCCATTAAGATAACAAAGAGGATCCCTACCAATGTCAAAATCATAAATACAGGATTTTTGACAATGTAGCTGAAGTTGTATCTCGCCAATGCCCATGAAGTTTTAAAATAGTGAAAAGCTGAAAAATTATATTTTACCACCGGCAGATCCATTCTAAAAATACTTTCAAAATTATTCTTAGTCACGCGTTTACCAATTTTACTCGTTTTAAACGTAAAAGCTTGTTGAGAAAACGAAAAGAACAAGTAAAAACCACCAATAAAAAGTGCAGATACGGCTAGCCATATCAATCGGTTATAGATCACCGCTCCAGTAAAAGGAAGATTTCTGATATCTTTTTCTGCTGGAGACCAATATTGTGTATAGTAGGAAATGGCACTATCCCCAAATGGATCGATCAATGCACCCAGGTATCGGTTATCCATATCAGCTGTAGTACTTTGCACCACCGCTTGCAGCAGAAGTAAAATCAGTACCGCAACAAAACCCACATATACATTTCTAGTCAGTGTCACCAATACAAAAATAATGGAACTGAAAATTATCAGGTTGGGGATGACCTGAATAAGATAGGTCTGAAAATAGGCGAATACATGCACCGGACCCAATAAACTTTGGTTAATACCGGGAACATACTGCGCAACTATAATCCCTAGTGTAGAAGCCAATACGATGATTAAGACTACTGAAAGTGAACCAAAAAATTTACCCAGTAAATAATCAGTCTTGGTAAAGGGATAGCTAAACAGAATGCTATGCACATTGTATTGAAAGTCCCGATAGACAGAAGCCCCCACAATGGTTGGGATCAGAAAATAAATTAGATTAGACATCCCGTTGATCATTTCGCTGATCGCCAGAGGTGAGTTCATGATTGTATTGGAAGATGTCGTCGCGGTAATACCATCAAAGATACCAAGTGCAGACAGCATGATGAACAGTGCTAGCACAAAGAACAGCAACATGTAGATATAGATGGTACTATTCTTAAACCAGCGGGTGAACTCAAATTTAAAAATAGTGCTAAACATGGTGTTGATCTTTTTTAAGGGAGACAAAATAAACATCTTCCAGTTGCCCATCAGCAGGAACAAAAGATTCATCGGGACATAGATTGCTATACACGCGAATATTTAAGGTATTATCCTGATTATAGTTGGTCGATATCACATTATATTTTTGGGTGTACTCATCCAGTTGTTCCCGGGTGATGATACGTACCCAAATCTTCCCGGACAGTTCATCTATTGTTTCTTTCGGAGTTCCCCTTAATAAGATCTTACCTCCATTTAGGATGGCCATTTCATGACACAGTTCACGTACATCATCTACGATATGCGTAGAAAATATAACCGTATGATCCGTGCCGATCTCGCGCAGTACATTGAGAAAACGGTGTCTTTCTGCAGGATCAAGTCCGGCAGTAGGTTCATCCACAATAATCAATTTGGGATCGTTCAATAGCAGTTGAGCAATACCAAAGCGCTGTTTCATCCCTCCAGAATATCCACTGACACTTTTATGGCGCACATCCCACAGATTGGTTACTTCAAGAACACGGTTGATGATTTTTTGGCGATCAGCACCTGAAGAAATACCTTTAAGACGAGCAAAATATTGTAATAGATCGACAGCCGAAAGTTTGGGATAGACTCCAAATTCTTGAGGGAGGTAACCCAGTACTTTCCTTAAGTCCATCTGATTGTTCAGCACATCAATCTGGTCAAAAGTAATTGTACCACTATCCGGTCTTTGAAGTGTCGCGATAGTTCGCATTAAAGAAGATTTACCAGCTCCATTTGGCCCTAAGAGACCAAACATACCTGGTTTAATTTCAAGAGTTACATCATCTAAGGCTTTTACACCATTCGGATAGATTTTACTGAGGTTTGTTATAGATAAATTCATAAATAAGTTAACTGATAATAATCGATTAGTCGATTGAATAAAAAAATTGTTACAACAATATAAAAAGAATATCTCAAATTAAGTTTTCGACGAACCATCAGAAAGATTTATTTAATACTCTTTTTACTCAATAAAACCTAGTGGATCTGACTTAATAACTGATACCTGATTTCCCCTAGTCCATGTCCTATTTTATAAATTATGTATCAAGAAAACGGACAATAAGATTGATTTTTGAAGTCTATTGTAAATAGCTAAAATTTGACAGGTGTTCATAAACAACTAAATTAAAGTTGCTCAATGCTCAAAAAAAGCACTGGAGATATTATTTGATAAATAATACTTCCCTGCAGAAATAGGTCTAATCTATTTCAGATCGAGTTTTGGATATTGGCCTTGATTTGATTTCGGTATGATTTTTAACACATTAAGTAAAGTGATTGGGTTTATATCATCATCAAGAGAACTTGTGATATCTGATCGAAGTCCACCAATAATGCTTATGATCATTTAAACCTAAATTCAAAATGATCATAATTTTTAAATAAAAAAAATTAAAAATACATATCAAAAATTTATGCTATTTGTTTAAACTCATAATATCAATAAAATAGATGCACATATTTGAAATAAAGTGAATTAAAAAAGTTAATAACGTTGCCTTTACTAAAGATGTTTTATAAAGTAGAAAATTATAATTCAATAATACACCTGCGACAAAAGTTATAAGTACAAATTGCCAACTTGAAAAATGAACAAGACCGAAAATCAAACTTGCTGCAATAATAATTACTGTAGTATTCAGTTTAGGAAAAAACCTTAATATCAAATAAATAAAGAGCAAATTAAGAATTAATGTCTCTACCATTGCTCCAATAAAAAAAAACATGATCATCTCCGGAATAGTAGATTTAAACAGATCTTGTGATTGGTAAGCATTGTCAATTGTTATCAATCTACTTCCAACGATTGAATATAAAATAAGAAAAATTAAAATTAAAATTGATTTTAGATAATTATTCATCTCTAATTATTAAAAAGTTTAATAAGCTCTTTGAAATATCAAAGAGCTTATTAACTAAACTATCCAGCCGAATGCATTTGATTCCCCTGACCAGCTTCGTTAAGATATTCAATTGCAGATCTTACACCATACGCTACCCAATACCAAGCGGATTCACCACCATTAATTAATGACAACTCTTGTTCATTAATTTCTATCAAATTACAGTTATTCATAATTATTTTCAAGTTTTTTTAAAAAATTATTAAGGTATGACTTCTCTAATTAATACCTTGGATTTCCTTTACCTCCATCTTCCCAACCTTCTCTAATATCACCCCAATTGTCAATAGCAGAAATCAATAAATCTTTTGCAATGCCCCACCAATCTTTACCTCCATCAATGTTTACCATCTCATTAGTATCCAATTCCTGAACACCAATTGATTTTAATTCTAAGTTATTCATATTTTTGTTTATAAAAAACTATTCCTACTCTATTGCTAAGCCTTTTCGGATAATTGCTTCGTTGATCAACAATACTAAATTACAGTTGCTCAATGCTCAAAAAAAGCATTGGAGATATTATTTGATAAATAATACTTCCCTGCAGAAATAGGTCTAATCTATTTCAGATCGAGTTTTGGAGATCGGACCTGATTTGATATCAAAATGATTTTTAACACTTTAAGTAAAGTAATTGGGTTTATATCATCATCAAGAGAACTTGTGATATCTGATCGAAAGCCCACCAATAATGCTTATGATCATTTAAACCTAAGTTCAAAATGATCATAAGTTAAGTATACTAGGAATTACAAGTTAAAAATATGATTATGAATGAATACAACCAAATTAATCAGAGCATGTAAAATGGTGACAAACACAATTTTGTTAATCTTCCCCTGTTCCCTCAAACTTGCATAATAATATGCTAATACGAATCCCGTTCCAATTGCCAAAAGAATATAAATAAAACTGTACGAATGGGACAGCCCAAATAATAGTGCGGAAATGACTATCGCACTTCTCATTCTAATTTTAAATTTTAAAAGGATTTCAATAACTGCTGTTTGATAAATTAAGGTTTCAAAAATTGGAGCTACCACGACTAACATAAAAAACACGAACATTAAATTCTTTTCTTTACTCATAGAAGTCTCCAATAGAGACGGATCAAACAAATTAGAAATTGAAGAAGTGGTAACGGTATAAATAAATAGAATAAAGAAAAATAAAATTAAAAATTTAAAATTCTTATTTTGAGGTATCTTAATTAGAGAAATCATTAAAGCAAAAAGATAAAATCCTAGAAAATTATAATTAAAAATAAACCTTAAACTATATAAAAAAAACCTCGTCGTACGATGTTAAATCTAATAAATATGATGTAAGAGATTAGCTAAATAAATTCATTGAAGCTGCCAAAAGATTAATGAAGACGACTTGATTCACGCTGTCTATATTGATAGTAGAAAAAAATCAATGATATCAATATAAATCTAAGAATGAAACTATATAAACCTGCTTCTAAACCGTAATCAGCTCCAAATAAAAATGGATTTTCAGGAAGAGAAACATAAAAAAAACTCTGTTTAACAACGCCACTCATTGGTTGGGAATATAATATTTGAAGATAATTCCACCCAAAATGCAATCCTATACATAAAAAAATATTTTTACTTTTGATAAAAGCAAAAATATACACCCAACTTCCTATTAAATGAGATATAAAAGAAAGATAAGTAGCATGATCATTTCCTAAATGAAGGGTTGCAAAAATTATACTCGTAATAAAAATTGACAAGCCTAATTTAAAATATCTTGAGAAAAATCTAAATAAAAAGTAACTAAAAAATAATTCTTCAAATATTGCTCCAAAAAGGCAAACGAATAGGAGGTTAACTTGTGGTAAGATTGCGACATCATTAAAAATTCGAAATGTTGAAAATATTTCGAAAAATATAGTTAGTACAACAGCCGATAATACACTTCCAAAAAAGAAATTCTTTACGTTTTCTTTGAAATAATGATACTTTAGATCTATTTTACTGTACACAAGGAAATTTGTTATATATAGTAGGTCATAATCAAATCAACTTTGATTATGACCTATTAAAAATTTATATTTATCCGTGATTAGCTGTTGGACCTCCAATTGATCCATCTAAATCCCGTTGTTGAGCATGAAAAAATCTACCAAGGTAATAAAAAAAACCTCTTGTTAAATCATCGCCACCAGTAATTTCTATCTCTTCTGCTACAGTAAGAGTAGAAACATTTAATTTATTTAATTCTCCCATTGTCATCATGATTTAAAAAATTAATTTCCGTTAAACCCCTCTTTAAATGCTTCAACATTTTCGTTCCAATCTCCAACAATATTATATAAAAATGTTGCAGCTGCTGCGGGCCAAAACCATCCACCATCAAGATTTACCATCTCATTAGTATCCAATTCCTGAACACCCATTGATTTTAATTCTAAGTTATTCATATTTTTGTTTATAAAAAACTATTCCTACTCTATTGCTAAGCCTTTTCGGATAACTGCTTCGTTGATCAACAATACTAAATTACAGTTGCTCAATGCTCAAAAAAAGCATTGGAAATATTTTTTGAAAAATAATAAGTTCCTGCTGAAATATGTCTGATCTGTTGATAATTAAGCTGCTGAATATCAACCTTGATTTGAATAGAATATTCTTCTTCATAATAATAGGTATTTCGTGATCGATCGTATTCCAGCGGAGCACCTATCCCTTTCAAATACTCAATAATACGTGCAAGCCGTGAGACGGAAAGTCCAAGACGATTTGCAAATTCGGTTTGTGTACCTGTTCTTCCTTGACGGATCAGTTGATCCATTAAGTTGATCCGTTCAATATATTTAAATAGTTGCATAAACTGTGATTTAATGTATATGATTAGAAAATTTAATATCTCCTGACACATGATAGTGCAGCATCAAAAGGCTAAATAAAGTGCTGTAACGAGCCCGAATCATATCGGCCTCCGATTTAATTAAATTATTTTTACTCGTATTAATATCATAAATGGATGCTTTACCGGCCATAAAACTCAGTCTAGAATATTCCAATGATTCCTTTGTCGCGGCAAATGCTTCAGTCGAAATATCATATTGCTGTTTGCTTTCAATCCAGTCGAGATTCAGTTTTTCTAAAATTTGTACCTGCTGCAATTTTTCATAATCACTTAATAACTCGATTTCCTGTTTCCGGAATGTAATCTGTTGCAATTGTCTTTTCGTTTTCCCTTTATTAAAAATGGGAACTGTGACTGCTATAGCGAGTTGTTGAGCAAAATTATCTTTGCTCTGAACAAATACAGGACGTTCACCAGGAGATTTAAAAGCATTAAAATAAGTAGTTCCCAAGCTCGCCGAACCTTTAACCAAGGGATAGTCTGTCGCCTTGATCAGCTTGGTTTCTACATCCAATCCGAGAAGCTGATTTTCAAGTTTTGCAAGAATGGGATTGTTATCAAAGGCGGTTTGAATAAGGTCCGATTGACTTTTAACAATACTCGTTTTAAAAATTTCAGTTTCTAAAAGTGGATCGTATATGATCAAACTTTGATAATCCGTAAAATTCATATATTGAGCTAAAGCTAATTTTGCCTGTTGCGCTTCTTTATGATATTGTTGGAATTGCTGTTTCTCCCGGGCTAAGTTCGCCTTAGCCTCAAAAACTACCGCCGGTGCAGTTGCTCCGATTGCAGTACTTTTCTCTGCTTTATCAAGCAATTGCAAAGAAAAGTTTATTGCAGAATCCTGTGCATGTACTAGCGCTTGGGAAAGCAATACCTCCAAATAGCTTTGTACTACTTTAAGTGTTAAGTCTCTTCTTAAAATTCCTTTTTCCAACTCCTCCTGCTCAGCTTGCAACGTTGCCTTCTTAGCCTGATTGCGCAGGTAGTTGTATTGGTAAAGCGTTACCTCCGCATTGATACCCACATTGCTATTGAAGTTATCGTTGCGACGAATCGTCCCAAAGACATCTTGAGAATGACCAAATGTGCTGTATCCATTAAAATACCCACCTACTGCAGGTAATTGATCTCGTCGAGCCATTTCCTGATCAAGATTTTTGATAGCCACCAAAATGTCTTGGCGTTTTATAGGTAAATTATGATCGGTTGCATAGGTTACACAATCTGCCAAAGACCATTGCTTCTGAGCCACCGTCATTTGTGTTCCTAAAATGAACACAAGAGTGATAAGTATTATATATTTCATTATTCAAGCACTACAGATTGTTTTTTCCACATCTCTTTATAAGCAGACTCCATCGATAGCAGTTGCTCATGACTTCCCTGTTCTATAATTTGTCCATCTTTCATCACGATAATGATATCAGCCCCAGCTATCGTGCTCAAACGGTGAGCAATTACAAGCATTGTCTTTCCTGCATCCCGAAATCGGTCAAATGCACGCTGTATGATCAGCTCCGTTTGAGTATCCAGAGCAGAAGTGGCTTCATCCAGAATCAAGATGTCAGGATCCCGGTATAATGCCCGTGCAATAGCGATACGCTGCCGCTGTCCACCAGAAAGCATAGAGCCGTTCTCTCCCAGATAAGTTTCAAAACCCGAAGGCAACTTTTCAATGAACGACATCATATCCAATTGTTTCACAACCTCCATCATCCGTTGAAAATTAGGAACCTGCTCTCCCGCGGCTATATTGTCGATCACATTTCCAGAGAAAAGATCTATCTGCTGTGGCACGACAGCAATGCGTTCGCGAAGGGATTGTTTAGAGATATACTGAAGATCGTATTGACCGATATGGATCTTACCCGATTGGACAGGATATAATTGCTGTATAAGAGCTCCTAATGTTGTTTTACCACTTCCGCTTTCACCTATAATGGCAGTCATCTTGCCTTTTTCAAATCTGCAACTAAAATCTTTGAACACCTCAACCCGGGATCCGTAGGAAAAACGGATGTTCTCAAAAACAATATCGCCAACCTGACTGCTTGGTAAGTCCAATTTCCCTTCATTTTCTTCTCTTTCAAGATCCATTATTTCAAACAAACGATCTGCAGCAATCAGTGCATTTTGTAATGTTTTGTTCATACCTATCAACTGGCTTACAGGCCCCGTTAAATAACCGATCAATGCATAGAAGGATAGTAGCTCTCCTGGCGTGATCGTTCGGTCAATGACATAATATGATCCAGCCCATAGCAAGATAATGGTAAACAGACGCGAAAGAAACTCACTTGATGTCGCTGAGAAAAGACCATTCAAAACTGATGAATAAATTGTTTTCAACAAGTGACTAAACTTCTGATCTGTACCACTATTGAAATACGTCTCCATACCAAACTGTTTGATCGTCTTAACAGAATTGAGCGATTCAACCAGATGCGATTCCAGTTCAGCTCCTTGCTCCATCAGCCGACGCTCCACTTTTTTATTTAATTTGTTGGTCAACCAATAGACAAAGAAATAAAATGGTATCACCAGTAAAATAATCAGCGCCAGTTTCCAGAAATAGGAAAACATCAATGCAAATGAGAATACCACAATTAAAACATTGACAACAGCCTGTATAGCCACATCATTGATAAATGCCCGGATCTTGACGGCATCATTGACTCTAGAGATAATCTCACCAACTTTCATCGTATCAAAAAAACGCTGTGGAAGACTCAACAAATGCTGATAATAGCCTAAGATTAAATAGCGGTCTATACGTTGCCCAGTTTGTAGCACCATGACACTTTTAAGCGTACCGATGATCAATTGAATTAACAAAATCACCAACATGGCTACAGATAGTAAATTAAGCAAACGCACATTACCATCCACTAATACATAATCAGTTATTTTCTGAATGTAAAATGAAGATGACAATCCAAGTAAAGTATAAATAACAGCACCTACCAAAGCCTGCAGAACAATCGATTTATGAGGTTTAATCAAGTTCCAGAATCGATTATAAACGCCTGTCTTTTCATTCCGCTGTTTAAAATACTCATTAGGTTCTAAAAGGATTAATACCCCTGTCCAGATCTTCTGAAACTCCTCCATACTGTATTGTTGCACTTTTCCTGGACCAGGATCCATTACGGTGATCTGATTTTTCTGAACTTTATAGATCACGATACAGTGCTGCAACTGATTATTTAATACAACATGTGCGATCGCAGGAAGTGGAATCTGGGGGATAGCGTCTATAGCGCCCTTCACACCCTTGGCTGTAAATCCCAATTCTTGTAATCCCTGGATCATACCCAATACATTCGTGCCTCGGGTATCTGTATGACAATGCTGTCTTATTTTTGCAATTGGAATATCTAATCCATAGTAACTTGCAACAGAAGCCAGACAAGCAGCTCCACAATCACGAACATCATGTTGCTTAACACGGACAGGAGATTTCTTCATTTTTATTTTAATCTATTTTATCATGTGAAAGAGTTCCAATGCTATTTATAGGCACCCTTTACTTGCTTTAGTATGTTATTATTTAGTGAATTGGAGTAGTTGACACTATGCTCTTGAGTTTATGACCATAAAGTAAGCTGAAGCCACAATCCGTTTTTAGACCTTACCAGATCACAACTCCTGTCGATACAATCGAACAAAAAATGCTAAGACTCTTTACTACCCAAATTGGGATTAAAAAGATCATCTGCGCGATCGAACAATAATTGCCATAGCGTACGGTCTACGAGATAAAAACGGGCATTAAAAGTATTTCCTTTACCTACTGTGACTTTGTTACCATTTGGCAAACTCAGAAAATTAGCATCCATTTGGCAGCGCACTTTAAAAAATGCAGTATTTTTCTGATCGGAAACCAGATTATAATCGATGTCTTTAACAGATCCCGTTAAGAAACCCCATTGATTATAATTATAAGTATCCATCTGAAATTTGACAACTTGCTTATCTTTGATATAACCAATAGCATTTGCCGGCACCATACATTCTGCTACCAAGTTATCTTCTGGTGAGATTTCTAAGATATCTTGGCCCTGTATAATTTGACTACCTTTTTGAAAACCTTTTAGATTGATCACTGTACCCGTTAATGGCGCTCTGACGATATAATTCTCACCATCGATTTGAATAGCATTTCGCTCAGAAGACGTAGATTGATGTTTTTGCTTCAATTCAATCAACTTAGCACTCCATTGTGCCATCTGCTGTTTTTCAATAGATGAAACTTGATTTTCCAATTGCTCATAAGAATACCTACTTTTATCAAATTCAGCCTGTGCTATTATTCCTTGATTAAACAGAAGTTCATTACGATCCAATTCACGTTTTGCTAGTGTCAATTGCGATTGCACCTCAGACATCCTGTGCTGCATGGAGACGAGCTCCATGTAATACAACCCACTTTGCAGACCCTTATAATTGCGGGATAATAGGAGCGTCAAATCTGCGATCTGTTGCGCATACTCCGATCCTAGGTGCTGATTTAGTTCCAATTTATTTTGCAAATCTTTCGAAACAATAACAAATAAAGTATCCCCAGCCATCACTTTCTGATTGTTCCCAAGTATTCGGCTCTCGACGACACGGCCACTGACAAGCGATATGATTTTACTATTTTCTGTTTGTGGTCTAATCACTCCAGGAGCAGAGATTGAAATCGGGACTTGTATAAATGGTAAAGCAGTAAGCGTGCAAACAATCGCTATAAGCAATAAAATATAGATAATATTAGTTTTTCGCATAATGACAATTAATTACTCAAATTTGTCAAATAAGAACTTATCACACCACAACTACAGGTTGTATTTTATTTTTTTTACTATCTTGAAATAAAAATAATTTTAATTGTAGATGCAATTTTTCGACGTATTCCCAACTTTTAAAGAGGCACCATACTCGTACATTATCGTTCCCATTATACTAATTAGCAGTATCATTGGCTTTTACAATAAATCCTATTTTCACGCACTGATCTTACATCCTTATGAAATAATGAGAGGTAAGCGTATCCATAGCCTACTTACCTCTGCATTTATTCATAGAAATTGGTTGCATTTATTATTTAATGCACTAATCGTTTATGGATTGGGGTATGATATGTTCGGAAACATCCAACAGATATACGGGGCTCTAGTGGCGTATATACTAACACCTCTATTGTTTGTATTACTAATTACGCTGCCCAATCTGATCCAGACCTACCAGAAAAAAAAAGATTTCTTTTTCACTTCTATCGGTTCATCTGGTCTAAGTTTTGGCCTCTATGGTTTCTCTACATTATTTTTCCCCTTACAACCCATGAAAAGTAGTATTTTTCAATTCATAAGTAATGCCATGCATAGTTGGATTTGTGGATTACTAATCTTATTACTTTTAGCTCAATTGAAAAAAAGTTATATCAATAAATATTTGCATGTATCTGCATATATTACTGGAGGTATATTAGCCCTACTAACTAGACCCAAATCTGTATTAGAAATCTTTAATTATATCTTTAATTAAACAACTACCCTTGAAACAAATTCCATAACTTCTCAAACAGCTCACTACGTTTATCTTGATCTCTTTCACTGCCCGCATTTATTTGTATTTTCTCTTCCAAGCTTAGTTCAATGACATTGCTATTGTTTAATTTCTCTTTCATGATATCTATTTTATTTATTTTCAAAACTCATTAAATAGAGAGCGCTACACCACAACCCTAGGTTATAAATCACAACCTAGAGTTTTAACATTTATAAATTTTATAACCTCAGGTTATATTGTTAAATTTGTCAAGCAATAAATTAAGAGTTAGTTATGTCAAAAGCGGAGATTGGAACTTTTATTCGACAGAAAAGAGAAAATCTAAAAATATCACAAGAAGCAGTTGCTTATCATCTAGAAATGTCTCAAGCTGCATATTCAAAAATTGAGCGTAATGAAACAAAAGTAAAAGTTGATCAGGTTTACAAAATTGCCGAGTATTTTGGTGTAAGTATCTATGAACTTTTACCTCCATCACTAGCGAGTGATATTATGGGAGAAAACGTATTTGGTTTAGCTTATCACTATATTGTTGTTGGAATAAAAAAAATCAAACTTATTTTTAGATAAACTAAAAATAAGTTTGATCGGTCAATAAAAAACTTAAATCAAAGTTTCATTCAGATAATCAACACTACTGATTAATGTACTAATTTAAGATTTTGATACAGTTGGTTTAACAAACCGTTGTTAATAGGTGGAATATCATATTGATCCAAATTTTTCCAAAATTCATTTGAATATTTACTTTTATTTGGTGATTTATAGCTATTTGATGACAATTGTTTTTTCATTTTCTTAAAATTGTCAGAGGACATAAAATTTCGATCTAAAATATAAAATTCAGATAATATTTCATATGGCAAATGGCCAAACTCAGCTTTACGTTTTATAGTAGCAACTTCATGTTGATATATGTTCAAAAGATGATACAGATTGGCTTTTTCGATTTCTAACGATGAATAATTTTCGACTTGTACTTTTTGTTTTGTGTTGATTTCAAGTCTAAAAATTTTATCCTTCAATATAGAGTCTGGTAAAACCTGATCAATAAAGATCTGCATACTTTCGCTGTCCTTATTAAAAGATATAGTCCCTGCTTGTTTTTCATTTTTCATGATGTACGAAAGGTTGGGCTGTTTCTTTTCTATTGAATATATCTTTGAGTTTTTTAGAATATGCTTAAAAGGAATTTCTACGATATGACTAACAAGAAAGAAGCTTCCCATTTTTTCATCATAATCTCTCACTATAACCGAATCGCAAAATACCCTATAATCGAGAAGGCGAAAGCGAGATTTTTGTCCATTGGAAGGAATGTAGTACTCCATGAGGCCCTCTATAAAATACTTATTTTTCTTATTAAAAGTTTCCAAAGATCTAAAATAGCCCCTTAAAACGATTACATCGGCATTTTTAGGACTTATAATTACTTCCTGAAGTTTTGTAGAACGGGGATTAAGTAAAACCGTAAATTTTTTCTTTAAAGAAAGGATATTGATATTCTTTGTCTGATAAGAAATATGCTGTGCGACGAGTCCTACTAAATCCTGATCTTCCAATTGAATACCATCTAACAAATCAAACTGACCATCTATATTGCTAAATCCAATTAAGTTTCCATACCTCGTATAAATATTTACCCCTGAAATCGGAGTATGATCTGCACTATCAACAAAAAATATTTGACCAACAACTGGCATTGACAGTATTACATAAAAGAAAAGAAGAAGATATTTTTGAATCATAAATTTTAAAATACACAATTTCATTAAAATTAATGGGATGCTAAATAAGAAATTAGTTCCTCACTTATAAAAATTAAATTCTAAAACTGGTTTTTAACCCAATTTACAGCATCACATATTGCTTCATAAATTGCCGTAATTAATCCTGGAAATTTTATGCCACCTTCGATATTTACCATTTCTTATCAAAGAATATTTTGAGGTTTCATTAAATTGAATGCAAAGGGATCTATATTACCTAGAAAAATCTACTGAGAAAGCGACAAAATTATTTTCCCGCTTCGATATATGTGAAAAAGTAAAAGAGTAAAAAAACCTGAAAAAACAATAACTAAAAAATATGCAAGCTTATAATAGTGTATAGAAGCAAAAAGTATGGTAGATAAAAAAATAATCAAAGAATCTTTAAGATTAAATTTTCTTGCGACAGAAAAAATCAGTGATTGAAATATTAAAGTTTCGATAAAAGGAGCAAATAGAACTGATACAAAAAAACTACGTAGTTATAACTTTCTTCAATAGGATTGCTCAAGAGCTTCTCATCTATTGAGGTTAATACGAAGGATAAAACCTTGTTGTCAATAATTTATTCAAAGCTAACTGACAAAATAATTTTGGCAGGTTTACTGTTTAAAAAAAATATTCCATTTTAAAATTCATCATTAACATCAAATATAAGTGATAGCAACAAAACTCTCCGATTCATTTTTGCAATGTGGTTGTTCCCAGATTTCTGCACATGCGTCAATTTGGATGTTACACTAGATGAAGAGAAAACTCAGTCATCAATCGTTTCAATACGATCCTCCAGCTTACTTTCATCCAGTTGTTGCAAATATGCCTCTTTCCAGAAATTAGTATAATTTTTATCCTTCATCCGGCGACTTATCTGGAGTAATAAATCCAATTTTTGCGAGTCAGTAACAACCTCTAGTCCCATTCTTACCTGTTCATACAGAGCCACAACTTCAATACGGTTCGCCTTTTTAGGAACCTCATCAATCTGTTGATTTTCCTTTAACAGAACACGATAGTCAGGCTTCTCCAGAACATACAGCATGTTGATATAACTGTTTTGATTGATCTTTATCACCCAAGGATTATTTAAAATGGTATCATCAAAATTAAGCAGCGCCCATTTTTCACCGTTTACAAAATAACCGAACGTAACTGTTCCTGTCTTTTCAAAGAAAACCACTTTCCATAGCGGAATATCGCCTCTAAGAGGTCTTTTAAAATTTTCAAAATAATACTCAAATAAAAATTTCTTCATCCTGGTTTCTTTCCATAATGCTAAATACCGATCTTCTTGATCGATCTCGCTGATTTCAGCATCGGTTGATAAATCATCTTCTGACGGTGGCTCCTCTTCATTCGGAATCGTTAAACCGCCTATCCCGGCAAATCCAAGTAATAACACGAAGTCAGGTTTAAGAAACAGGAAAATCAGATAAAACAATACCGGAATAAAAAATAACAAAAAATCATTTTTAAAATAATCAAGTGTAAAGAATGTTCCTTGGTCGCGCTGCGTTAAGAGTATATCCAAAAGCAGCAAATGGATAGAAAGAACTATTCCCAAACAAAGAATTATAAATATAATACCTTTTAGAAATCCCGTTAGCTTTACAAAGCGATATGATTTAAAAAAAAGGTAAGCATATATCTGTTGGACCAGAAAGATATAAGCATATACCAGCACGATAGTCGCTAACACTACCCGTTGAAATAAAGGTTTATTTAATCGGCTAATCAAATCATCAAAAGCACTACCGAGATTTATCATTAAAGCAAATAATACAATTCCGATCAGATAAAAAACATGCTTTTGCAAAGTTTTATTCATCATAGTAGAAAGATCTTATCCAGTTATGGTTAGGTTAATATTACACCAATTATTATTCTAATAACGGATGTAATATTAACCAAAAATTTTCAAAATGAAAAATATATTCCCTATAGTATATTAATACACCCAATTACACTAAGTAATTTTCTTTGTACATTTTCCTAAAAACATGTACACTTTTTGTACATTTTCGGAAAACCGGTGATTTTCACTCCATATTACGTACAAAAATCCCGAATTTTAATAATAAAACTAATAGAAGTACATGAATGAAAAAGATTTTTAACAATGCAGGAGTTGCTGCCTTTCAAAACGAACTGCTACACCTAAGCTCTACTGAACAACAATTACTAATTGCACAAATCCGAGCGGACTTTGCACAGTTTATGATGGATCATTTTGATCTACACACCAATCAAATTACACAGATTAACAACATGACTACCACCTTTAAAACGATGTTAGCAGAAGGCATTGCAAGCACTTGGGAAAGTGGCTATGCCATCACTTTTCAAAAAGATACCGTTGCCGAAGATGATAAACCTACTGTAAAAGATGTTATCATTGGCGGTTCATCTGTTCCTGATCCGAATAATCCAAATGTCACAAGTATGAGTCTGGATTTTCCATTCAGTGTATGGATCTGCTATCGTACAACGATTTAATGAGTTACCCTCTTAATCTAAACTTTTATTAACCGGTTTAATGTTTTATAACCTATTTATAAAATAAATTATGAGAGATTATAAGTGTCGAATTATTAAACAATACATCGAAAAAAACATACAGAGCAGCACCGAACGACGATACTTACTGATCGAGCGGGTGCTACCGTGATGTCTCATTTAAAAGGCGATCAAAAACCAATACCTAAAATCGCTGGGACCAGCATTAGAAGGTTGTTAAAAAGAAAATCAACAATAAGCAATCCGATGACGACGACCAGCTCTAACCCAATATAATTACTTGTCGATCTTCTTATCCACGATAGGTCTAGTAGGTGCATTTGCCAGTTCCCAGGCGGTGTAAAAAATCAATTGTGCCCTTTTGCAGAGCAGTTCAAAATCGATCTTATCAAATTCGTCGCTAGGCCTATGATAGTCGCCATGAAAACCGCCAAAGTAAAAAGTAACAGGTATGCCCTGCTTGGCAAAATTATAGTGATCCGAGCGGTAATACAATTGGAAAGGATCATTACGTACATTGTAGCGTTCATCCAATTCTAACTTTGTATAGTCCGAATTTGTTTGTTTCACAACCCGATCCAGATCATTGCTCAGCCGGTCAGCGCCGATAATATAGATATAATTTATATCCGGATGTGGCAACGTATCCGCACGGCCGATCATATCCACATTGAGGTTGGCGATGGTTTTATCCAGAGGCATCACCGGATGGTTGACATACCAGGACGAACCCAGCAGTCCCTTTTCTTCCCCCGTCGCTGCCATAAATAAGATACTGCGCTTAGGGCCTTTCCCTGCTTTGATAGCCTCCATGAAAGCATCCGCTATCAGTAACATGCCGCTCGTGCCCGATCCGTTATCGTCCGCACCATTATTGATACTATCGCCTGCTGTATAGTGGTTTATACCCAGGTGATCATAATGAGCACTTAGCAGCAGTACCTCATCTTTCAATACCGGATCCGTGCCCGCAATATAGCCCAGTACATTTATCGGGTTTACCGTCTGCAATACACGAGAAGCTTGAGCCGAAAAATTAGTTTTAAACAGAAAAGGAAAAGGCTTATTACTATCCATCAATTTCTTTCTTAATGCTACCACATCTGTTTTGGCAGTATTCAAAAGAGCATCAGCAACTTTTTGACCGATATAAATAATCGGCATGCCCTGGATCATCTTATCCATGGAGGCAAGCTCTTGCGAACCTTCCAGCATCATTGGAGTGCCTGAAAGATGCAGCATCAGCCCATCCGATTTATGATCGACGACTGGCTCTACCAGCAGCACCGCTTTGGCTTTATGAAATGCCAGGTAACTGATCTTTTGCTGAAAAGAAAAAGCGGCATCGCGAGGTCCAGCCCCTAGGAGCATGACCACTTTGCCCGTAACCTCATGATCCTGAAAATCATTGTACGGTTGCAACCCTTCGTCAATGACTCCAAAACCAGCAAACAGGATGCTATCAGCTTTTATATCATATCCGGACAAAGACACCGATGCGGGCATATTAAAAAAATCGACTACCGGTTTAAAAGACATACCACCTACTTTGACAGATTCATTCAGTAACACACGTTTGGCTGTTACTGTCTGGATATAAGCGCCATTGACAGCACCTTTTACCCCTATTTTTTTATAATAATCGGCTATATATTGTGCGGCTTTATCCCCATCAGCTGTACCGGCCTCTCTACCCCGCAATTCATCCGAGGCTAAAAATGAAAGATGAGATTTGGCATTGACCGTATTGATCACTTTTGCGGAGGCTATAGCATCTTTATTTTGTGCAAAAGATGAGCTACATAGCAACAAGAAAATAAAGAGTAAAGATTGTTTGTGTTTCATAAAAGATGGATAGCTTATTCGTAAAATCCGTTTATCATATGCATCAAATTGACAGATGCATAAGTAGGTTCCCACCCATAAGCTTTTCCCTAATAGAATATAAAAACATTTAAATAATGCGGTCAAACAACAACATGATCATGACATTACCTGCTACCCTTATCTAGCAACATTTCTCCTTGGTACAAGTTCAATGCCATTTTAGAAGCAACATATAACAAATTTCCTGACAACAAGATGTTTACGCAAAAAAACTGCATATAAATATTGTTTTACAATCCCGAAGGGAAGACTAAAAACTCAGATTTACAAAATGGTATCAGCGAAATAAAGAAAAGGAACCAAAGAGGTATTCTTTAAAACTATAAAGGATGCTATATCTTTTATTACCGCACTAAAATTTGATGGACCAGGACTGGTATTAGAAATAAAGTTAGAGGAATTTGAATCTCCTTATCATCCTTTAAGTTTACACAGTGATGGAGTAGTAACACATACCTTAATGGTTGCAGAACCCGCCTATCGTTGTATTATGCAAAATTCACATTCAGGAAAGACGCAATTAAAAAAAGTCGTGGTGTCATGATGATTGATAAACTTAACCTTCACTTACCTCCTACTTGACACTTTAACACTAAGTAATACATTTTGCAATAAGATTAATCCATTTTATTATGGAATGCTGAATGACATAAAAATCTGACCATTGCCTATTATCAATTAGCCATTTCTAAAGCATTAACACACCCTATAGTAGTCATATCCTCTCAAAAACAATAACCTCTATTACACCTCAAGAATAAGTATCAGTAATCAAACTCAGGCAACCCCATTTATCTAAAATCCCAACATAAGTGAATATTCTGGAGAAAGTGGTTCTTCACCACATTTGGTGAAAACTATAATTTTTAATATCATTGGGCTCAGTACGCTAGTTTTTTAAGCGACCTACTTGCTAATCAGAATAACTATTTAATACTGACCGCTTAGTTCTTCGCCAAAATTGACGAAGAACTAGTTTGACCGAGACTTCTAATTAATCAAGATTATAAGTCTGATTTCAAGACAGCTCCGTTGCTTGCATTGGTAACCAAAGCCCTATATTGACCAAGCCACTTTGATTGTAATGGTTTTTTAATAGGCACAAACGTCGCTTTCCGTCTGGCAATTTCCTCATCATCCAGATTAACAGATAAGATGTAATTATCAACGTCGATATGGATTTCGTCACCGTTCTTAAGTAAGCCAATCATGCCACCCTCGGCTGCTTCTGGCGATACGTGGCCGATTGAGGCTCCTCTTGTTGCCCCACTAAATCTTCCATCTGTAATCAGTGCAACCGAACTTCCTAATCCCATGCCCATGATCAAACTTGTCGGAGTTAACATTTCCTGCATACCTGGTCCGCCCTTAGGACCTTCATATCTAATTACCACGACATCACCCGCCTTTACTTCTTTCATCAGTATACCTGTAATAGCTTCATCTTGTCCATCGTAACATACAGCGTTACCGGTAAATACCCTTGCGCCGGTAAGGCCAGCTGTTTTTACAACAGCACCTTCCTCAGCAAGATTGCCATAAAGAATGGCTAATCCGCCTACCGGACTGTAAGGATTGTCAATAGTTCGGATGATATTTTCATCTTTGATCTCTGCATTCGCAATTTTTTCCAGTAATGTTTCCCCGCTGATTGTCAAATTGTCCAATAAAACTGTATTACCCCTTTTTGTCATTTCCTTCATCACTGCATTTACACCACCAGCCTTATTAATGTCTTCCATGTGGACGGTTGATAAACTAGGTGATATCTTCGCGATATGAGCAACTTTTTTAGAAATCTCATTGATGTCTTTGAGTTGAAAATTAACATCTGCTTCATTAGCAATAGCCAGCAAATGTAAAACCGTGTTTGAGCTTCCGCCCATTGCCATATCCACAGCAAAAGCATTCCTGACGGCATTTTCATTCAAAATGTTTTTTAACTTAAAGCGCTCACCAGCAGCCTCGTCCTTTGCTATTTCACAAATTCTTTTCGCAGCACTTCTGTATAATGCCTCACGTTCACTCGTTTGGGCCAGTATTGTTCCGTTTCCGGGTAGCGCAATACCCATAGCTTCCATTAAAGTATTCATTGAATTTGCGGTAAACATGCCCGAACAGCTACCTCCGCTAGGGCAGGCATTACATTCAATATCCAGAAGTTCTTCATCACTGATCTTTCCTGCTTCGTGTTTCCCGACAGCTTCAAAAGCAGAGGCTAGATCAATTGGGGTCCCATCTTTTTTATATCCTTTGGCCATTGGACCACCGCTCACAAAAATTGTTGGCACATTCACTCTAAGAGCACCCATGATCATTCCCGGAACTATCTTGTCACAGTTGGGTATCGCTATCATTGCGTCAAGTTTGTGCGCATTCATCACGGTTTCTATTGAGCTTGCAATAAGTTCTCTGCTTGGTAGTGAAAACAGCATCCCATCATGTCCCATAGCAATGCCATCATCGACACCGATTGTATTAAACTCGAATGGAACACATCCATTGGCCCTGATCTCATCTTTTATGATCTCAGCTACTTTATTCAGAAAAAAATGTCCTGGAATTATTTCTATAAATGAGTTTGCTACACCGATAAATGGCTTTGCAAAATCTTCATCTTTTAGTCCTGTAGCTCGGAACAATGATCTATGTGGTGTTCTCTGATTCCCCTTTTTTACCTCGTCACTTCTCATATTGAAAATTTATTTGTACCTGCAGATTTTAACAGGATAGGTGATATATAATAGTTCTGGTTCATGTAGCTACTATATCTGAGACTTTAGCCTGCTGAGTGTTTCCGGCGATACATTCAGGTAGGCAGCAAGATTGGAGTTGGACAACCTTTGTATAAGTTCAGGATTGTTTTTAAGCAGATTGCGATAACGTTCGGTAGCACTCTGTGTAAGTAGATTACCTAATTTGGAAGTAATGACCGTTAATCCGTATTCCAGTATATAAATATACATCTTGTCCCATTCAGGTATAGTTTTTCTTAAATAAGAAAAGTCCTCGTATGTAATAACTAAAAGTTCTGATGCTTCCACTGCCTGAATATATTCTGTCGAAGGCTCTCTGGAAATAAAGCTTACAATAGAAGTTAGGAACGTATTTTCAAATGCCATGAACCTTGTAATGATACTTTGATCATCATTAGAATAATACAATCGAAGACAGCCCTTGTTAATAAAAAAGAGTCGGTTTGCTACTGTGCCATACTCAAGCAACTGTTCGTTTTTCTTTGCTTCAACAGGTTTAAAGTATGAAATGACAGTGGTTAACTGCTTCTCATTGAGCATTGTTATCTTTTGAATTAAGTCTGCAAGTATCATTGTAATCGTAGATATAACATTATTGAAAGTCAAAGTTGCAACAAAAATATTTAAGAAACATTGACGAAGGTCAAAATCGAACCAGTAGTGATTTGTATTTCAGAACAACTGGTTCTCCATCACTTTTGAGATGGGATTTAACTCCATCCAACTTTTACATTCAGCAACATAAAATACCTTTAAATTCTTTAAACTGCAATTAAATCAATAATCTCAATATCGGAATAACCTTCTACATCATAATTACCGAGAATATAATCTATTTCGATTTTAAATCTAAAAAAATAAGTTATAATTCACTTATAATCAACCAACTGTTAACACAATACCCATAAAGTCTATAATTAATTTTATAGATATTGTTTTCAATAGAATCGTACCCTACCTACATTTTCTGATAGCATTTGTAAATGCTGAGATAATATAAATTCAAAATAACCATTCATATAATTTGGTTTATTTACCTTTCTTAATAACATGATTATCTATTTAAAAAATAGCTTCAATAAACTCTGATAAATGCAATCATCAAAACATTATCGACACTTTTCCTTGATTCCAGATATTTCTTTGAAATACTTACTGACCGGAGCTGGATTATAGTGGAGTATTATTTCGACTGTGTAAAAGCGATCTGTCTATCCCTGAAAACAGTTTATGAACAATATGCCGGTACTGACTTTAAGGGCAGAATCAAATAAGATTTAAACCTTTGACGGCCTGCAATAGCCATTCAAGTAGTTAGGACCATCATTAGTAGAAAGTTTAAGTATGCTTAAAAGAATGATTGCCTTCGTTCGGAGATTTGATCAGGTTTTATTATTACAATATTAAAAGCCCTGTACCTCATAAGTCAAACAAACTTACACTAAAGAGCCTCCCTTCTAAACGTGTCTTCTAAATCTTCTTTTATGAATACCCACTCATTTCCTCTTAAACAAACTGGGTCTAAATCATGATCTGCTGAATCAAAACTTAAAAAATTGTCCAAGATCAGAGCACGGTCATGTGTCCATTCATACCTCAATCGATGTAATTCAATCATATCTGAAATCGTATATTGATTCATCAATGCATGTATATCCCAAAAATCTTTTTTCCGGCCTGTCCGCTGCACGACATCTATCTTCATAGCAATAATTTCTTCCACTGTTGCCATCCGAATATGATCTTCAATTAATGGTGCTTGCATAAATTTCTCCATCGAATAATACACATCCAATTTAACTGTTGCTGTAGCATCTAAAATATCATCAGTTATAAAATATGATTTCCCCATGCCTGGTATAGCGTTCCCAGTATGCTGGACATCTTCGAAATGATTTTCTAGAAACCCATCGATTTCATTGAAATCAATGGTTCCATGATCTGCATCCGTAAACAGATCTATATCAACTGACAATCGATGACCAATTTGTAAGCTTAAGGAAGTACCTCCTACCAATCGAAATGAATCAAAAATCGGTGTCTGCATAAGAAGGTTTAAAGCTGATCTAAGATGAGGATTTACAGTGTTATAATGCATCACTTTCTATTTTATCATCTTTATACGTAAAATTCTTTACCCAATGTGTAAACAGAAACTTCAGGTTTTCACCACGCAATTCATTAAAATCACATGTGTTTTTAATATCGCGTTGATTTTCTGATAAAAGACCTAAAGTAGCATGTTCTTTCATCGATCTGTGAGATTTAATTGCAGAGTAATGGCATTCGTTTTTCTTTGTGAAATTTTTACTGTAGAATTTTTCTTCTTCTTTTAATTGAATTATAAAATTTTGCCAATCAAATCGGCTTTTTGAAATATCGTTCAATTTAGAAATTTGAAACCCATTAAAATCAATACTGTTTTTACAATTTAATTCCTCAAATTGAGTAAAATATTTAGATTTTTTGATGATTTCAAAAATATTCACATATTGAATGAAATAATTTTTAATAATTTCTTCTCCGTAAAAGTTATATATGACTTCTTTTTCCTGTTCATTTCCTCTTTCTAGTATACGATCAATAACACCTTTTATCTGAGTTTTAAAATCTATACTTTCAATTTCAGTATCCCAAAATACAACTGACCTGATCTGATCAAGATCAGGATGGTATTCTGACATTTTCTTTTTAGCTTTCTTAATCTCAAAATAAGTTTGAAGTTCAGCAAATGTTCCTTCAGGATATCCAAGAGCAGTATCAATACGCAATGAAAGCTCTATCGGAAGTTTCCTCTTTCCTTTTAAAATTTCATTTAAAGTTTGAGGGTATGTTCCTATACTACGCGCAAATTCAGCTTTTTTTGTACCGGTAGGTTCCAAAATCCTACTCAATACTTTACCAGGATGAATTCCTTTGTATTTTTCAAATGATTTTTCCATACTCAAATATAACCAATTTTGTTTATAAATTTAATCAATCATGTTTTATCCAGAGTTCAATCTATAAGTTTTACGTTATCCTAACAAATTACATAGCAATTCATTATCAGCTTACTCTTATTATCCCAAAATATAGAGCCAGTTTACAGAAGCACACTGTAATACAACCTCCTATTCTTTAACCCACCTATCTCAATAGCGGGTTAAAAATCATCCTTACGGGCTAAAAAAGCCGCAATATTACCCTTAGATGATTCATACAAATGTACATATGACTGCATCAATAATCCTTTAGTGACTCCTTTGGCAATTTATAGGTATCTCCTGCTCGAATAAATGCCTTAACGCACAGCATAAAAGTTCCTCTACTCATCTGTTCTTCCATCCTGAATCGGACT
The DNA here is from genome assembly GCF_037479535.1 of Sphingobacterium sp. MYb388. Taxonomy (NCBI): domain Bacteria; kingdom Pseudomonadati; phylum Bacteroidota; class Sphingobacteriia; order Sphingobacteriales; family Sphingobacteriaceae; genus Sphingobacterium; species Sphingobacterium sp. MYb388. The sequence continues at coordinate 631,294 of NZ_JBBGYV010000002.1, read as the reverse complement.
TTGATGAGTTTAGATGCCAAATTCACGAAAACTTCCCTACTTTGACTAATTCTCCATTCGACTGCATGCTTTCCATCTATGGCAGATTCATAAACTTGCACCAGACCAAATAGCCGATCTTTACGTAACATGAGATCCTGTTCATGAAGGTCGCTATTCCTTTCTTTCATAGCCAGTAACCACCAGTATATTTTTTCAAAAGTTTGCTTATCGACATATTGCACGTCCTTTGAAAAATGTTCAATTTCGACCAATAACATCGGAATAACATCGTTTAAGTCATAAGCAAAATCCAGAATCCGGATCAGGTCGCTTTTTTTGATTCCGCCGTCATCGGTTATGGTAAATTCATCTGGCAAATTTTGGATGAGCGTCTGGTAAAGTTCGGTCACTTCTTTGGGTTTATCTTTTTCCCCTTCATCCATAAAATACGAGATCGGCTTCAAGCCAAATTGCTCTTTCATATATTCCGAAAATATCGCTTTAGATTCTGGGGAGCCATCCAGCTTAGGTACATTCAGGTCATTTTCGGATATAACCTTCGCTAATAGCGCGCTTATTTTATCCAGATCCATATTTTGGTAATAGGATTTTTTGGCCCATTTGTGATAGAGTTCTAGACAAGCAGGAGATGGCAGACGAAGTTGGAATGATTGATCACAGACAAATACAATAGCTTCGGTCACTATTTTTATCTCCTGGTCATCCAAAGGATACTTTTTGTATTGTTTATCGAGACATTCAGCTATCGCAAAATAAAAATCTGCTACAATATCAATCGTATCGCCCATAATCAGGGTATAGCGAGATTTTATTTTATCCAGGAGTTTTTGACAGGCTGCTATATTTTTCTTATGTTCAAAATAGGCAAGTCTTTCTTCGTAAAATTTGTTTTTCACTTCTACTTCTGTCAACATCTGCAAGCTGTCAACAAGTTTTTGTAGCTCTTCTGTATAAAAGTAACTGGGGTTAGGATGGGACTGGGATCCATGTGTGCTTTCATCTAGCAAATAATAATCATCTGCGGATATTGCGTCATCAGGTATCGGTTCAACGGTTACAACGACACCCATACAGCGCAACAGTAAACATTCGATGAGATGCTGAAAGCGTTGCGTGCTCACCGCATAATCCTGCAGTTCATCCAACAGCTGGTCCACCAGATCGTCGACATCGTTGTTACTTTGTGATACAAAAAAATCTAAGTTTCCAGATGGGCTTGTTTTTACTTCCATCGCCATTTCTCTCAAAATGGGATATCGATCTGCCATTTCTAAAAAATGATCGGGTCTAAAAAACAGATCCAGATGGTTGCAGGTCCCGTCCGGCAATTCATAGATGACAGTTTCTTTGTTTTGCCAGAATAACCGGGTTTGGTCCGCCATCCACAGACTCTGGTTAGGGTCATCGGAAAAACGGCTGAAATGGTCATCCATCATCTGCAAATGAAAAGTAACGACAGGTTCATCGGGGGTAGAGTATAGTTTTTTCTCACTCTCTGAAGCACAGGTAGTCATGCGCATGGATAGGTCTTTACCATAAAAAGAGAAGATCGACAAGCCACCATCTGTTAAAGTAATATTATCTAATTCAAAAAAGATCAAGGCGGGATCTCGCGACTGATTCAAATTCCTCAGCCATGGACGCGGTTCTGGTTTATCACTTACAAATACCTGCAGCAAGGATTGCTGTTCATTTAATCTGTGGTTCATATATATAAAGATTTAATACAGATAAAAAAACAGTTGACAACAAACTTAAGACTATTGGTCTCTCGCTTGCATCAAGCCTGCAGGATGCATAACTATTTTTATATCTACTATATTCGTTGTTAAAACGTGGTTTATCAGTATTGAGCCGTTGGTAAGGGTGCTATAATAAAAAAGTTCAGGTGTTGATCATTTTAAAATAGTTATATGCGCAAGCCCATCTTTGAAATAGAGGTGGACATCCTTAAGCACATACATCAAGTTAAAATTAGCGATTTATTTACAATAAAAAAATCTTTTTTATTTTTAAACGAAATAAAAAAAAGGATTGAACAGCAAGAGCTATTCACACGGCAGAATAAAGATGTTTTTAAGAAATTATCAGAATTCATATTATTTATTGAGCTCTCTCCAATCTGCTATGAAAAAAAATTGCAAACTCTTTTTTTTAGGGTAAAAGAAAAGTAACCGCAGGAAGAGACTGCAGGCAGTAAATTAAATTCGTTCGAACCAATTTTCAATTTTAAGGTTTTGAATAAACCTAAAATCTTTGATATTATCTGTCACTAAGGTTAGTTGGTGAGCAGCAGCAGTAACTCCTATTATAAAATTCATCATGCATAGGTGTACCATTTTTTCTAAGGAAGACTTTTGTTTTGGCGTAATGCTTTACTGAGGTCATAATTGGAATAATGGATAATCCTTTTACAAATTTATCTACCGCATCAAGTGATTTTTTCGGATTGTCACTATTTTCAGCGCCATACATAAGCTCAAAAACTGTAAGTTCAGAGATAAAGCAATTCTCAATCCCTTTATCTCTGATCATTTCATCGAGATGCAGTTTTCCTCTAAGAAAAAATACATAAATATTGGTATCGAGTAAATAATTGAAGAATATAAAAAAATCATCCCTCCATCAGAAATGATGCAGAGATGATCATTATAGTGAATATTACGTTTTTTTTACTTAAACAGAATAAATTCCTCCCATTAGCGGATCCGTTTTGGAAACTTTACCCGTTTCAACATGGCCAGCAAAGCGTTCAAACCAATTTAAGAATCCATCCACTTCGACAATAAGATCATACCATCCATGACTGTTAGCCAGATCTATAACTATTGTTTTTTGTTCATTAGGAAGTAAGCTTAATGATTTTGATCCTTGACCATAGCTCATATCTTTAATACTCAACATTCTTGATTGAGCACTATTATTATGAAAAGCAATTATAACATTTCCAGTTAAATGAATAATTCTTACCTTTTCATAATCACATCTAACACTGATTGCAGGATGCTTACTTGCCCCGCGAAATTCTCTATAAAAACCATTGGGAGCATAAGCTTTTAAATGATAATTACTATTTTCAAATGCATCTAGATTCCAGCTGTCATTTAATGAGTCTCCTGCAGTAACCGCATATTCCCATGTACGCAATATCTCCTTTTCAAAAGGTTCGGCAGCATATACTAAAAATGGAGCTCCATTGGATTTTGAACCGTGAATCTGATTTCCTGCCCGAAACTGAATACTATAATTATTATTTTTTTCATTATACATACCATCAGCATACAGTTCATATGGAATTGGGCATGACTGCTTGATTCCTTTTTCTTGCACAGGAAAAAGATCAAAATCCTGAGGTTTAGTATTAACGAGTTTAATTTCCGCACCATTTAGAGGACGGTAATTTTTGGGGATATCCTTATATCTAGAATTGTAGATATCTGCAATAAAAGCTTCCTTGTCTATAAGTTCTACACCATCTGTTTTATCTTTATTAAACGGTCGAAAAATTGAAGTTAGATCTCCGCAAATGCTCCGACGCCATTGCGTGATATTTTCTTCTTCAATACTTTTACCAAACTTCCGTGATAAAAAATTCTCCAAAAAACGAATTGATGAAGTATGGTCAAACAACTCCGAATTAACAAAACCACCTCTAGTCCAGGGCGAGGCAATCACAAGAGGAACACGATATCCAAGACCGATGGAACTTTCTCTAATACGATCGTCCATAGCAGATGGATTAGTCTGTTGATCTTTCAATACCCATTCCATTTTTGCATCTATATTTGAAGACACTTTACCAGATCCTACTTTATAAGGATTTGGCACTGCATAAGGGGGTACATGATCGAAAAAACCATCATTTTCATCATAAGTAAGGATGAAAATTGTTTTTTTCCAGACCTCTGGATTTTTCAACAATATTTCCATCACCTCATTGACATACCATGAGCCAAACCAGGGTCTACCCGGATGATCCGAGAAATTTGCGGGTGTCATTAACCATGATACTGTCGGTAGTTTATTATTTTCAACATCATCACGGAATTGATGAAGGACATCTCCTTTCGGAATTTGCATCTCACGCTGCACACCGCCGTCCTTATAGGGTAAAGATGTCAGCGAATGAAAATTTGGATCATTGCTATTAATGGTAAAAGCCCTTTCATTAAGCGATTTATCACGAGTAGAAAGTTTATCGAAATTCTCACGAGTGTAAATTCGTAAACTTTCATCGATCATACTCATCACTTTTTCAGCGGCCTGTAGTCTACGCTTATCAGAATCTTCAATCGGATTTTTTCCTATCCGGTCAATCTCTTGTTGTACTACTTTTTTGCGTTGCGCCAAGTTGGTAACATTTCCAGGATGCAACCTCACATTATAGGCCTTGAAGTATTCCATGACATTTGTACCGAAATTTCCAAGCCAATTGCTTTCCTCTCCACTTAGACCAGCACCTATTGTCAATTCATTCTGGTAAATTCGCCAAGCTATCCCCTGTTCTTCTAAACGTTCTGGAAAGGTCTTCCAGTTAAGCGTCGGTTTATTATAATCACTGATATTCCATAGGTGAGCTTTAGCTTCCGGTCTATTTTCTTCACGAACTGTTCCCGTCATCCAGTACCATCTGTTTGGATGTGTACCTGTTATACTTGAACAAAAATGCTGATCACACACTGTAAAAGCATCAGCCAAAGAATAATAGAAAGGAAAATCAGATCTGTCGCAATATCCTAAAGTCAAAGGTACAGCTGCATATTCTTTATTATAAGGTTTTTTTACATTTAACCACTTATCGTATTTACCCCCATTACGAGCATCCGTTTGGTCAGCCCATCCATGTGGTGTTGATCCCATCCACGGAGCCTTTGTATTCTTTACATTCAACCGGAATGGTATAAACGTATTTCCTTCCATATTAGACTGAGCCCACACGCTATTCCCGTTCGGCAGCTTTATTGCCCTCGGATCATTAAAGCCGCGAACACCTTTAAGAGTACCATAAAGATGATCAAAAGAGCGATTCTCCTGCATCAAAAAAACGATATGTTCCGCATCATAAAATGTACTTCCTGCTTCAGGACTGATCGCTAAAGCTCTTTGTATCGTACTTGGCAACATACCCGCTAAAGTAGCACTCCCAGAAAGGAGTGCTGCTTTTTTTATAAAATCTCTTCTTGAATTATTCATATCCTATAGCAACTTAAAAACTATAACGCACCCCTAATTGAATCTGGTATGGATTACCAGAAAACCCCTTAACTCCGGCATTTGGATTTACTTGATAAATATACTGACCTGTTTCTTTATTAAATCCACGAATAGTTGTCAAATTTTGTTTTCCGAGTGAATGATCTACTCCCCACTCCTTATTCAATAGATTAGCAAAATTGAAAATATCAGCAGACACTTCTACAGCATGAGTGCGGAAAAGATTAAACTTCTTACTCGCCCGGATATCCCATACACCATAAAAACCATTCTCTACTCCATTACGTTCAGCAATCTGTCCCAAATGACCACTTAAGTATTCTTTAAAGCGCTTATCCGCTTCTGGGTTATCCATTATTCCTTGAATACCTTCACGTATCGCAGCACTATTGTTATTATTATTCGGATCGAAAATAAAAGCAAGATCATTACTATTAACAAAATCGCCATTTACATTTCCATTAACAGCAACAGAATAGCGTGTTCCGCCAATCCCCGAATAACGTACCCCAAAACTAACACCGTAAAAACTTGGAAGCGTTCCGTAAAGAACAACTTTATTGCGGAAATGACTATCCGAATAAGCCATATTCTGCAAGTTACGTGGATCATCAGCAACCATCAGATTGAGCGTAGCTGAATTCGCTACATTTCCGTTATATGAGGTATTGTCTTTAGTATTGTTCCAGGTATAACTCACCGTAAATTGACCGTCCTTATAATATCTCGCTGTCGCATCCACTACCAAAGCATATTGATTCACTTTTCCCTCACTCACAAGTTCAAGTACCCGGCTCACATCTTTACTTTTTCTACCTGTAGTCCAATCTGCAGCTCCATTCGTAGCATTAATTCCACTCATTGGGACATAAACACCACGATCTGCTTCATTTGCAAGACGAAATACAGGATTATCGACCATATTACGGTCCACGTACATGTAATTATTACGAGCCAAAGCCATTGAAAATGTTGCTCCCATCCGGAATCTATCAGAAAAGAAACGATTATAAGAAATATTGGCTTTGTACAAGGTCGGTACTTTGATATCCTTACTGTTCATATTGATCGTACTTACTTTTTCGACACCGGGCAGATCAAATAATTCCTTTCCCGGTGCTGTTAGAGGATCATTACGATATCCATTGAAATCAGGTCGCGGAACCAGGTCTCCAGAAATATCAACAGATGCAACTTTTGAACCGTCGTTAAGCATATTATTTACCATCGAATAATTATTCAGATTCGATCCAAAAATACCAGCACCGATACGCAAGATATCAGTCTGTTTTTCTCCAATATCCCAGGTCAATTGGAATCTAGGCTGAACCTGAAAAGTACTAACACCATTATCCGTACGAAGATCTAATGCATTGAAAACAGCTTCATTAAGGATTGGTTTATCAAAATAATGCGTATAGTCAGCACGTACGCCAACCGTCAGATCCATACCGGAGCCCAGATTGGATTGCGCCTGTGCATATAAACCACCGTTTAGCACACTTTGTTTAATCGTTGGATCATCCACCAAAGCCACTTCTCTGGCATAGCGAAAAGGAGTTTGATTGTTGAAATTGTCCATCCCACTAAAATAAAACCGTCCGTTCATTTCACTAGTCGCAAGTGAACTAAGCTTTGTATACATTAAATCAGTACCAAAAGTATAATTGATTTTATTTTTTGTCCAGTATAGATTGTCCACCAACTGAAGAACATGATTCTTAAATACTTCAGGCAAATAGCGCTGTCCCCCCAATTGGATTGTTGTATTTACAGGTTTACCTCCAATCGTTGATTCTACATTTTGAACAATAGCTCGGGGTATATTAGAAGATGGTAATTGACTATTTGGACTAGCATCATCCACAGTATAAAGGTATTGAACTTTTAGTTCATTCGTTACTTTTGGAGCAAGAGAGGTACGTAAAGATGCCATGAGGCTATTGTCTTTTGATAAGTGTGATCCATATACCTCATACAGGTTTATTGCACTATTATCAGACACCCCGTAGTTGTTCATATCACGCACAAAGTTATTGCGTACCGTTAACAAATTCTTTTGGTCAAGCTGCCAATCCACCCGAGCAAAAACTGTCGTAGTCGGTCGCTTCCTATCAAATGCCCCCGTCTGCTGTGATCCAGCTACACCATACTTACTGCGGGCTATTCCCAAAAATTGATCTAATGTCGATTGTGTAATACCTAAACGTGTTTCATCTTCAGCCGTTCGGATATCAGCAATATAAAATGGTCTAGAATCTGCCTGTTGATCAAGTGCGACAAAAAAATGAGCTTTATCCTTAACAATTGGACCACCAAGCGAAAAACCGAATTGATAGGTTGAATATTCCTGATCGATCTTATTTCCTCTAATATCGTAAGGACTCGACAATCCAGCGGTTCTACCGTAGGTAAATACACTACCGGTAAACGTATTGGTACCTGATTTTGTCGCTGTACTAATCGTTCCACCACCCGCTCTACCGTAGGTAACATCATACTGATTGGTCGCAATCTCGAATTCTCTAATGGCCTCCATAGAAACTGAATATGGGCCTCGGTTTGTCGTCCCTCCAGATAGTGGACCGCGAGAGCTCATACCATCTATAGTAAAATTTGTTGATGATGCAATCTGACCGGACAACTGGCTACCGTTGCTCAATGGCGATAGATTGATCAATGATGTAAAATTTCTACCATTAACAGGTAGGCGTTCCAGATCTCTGGCTGTGACAGCAGTTGAAGCTCCCAAATTGCGGATTGCATTTTTTAGATTTGCAGTACCTTTTACTTCTACCGTTTCTAATGTTGTGCTCTTTTCTCTTAGTGTAAAGTTTAGACGGAGCTGATCCCCCTGATTTAATGCTTGACCATCTTCTACTACTTCCCCAAACACCATATGTTTCACTTTCACGGAGTATGGTTTACCGAGCGGTAATTGCTGAAAAAGGTATTCCCCACTTGAATTGGTTGTAGTTGTGGTCGTAAAGCCTGTAGATTCATTACGGACAGTTACAGTAGCACCCGCTACTAATTTATTATTACTGTCACTTATTATTCCCGCTATACTGGCATTTGTTGCCTGCGCATAACCTTCCGATATATTCACAAAAGAGCATACTGCTGCAATTGGCAAAACTGATAAAAATTTGTGCATTTTAAATGATCGATAATATAATTTAAATCTGCGATGATCTCGTATCGCATAACTTGTTTTGAATACCTTAGACTCACTGGGGATATTATTTTATTCATGATTTTAAATCTGACCAGACAGAAAACATGAAAAAATAAAGGGAGTAATTTAAGAGCTTCGAAAAAACGGACAGTACACAGATTTGATATACTGTCCGAATAAATGATGTCAAACAGGAATATCAATTATTCCCATAAAGGTTACGGATATCTCCAGGTTCGGCTTGAGCCTCCATAAGAATATCTCTTGGATCCGTTATCTCCATTAGATCTTTAAACTTTTTAAGTGATCCTCTTGATAACTGTAAGATACTTCTTGCCAACTGATCTTTTCCCACACCCCATTCCTGTTCAAATATTAGTTGTATGCCAACTTGAATGATTCCTTGTGTTACTGTAGGAAAATCTCTAGCTATAATATTATTGATATCCATAACGTATTTTAATTCTTAACAAACTGATGTAGAGATGAATTCCATTCAAAACCCAAGCTATCCAATACCGCTACTTCCATACCTGTTGTCGTTTTCTCTCCATTAACACCATTTCTATAAATATTACGAAGATCAGCTGGATCAGATATAAAACGAATAACATCACCGCGGTTCGCAGTCTCGATTACCCAGTTTTTATTAGCCTCCCAAGTCCAGTCAGATAGATTTAGAATATTAAGACCGCTCAGATTGACACCTGTTCCGTATAATTTGTTTGGCCCCTGTACAAATACTTTTGTACCATAGCCGTGTATCATATCATTGAAACGACCGAAAATAGCCACTGTATTATTTTCAGGTGCGTCAATATTTCCTCCAAATCCATGATAAATAAATGTAAGTTTGCTATTCGCAATAAAAGCTACCAATGAATCTAAGTCATTATACATATTGATACGACCGTTTATTGTATCCGAAGTCAGTCCTTCAGACAATAAACTTTGATATTGCGATTGTACATTAGGTGATAATCCTAAGGAATTGACCTGATTGAGGTTTAATTTTGCTGTTTTGGCAAGCGATTTTTCTGCATTTAAATTACTGGTTTCTGCAAGTTCTGATTTTGAACATCCAAATAGTACCCCAATGAGAAGGGTTACAAATAATAGATTTTTTTTCATGTTTAAATTGTTTTGCTTTGTTTTTGTGGTGATTTTAAAACAATACAAGTTTAGGTTCCTTGTTTAAACACATTGTTAATTCAGAAAAAACATTCCATTAAATGTAAACAAGACAAATATTACCTCATTGTTAATTTAAACATAGAAGAGTATCAAATTCTTTAGAAAAAAAATAAAAGATTTTTTTATAATTATTGTCAAAAACAAGAAATCCTTATGGGTTAGATTTCTTTGTCATCTTATAGAACCTAATATTGTTTTATTTTTTTTATTAAATTAGCTCTAATTATAGCAATCTAATCTATTATGGTTGGTTTTAGTAGGTAAAACATATTTTCAAAACTTGTAAGAGCATAGCTTTAACCGCATCAAGATTACTCCGGAATAAAAACTACAATAGACAAAGCACTATACTTATTTACTCAAGAAAATGATCATAAAGCAACTGATGGAAGGAAATTACTATTTTGATAGCTCGAAATAATATTCAACTCAAAAAAAACACTAATTATTAACTTCATACAAATTAGTAAGAATCGAAATAAAGTGGCCAACAAGCTTTTTCGCCGTGGCCACTTTCAACTAGAATTAGTGACTTTTTATTTTTTATGTCTCCGATGAGCTAATATTCTACTAGTTGCATAACTCACCACTGTTCCCAATGCAGCCGTCAACACGGTCTGCAATACATCTCCGAAAGAAAATGAAACCCATATCGAACACAACGTACCACCTATCGTACCGATACGGATATCATTCAGTTTCATCTGGCACCTCCCTTTCTTTATTAGGCGACACCTGATCTGGTGGTGCCTCCTCCTCTCCTTTTTTCACTTTATCATCTAGAACTGTCTCTACCACACCAAGCCCCAGAGCAATGTATTTAATAATATTTAGTGCCTTTCCCGGCAGCTTGACTGGTGCAAGCAAAATCACCTGCAATACCTGACTGATTTTGCTTATTACTTTTTTCATCATGATAAAAATTAAATGCTATAAACAGAAAGCCTAGAAAAATTAATAAGAAGTACTATTTTTTCCAGGCCTTCCGTTCTTTAGTGAATATTCAGATACACTTCATCACCCATATCCCAAAGGCTGTAAACAAGTGCCTTCAGTTTTGCCAAAGCCTTTCCGCTTGCAGTACCCGTTCCTTCTCCTGTTAAGGTCGTGATGGGTGCGATACAACCCAATAACTCACGCTGTGCATCGTTAGCGGCATGAATCAATATCGCTTCACGGCCAAGGACATGTGGAATACCGATCTGCTCGCCATGTTTCGGATACCGCTTTTTTTCCAGCTTGTATTGCCCTATCGGAATACAACTTATCCGAGGGATATTATTGCGGTCTGGCAGTTCGATCGTATGACAGATATGCTCACCATTGTAGGTAAGTGTTCCATTCGTTCCTTGAGCTCCATATTTCCGTTGAAGCTTGAGGATCTGTCTGTTTTTCATCACTTTTCATTAAGGAATATCCACCGCCACAATAGTCATTGCGTTGTATGGATTGTTTTTTAATGGATAGAACTCATTATTGACCTCTTGGTACATGGAAATTCCCACGATCACGTACACCACTTTAGTGTCGTCCACAGTCAAAGGAGCTTCTAACAAATCACCAGGATATTGCCCTATTAACGGGATGTAGGCCGATTTCACAACTTCTGGACGGGGCGGAATATCAGCTGTACTCAACTCGGCAACAGCCAGTGTAAACTGCATATGTGTCGCTCCCGGCAACAGCATCACATCAATCTGTGGATTGAAGGCAGGAACAGTGAGGTTAGCTTGCCCATCAAGTCTGTCAAAATAAGCGTCCAAATTTACTCCGATCAACATTTTAAGGCTACTGGCCTGATTAAATTCAAACCCCTTAAGCAACTGACTGTTCTCCTCCAAAAACGTGCGTTCACCCCTACCATTGATAACATCAGCTTTTTGAATGCGGTGTACCAGAGACGTCATTCTGTTTCGTAAGCTACTGTCCCCAAATGTGCGTAGCAGATTATTTAACTGTACACGCAGGAGTTTTGCCATTTTTGCTGCATTACCAAATTCAGCCATATTTTCGCGCGTTCGCTGAAAATTGGGATCCGTCTGGATCCGTGCCTTGTCCACACCGCCTTTCATACGAACTTCGTATCCTCGACTGCGATGTTTGCTAAAAGAAAGGTCCCCGACCTTACCTCTAAACTTGATTAAACTTTCTTGTTTTGCCATGATATTATTGTTTTGATAGCAATACAAATATGGAGCAGGCAAAAACAATCACGGTCCAAAATGGCTTAATACGACCATCATAACAGCAAATGGCAGTATATGGCACAATCTGTCCATCATTAAATGCAAGAAAAGGTACGGGGAGTGTACTGTTAATGCACGGAAAAGGTACTAACCCAATACTAAAAAGGTACTGGAGAGCTACTAAAGAGCTACTAAACAGTTACTATAGACAGTAGGTAATCCATCAGAAACAGTATACCCAATTGTGGAAAATAACACACACTCCAGTGCTGGGATGATGCAGGTATAAAATACAACAAAATAGGAATCTAGAAACCTGAAATAACACATCAGAACAGCATTAACAATTAGTAAAACAAATAATTAAAACAAAACAACAAGAGTATCGGTTAAAAGTTAATTAGTAATTTTCTTATGAAAGGGCTGTCCATCTTACTGTAATAAACAGTACGAGGAACAGAGAGGTATCTAGCTGACAGGAGAATCAGGTAATCACCCCAGATTGTCCGGTACATGCCACAGCTATGTCCACCGGCAATCCCCAGATCAGTTTATCATGTCAAAAAAACACCGTCTGTGCATCAGCGCAAAAGACGTAGCCAATATACTAGACCTCAGTCCACGCCAGGCTCAACGAAAATATCAGCAGGCCAAAGATGCATACAGCAAGGCAAAACATCAGCATCTTACGGTTGGTGAGTTTGCAGCTTATTACGGTTTACCACTGACGGAGGTAGTGGAACGATTATAGAACATCGAAAACTACTATCGGAGCATCCTTCCCAGCCCCGATAGTTAGTTCTATTGTCGTTCAGGCATTAATTTAGTCCATTCCGCACGTGTTTTTAACAGTTTCTTATACACATCTACCTGCAGCTTATATTTTTCTTGCGTCGCTCCGTAAAAAACTATAAAATACATATCTCCCTCTTTCAATAAAGTTCTGATGGCCAAATGCATAATTAACAATCCCCTTCCTGCCCGGAACAGTAAATTTGGCCATAATTTTTCTATTTTAGCAAGTGACTCCAAATCTACTTTACCTTCGCGCCCGTCCAATAACAATACATCGACAAGCTTAAAACGGGAAGACCCTTCTTTTAGATGGAAATAAGCTATCTGCGGTATTCGAACATATTCATTTTCTGCTCCTATTATTACCAAAACCTCGTCGCTAAGTTCTTTAAGACATATTTTCAACCGCATTTCGTCCATACTCAACAATTCATGGCTGCTTCTAAGGTGTTGTTTCCTTGCGCGTAATTCCTGCAGATCATCCTCATAAAATTTAATCAGTTTATCCCGTTCCACAGATAATTCATCAAGTTGTTTCTCGTGAAGAATTCTTAAACTCTCCTGTTGCGCACGTGATTCTTTCAATTCTTGTAAAAGTAAAACTTTACCACTACCGATCTCATCTATAGACTCTTCACGATGCAACAGCCACATTTTCATAATCTGATTTCTCTTGAACGTATAAGCGCTCACCTTTCGTTCTTTCCGGATGAAATAGTAAACCTGTACCATGATCAAGCAGAATATAACGACAACAAAGTCTCGTTCAAAATACTCAGCCTTTTGGAGATCTACTCCGAATAACGCTAAATATAGCTCATATACCACCCTTAGTGCAAGAGCGCCCATTAGCATAACTAATAACAAAAATTGAATCAAATACCGCAGCAGTTCATGTTGCCTCATAAAACTATCAGTATCCAGTCGATATACAACATAGCCAGTAGGAAATATAGCCAACACCATCAGTATAAAACTGAAAAGAAATATCAGCATATGTTTTCTTAATGTGAGACTCCAAGGAACAGAAAGTTCCGTGGTATAAAAAGTGATCAAAAAAGATGAAATGGCAGCAAGTAAAAACATCGACCATAGGTTTCCATACCACGATCTAAAGAAAAACCGAAGAGCAATCATATTTAGGTGATTATTATATTTACCCCTAAGTTAATTAAATTCGTGCAAATTACTTGTAACGCTTTCTTTACAAAACCAGTTTAACAAAATTAATTTTCCAATTCGCCGATACAAAACCTCCTTTAAATACAATAAAGCCAATTTTAAAAAGTATTTAACGGACAAGATTAATGATTCACAGATTTTGAAACCTATTTACTTCTCTTAACAAGAGATACCTAATATCTTCGTATATCGATCGAAGCAACAAACAAATTAAATGAATCAAGTCTCATATTACCTAAAGCAATAACCTGTCTCAAAGCATGCTGTTACAGTTTATTTTTTTTAAGAAAATCACGAGGAAATTGAAAAAAAATCACAAATTTTTAAACAAATGAAAAAACATCCATTCAATAATAAAGGAGTCATCGAATGGCTCGCCGCACTTTACAGTGCTACCATAAACTACCAAATGATGGAACAGGACCTTATCCTGATGTGCCTTCGTAGCTGGCTGATATCCAGGTTTGACCTTTCTGAAGATCAGATCGCCTATATCAATACCCTGTCAGAAGATTTCAAGAGCAATCTTGCGCAAGAGCTTGTCTTTGCGATCAATAATCAATCGCAGATCACATTGGATAAGCAGACTGATGAGAAACGTTCAAGTACATTGTCACGTGATTCGGTCAAGGTAACAGAATACGAATCGAAAAAGACTCAATCAGATGCCTCTGACATTCCTATCCGATCTGAAGGCGATACGCATTTTAACCTTCAGTTAGCTGGACATTTAATTATTCGGATTTATTATAAGCTCTTATAAAACACCACCTACCCGATGCATTGCCATGGGCCATACCTCTCCCATGGCATTTGCTATTTCTTAAACTGATTATTTCAAAATTTCAAAAATGGATCGTTTTATCAAGCATTTAGATATTCATTTTAGGAAAGATGACCCCTGCCGTAAGCATCTACTTGAGCACTCCAAGTAAATTTTAAAGTTATGGCATGGTTTCCATTCACGGGCTCAGACTGTACAAAAAATGTACATTTTATAAAATACTGATTTTAAGTTCTTGACTCGTCCTATAAAAGTGTCGAATTTTATACAATAAAACTTAAAAAAAAGTATGATGAAAAAAATCTTGAACAATGCGGGACTTGCTGCATCTCAAACCGAATTATTTCAACTTACCTTAGCGCAACGACAAGTGTTGATCGCAGATATCCGAACCGGTTTCGCCCAATTTATGAATACCCATTTCGATCTGCATTTCATTTATCCCTATATGATCTGGATCAGGCACAGTATTGAAGACCAACAGGAATAGGTATAAAAATAGCGATTCTAATTAACCTAATAAACCAATTTAATAGCGGATCCCTCCCGTGATTCACAATAATATATAACCATTATGCAAGATTTTAAACACAAAGTGATTAAACAGTACATTGAAACCAAGCTCAACCTGACGACAGAAAAACAAGATTTGCTTTTACAACGTGTCACACCCATGTGCCAGATCCAGAAAACCATCAAATACCAAGATGTCGAATCGCCCGGCCCTGCCCACGAAGGCCGCCTATGGCTTTCGACCCAGGCCATGGTACACAGTTACCATTACAACAAAGTCAGAGGTGCCAATTATGGCACCCAGATCTGGAAGAAAAATGAAATTATTCTATTTGCTTCAAGCCTGCTGTTCGGCGAAGATCGAACCAATCATATCCAGATGCTGGAATCCGGCATTGTGCTATCGCTGAGTTACCGCGATGCGCTGACTTTGCGGGAAGAATTTCCAGAAGTAACAGCACATATCGAGCAGATCATTGTGCAGAATGAGCAGGCCTCACAACATCGGATATTGCTGCTCAACGAACCATCCTGCGATCGGATTGTGAAGTTTGAAGCCGAAAATCCCTTGTTCTGCACCATTGCATCGGTCGGCACCAAAGCCATGCATGTCGGACTGACCCGTCAGGGTTACACGGTCCTGAAGAAAAAACTCATGGGAAGATAAAAATTAAGAAACTGTCAAAGATTTTACATACAAACTGTAAAGTATTTGACAGTTTATCTGACATTATTTTTTCAAAATATTTGTCTACACAAAGACAGTAAAACTGTCACTCTTGTGCTAACCTCCGAATCACATTTCTCTCGAACTTAGTATAGCCAACGAGTTCACGGGGAACAGCAATTCATACTCCTGTTTCAGAATGGACCATACTATACAATTTAAGGAGGTTGCCGAAAATCCTATAACAGAGTAGGCACTTATTAAAGTTTAGGCTTTTTGATCTATAAAAGCATCACGTTTATGCCTTGGTATTCATTTACTCCAATGCCACCTTCTTACAATCTCTTGACTTATTCCACCACCTTATCCGCTCCAGGTTTATTAATCTCTTATCAAAGATACACACCGATGCCCTTCGTTTTCCCTTTACCTTAGTCTTAGTTAGTTTACAGTTTAAAACTACCATTATGATTACGACTGTTTTTATATATGCTACACACGATATGGCAATCATCGGCCGCATTGTAAAAGAAATCTGTAAGTGCATTCTATAAAGGCCAATGACCATCACAAAAAACCGGACATCATCTGTGATATGGAAGCTGAGATCTGCTGTGCACTTGAAAACCAGACCAGCATTACCCATGTGCTGCTGAAAGGGATCAAAATGTGATCATGATTGCGATAGATTATTGAGTCCTGCTGCAGTGCATAGTTAAAGTTTTCAACAAATAAACCAGTAGGCAAGGATAGGCATCAGCTTGGAAAAAGCATATTGCACGGTAGCAATTACAAAAAATAACACCTATGAAAAACAACCACATCGGTATCAAAAAATACCGTTGCATATTTGCAGTATTTCCCGCAGGGTGTATGATTATTAAAGTCCACTTTAATATAGTAGCCTCCCATGTGCGGAAGCTTCTATGTGGCCAACCTGTTATACACAGGTAGTTCGATCTTTAACGATATGAATATATTAAATATTGATATCAATTGTTGAAAAATATAAATTTTAAAGCCATGGCAACACAATGGTTTACCTACAGTGGTACGGATCCAGCTGACCCGACCAATTACACAGCTGAAGGAACTTCAGCTCCTACATGTTCAGGAACTCCACAACAATTATGTGCAATACATACCGAAAATAATGGTGGTGAACCTGATCTGGAATCAATTGCATTAGAAATGGTACAAGCATTGCAAAATCAAGTGAATACCACTAATGTGAAATTAAAATCACGTTAAAAATAACCGTTGACATTTTAGTAAAAAGTAAAGGGTATGCACGCATACCCTTTACTTTTATTCATTAATTTCCTCGATCACTAAAATATTTATTTCTTCAAGTTTTATTTTAGCATTCATCCCATATGCAGCGAGCTGTAAATTCAATTCATGCAGAGTATCATACTTTCCGATTTCTATAGGTATAGCCTTGTTGACATGATCTATTAATGGTGGAAATTTCAAAGAAATATCGGTAAAAATTGCAAATGTCGCAGTACTATTATACTTCATCGGGTTAATCAAAGTACCACTATATGGTACTACAGGGCAACTTTCTAAAACAAGACAGTTCATCTTTTTTTTTCCTTCATAAGCTTTCAGACCATAAAAACTAAGAAAATCAGCTAAGATCAAGCGGGCCTGCAAGGAATCTGTTTTTTCCTTTATGTCATACCGTTCATAAGATATTGCATGATCCACCAACCATTTATCAGTCTTATTTTCAAAATTATGGTATTTTGTTGAATCTTTGACCTTCCACTGCACCCGATCCATTCTAGGGATATATTTGCTGTCCTTTATTTGTGCTCTTGCAGTTAAACTCAATAGAGCACTATATAGCGAAGTATTATAAATCGAGCTTTTAAACAATCCCGTTAGGCTATCCTTTTTGAATGTCCAAGCCTGGTAAGGAACACCATCTTGATAGCCTGAGAAAATAGCCCCCGCTTTTATCACTCGGTTACTATCATGTATTTGACTAACTAAGTTGCCCCTTCCGTAATCATCCTTCAACGGTAACGCTATCGTTTTATCTGTATAGAGTTTCAATATATTATTTTCATCAATTGATCCACTACCCGTTATTGCCTGTACTTTACCCTGGTACAAAAGTACTTCATGCGGTTCAGAGCTATGCGGAAAAACTGAATGAAAATAGCTGTCTTCATAAATAACAGGCAAATTCACCTGATGCTCTTTAAGGTATTTGTTATTTTTGAAGAACTTTTCCAAAGTTACTTTATCATGTGCGGTCACCACAATTACCTTAAATTTATCGGGATGTTTTTGTTCCAGTTCCTGCAGATGGGGCATGATCTGGATACAAGTACCACATGAAGTAGAGAAAAAATCTAAGAGAACGACTTTATCCTGCAATGCTTCCCAGTCAATAGTTTTATCTTTCCCCCGCATCAGTTTTACCTTCGTTGGTGGTACGAAATCAGCACCGATTTTCAATGCTTTAGAAAGATCAACATGCCGGTTTTTCTGGGCATAGATACTGTTGTGTAAAAATAAAATGCAACTAAATAATAATATAGACTTGATGTAATTTTTCATGTTATTCAATGTTAGGGTTAGCGCTTATTTTGTGGAACTTTTGCCAATTCAATCACCGTTTCCGATAATCGAAAGGCATATTTGTTACTAGTAGGTTCAAGAGTATAAACCTTATCTCCCATCGTTCTCGTTAATGTTTTCTTAAAACGGGAATCAAGATTCAATCTTTTCAAATCTACCCATCGTCTACCACGAAAGATGAGCTCCTTCCTCCTTTCGGCTAAAATAATTTCCAATAATTGGTTTGGATCTGTTTCAGTACACCCTACATAAGGAACTTGATGGTTCCATCTTGTTTTCAGAAGTTTATTAAGCGCAACAAGTGATTCAGAAACCTTATTTACCCGACAGGCAGCTTCAGCTTTTATCAAATAAACTTCACTACTCGTAATGCCAAAAAACAATGAATTACTTTTATCATAGCTACCTTTAAAATAATAAGAACCTTTTGGATTATTATTTACTCTAAAAAAGATATTTTTCCGAAGATCATTTTCAACATAAGATCTGATCAAAGTTGTGTCGATTAAGGCAGTAGTTGCATTCATAGGTATCGCCGCTGCAGTCAAAGCAGGAAATAATACCTCTACATTAAATTTAGGGATCGGATATGTATCTGTAGCTTTTAAGGTATTAAAATCTAACAATTCCGGCTTCAACTGCAAGCAGGAATCAGCATATAGATAAGCTTCTTGATATGCTGCCATATTCAAATAAGCCCGAGCCAGACCGGCATAAGCAGATGCTTTCGACGGTCTTCCGTTAACGACTTCTACGGTAGGAAGATTGTTGATCGCTTCCTTAAAATCACTGATGATCTGTTGATACGTATCTTTTAAAGAAGCGCGAACTGATCGGTCATCTACTCCTGTGTTTGACCGAAGAGGAATTCCTAATTCCTGTGATGCAGTACTTTCCAAATAAGCTGGACAATGTACCTCTACAAGTGATTGCATCGCAAAAGCTCGAATAAAATAAGCTCCACCCTGAACACGGTTATATTCTTCTTTATTCTTCTGACTATCTAATCCCTCATGGACTTCCATAACCTGATTAGCAATATATACTGTCTTATAAGACCGCTGCCATTGAACAACATCACTATAGGGCTCATCAGCCCAGATGTAAGCATTGCGGTGATCAATATTTGACACTCCTTGCCAACGTTCTTGGGTCAAATAATAGTCATCCGACCCCATTTCACCATACGTTGGATAACCGCCATTTAGTGTTGCGTAATCATTGAGCAACAAGTTGGCATCTGCTAAAGTTCTGGGAATTGCCATTTTAATATCCGGTTTTTTATCCAAAAACTTATCACAGGAAATAGCGGTTAGCAAAAATATCGCTAATCCTATTTTAAAAAAATTTTTCATGTCCGTAAAGATTATAAGTTAAAATTTAGACCAACTGAACACATCAATGGATCGGGCACCCAGCTACCATACTCAGGATCAATGCCTTTTTTATTGCCGCGCCAGACAGTGCCCACATTCTGGATATAACCATATATGCGCAGATTCTTAAGTCCATAACTCGCCAGTTGCGGCAATTGTAAACTGATTTGTATATCACGCAATTTAATCTGACCCGCATTTTCGACCATTATGGAAGAACTTTTATAAACTTCGCTTCCAGTCCCATTATTTGGATAAGTAAATGCAGGCACATCGGTGAGCAATTCATCTCCTGTTTTTTTCCAACGATTTACATATTCGGGATGCCCTACTCTCATGTCTAAAAAAGTATTATTATAAAATGAATTCCGCATAAATTTATGTCCCAACTGATAAGATAAGTTCCATGAAATTTCCAAATTTTTAAAGCGGATACTATTTCGATAGGATCCAAAATACAAGGGCATATGCGTTCCGTGGTTCTCCAGTTCTATCACTTTGGAACTGCTAATAGCAAAGTAATCTTTGGACACCTCTCCATTCAGATAAGCGCGCGGAGTACCATCCTCCGGATCGAGGCCTGCCCACTTATAGGTCAATAAGCTATATAGATTCATTCCTTCTATAGGTGTAGCCTGAAATGAAAGCGGTCTACTTACATGTGTACTTGCTCGGTCTGTGGCTAAAAAAGATTTGGTGACCATAGTTTTCGAATAAGCAAAAACGAGATTACTGTTCCACTCCCAATTTCCGTTATCAACTGGTCTCATATTAATAGCCACATCCCACCCTTTCGTGTCCAGATTAGCGGTATTGATGGTCATTGAAGAAAATCCAGTCGATGGATCAATCTGTCCCGGGGCAACCAGGTGTTTTGGTGTCTTATGATAGTACTCCACACTACCACTCAACAAATTGCTTTTAAGTGCAAAATCAAGCCCTAGATTGAGGTTACCCACACGTTCCCACCGTAATTTCGGATTAGGTGGAGTACTGATCTGTGCATAATTTTGTCCGGTTATGCTATTCGGATTAGTAGCGACATTCATAATCGGATAAGCTGATACTCCGGTATTGACATTACCGTTATAACCATACGTAGCACGTATTTTTAATAAAGAAAATAAAGACTGATCTAAAAAAGGCTCGTTTGATAAAATCCAAGCGCCGCCCATAGACCAAAATGGCTGTCCTCTATCATTTGTCTTTACACCAAACAGATTTGAAGCGTCTTTACGAAAACTAGCACTCAAAATATAGCGATTATCAAAAGTATAAGAGCCATTCCCATAATATGAAACAAAACGGTTATATAACTCCTGATAAAAATTATTGTCCGGTAACGTATTTTCTCCCGACATACCATTCAGGTATTTCACAACTTTTCCGGCATGCATCGTCTGAAATGTTCCGTTTTCAGGATCAAAGCCATAATATTGGGCTACACGAAAATCTTTCACCATGGAACGGATGTCATATCCTCCCAACAAACTAATATGATGCTTGCCCCATTTCCGATTATACTCCGCTGTAAGCCGTCCTTGATGCGTATAACTATTCCAGGTATAGTCTTTATAAAAATCTCCAACTGGATAGTTCCAATACATCTGTTTATCATCCCAACTTGCATACATATTAATTTGATCCCTCTGCACAAAGGTGTTTATACTTCGCCACTCCGTAATTGGATTCAAATTTCGTTGGTAAGCATAAAGACCATTCACAGACAGCCCAAAAGGAAGGCTATATTGCGCTGAAATGTTTGCGAGCATGTCTCTGTTGACTTGTGATTGTTCGGATTCATACAGCTCATTTAAAGGCGAATACCCCCAGTCCAACAGTCGTCCATTTGCAACAGTATCTCTAAAACTTGGGCTAAAACCAGTAATATCAACAGGCAACGAATTGCCTTTCTCATCTGCCAATTGCATATAGGGAAAATTTGAAACTCCTTTAGCAAGCCCATTATAATCAATAGGGATAAAACTTTTAACTTTTTTAGACTCCGTATAGGTGAGTCCAACATTAATCAAAAGATTTTTCATTGGTTTAATTTGTGTATTGGACTGAAGATTAAAACGATTATAGCTGGAAGTCACAAGCTCCTCCAAGTTTTTATCATAACCAAGACCTATAGAAGTATTGACCATCTCTCCTCCTGCATTTATCCGTACGCTATATTGCTGATTTATGGATTTTCTATAAATATATTTCATAAAATCATCGCGTATATCAATGGCCCGTAATCGATCTAATTGTCTATTTAATTCTTCTTCGGTTATTTTACCATCATGTTGGTCTTTCATTAACCAGACAATAGGTTCAGGATTACTCGCCCAATACTCCAAATCACTGTTATACCGTCCCTTATTGAAAAGTTCTCTGGTCAAATCAATATAATCTGTCGTAGGCATTTGAGGATAATAGTAGAGATCAGGTCTATCCTTAATGCTCACATTTGCATTTACAGCGACATTAACTTTTTCATTAAATTTAGCACGCTTAGTCGTAATGACAATGACTCCATTACCAGCCTTAGCTCCCCAGATTGAAGAAGCGGCAGCATCTTTCAATACAGTAACATTCTCAATATCGTTGGGATTAATGTTGTTAAAGGCTGCAAAACCATAATCACCAAGTTTACTTTCATATGGAACTCCATCAATAACTATTAGTGGTGCTTTTTCGGATCTTAATGTACTTGCACCTCTAATATTAAAACCGAAGTAATCGCCACGGAGGTTAGCATTTGTCTTAGATGCAGAAAATCCCGGCACCACATCCTCTAGCCTACTCACAAAGTCTGTAGATACTTTTCGATTAAAAAGCTTATTATCGACAAACTCAAAACTACCGGTAGCGCGTTCTTTCGGAATCTTCTGGTATCCAGTCGACACAACTTCTACTTCATCTAGTTTATTATCATCAGGTATCAATTTTACAATAATTGATACTCCTGAGGTATAATTGATTTCTTGACTTTTGTAGCCGACATAAGTGAATTTGACCAGACCTTTCAGATTCTCTACCGAAAGGCTGAAAGTTCCATCTTTCTTGGTGGAGGTTCTCCCCTTTTCTGCTTCGACTCGGACCGATACCCCTTCCAATGGTTTGTTATCTACAGCAGATACAACAGTTCCGCGCAACACATGATTCATAGGCCCATCAGCCCCGCTGTCCTTGCGGGGCGTCTGAGCACTACTCAACATATGAAAGGTCATGAATAAGCACATTAAAAGCACCTTACTGATCAGCAGTATATCTGCACCTCGTGGCTTAAGAAGCTTCCGGAGATATCCCCAGAGCTTGTTTATATATATTATATATGTGTTCATTGTTGTTAATTTTTGGATAAAGCTTCGCCTTTCACCGTTTCTTTGCCGAGGGTTGACCAGGTCGTCAATGTATCCCTCGGAAGAATCGGCGTCACAGGTAGTGAAACTTTATTTAATTCTTTTCTAATATAAATTCTTGATTCTTTTCTACTGCAGCTTTAGCTTTTATGATCAGCATCAGCTGTTCTTCCCAGATCAGTTCGACAGACTCACCAGCCGTATTAAATACTCTTCTGCTGTCTTTCACTACGGAAAGATTCTCTACTTTCACATCTAACTGAAAGTGCACATTCAGATCATTCAATACCTGTTGTTGATAGTCTTCTATACTTGTACCGCTAGGAACAGTGAGTTCATAGTCGAATAGCAGTTTTTCACAGTACTGGCAAGTTCGACAGGGGATATATCGGGCCCGATCGTGACCATGAACGATGATCTGCTCACTCGGAAAGTTAGCGGGCAGACCAAGAGCAAACAGGTAGCACTCATAGATCGCCATATTGACCATTGTAATCCGTATTACATCATTGCGTGCATCGCGTACAACAGTAATGAATGGACTAATATCTTTTTCCGATGGAATCAATAAAGAATAATAAGATTCCTTCGCTCTTTTTTCTAAGATAGCCTTAGGCACATAAGGCTGGCGACCTTTAGATCGCATTCGTCTAGCATTTTTCAATGTTCTTGTGGGTAAGAGTGTTATCATAGTTCGTTTTTTGATAACGGGGACGCACTTTTCACTCAAATACGAAAACATTTCTTCCTCTCGGGATAGCGCATAGCCGTCCCCTTTGCAAGTTTTTTGCATTATTTTAAGGTTTAAATTGGCTCCCTTAAACCCTACCCGATTGGACATAACTTGGGCATTAAGGAAACCAGGTTAAAAAAATAAATCGAGAAAATGCAATTATATAGTCTTCGTCAATTGGTTATTTGTAGTCTCCGCTATTGCATAATTTGGATTAAAGAACAAAACCGACTTTTATAATATTAATGTATTACGATAAAATATTAACGAACATCATTTGCTTTACTAAAGGAAAGATTGTACTTTTAAAGTGGAAAAAGAAAAGTAGGCCTCCGATCCTCTTTTTGTTGGAGCATATAATTGTGTACCAATAAAATAAAAGTCGGTAACATAAAACCATTCAGGGATGGTAAGAAGCTGATAATAACCTATCAAGAGCTCGCATTTTTTAGTATCAGGCATGGTCAACACACCATGCTTTCTACTATCTGCGCACATTTTGATTTGGTACTAGTTTCCCCTAACCTATTTGGCGTTATGATTAATGTAACGCTTATTCTGGCGCGCAGAAAATGTTCTTTATTAATTTGAAATTGGCGAACCGATAACCGTGATCCTCGATCAGGTTGGTGTTGGTTCTTGTGGTGGTTTTAATTCGTTCTATCATAATTTTTTTGGTTATGAAAACGATATACACTGTTGAAGCTAGGGAATTCCTTATTGGTTATAAAAACCAATAAGGCGGAACTCAATGCTTTTGAAACTGGTACCGTCAAGACCCCTCAAACCGAGATTTGAGTTTCACAAAAGACTAACATGAGCTCCGCCCTATTGAATTAATATCACGAAGATAACAAAACTCAATAGATATGGCGAACTCACGATCAGCTCATGTGAAATTTGACGGTTTCGTTTCATGAGTGACATCGTTTAGAAAAGCTTAACAAGTATGCTCCTCCTTGATTCACGCGATATACTACACAAATATAGGTAGTTATAAATAATAAAGCAACTACAGTTGCAATTAAATTCAAAACAAACTGATAAACAGATATATAAAATGAATTTCAAAAGATATTTAATGAAAGTTATCCCTGACTTTGAAGAGAAACTAAAAGATAAGTTTGATAAAAATGTGCTTGATGACCTATTGAATAAACAGTTATCAAAAATAAAAGGAAAGCCTTTCTATAATATCATGATATTATTAACATCAGAATTTGATTTTATTACGAAAGATACTTTTACTTTAATTATTGAAGATGCAAAAGCATCGATCTTAGATAAAAAAAATAGAGCTAACACAGAAGAAAAACAACGAAATAATATTCAGAAATTTATTGACCAATTTATTACCCTACAAACAGATATTGCCGATTCTGCATACATAGGTGAAACACGATTAAGTAAAATCCTAAGTTTAAAAATTGATGACTTTTATGCATGGGAGGTCGTTTCAATAGCAAATTCACAAAATTATTCGCGCTTAAAAGCCTTTGAAGATCTCTATAAAAATGATTCCGTTTAACATACCAATAAGAAGAGATACAAATAAATGGAATAAGTATAATAGCGAATATGTTTGGAGAGTGATAAATAGTGTGACGAATAACAGTACGGAATTTTATTAGACTAGAATAAATATCATGAGGTCATTACTACTTTTTGTATTCCTACTGTCAATGAGTACTATCACCTTTGGGCAGGAAGCCAAAAATATGTCAAAACAATCACCCAATCAGGTATAAGTTTAGAGGCGATCATTGCAGTAGTTGCATCATGCGACCGCAATATATAAAAAGGATATGAAATCCTTCATGAATTTTCAGTTGGTTTTACTTTATTTCTTCGCCATTACCAATTGGATGACTGATTATAAAACATAGATAATAATTAGATATGGATGACCTTATTAAATCACTAAAAAAAAGTCTTTTAGGGCTTAATAAAGAAAGCATTAAGAGGGAGCTAACAGCAAAAGAAAAGAAACAAAAGGAATATCTAAAGTATGAAATCTACTGGACTAAATTCAAGAAATTTAAAGCAGATTTTGAGAGACTAATCCTCCCTGATGTAGAAAAACTAGTGAGTAGTTTAAAAAAACCTCTTTGGGAAAAAAAAATTGTGATAAGAACCGAATCGCATATAAAAAATAGCACTAGGTTTTTTGACCCTGATCTTCCTTTTTATATGATCGTATCGATTAGTAATAAATCCAAAAGCCTAGTTAATCGTTGGGAAAAATCTCCTTTTCTTTTAATAAAAGGCAATCATAAAAATGATACAGTTGAGCTTTTTGATGTGAATCAAGACCTAACATATGTGTCTAGTTTTATTAAAAAAAATGTATGGAATAGTCCAATAGAGCAGTTTAAAATAGATGAATATAAGTTTACTTTATTTAAACCGCATTTTGAAATGTGGTTAAATAGGAATTTCGACAGAACTCATAACATCAAGGCTTACAAAATGAATAATAAGATTGTTTGATCTGAAAGCTATGACCCGGAATCAAACCAAGAGTAACAAGTGTTAGCACATCAAACTTAAGATTATGAACAAATTAACTATCATTCTTTTAGTAACTATAAACCTATTGATAGGTTCTATCTTACTATTTACCGCAGCAGTTAAAGAATTTGAGCTTTCTCAAATTAATGTACTGACTTACATATTAGGTGGTATAATAATCAGCTCGATTAGCATTATTACTATCATCTATTCTACACAAAAAAGGAACAAAAGTGGTTATAGATTTATTCACTCCACTGTGGTGAGCCGTGATCGATATCATAAATTTTCTAACAAATAGAATACTCACTAATTATGAAAAAATTAGCACTACTCGCATTCATGCTAACAATGACTACCGTTGTTTTTGGACAGGACTTTACAGAAAACGCAAAGATTGTTACAACATCAGGAATTGGTTTAGGATCAGTTATCGATATTATGGCCTCATAGGGTAGAAAAAAATAAGAAACATAGATATGAATAGCCAATTTACATTACCCAACTTTCCAGACTCGACTTTTGAAATGAAATATTCAACTTGGTTTGGTGTACAATCTTTATACAAAGACGATCAACTAGTTGAAAGATCAACAGAAAAAGGTAAGCCATTTTTAATTCCCTCTAAAACAGGAGAAATTTTAAAAGCATATCCAAAAGCTGGTTTTCCGAATATAATACAAGCGTTAGAAATCAATAATATCCAACACAATATTGTCGAAAAACTGAAGTGGTATGATTTTGCTATTGCACTACTTCCCCTCTGTTTGGTTTTTATTTTTAATGGGACAGGTATAATCATCGGAATTGCACTTGCTGCATTTCTAACCAATTTGGATATCATCAGAAATAGTAACACTAAAAAAAATAAGTATCTAAAAGTAATCGGCGTAACAGTGGCGGTCGCTGCATTTTATTTTTTAGCAGTGCAACTTTTAGAATGGAATAAATAAAAAATTGGCATATTATGAACCACCAATTTACACTACCAGATTTCCCAGATTCTAACTTTGAAATAGAAGTTTCATTTTGGACAGGTAAGCA
Organism: Sphingobacterium sp. MYb388; assembly: GCF_037479535.1. Lineage (NCBI taxonomy): Bacteria > Pseudomonadati > Bacteroidota > Sphingobacteriia > Sphingobacteriales > Sphingobacteriaceae > Sphingobacterium > Sphingobacterium sp. MYb388. The sequence goes on along the minus strand of NZ_JBBGYV010000002.1, from coordinate 603,966 downwards.
AACATTATACAAAGATGAAGTTCTCGTGGAGCGATCCAGTGAAAAAGGAAAACCTTTTCTAATACCAGATAATAACGGAGATATTGTGAAAGCATTTCCAAAATCTGCATTTCCTGACATCATACCTGTATTACAAATCAATAACCTTAAATATAATATAGTAGAAAAACTAAAGTGGTATCAAGCAGTCTTAGCTGTAATGCCCTTTTCCATAGTATTTATTGGTGGTGGCGCACTAGGCGGGGGCATTGGGGCAGTTGCATTTATGCTCAATCTACAATTATTAAGAAATGACGATAACGGCAACCTTAAATATTTAAAAGCAATCGGTGTTATTATTGCTGCATTTGCAATTTATTTTTTGCTTAGCGCGGTGATCTGGGGATGGATTAATTAGAAAACGAGAAAAAATTTGGGATAAAAACAAAATATTAGAATGATATGGATGACCTTATTAAATCACTGGAAAAAAGTCTTTTAGCATTTGATGAAGAAATCATTAAAAGAAAGTTAACAGTAAAAGAAAAGAAACAGAAAGAAAATATAAAGTATGAAATCTACTGGGTTAAATTCAAGAAATTTAAAGCAGATTTCGAGAGCTTAATATTCAATGATGTTAAAGAACTAGCAAATAGTTTGGAAACTCCTCTTCTGGAAAAAAATATCGTGCTAAAAAACGAAACGCATATAAAAAATAGCCGCAGGTATTTTAGCCCAGATCTTCCGATTTATATGATTTTGTCGATTAGTAATAAATCGCTCAGCACGAATTATCGTTGGCAAAATGCACCTTTTCTATTATTCAAAGGTAATCATGAAAACGATACAATTGAGCTCTATTATTGCAATCAAAAACTAAGAAGTGTACATGATTTTATCGATAATAATGTATTTGGTAATCCAGTAGTACAGCTTAAAATAGATAAGTATAAGTTTAATTTGCTGAAACCACATATTAAAAAATGGCTAAATAGGTCTGTGGACAGGATTATTAAAAATGGAGATTTCGTCACGAATAATTAAATTGGTACTCTTTAATTCTTTCTCAATATCGTCCGAATTTACAAAATAGCCAGTATAATACTGGCTACCGATCTGCTTAAATATTATTGATTTTCCAGAACCATTAAGTCCTGGAAAAGACTCTTAGCCTTATCTGCGAGTTTTTCGAAGCCATAACCATCCTCGACCATCTGAATAGGTAACCATGGAAAAGGCTGTCGAGACAATAGTTTACCAAAACTAACATGCAGGCCTTGATTTTGAAAATAAGCAGGTTACTGTAGGGCTGCTATTGAACGCAAACACAATACTATTTCCGCCACATTGCCCTCTCAAACTACTTATCTAAAGCGGGTTACAATTTCACACTGGCTTTGCCATCAACACAGACTACGTTTTTAGAAGGGTTGGGATTAACTGCCGGACAGTCCATTCCTTCGGTCAACCGTACCTTAGCGGTATTCAAAGCGCTGTATTGCTGTTCCATTTCTGCAAAAGATCTAAAGTTAGGTGTATCGGTGATCGCGATAGGTACAAATTCGCAGTCTTTTCGTAAATTGATTACACCCCATTTGCTCGCGTCGGTACAGGGCGTGTCTTTGAAGAAATCTCGAACTTTAGGGAATAGCACTTCCAATCTTTGGTTAATCTCTACTAGCTCAAGATCTGTAGCCAATGCTACGATCATCTTACCATCCTTGCAGCGCACACCAAAGTGCGGAGGTAGCACAACCGGTGAAGTATCATAAACAAGCGTACCGTTTTTGCCTGGTTTGTACGCTTTATCAGCTTGTTCAGATAGCTTTCTGTATTCTTCAACCAATTTATTATACTCTTTTTCAAAACCTGGATGTACAGCGACATAACGGTAGGAAAACGTGTCAATACGCCATTCTTCTGCAGGCTTGCAAGGTTGATTTTCTGCTAACTTAATCGCTTCCTGCAATTTCATGTCCGCAAGCTGGGTTAACTCTTCATACTTATTGTCTTTTTTGCAGGCGTAAAACAGAGTCATTACAGCCAACAGACTGCATAATAAAAGGTAAGTTTTCTTCATAATTCAGATTATTTAGTATTTATAGTTAATATAACGGTTGTAAGGCATAAATCGCGACACCACTTTTAAAAGAATTTCAGACAGAGAGCCAGTACTACCCTACTCTTTCTGCCAATGAGCAACGCTTACGTTCATTATTTTTCACCTTATAGAGGCATAACTCCAGTTTTGACTTTTTTGTTGTCCTATAAATGGTCTGGAACTGAGTATTGAGAGAACAACTGCCAAAGTATTCCGAAACTGGATCATTTTACCAAGAAAAAAATCAGTTTTTTTGGTGTTTTTCAATTTTCATGCAGAATTCCATTAGGCCACAAGTTCAATGCCATTTTAGATGCAAAATACAATAAATTTCCTACAGGCAAGAAATTATTATTGCGTCATAACAAAACAACATCGTTTCACAATAAAAAATGCTAATTATTAACAATATAAATGTCACAAAATGAGCATTTTAATTGTTAAGCGCTTAACAAAAAAAGTGGCATAAATGTGCTACCGTTGCCCTTCGTTTTCCCTTTACCTTAGTCTTAGTTAGTTCACAGTTTAAAACTACGATTATGATTGCGACTATTATTACATATGCTATTGTCCTGTTATTTGTCCTGCTTTGGGCTTACACAGCAATACCAAAATTTTTTAAGATGAAATACTTCTACGATATATTAGGTTCACAGGCAATCCCCAAATGGAGCGTACCGATTCTGACTTTGCTGATACCGCTGCTGGAGCTTTCGGTTGTTTTCATGCTGCTTTTCCCGGAGACGAGATTATTAGGCCTCTACTTTTCGTTCGCACTGATGTTGATCTTCACGGTCTATGTCTCCGGGATTATTTTTCAAGTCTACGACCGTTACCCCTGCCCTTGTGGAGGTATGTTCAGAAGGATGGGATGGAAAAAACATTTAAAAGTCAATATGTGGTTGACTGCTGTTGCCCTAGTTGGCGTATTGTTAATGCAGTTCAACTTATTTAAATAACTAAAGTTTACGCTTTTTGATTTATAAAAGCAACCCGATTATGCCTTGGTATACATTCACCCCCTGCTGTTCAAAGGATGGTAATCCGAAAGACGAAAACCAGTACACGCTTTATGGCAATCATCCGCCATACTGTGAGGGCCACCTGATGGTCTGTGCGATACAGGCCATGGATCACCACAAAAAACCGATTATCACCTGCGATCTGGAAGCCGAGATCTGCTGTGCACTGGAAAATCAGACCAGCACGACCAATGTGTTGCTCAAAGGGAGCAAATGTGATCATGATTGCGATTAAGTTGAAACCATGCCGTAGTTGATAATTTGAATTGTTAAAATTTAGGTTTATGATGTAGGCCCGTACCAATGCCAGAAAAGCAAATGCTGGTACGGTGCCTCACATCAGATCAAAAGCACAGCATGTTAAATATAAAAGGTGAAGCGCTAAATATCCTGTCAACGAATAAAAAAGATAGGAATTTAGGATCACGCATCGTACGATGTTCATAGTGTCTGATTGAGGTGCATGTTATAGGCCCGGCCACTTGCCCAGAAGAGTAAATGCTGGTGCGGGCCTAGCATCACCTGATAACACAGATGTTAAAAAACAAAAGGGCGAAGCTGAAAACCCTGTAAACGAGTAAGCAAGATAGGAATTTAGGTTCATTCAAAGCAAAGCAAGATGAGAATATGGTATCTCTTTACACCCAGACAAGGTACACGGTTTGATCCTACCGATCCCGCACAGTACACACGTTATGTGGTCGGTAAAAAATCGCCCTGCACTCAGGGCTGTACAGATAAGATCTACGCCATCAATGCCTGCTTTGATGCAACCGGAAAGCCCATTATTGATGAATCACTTCAAAAAGAAATGGCAGCAGCAGTACGCTGTGGTCATGATAGTGAAAACATCATCCTGAGACAGGAATATTTCCTGCAAGAAGGTACCAATAAGGTTTGGTACCATTTATAAAAAAAGAATAAAGGAGCATGTCGAAAATCCTTTAAAGAGTAGACAAAAGAAATTAAAGTTTATGCTTTTTGATCTATAAAAGCGCTACGATTATGCCTTGGTATAAATATAATGGTGGTGACATTGGTAATCCAAACAATTACACGAACGTGGGAAACACTCCTCCATCCTGTCCAAATCCTAACATTCGCCTCTGCGCAATACAAGCTGCGGATAATATGGGACAACCTATTATAACAGCTGCACTAATTATGGAAATATCAAATGCTTTGAATAATAGAGTAGAAACCACCAATGTGTTACTCTGTCCGTAATGCAAAGCATTAAGTTAAATTAAACTGAAGAGAAATAAATAATAAGGAGCAGGTCGAAAATCCTATAACAGAGTAGACAATAAAGAAATTAAAGTTTAAGCTTTTTGATGTATAAAAGCGCTACAATTATGCCTTGGTATCAATTTACACCTGCATTTCCTCCAGGAAATCCCTGCGACCCAAATGAATATACATTGGTGGGAAATGCTCCGCCGTCATGTCCTAATCCAAACAATTTTATTTGTGCTATACAGGCCATTAACAATTTTGGACAACCAATTATTACTGCGGCGCTAGTCTGCGAAATAAATGCAGCTTTGGAAAATAGGACAGAAAGTGTGAATGTATTACTGAAACCAACACCATAGTTGAAGGTTAAAGAAACACGTTTATCGAAAAAAAGGAGCATGTCGAAAATCCTATAACAGAGTAGACGAAAGAAATTAAAGTTTAGGCTTTTTGATCTATAAAAGCAAACAGATTATGCCTTGGTATGCATTTACACCTGCTGGGATCCCAAAAAATCCCTGTGATCCTAATAGTTATATACTAATAGGAAGCACACCACCATCATGTCCAAATCCTAACAATTTTTTATGTGCCATACAGGCATTTGATAATATGGGAGCACCGATTATGACATTCGCACTTCAATGTGAGATCGCAATAGCGCTTCAAAATAGAACCGATACGACCAATGTATTATTAAAACCTTAATGTTTGAGGTTAAGATTTAAAAGATATTAATAAAAGGAGCATGTCGAAAATCCTAAAACAGAGTAGACTAGAAAGAAATTAAAGTTTAAGCTTTTTGAACTATAAAAGCCCTACAATTATGCCTTGGTATAGATACAATTCCGGAGATATTTGCAACCCAAATAGTTACAGCCCTGCTTCAACACCACCAAACTGTCCAAATCCGAACAATTTTCTTTGTGCAATACAGTCCATTGATAATATGGGTCATCCAATAATTACAATGAGTTTAATATGCGAGATCGCTAATGCAGTAAACAGTAGGACTGAAAGTACTAATGTACTATTAAGGCCAACACCTTAAAAAAATTTAGGACAACGTCGAAAATCCTATAACAGAGTAGACAATAAAAAAATTAAAGTTTAAGCTTTTTGAACTATAAAAGCGCTACAATTATGCCATGGTATTCATATATCGGAGGAAATATCTGTAGTCCTAACAGTTATACAATTGTTGGAAGTACACCTCCACCTTGTCCAAATCCAAACAATTTCTTGTGTGCGATACAGGCTAGTGATAATTCGGGTTCTCCTATTATTACACTTGCTTTAATATGTGAGATAGCTAATGCGGTGAACAGTAGGACTGAAAGTACAAATGTGCTTTTAAGGCCAACTCCATAAAGTAAGCATGATAGAAATGGATAATATGGACAACGAATTTTGACTTTCGAGCTCATCTGTGAAATAGCAAGAGCTTTGGAGAGCAAAACAAATACAGTCAATGTGTTTCTAAAAACATAAAAAAGTGAAAACACATGACAAGAAGCATGACACTTTTCTCACACGCGCGTGAATAAAAATAAGTGTAGCTAGGTTGGCAAATTGTAAAGACGTAAAAACTTACTAAAAAAAGACGTAAAACACAATTTATATACCTAAGCAACCATTAAAACGGAAGGTGCCGAAAATCCACAATCGAGTAGGCAAAGGGCGAAGCTGAAAACCCTATCAATAGAGTAAGCAACCAATTAAAGTTTATGCTTTTTGATTTATAAAAGCACTACCATTATGCCTTGGTATTCATATAATAATCCCGGTAGTATTGGAGATCCTAACAGCTACAATCTTGAAGGAAATACACCTCCAAGCTGTCCAAACCCCAACAATTTCATATGTGCTATTCAGGCCAATGACAACTTGGGGAAACCTATTCTTACATTCGGGTTAGTTGTGGCAATTGCAGATGCGCTTCAAACAAGAACAGAAAGTACTAATGTATTGCTAAAACCAACTCCATAAAGAAGAGTTGAAATATATTATTATTTGTGTAAAAACAAATTAATGAAGCGTTTCTAAAAACGCTTCTAACATTCCGGTTTAGCCGTACTGCCCGCGAGCAGCTTAAAGAAAGAGACCCTGCAAATTATATTTTGCAGGGTCTCTTGTGTATCCCAGTAGCAACCGTGTTATTATTGGACATCCGTGATCACCAGAACCTCGATTTCACGCTCGTCCTCTATCAGATCCAAGCCATGACGTTGCATCTCCTTGCGTAAGCCAGCTATAGTACCATCATCTGGCATCATATCAAACTCTACATCAGGAGTTAAGCCTGTTTCATCAATCGCTGGTGGATATTTTTGTGTATAATCCAATTTCATCATCACCAAAGCGGGGATTGACATACCATCTTGCCCTTTTGGCAAAGTATCAGTAAGAGGTTTATCGGTTTTCACAAAAACCAAACATTTAACCTTGCGCTTTTCATATCGTCCATTCAGACCAAATTTATTGTTCAAATCTATCAAAGCTTGTTTTGCCAATGCTTGTTTGTCGACCAGCCCTTGCTTTTCCATTTCATAACAGAAATGATTTTTACTTTCCCAGATCACTTGATCCTCTTGGTGAACGTTATGAAAACGAGAAACATCCTTAACCTCTAATATGCTCCTAGCAGGATGTGGAAGATAAGGTATTTTAGCCGCATCCTTTTTCATTTCTTCCTCTGTTGCGTATGGTTTTGTTGCATACAGTAAAATTTGATAAATTGAAGAAAGGTCTTGATTAAAAAAGGCCAAGCGACTACTGTTTCTTGCGGTATCTTGTTTAAAAAAAAGTCCGCCTAATCCAATCTGCATCGAAGTGGACATTCCTGTTAAGACCGAATAACCATAATAAGGCGAATCACGCACTTCTGTCGACAAACCATCCAAGCGCATGAGGGAGTACATGGGGTCAAAGCTATCGTTCTTCAAGGGCCAATTCACGGTTTTCCCGTCCAATACTTCCTGAATATTAGCATTCGTAATATGCTCATATCCTGTAATGGCTATCACCTTACCTTTATAGATCCAAATGACATGCGGGTTAGTTTGATAGCGAAAATAAGAGCGTAAAACCCGATCATCAACAGCAGAAGCACGGTGTACAGGTGGATGATATTCTTTTAAGAACCGATTTTTATTGAAAAAATCAATAATCTTATCTTCTGGTTCCCAGGTTACGGACAACAATTTGATCTGGTTTCCAAATATACGCTGTAAAGAATCCAGTTTGGGCATGCTGGCGATACAGGTACCGCAACTCCGCTCCCAGAAATCAAGTACCAATAACCGATCTTTATAATCCGAAGTGCGGATGCTACGCTGATCATCATTGATAATATTGTCAATCAAAATATCAGGCACTTGATCACCAATTTTCAGCTCGGTAATTCCTGACACCAAAGGTGGCCGACCATATTTATCTTTTTCCTGCGCCTGTGTAATACTTGTTAATAATAAAAGAAAACAAATGACTGTTGTTAATTTCATAATAGAATCTTAAATGTAAGTTTATATAAGGTTCCTGAAGCGGAGTGCTTCCCTAGTTCTTGAGATGAAAAATCTTCTTATAGAGTAATACTGCCTACGAGTAGATTAAGAAAAAACCCTGCAACATATAAATTGCAGGGTTTGATGTCTTTTTGATATGCTATTGATAGAGAACAGCTACTACGCGATAGTTGTCTACAGCAGGAAGTCCAGATGTATTATACATGCCTATCATCACTATTGCTACAGATTTAAAGCGAAAAAAATTTGCATTAAAGTTATGGGTCGCAATCAACGTTTTATCGGCTGAATTCCGGATCTGAAAAGAGATCGTATTTGTGCCGGTCCGAGCAGGATAAGTTTTGAAATCCGTAAATTGCTGATAACCCAGATCACTTGCTTCCAATCTCGTGCTATTAACAATATTAATGTCCACTTTCGGACCGGATGACGACAGATTAACAAAACGGATATTGACAATGCTGTCTGCTGAAGGGGTGGGTTTTCCTGCATCGCGGATCACATAATCTGGAAAGTTGCTTTCTTCCTGAAATTTTGTCTTTAAATCTGTCGGCGTACCCGATAAGTACAGGGTATAAATCTTTCCTGCACCCAGCTGAGCACTTTGATAGTACCACATATTTGTAGTATCACTAAGAGGTACAACCTGAAAAACTGTACGGTGATCTGTCGGAACAATAAACATTCTGTTTACCATAGATCCACCCAAAGCTTGATTATCAGGAATACTGCTCCAGTTCATCTCCTTTTCAGCGACATTAACCTTGGCATTCCCACCTGTCACGACGGCATTGATCACATTAACTTTGGCAATGCCCGCTTCAGCTTGCCACACTGTATCCTTTTGGCAGGAGTATAAAAATAATCCACAGAAAAAAATCAGGAAAAATCTTATTATTCTAAATATAATTTTCATAATATTCATTTCTTTTTAATGAAAGCATTTCAACCATTATTACCTCGGATTCTGCTCCATACCGGTTAAGTCGATGACTTCCCGAGTCGGAATTAAAAAGGTGTAGCGCAGATCATTAGGTTGCAGTGGTGTATACGGTATGGTATTCATATTCCGACGGAGCGTAACCGCAAATTGTGGGTCTTTGTTCAAGCGTCGCAAATCGGTCCAGCGCAAGGTTCGAAAGACCAACTCTTTCCTTCGCTCTTCCAAAATCTGAACTACTGCATTGTTGGCGCTTGATGCTGTCCGGTTGACATACGGCGGTATCATGCGTTTTGCCATTAAGGTATTCAAATCATTCATGGCGAGTGCCGTGTTACCTGTACGGGCATAGCATTCCGCTCGGATCAGGTAAATTTCATTCGTCGCTAATCCCATAAACAAAACAGGGTTCTCCGTTCCGTCATAATTACCCCGGAAACCAATGATTCCATTAGGCTCTCCCCACCATTCCATTCCTTCTCCGAAAAAGACTGTTTTTCTTCTGTCACTTTCCGCATAAGAATCATACAAAGCAGGATTGATTTGGACCATCCCCTGAGCAAGTGTACCTGAAATTGTAACAGCCTGAAAAATCACTTCGGCATTAAAACGTAGAAAAGCTGGTCCTGTGGAAGCATTCCTAACCGTCGTAGCAGTTGGCGTTGTGCTTGTTGCATTATAATCAATCAACGTAGGTTGCAATTTTAGGCATTCATCTGCCATCTTCCCGGCATTGGTATAGTCCTCCATGGCTAGAAGAACCCGTGCCAATGCGCCATAAGCGGCTGCTTTAGAAGGACGTGATTTGACATGAACCTCGACGGGCAACAAGGATACAGCTTCATTCAAATCTGCCGTGATCCGGTCATAAACCTGCTTTACCGTTTCTCTGCTCGATACTTCTTGTGGATTTGGAGTCAAGCGCAGTGGGATACCTGGATCTGTTCCTGCTGTTGTGGCGATATAAGGTTTACAGAAGAGCTGTGCCAGATTGTATAAAGCAAAGGCACGAAAAAACAAAGCAGAGCCCTTTACGGCTTTATAATTGAGTTCATTTGCAGAAAACTCTTCGAGTGTACTCAGCACCAGGTTTGCACTGTAAACCACCTGATAGCTCTGAAGCCATTGCGACACATGCTCCCCCTGAGGATGCCAGCTATAATTATTTTTATTTTCCGGTGAATTGTTCGCATCAGAAAGACTATTATATACAGCATCGGTAAAATAATAGCTATCCGATGCCGCCTCGCCATGGTCCGGATAAGCGGCATTCATACGGGAATAATCATCCAATAGTGCCTGGCAATCGGCCACAGTAACGGGAATAGCCTGCGATAGATTCGGTCGCTGATCCAGAAAATCTTTTTTACATCCTGTCTGCAAAAAGAGCAACGGGATGAGTATGAATATTAATTTTTGCTTCATCATAATTTATCTACATTAATTCCTGCTAAAAACTCGCATTAAGACCTAAAGTAATTGCTCTAGGTGTCGGAGGTTGCATCAATGATTCCGGATCAATTCCAAATTTGTTTGCTCGCCAGATAATCCCCAGGTTATTCATACTACAATAGACCTGCAGACTGCGCAAAACTTTTCCTGTGTAAGGGATCCGATAATCCAAACGGAGATCTTCCAAACGGATATGATCGCCTGAAAACACGCGTGCAGAGGATAATTGATAAAATTTATCCCGATGCGCATCCGTTTCTCCTGGTCGAATGGAAGGTCCCACGTCTCGTTTGGTTTCATCACCCGGTTTCTGCCATCGATTTGCATACTCAACAAATGGAGTCATTGGATTCTGGAATAATCCAGCGGTTCCAACACCATTAGTACTGACAGGACGAAGCAATTTATACTTCAAACTATAGCGTATATTGGCCGAGAGCGAGAAAGATTTCCATTGTAGCGTATTGCGGAATGCCCCGTTATAGAGTGGAATAATCGAACCGTGGTTTTCCAAATCCTGAACTTTTGAATTTTCAATTATATCGATATAATCCTTCGTAATATGATGATTTCTATCATAACCCAGCGGATCACCGTTCCTCGAATCCAGACCTGCATAGCGATAAGTATACAAAGTAAAGGGGTCAAATCCTTCCCGATAAGCATTAGCTTGAGGATCACCAGTGGGACTGAATACATAACGATAAGCATTATCGGGAAAAGGCAAAAGATATTTGGTTACCACATTTCGCGTATAGGCGAACAGTAAATTGCTGCTCCATCTAAAATCTTTAATTTGCAGGTTGATGGATTGCAGATTGAGCTCAAAACCATTCGTCTTCATATGTGCAGAATTCATCATGATAGATTGATAACCTGTACTGTTATCTACTGGTGTGGGAGCAATTAAATTGGTCGAACGCTTCTGATACCATTCCAAAGTACCTGATAGCCGATTGTTGCGCAAACTAAAATCTAACCCAAGGTTCACCATGCCCGTACGTTCGGGTGCTAAATAGGGATTTGGAGCCTGGCCTACCTGCGCATAATTGAGACCCGTGGTGCCATCTGGAGATGGATTATACATTATCGTAGGATAAGCGGCAATCGTATTGTTGATGTTGCCCATGTAACCATAAGTCCCTCTGAACTTCAAGGTCTGTAGCAGACCGAATGCAAAGAAAGCTTCTTCGTGCAGGTTCCATGCCCCACCGATGGACCAGTTTGGTTTGACCCGGTCACTTGCTGCTATACCATAAATATTAGCTGCATCGTTTCTACCGCTCAATGTCAGTGCATAGCGCTTATGGTAACTATACGAGGCATTCATAAAGATTGAAGTCTTCCGATCAATAAAGGTGGTTTGTAGAAATATAGGTAAACGAATAATATTAGTTCCTCCATCACCATTTACATACGGGATTGGAGTACCATAAGATAAAGGCGAGAACATCATCGGATCCGAATTATATCCATATAACCTATTGACATATGGACCACCATCGATCTTGGCTTCACTACGTTCAAAACCAATGATAGCATTAACTTCATGCAGCTGATGGAAGGTCTGGTCAAAATTCAACTGTGCCCGTAAGGTATTGGAGCTACGCTGTAAAGCTTGTTGCATAATTCCATCGCCAATGGGTACATTGAAAGAGGCTGGTAGCGTTAGGTCGGTGGTGCTGTAGGTCGCGTAAGAATTGATAAATTCCCGCATGTACCAGGAATCGCGACTAAGAAATCGACTGGTTTCATCCGTACTTTTACCATACTGATAATTGATACTCGCATTTAGGGTTGGGATGATGGTATAATTGGCTCCAAAATTCATCAAGATGTCTTGCGTATTGCTCTCGCCATAATTCGTCTGAATGTCGTTGAGGGGGAAATAACGCCAGTCCAATAAGCGATCATTTCCGGCCACCCAGCGATAAGTATGATTTGGAACGGAGGCATTTCTTGGATTGATTACTTCCAGCGGATTTCTGTTATCGTCTGCCAATCGTAGATAAGGTTCAAGTGGAAGTTTGTCAATAACTCTATGTGACCCATCCCATATTGCAGGAGTATGATACAGTCCATTGGTATAACGAATACTGGCACTCAGTTCCAGCTTATTGATCGGTTTAAAAGTCATGCTACTCCGTAAGTTTTTTCTGCGGTAATAAACATTCACTTCACTATCGGTATTATGATCATAGCCACCAGAGAAAAAATAAGAAAATTGCCGACCACCGCCTGAAAGATTGGCAGAATACTGCTGTAAAACAGCACGGCGATACAGATATTTCGAAATGTCTTTCCTTCGATCGTAATTTCGATAAGCACCAATCTGCGTATCAATAGTTGCCCGACCAGTCGCATCACTCACAGGTAAGGCACGCTGTTGCGCCAATAAAGCGATTACTGGAGATATCGGCATGTACCATGCTGATGGATCGTCAACATACCAGTCGTAATTCCCGTTATTAAAATTAAACTTCTCGATATCGATATAATCCGAACTGTTCATAAATGGGCCATAAAATAAATCAGGTCGTTCTTTGATAGTCACATTACTATTGACCGCGATGCGGAGCGGTTGCTCCAGCTTTCCTCTTTTGGTGGTTATGACAATGACCCCATTACTGGAACGGCTTCCCCAAATGGAGGCTGCTGCCGCATCTTTCAGAACCGTAACACTCTCCACATCATTCGGATTAATATTATTGATATCTCCCTCATAAGGAAAATTATCCAAAATCACCAAAGGAATCCTTCCAGGTGTACCCGCATCAAAAGGTGTAGCCATCTCTAAGGTACTAATACCCCTGACCTGCAACTGACCTATAACATTAATCTTTCTGCTTCCTAATACGGTATTTACTGCAGGAAATGTATATTGTGGTGCCTTGTCCACAGATCCAAAAATAGTACTGACCGTCAGCCCTTTCAACCGGCTAATGACATCTGGACCTACATTCCGGTTGAACAGTTCATTGTCCACATGTTCAAATGATCCTGTAGCGCGCTCTTTGGGTAAGGTATAATATCCCGTACTCAAAACATTGGCTTCTTCTAGTTTGTTTTCAGACATGCGCAAGATGATCTCGGTAGATCCCTTAACGGTTGCAACTTTAATCGTACGGGTATCGTAGCCCATGTAGCTGATCCTGAGAGTTGCATCGGCAGCTACATTGGTTAAGGTAAACATGCCAAATACATCTGTTTGTATACTCTGATTGGTTCCTTCCACAGATACCGAGGCACTTCCTAAAGGTTTTCGGTTTTCGTCCAGTACTTTACCTTGAATATTGCGCTGTTGTTCATCATCATTCCTATCATTATTCGAATTAATGACAACAGTTCGATCGCTGATCGCATAGCTAAAGCTTTCATCGCCAAACAAACGATTTAAAACCAGGGAAAGCTCCTGATTTTTCGCTTCAATCGTGATCTTTCTGGTATCGGTATGCAGGTCGGCACCATACAGAAAATCATAGCCTGTCTGTTGCTTCAATAAGCTGATGACCCGCTCCAGCGAAACATTCCGCTCGGAGAGGGTTACTTTTTGCCCATAGGTATTGGCGCTTGCATGCACGCAGCCAATGAGCAGTAGAAATGTCGTTATTTTCATAACAAGCATAATATGGGGCGAAATCCAGCGATGCCGAACCCCTTGTTTAAAATAAAAATAATCCATACTTTTGGGTTAGTTGGGTTAAATAGGTAAATTTCAAATAGTTTGCTGCTGTGAACCCGGCTATTGAGCCATGCCTATGCGCGAACATAGCGTGGCTTCTTTTGCCTACAGACCATCAGTCCGATCGGAAAATTGGTGGTTGCTCCATTTTTAGTTTATTTTTAAATATTGGTTAGTATAGGTAGGTTCCATCTGAGCTTCTTATCCCTAGTTGAGCTGCATAATTTTTTCTACAACTTCCCCCCAAAGCGGGACAAGCTGTATTTAGCCGTCAATAATACATAACGCCCGATCCGACTTGAAGTACGCTGCGTGATGCTGTTATCCATCAACATCAGGTTGACAGATTGTTGCTGATCCAAAAGGTCGTACCCCTGCAATCGCAGACTAAAGTCTTTATTCGGCAACAGAAATAGTTCCGTATAGGCGTTGATCAAAATGGGATTTCTAACCGGGATGCTGTACCCGCCATTGATCCGATAACTGGCATCTGCGCCAATGACGAGCCGTGGACTGATGGTCCAGCGGGCATCAGTACCCATCTCCCAGCTGTAGGTACGTCTACTTAAATCGCTATTCAACTCATATTGGCTGTTGGCATGACCATAACTGAGCTTTACGGTACCCCGAATTGTTTTCCTATTGAGCGCTAGACTGAGAGACTGGCGCAGGGCAATGGTACTATTTGCTCCTTTTTGCCCACCAATAAAAACCATCGATCGGTTCTTGCTACCATACGTACCCCAGCGTAATTGGTAATCCTTTGCAAATGGTAAGGTCATATCATAGCTGGCGCTCAGTTGATAAGCGCCATTGGCATTGACATAATGGGTCTCCTGCCTGAAACTGTTGAGTGTGTCGGGAAATAGCAGGACATTGCTCACGACCTGATCCTCTACAACGGATCCATTTAATGCAAAACTGTAGGTATACCCTTTCGCAGGGTTGACATGTCCCAGATCTAAACTAAGCCGATGCACCTGCGTAGGTTTCAGATCGGGATTGCCAACAGTGATCTGCTGCAGGTTGCGGACATCCTGCAAGGGCATCAATTGTTGAATTGACGGAGCCGAAGCAGTTCCTGTATAATTCAGCTGCATGCTGTTTTTTGGTGATGGTGTGTAGCGCAGGCTCGCAACAGGAAAGATATGGAATAGGCTATAACCTACGCCCTTCTGCTGCATGCCTTCAATAGCATCCATACTGGCCGGCAATAACAGTAGCCCTAAGCTATACCCTAACTTGGGTGCGGCTACGCGATAACTCAGCTCCAGCTGATGGGTGCTGAAGTGCGAGCGGAAATCGGTGCTCAATGAATCGATACGCTGTAATACCCCCACTTGACCGCTGTTTGTTTCCATAACCTGATCAATGTTCCTGAGCGCATAACTATAACCGATATCCAAACTGCGCTTCGTATCGGTTGCAGCATGATCGTTGAGCGGTTCGGCATATTTTACACTAAGCGCAAGCGTGGACTCCCCTCGGTCTGCATTCAGCAGGCGCATATTGACCGAATCTTTCACGGGCTCGCCTGTTGCGTGATCGTAGAAACGCAACTGATCGTGGATCGTGCTCAGCTCTTGACCGCCCTGTACACTTCCAGAAATGCTGGTACTCAAACTGCGGCCCTGTTTGCCCATATTCCGGCTCCAGGATAGGGATAAGTTTCCGCTTTTATTTTTCGAATCGCCCAGCACCGTATTGTCCAGATCCTGCACGATGGCACCAGTCTGTTTGGATACCATATGGGAGGCATCTTCAGCGGTGGAAGTCTGCCCCGACAATTGAAAATTCCAAAAGTTTTTTTTACTGCTAGACTGCATATTAAACTGCACTTGCTGATTTTGATTCTGATTGGTATTGCTGTTCTGCATCCGGTTGTACAGGATGCCGTTACTAGTACCGCTCTCGCTGTAGCTTTCAGAATCTCCTGTTCGCTGGTTCGTATTATAGCCATAATTCCCGTAGACATTGCTCTTGTCCATGTAACGTCTATAATTGGCCCCGATACTTATCGTTTGCTGGTTCCCGCCCTCGATACGCGTTTTTTGCTGATTGGCATAAGCACTGAGCTGATGGACATCGAGCCAGAGATTGCCCTGCAGACCTCCCCCGAAAAGCCCTTGCGTACTTGCAGAGGCCTCAGCATCGCCGAAGATGCCTTTATTTTGTCCATCTTTAATAACCAGATTTAGCATTTTCTGAGGTTTTCCTACTTTGATCCCTGTAAAATTGGCCTGATCGCCATAATCATCGATCACCTGAAGCTTGGCAATGATACCTGCAGGCAGCTGCTTCAAAAAATCTTTGACATTATTGGTAAAAAAATCCTTGCCATTGACCCGCAGTTTGGTCATGGACTCGCCCATCGCCGTCACATTTCCAGAAGCATCGATCCTTACACCAGGTAGCTGTCGTAACAGATCTTCTAGGCGGTCCTTTTCGCCCACTGCATACGCTGACGCATTGAACTCGATTGTATCCTTGGCAACACGAATGGCACCTGGGGCTTTTACCGCTACTTCTTGTAAACGCTGGGTCTTGGTCTGAACAATAATCGGTGGTAATTTAAAGACAGGCTCATCGCCGGCATACACCATATTTTGTTGGTAAGTCTGATACCCCAAGCTACTAACGAGAAGTCTCATATTTCCTCTTTTCAATGAACGAAAAGAAAAAAAACCATCTTTATCAGTTCCAGTACTTATACTGTCGTTTTCCATATAAACGCGAACTGATATACCTGTAAGACCTTTTTGAAGGGAATCTACTACACGGCCACGTAGTTCGAAATTTTGTGCTACAACCGAGCTAACAAAACCAAAATGGAATAAGAAAAAGTAAAACAACAGGTATTTGTTCATTTTCATATAAAAAAAACCGCAAAGCGATTATACTTTACGGCTTCGTAAAAATTAAAAATCTACTCTTTATTGTTCTTGTTCATTCTTTATAATAGGGTACCTAAAAACGTTAAACTGGTATAAGTTTCTTATCATCTTTTTCAGCAGTGTTAAGAAGTGGTCTATTTGCTTGAATAAAAACCTAACTTTTTTCGTAGGATATCAAAATCTTAGGCACCGGATCACCAATCTTTAGCTCAGCAATACCTGGCACCAACGGTGGTCTGCCTTACTTATCTTTTTCCTGTGCCTGCGAAAACGCTGTAATGAATAGTAAAAAACAAAAGAGAGCTGTAAATTTCATAGTGGAATCCTTAATGAAAGTTTATATACAAATAGGTTCCTTAACAGAAACACTTCCCTAGCTGTTTAGCTAAAAATCTTCTCAGTTTTAAAAGTTTTATTGACTATGACTAAACAGTAAATGCATAAAAAAACCGTAAGTACCTCGCGCACCTACGGTCCATTAAAAAAGCTACATTCAAACAGTATCTTTGAGCAAAAGCAGCATCATAACCTTTCTTTTTATAGAAACCGCAAAAGGCGTCCCCTTTACGGTCATAAAAACGCTACCTATTAGCATTCTTTTTATTCATTATCAGTGTTTATTTTCACGGTTTCATAATAACCAGATTGTCTCCTTCGCGCCTGAAACTGACCAGACCGGTCTGCTCCAGCTTGCTCAACAAGGTGGAAAGATGCTCAAATCGGGACACCGAACCATTGAGCCGTACATCTTGTACAGGATCCTGAAATACAACCTTAATTTTATACCAGCGTGCTATCTGCTGCATCACGGAAAGCATCCTTTCATTATTGAACGTAAATTTGCCGTCTTTCCACAGATCCATATTGGCTTCATCTAAGGTCTTCACCTGAATGCCTGTTCCCGATAGCTGTGCCTGTTGTCCCGCCCGAAGCATGACTTCTTCTTTGGACAGCCTGTCGGTCAGCTTGACCTTCCCTTCCAAAAGCGTGGTCTTAACCGTAGCATCTTCGGTATAGGCACTGACATTGAAATGGGTACCCAGTACCTCCAACTGCTGCCGCCCGGATGAAACAATAAAGGGTTGCTCGGTATCGGGACTGACTTCAAAATAGGCCTCACCATAGCTTAGCTGTACTTCCCGGCGCCCTGTCTTCGGAAAGGATGTGGGATAACGAAAGGAGGAAGCGGCATTGAGCCAAACATGGGTGCCGTCTGGCAATACTACTTGATACTGTCCGCCTTGAGGTGTTTCAATCGTATGATAAGAAACAACACCTTTGGGATCAGCTTTTGCGCTAGTGCTGACATGGTAGATCAATTGTCCGTCGGCTGTCTTGGATATGACTACCCCTCCCTGATCGGCGAGTTGATCATTGTGTCCGACATCCGATAATTGAACACGTCTACCATCGGAAAGGGTCAAGGTTGCCTGGTCCGTGCCTGGTGGTAGATCTTGTGTACTGCTATTAGTAATTACTAATTCCTGGTCATTATTGCTGTACAGATAGATTCCTGCGCAGATGTTCAAAACTACAAATGCAGCCGCCACCGTACGCAACCACCGGCCGCTTCTCCTTTTTTTATGTATGTTTCTGTCTATGACCTGATAGATCCGGTCACGGAGCTCTTCTTCCGTTTTTGCGTATTTTCCGTGAATAAAGACTGGATTTTCCAGTCCCTCACGATACCATTGATTGAACTCGAGGCCCTCCTCGGAGCTGATGGTATTGTTCAACCATTTATGAGCTAGATACTCGATGCGTTTATTTTTCATATCAATTTTATAGTTGCACGGCGTTCGCTGTTATGTTCTCCTCGGTTCGGTTATCCCTAGTGCAACAGTTAAAAAATACCTTAATCTATCTGATCGTTTGAACTCTTTTCTTATTTTTTTTTCCTGTTATATCCTGCTATAATCCTCTAAAGAAATCACAGTGTAAGAAAAAACATTTTTAGACCTGTGCGGATAAATTTCAGCGCTTTGGTGATATAGTACTCGATGGTTTTCTCAGAGAGGTCCAGGGTGGATGCAATCTCTTTATGACTGCGTCCTTCCACACGGCTCATCTCGAACACCAGGCGGCATTTTTCGGGCAATGCCTCGACCAGATACTGCAATCTTTCATTAACCTCATTGAACTCGAGCCATTGCTGGGTGGAGTCGTCCGATAGTTCGGAAAGGACCTCCTCTGTTGCGTTATCACTTAAATACTTATGCTTGAACCGCGCATTGAGACATTTGAGCACCCGGTATTTTACCGCAACAGCTAGGTACGAACCTAAAGAAGAATGAACTTCAAGCTCTTCCCTCCGGTTCCAGATGCTGATAAAGATCTGCTGTACGATATCTTCGGCCTCTTCGAGACAATTCAGCTTATTGGCAGCTGTGGTAAACAGCTTTTTCCAGTAGCGATCGTACAACACAGTAAACGCCTGATTGCTGCTAGCCTGCAGCATGTGTAGAAGTTCCTCATCCGAAAGGGTGCTTATCTTAACGTCTATCATAGATCAATAACTAATTCATTATCAATACCATTAACATAAATCCACAAATAATGGTACCATAAAAATAAATTCCTGGCTTGCAATGCTTTTCTTCTCTTTGGCTAAAAGCTAAAGAGGAAAAAAAGCAACTTAAGCGTACGAACAACGAAAAGCTTATAATAATGGTAGACCTTCATAAAAAAGAATCATCAATACTTTATTCCATTGTATCATTAAAACTGCAGACCGGGCTGCATAAAGGAATAATCTTTCCCAAAAAAAAGCGTATAAAGCTCTTTCTAAATTTATATCGGTCTGAAGCCTAATTTTTTGTTCACAGGTATATGCTAGTAGGTTCCTGCCAGAACGGGAATCCCTAATCTATTTTGGAAATATTATTTGAAAGAGCTGTGTAAAAAGAAATATTCCATAAACAACACGGAATTACTGTCATTATTAACTCCGTAAATAAATTATGGACCGAACTTAAGCCGGCGTCTCTATGCTTTTAGCTGGGCTACTAATCGAATTATGGGTTAAAGTCGGAAAATCTGGATATAATACATAGTAACATTGACTTCCACCACATTAACTTAAGTAGATATCTAAATGGATAGTAAGGCAATATTGTCAACGACAATGGCCATCATGATCTGGTAGGATATAAGAGTGGAAATCCAAAAAATCGCCAATATTATCAAGAAATCAATTAATTTGGCACAAAAAATGTATTATTAAATTAGGTTAATAATTGGTTAGATTAAAAACGCTTGAGTTTCCCAGACTCAAGCGTTTTTTTATATTACTATATAGATGCATTGAATGTAAATTATCCATCTTTATTACAATTGTTTACATAAAGATATAGCTAAAGTTCATTACTTATTTTCTTAAATATTTTATTTTTATTAATAAATAGCTAAGCTTTCTTTACTGCTTCTATGATTTTGCCTGATAATTATCTGTCCACAATATTTGATCTCAGCAGTATTAAAAAAACTAAGCGTAGCGTCTCATGAATCCCATTAAAAACAGACAATAATGAATAAAAGTATTGAAGCCTTTCCAGCGTCGTAAAATAGTCAAAGGCTTGATTTCCGATTATCGAGTCTCCTTAAGCAGGGCCTGCCAGATCTCACTTTTGAACAGATCCATGTGGTATTACAAAAGTTGTAAGCGTGCAGATACTTCCCTACGTTTAAGAATACGAGATATTGCGGAGACTCGAGTACGTTATGGGCTTTGGCGGATTTATATACTTTTACGGCGTGAGGGATGGCCAGATAATCATAAAAGGATTTATCGCATCTATAAAGAAGAAGGGTTGAAATTGAGAAGTAAACGGCCCAGACGCTGTCGGGCTGCTTCGCATCGCTCTAAAAGACCTTTATTTTCCAATTTACATGACTGCTGGAGCATGGACTTTGTCTCCGACGCACTGTTTGATGGGAAGAAAATCCGTTGCTTAACTATAGTGGATAATTATAGCCGTAAATGCATTGCAATCCATGTTGGACAGGGTATAAAGGGCTATCAGGTTGTAGAAGTTCTCGAAGAACTAAGGTTGTTTAAAGGAGCTAAGCCAAAGAAAATTCAAGTGGATAATGGATCAGAACTGCAAAGCAATCATGAACTCCAATAAAGAAAAGACATAAGTGAATAATTTATCTCAAAAGAAATGGACAGATGGGCCTGCGAACAAAAAGTTGAGCTCGTTTTCTCCAGACCTGGAAAACCAACGGATAATGCGTATATTGAGTCGTTCAACGGAAGCTTCCGAGACGAATGTTTAAATACCAATTTGTTCCTTTCATTGGAGGATGCCAAGCAGAAAATTGAAGACTGGAGACACGAATATAATACCTTCAGACCCCATAGCTGTTTAGGGGATTTAACGCCTGAAATGTTTATTGAAAATCAGGTCAAAACAGCAAATTTTTCTACTTTACAATGCTCCTAAAATTGGGAGGAGATCAGACTCCATGTTGATTCCTATCACAATTAAAAACATACCTAATAAAGTTCTCATATTTGGAAGTTATTACATATGTATTATCCATTATTCTAAATTACTGGTCGAGATATTCCAAAAAATTATCTCGACCAATTTTTAATTCAAAATTTAACTCGTATGACACTCCCTGCTGCAATAATAGCAACCATTTATTTTCCTATAAGGAAATCTTCGTTTTGCTTCTACAACAGCAGACTGACAACCCCAAAATTCTCCCATAAAAGTATAATCTTGGGTAGGGAAAAACCCACATCCTTGAGCATGAACTTCATAATCCCCGTTTACCTGTATATTATTATTGATATAATACTTTTTCATAATCTACTTTTCCTTTCTAACACCTTTAAATTTACCTCCAGATGTTTTGACATCCATAAATTGTCCTGTTTGCGTATCACGCTTGGTCCATAATCCTGTTACTGGATTTTGAGATTGGCTACGTTCTCCCACGTAACCATGACGGCGATTGTCGCCTATTTTGCCATTACCTGCCATTGAATTAACTTTAAAATTTTGAACATAATCTCCCATCAGCTATGATAATGTCGGTTTTTTCCAAAATGGAAAGCCCACAACATTGCCAAAGCATCTTGTTAAGATTTTTACTATTAATCTGTGATCTAATTTTTCGTAAAGGACATGGGGAGGTCAAGACCCAGGTTACACTGGAAAGGAAAGAGTATAATTACGGGAAACCAGAATTTTATTTTTTTTTTCGTAACAAAATCCGTTATTTCGCGTTTAATTAAAAACAACAACTCTATTCTACCTTTCAGGTACGGATGATATTTTGAGCTAAGTGTTACCAGCACTTGGCTCATATTTTAAAATATCATCTTCCTATTTTCTTATATTTTATCTAATCAAATTTCCTTCCTACTAATTATTTTACTATCAATACAACAATTAAAACAAAAATACTAAATTTTAAATCATATTTATCTAGAAAGAATTTGGAAATTTTCCACATCCATTTCTTCTACTTACCTCGTTATAAGTTAATAAAGAATTGGGCCTTAGCTTTCAATTCGTCAAATATTTTTTTGAGCCCCTTTCCACTTAACATCAATTTTATATTTATCTAAGATTTTTTTAAAATTTTCATCATTCATAAAGTAAAGATAAAACTCATCTTCATCTATCATTTGTTGAAAATCTTTATTAGTTAGTCCCAAAGAAAAAGCCAAATCTAAATTTTTATAAAACTCACGATAATTACCAATACTCCCATTCAACTCTGCTAATGTGGTATTTGCTAATATGTGTTGCGGATTCAGTTCTAAAGATTTATAAACAGCCTCAAAACCTTCATTATACCTCTTTAAAACACGTAAGCTGTTTGCATAACCATTCCAAAGGCTTGGATTTTCAGGGTCTTGATCAACTGCTTGTTGATAATACATTAACGACTTTTCATAATCCTTTTTCCTATAACTGATAATCCCAAGCATCGATAAAGATCCAATCACATTGGATTCAACCTCCATTTGATGCTCAAATAAATTTATAGCAACATCAAGCTTTCCTTGTTTCACAAAAGCATGTCCTTTGAAATATTCAGCATTATCAGCTAATTGCGGGTTTAGTGTCTCTGCTATCTCCAAATTCGCTATTGCTTCTGTACATAGATCAGCTTCAAGATATACAATGCCCAAATATAGATATGCAAAAGAAAATCGAGGATATAATTGAATTGCTTCTTTTAATAATGATATTTGATCTTCTCTGACTTTGCTTTTTTGAGCTTTTTCTACAAGCATATTTGCTCTCATAAAATTATCAAGCTCATCTACTTCTTGGCTATCAACCGCCACATCATGCGTGAGTTCCTGAAATAACTCCAAATAGTCTGCAGAGGTAACCGATTGACCTAATAAATCATCATTCCTGTGATGCATTCGAATCTCTTCTCGCATCTCTAATTCAGGTTCAGAATGAACAACAAATATTTTTTCAACTACGAAGTCCTTTATCTTCTTATGCTCTAATTTTTCATTCAAAATCCTTAATGCTGTACTTTTTGCATTCGCTTCCCTTGGTTTATCCTTAGCTTTAGTAAAATAAGGAATTCTAGAAAGCACAATGTTAATCTTAGGTACGGTATTTCTTAATGAATTTGAAGGTACAGCTAGTGAACAAAGCACCTGACCTATTCCATCAAGGTTTTCTGTATTATTCGCAGCAAACAACACAACTTCATCTGCCATAATAGACATGGTAACACCAGCGATATCTGTAATCCCTGTTCGAGAGTCAATCAATAAAACATCTGGCGACAGTTGGTTTTCGATCTGAAATTTCAGATTGAAAAAGAAATCTACTCCTAAACTATCTTTTTCGTAAAAAAGCTTCGTCCAGTTAATATGGGATAGTTTTTTCCAATATTCTTCGCGCGTCGTATTACCAGCAGCAATTAAAGAAACCGTTCCTCCACCCTCATTGAAGGAATTAACTTCAGTGACATAATCTAAAATATTCTCTGGAACAATATTTTCCGTAGTAAACTTGTGGATATAATCTACCAAGCCACCTTTTATCCCGCTTTTCCCTATACTATCACTAAACTTGATATGTAAACCCGGAGCCTCGAGGTCAAAATCAAGCATACAAACCTTTTTGCCAAACTCTGCCAATCTATTGGCAATATTGGCCAATGCTAAGGAACGTCCTACCCCGCCTTTGTACGAATAAAAAGTTATTGTTTTCATATTAACAACCTATAGCAAATAGTGCTCCTTTTTCAGAGACTCTTTTTTTAAATAATGCAGTTTGAGCAGTATTGATATATTCAAAAAGCACACTTTCTGTAAATACAGTCAATGAGCTCTGTTTTTTTTCTTTTGAATTAGAAACTAATAGGTCATACTTCACGTTGAGTAAGTCTTGGTCCAAATGCAAAAACTCAGATAACTCGCGAATCATATTTTTTGAAAGCGCTCTCTTTTTATTCATAACCTCAGAAACGATTCCACTGCTCCCGATATAGGGTTGTAGATCTTTCTGTTTAAGTCCCATATAGCTCATCTTAAGCTTAATGATCTCAACAGGATTACCTATGTTAATGTCTGTTACATCATTTTCGTAGGCTTCTATCCAATCTGAAAGCTGTTCAAATTGTTTGATGAGATCTTCGTTTTCTCCGAAATCTGAGCGATCACCGATTTCTTCCAACTTGGCAACTGCCAGGTTGTATTCCTCCTCATTTTTAAACATTTTCTTTTTCATCACTTTCATTTAAAACATTTCTACTGTGTACTGATTGTTCAGATTACAAAGTCTAGTATATTCGGCATGGGTACCAATCCATTTTATATAGATAACCCCATTTTTAAGCTTTTCGTGAAACTGATATTTTACTATAATCCGTAAATTATTACCTCGAATATCAATAACAGCCCGCTCGCTATTAGGGGTATCAGCTTTTGCATCAGCCTTTCCCAAAATATCCACCGCTTTTGCTCCAAAGGATTCTACAATATCTTGAGGTTTCCCCCAAGTTTGGGATTTTACAATCGACACCCAAGCTTCAAGAGCTTTCTTCTCTCTGGGATTAGTTTTGATATAACTATCAATAGAAGTAATTTTTATAATTCTCACCATACTGAAATACAGATCAATGGTCTTGCTCTTGAAGACAAAGGTAATAATAAAAAACTCTCAAAAAGAGAGTTTTTTATAAATTTACAATTTTATTTTAATAATGTTATAAGATATTACAATGTTGAGGGGTCTCATGCCAATTTTAAGAGCATGATAAAATTAATAAAGCTACTCACAAAGGAGGAAAATGCTCAAGGGGAATGAACTTTTAGATATATTTTAAGGATGAACATGAGCCTGCTTGGTAATTGAATATTCAGATAAATTATTCGAGGAACTAGTAATGGGTTTTAAAGGATTCAAGCCTACGGATATGGAAACTACAGAGTAATCACTCATTACAGGGCGGATATAAACATAAGATTTAGCTGGAGATTCCAAATTTTATGACATGTAGCCTATATCTGCTATATTTTTTACTGGAAATAAAAATATTGTCTATGATCGTTTCAATTTCATAATTTTGTACTATGAGTAGAAAGGAAAGTGTATCCGAGTTTTATAGCCGACATGGACGTATCGATAGGGAAGCTCGCGGTTTTAATGTATATAATCGAGCGAATTTTTCTTGCGATAGCACCTCTCTCCCACCCAACCGCAGAGATTTTTATAAAATATCCATCATTACAAAGGGCACGGGAATTTTAAGTTATGCCGATAAATCCATTAGGATTGACAAACCATCTATTACATTTTTTAATCCGATGATCCCATACTCCTGGGAACCAACCTCGGAAAATCAGGGCGGTTATTTCTGTCTTTTTACTGAAGATTTTATTACCCGCAACTTCAGAAATGAAAGTCTAGCCCAGTCCCCCCTCTTTAAAGTCGGCGGGGAGCATCTATTTTTTCCAAACACAGAGAATATTCATGTATTAAAAGGGCATTTTGAAAATATGATTCGCGAAATCCATTCCGATTATACACATAAATATGATCTTTTACGAAGCTATGTGCAGATCATTATGCATGAAGCTATGAAAATGCAACCGCCAGAAACGTTTTACCAACCTGCGAACGCGTCCGAACGCATTACAAAACTATTTGTGGAATTATTAGAATTGCAGTTTCCAATCGATTCGCCAAGCCAGGCATTGAAATTAAATACCGCAAACGAATTTTCTGCTCAGCTAAATGTTCATACAAATACCTTGAACCGCGCTTTGAAGGAATATACAGGCAAAACAACTACGGAGTGGATCACGGAAAGGATACTTCAGGAGGCAAAAGCATTGTTACAATTTAGTAGTTGGGACATCTCTCAGATAGCATTCAGCTTAGGTTTTGAACATTCATCTAACTTTATCTTTTTCTTTAAAAAGCAAACCGCTGTTACTCCTTTACAATTTCGGAAAAACACGGGATCAGTATATATTAAAAAATAAAATAGCAATATAAAACTCATTGTAATTTTCTATTTAAAACAGCACTTTCGGATCATATATATATGTTTACAAATGAAAACAGTTAGGGTTGATATTGCTGTTTGTATTTCATTACGATCTGTTTGATTGTCATAACTTTTCATAGTTATTAAAAACGAGATTTGATCCATAATAAATTTGTTTTTATGGATAGTTTAAATTTAGGTAACAACAAATGTAAAGTTGTTACAAGGATAGATGCAGCTCCCTCAGGCTCCAATAATGGAGGACCGACCGCACCAGCATGGACTGCAGTGTTTTCCCTAACAATGGGCGTTTTTGGATTGTTGACGTCTGAGTATTTACCGGCGAGTCTCCTAACCCCTATGGCTTCGGAGCTCGGGGTGTCTGAAGCTGTTGCAGGCCAAACGGTTACTGTTACAGCAGTTGCGGCATTATGTTCGGGGTTAATCTTACCAGGTCTGACACGGTCTTTGGACAGACGATGGGTATTACTTGCGTTTTCATTTTTAATGGTTATTTCTAATTTATTGGTCGCTTTTTCTTCCAGTTTAATAGTACTGCTCGTCATGCGAACATTATTAGGTGTTGCTCTGGGAGGTTTTTGGGCGATGGCGGCGGCAGTTGCAATGCGTTTAGTACCTGCGGCACTTGTCCCAAGAGCTCTTTCTATAATTTTTAGTGGCATAGCCGTTGGAACAGTGGTGTCTGTACCCTTGGGAAGCTACTTAGGCGGGATCTTGGGGTGGAGAAGTGCCTTCTATGCTGCTGCTGTAATAGGGGTAATCACACTGGTTTTCCAATGGTTCACCCTGCCTCGACTAAGACCCCATAAAACAGCAACCTCGGGTACAGTGTCCAGTGTACTTTTACGGCCAGGAATAGCTATAGGAATGGTAGGCTGTGTATTAGCACACATGGGGCATTATGCACTGTTTACCTACATACGTCCGTTTTTAGAAAGCACTATTTCGATAGGGCCTAATGGTTTAGCACTCATGCTTCTGGGATTTGGAGTAGCTAATTTTGCAGGGACGTTATTAGCCGGTAAACTACTGGAAAGAAGTTTACGTAGAACACTGGTACTGATGCCAATGATCGTAGGTATCATAGCATTGCTTTTGGTAATGATTCCATCTTCTTTTGTAGGACATGCGCTATTAATTGCGATTTGGGGAATGGCTTTTGGCGGGGTTCCTGTAGCATGGTCAAATTGGGTTGCAAGAGCCGTTCCTGACCAAGCCGAAAGTGCCGGAGGCATGGTTGTGGCAGCCGTACAGGGGGCTATTGCAGCTGGCGCAGCCGCAGGGGGAATGTTATTTAACTTTACGGGAATTGTTGGTGTGTTTGTTACTGCCGGCGTCTCTATGCTTTTAGCTGGGCTACTAATCGAATTATGGGTTAAAGTCGGAAAATCTGGACATAACACATAGTAACATTGACTTCCACCACATTAACTTAAGTAGATATCTAAATGGATAGTAAGGCAATATTGTCAACGACAATGGCCATCATGATCTGGTAGGATATAAGAGTGGAAATCCAAAAAATCGCCAATATTATCAAGAAATCAATTAATTTGGCACAAAAAATGTATTATTAAATTAGGTTAATAATTGGTTAGATTAAAAACGCTTGAGTTTCCCAGACTCAAGCGTTTTTTTATATTACGATATAGATTCATTGAATGTAAATTATCCATCTTTATTACAATTATTTACATAAAGATATGGCTAAAGTTCATTACTTATTTTTTGGATTTAAAACCTTTTATTTTTTTCTGGTTCTGCTTTTTAAATATAATAAAAGACCTGCCATAACAAAAAAAGAGGTTAAGCTATTCCAATAACAAAAATCTTCGTTTAAGAATAGTACTGAGCTACATAACTGCTATACTATTTATAAATACCATTAAAAAATAGTTATAAGAAAAGGTGATTTTCACCTTTTCTTATTTATTTAATAGTCACAGTAAAGCTGTATTCGTCTGGAGGGAGACATTGGGAAGCATCGCATGCTTGCCACTCCACAGTGCCTTTTACTGTAGCTGTTCCTTTTTTAAGGCTTACTTTTTGTTGAAAAATAACTTCATTAGTAAAATAACCGACATCCATCTTGAAAACTTCTTCATGTTTTACTTTAGATTTTGGTTCTGCAGTTTTACCTGTCAACGCATAATCTGCAGCTTGAGCAAATTGAAAAGAGGTGGGAATAGGTCCTCCATCTTTTACGTTTTGAGAATAAATATGCCAACCGTTCTGAATAGTGGCTTTAATAAATACAACAGCTTCTTTGCTATTCAATTTTTTACTTGCTACAGTCCATTTCACCGGTTTGTGAATTTGAGCAAATGCGCCAGTTACCATACATACAACAGCGGTAATCATTAATACTATTTTTTTCATTTTATAATTATTTGATTCGATTTATAGTGACGTTTTTTATGCTTTTTTCAATAGTACACTTTGCTTTATTTTCCATGCAAAGTTGTATAAGCGTCTGATTAAAAATATACTGGAAAAAACTGTTTTATAATGAACAACATTAATTAAAGCAATATTCAATATAAACCTTTTAAAATGCAAGGATATCATTTATAGCAGTAAATTTTATTGAAATTGGCAGAAATTCAATAATACTTACAATAAAACAATTCATTTTCTTATGTTAATTATACTATTTATTGTTTCGGATATTTGATTAAGGATATTTTACCTATGTTAAGTATGGTTTGAGACAAAAAGTAATGTAACAAATTGCAGTTCTCATTATAGCAAATCCTCTTAAATAATGAGATATAACATTGAATATGTAAAACAATTTTAAAGCGCTATGCTATACTCTCTATCTATACCTATTTATTTCATTGGACTTATTTAGTTGATCAATATGTTAAATTAAATTCCGAATACCTTGGACAGATGAGATGGATAATTTAAAAGATCGCCAGCAATATCCCCATCTTTGAAGATATCAAAACAGTTATAATCTGAGACGACCTCGACTCCACAGAAACGATAGTTGCTGGTAATGTGCAATAAATAATCCTGTGTACTTATACCGCTGAAAAGCTTTTGATTGACATCGTTAAAACTCTCTTCGGGTGCGTTCCATGTGCTACAGACCATAAACTTTTTGCCCCGCATATTGCCACCTGTACCATATTGTCTGGTGGGATCTTCTCTTGTCCGTCCATCACCTGAAAGAAATTTGGCACTGTGCAGTCCGCTATTAAACACTTCGTCTACATATTTCTTATAGATCCATGGAGCTCCGAACCAGTTTATAGGTGTTTGTAGAATAATGATATCTGCTTCCAAATGTTTTTCTACTTCCTCTTCGGCATCATATTCTTTTTCAACTATTGTTTCTAATATCTCGTATCCCTTTGATAGAAAAAAGTCTTTGGCCACCTGTGTAAAAGAACTGTTCAAGGTTCCTTCTGACCAATTGGGATAGGTTAAGTGTGCATTGATTAAGAGCACTTTTTTAGATGAATTCATTGTGATTTCTATTGAATGTTTTTATTTGATTTTAAACACTTTTTGTAAATATGCAGGATAGTTTTCTATATATTCTTTAATGTGTTTGTTGTGGTAAACATCGTAGCAATAATGCCCTTGAACGACGTCAAAGCCGGTGAACAGGTAGTTTGCAGCAATATTAAACAGAGCATCATCCGCAGTTTTTCCTTTCCAAAGAGGGTTTTCAGGATTGTTAAAACTCTCTCTTGGGGCATTCCAAGTGGCAGAAATCATAAATTTTTTTCCCTGCATTTTTCCACCCATACCGTATTGTTTAAACCCTTCCGCTTCCGAACGTCCATCACCTGACAAAAACTTTTTGCTTTTCAATGCACTATTAAAAACCTCATCTACATATTTTTTGTATATCCAAGGGGCATTTTCCCAATTTACAGGCGTTTGCAAAATGATAATATCTGCCTGAAGATGCTTTTCAACTTCGTCATCAGCATTGTAACCATCTTCAACTTTCGTTTCTAAAACTTTGTAGTTTTTTAAATAAAAAAGATTAATAAAAAGCAAAAGTAAGCAAAACGATTAAAACCTTTGCTATACAATGTTTTATAAAATAGTAGTCGTAGTTTGGAACTCGGTGTCTGATAAGTTTTAGGCTTAAAATGACAAGGTTAGGTTACTAATTCGTTACTGATTGACAAAAGCAATGATATAGCCTAACTGGTTATATTTCAGTATTTTGCTCTACTATCTCCATTTCCTTGTAACTCAGTATAATTTAATTTTAAACATTAAACATTTGAGTTATGGAGCAGACAAAAAAATCGACGTTCAAACTGCTTTTCTATTTGAAAAAGAACGAACTGAAAAAGAACGGTAATGCACCGATTATGGCACGTATTACCATTGATGGAACAGCTAAGACTTTGGGTACAAAGTTAGAAATTAATCCTAATAATTGGGATTTAAAGTATGGAAGAGTTGAAGGCAAAAGTGCCGTTGCATTGAACATTAACCAGAAACTGGATAACATACGTGGTCGTATCGACAAGATATACGAAGATATGCAGAAACACGAAGGTTTTGCCACAGCACAGAAAGTAAAGCTTTCTTTTCTTGGTGTCGGTGTAATGGATGATGCAATACTAAAAGTATTCAACGACCAAAATCAAGATTTTAAAAGACTGGTTGAAAAAGAAGAACGTTCACAAAGCACCTATAACAAGTATATCACGGTTTACAACCATCTAACCAATTTTATTAAAGAACGCTATCATCGTGCTGATATGGCATTCCGGGAATTAACTACCGATTTCATCCGTGAATTTGATTTTTATCTCCGATACGATTTGCAATCAGCTCATAATACAGTTTGGGTGTACACGATGCCGGTGTTAAGTCTCGCTGAATTGGCTATCAAAAAAGGCTTGATACGTGATAATCCTTTTCAAGATTATGAGATAAATATGCAGGAAACCGACAGAGGTTGTAGATTTCGGAGAAACTGACCATGTAATTCCGTGGCAAATTGACCACCTAATTCGCTGGCGAACGAACGTTGCAAATGCTATAGAAGCGTTAACAAAAGTAGTGATTTAAAAGTTGTGTTTTATTGGAAGCTATTTTCTTGCACAGGCATCCTTTTCTTTCGCATTGATTCTCCCTTGAGTTCAATACGGTGTGCATCATGAACAATCCTATCCAATATTGCGTCAGCAATGGTTTTTTCACCGATCACTTCATGCCATTTGCTTACCGGCAGCTGTGAGGTAATGATAAGTGAGGTCTTTGAATGGCGATCCTCGATGATCTCCATCAAAGCCGCCCTGCTCTGGGCATCGAAGGGCTGTATGCCGAAATCATCTAGGATCAATAGCTGCTGTTTTTCAATTTTTGCAACCTCTTTGATATAGGAGCCATCGGCCTTGGCCATTTTCAGTTTGGCAAAAAGCTTTGGCGTACTGGCATATAATACCCTGTAGCCCAGCATACATGCCTGATGTCCGATTGCCGAGGCGAGGTAGCTTTTTCCGATCCCCGTACTTCTGGTAATGAGCAGGTTTTCAAACCTGTCGATAAAAGTACAGTCTGCCAACCTCATCACCTGGTTTCTATCAATGCTCCGATCCACATGGTAGTGGAGCTCCTCTATGGAAGCTTTATAACGGAATCTGGCATACAGTATCTGGTGTTCGATCCGCCGGTTCTGGCGGTAATCCCATTCGGAATCGATAAGGTGCGCCAATAGCTCATCGGAGGTGTACTGGTCGGTCTGTCCGGTTTCGATGCTGCTCTTAAAGGCATGGAACATGCCGTAGAACTTCAGTTTCTGTAATTTGTCAAGTGTG
Organism: Sphingobacterium sp. MYb388; assembly: GCF_037479535.1. NCBI lineage: Bacteria > Pseudomonadati > Bacteroidota > Sphingobacteriia > Sphingobacteriales > Sphingobacteriaceae > Sphingobacterium > Sphingobacterium sp. MYb388. The sequence goes on along the minus strand of NZ_JBBGYV010000002.1, from coordinate 571,825 downwards.
CTCGTGTTCATTTTTTATCTATTTTAAGGGTTATTGGTAATAGTCTTCGCCACGGATATTGTCATGGCTGGGCATAGGGAGTTCATCGGCAAAGAGGCTTTCGGGGTACTGGTCCATATTCTTCTCCAATATCATCTGTATGGTCTTATAGGAGTAGATACCAAAGCCCAGCGCCCTTCTACAGGCATTGATCAAACGTTCGTTGCCGGCTTTTTTGGCAAAGCCAAGGATACCCACGCATGATCTGTAGGCCTGCTCTGGATGTTGCTTGCGCTCCAGTACCTTTAAGATATAGAGCCTCACGTCGTCATGGATGCTGGTGGCCCATTCCAGAAAACGCTCTGGTGTCCAATCAGTAACGAACCTATGGGTGGTGGCCATATGCTCCCTGTCGGTGGTATAGTTGTAGGGGCTTTTCATCCGCTTGTGCATGGCGATGCGTTCATAATGATAGAATACCTCCACATTTGAGCTGCTGTACATTATCTTGACCTTTTTACCGATAAAGCGGAATGGTACGCTGTAATAATGTTTGTCCACTCCTAGGTTCACGTGCCCGTTCTTCATAACGGTGGCATAGTGCTGCTTTTTGAAGGCATAGCGCAGTACCGGAAGAGGATTCAGTGCCTCTTTTTCGATCTCTTCGAACTGCAGCCTCCTGCTGTAGTTGCGACCTTTCAAAAGTTGTGTGTTATGGGATTCCAGCGCCTCCAGTATGGCCGAATTGAGCTCGGACAGCGAATGGAATACCTTTTTGTTCAACGGGGCATAGATGCGGCTATAGGCTATCTTTACCGCTCCCTCCACCAGTGCCTTATCCCTTGGGCGGTATGCCCTGCCCGGCAGGATCGTTGTTCCATAGTGGTCTGCGAAATCGGCAAAGGTATCGTTTAGGGTAGGCTCGTAGCGGTTGCTCTTGGTAACCGCTGCCCTGAGGTTATCAGGTACGATGGCTGCCGGAACACCGCCAAGATAATGGAGCGTGTTCTCGCAGGCCGAGATAAAGTCCTCTTTCTGTTGGCTCATGACCGCTTCAACATAGGTGAGCTGGCTGGCGGCCAAGATGGCAACGAAGACCTCCACCTGGGTTACCTCGCCCGTATTCTTGTCTACGATGGCGAGTTTCTGTCCCGCAAAATCGATAAAAAGTTTATCGCCCGCTTTATGGTCCAAGTGCATCACGGGGTTCACCCTGTTCTTCCACTGGTTGTAGTAGAAACAGAACTGGGTATATTGGAAGCCATCCGGAAACTCCTTCATATAGGCCTCCCATAGCATCATAAGACTAACCCCGGTCCGCTTTAGTTCACGGTCAATGCGGGGAAAACAACGTTGAAGCGATATTAACCGGTTATTGGGAGCTTGTTCACGGCTCTTGCCAAAGAAATCATCCAGTTCCTTATCGTTAAGTGAATCAATCTGCTCAAAACTACAGCCGCTGGAACTGAAGGCCCTTAAATAAACTTTGACCGTATTACGGGAAACACCAGTATGGGTAGCGATGGAAAGCTTGCTACGCCCTTGGGAATACATTCTGAGTATCTGTCTGATCTTGCTCATGCTAATAGTGGAATTGGCCATTTCGATGGATTATATATCCATCAAAAGTAGGCTGGCCGCTATAGCATTCACGCATTATTCGAACTGGTCAATTTCCCCCGAAATCGGGTGGTCAATTTCAAGCGGAATAGGTGGTCAGTTTAAACCGAAATCGGGTGGTCAGTTTCAGCGAAATCTCCAGACAAAGAAGCAAAGGTAATTCAGAATACTGTTGGTAATATATTCAGTGGGCAGGTTGTGGGCGAAACGGCAAAAAGCCTTTCGGAACGTTTCGGAAAAGTATTGCAGAAACGCCAAAGTATGACCATCAACCGCAATGACAAATCAACTTCCATATCCACGCAGTTAGACAGCCTCATTCCTGCGTCTAAAATTTCAACGCTTACGCAGGGTATGTTCGTGGGTTCCGTGTCAGATAACTTTGACGAGCGTATCGAGCAAAAAATCTTTCACGCTGAAATCGGGGTGGATAATGACAAGGTAGCAGCCGAAACCAAAGCCTATCAGAAGATACCACAGATTTTATCTTTTGTAGATGAGCAGGGCGAGGATAAAATGAAACAAAAGATTGAAAGCAATTATCGTCAGATAAAGTCAGATGTTATGAATATTATTGTCAATGAAATGGAGCGTATTAAGAACGACCCGAACTTGCAGCATTTGGTGCAGGAAGGCTAGAAAAATTATTACTATCCATTCAAATTAAACTGCGAATTTTGCAGTAAATCTTCATTCGCCGTACCACAAGATAATTTTTTAAATATCATGCTCTAATCCAAAGTGGAAAAATAAAGAAATTTAAGGTAATAAATAACCCACCTTCCGAAGTGAGAATTATTTAGCTAAAATGAACGGTTGGTAAAAATTGATTGAAACGGCATAAATCAAAACTGGGTTTTAAGGATTTGATATGTTATCAAATGAGAGTGTGATGATATTTGTCACTACACTCTTTTCGATTTAAATACTTCATACCGATCTTTTCAAAAATCTTGGTAAATCACAGAAACACACCCTTTCTTCAACCAAATATAGTGTTCATTACATCTATTAGTTCAGTGTCACCCTATATTCATTGGGTGTAAGACCGGTACGAGATTTGAACACCCTTGTAAAATGCTGGGGATATTTAAAGCCCAGCTCATAAGCGATTTCATTAATCGTTTTATCCGTTCCAAAGATTCTGTTTTTCGCTTCCTCAATGATTTTGTTCTGAATATACTCCTTTGCCGTCTTTCCGGTTTCCTTTTTAATCAGATCACCAAAATAGTTTGGAGAAAGATTCAGTTTGTCAGCGCAATAGGCAACAGAAGGAAGTCCTATTGTCAACGGTTCGTCCGAAGAGAAATAAGTCAGCATCAGTTCTTCAAACTTTTCCAGTATCCCCTTATTGATATGCTCCCGTGTAATAAACTGCCTGTCATAGAAGCGGTCGCAATAATTGAGCAAGAGTTCTATATTGGAAGAAACGACTTTCCGACTATGTTTGTCTATAGACTGGTTCAGCTCAGAAGTGATCATCTGGAAACATTCCTGCACAATTTTTTTCTCCTTGTCAGATATATGTAACCCCTCGTTTGTGTTATAAGAAAAGAAACCGTATTCATTGATTTTTTTGCCCAGCGAAGTATTGTGAATCAGATCTGGATGGAATACAAGTGCTGTTCCTGTAGGTTGATAAAACGCCTCATTACTGTTTCCTGCGATCTGTCCTGGAGCGAAAAATACCAATGTTCCCTCCTGATAGTCATAGATACTATTACCATAAGTTAGATCCCCACAATTTGTCTTTTTAAGTACAACACAGTAAAGGTTAAAGTACATCTTGTATCCCAATCGGGGTTCCGCTTTTGACAGATCAACTATACTTACCAATGGGTGCAAGGTCTCATTTTTATTGAACTTACTATAGTCACTTACCGTATTAAAATTTATTACCCTATCCATATCCATATCCACTAAATTTAATGATACAAAATTACACATTTCACAGTTTCTGCCGACCTCTTGGAATATAATCAGTAAAAATGGTAGTTAATAAGTAATATGTATACCTATTAAAGACTTTCAGACTTTAAAACACTTAAGATTCATTTTAAAAAATCAGTCGCAATAATGAATATCCTTACACAATTGAATACTCACGGTTTGCTATGTTCTTTATGTCCCTTTTACATATTTTAAAACGATGAGGTTGATCCTCGTGCTCATTTTGTATCGTATTCCATGACCTGTTAAAATGCAGAATCTTCCATTGTAACGGTTTTCATTTGAGTACATTATCCGTAAAAATGGTAGAGGATTCAGTAATCTATATACCATTTATGGATGAAGTATTGCTGAACTTTGCATAGTAAACTAAGCAATGCAGGACATCGTTGAGTTTCGGAAAAATTTATCGAATACTTTACAATACAATCACTTGTTTGTGGTTGTTCAACAGATAATAATATGGAAAAAAGAAAATTAGGTAACCTTGAAGTTTCCGCTATCGGCATGGGTTGCATGAATTTAAATTTTGGTACAGGATCTGGGGTTAGCCGAGAGGAAGGGCTTCAGACAATACGGTACGCCTTTGAAAAGGGGATCACTTTTTTTGATACCGCCGAAGCATATGGTCCCTTTACAAACGAAGAGCTTGTGGGAGAAGCATTAGCACCCATCCGCAAGGAAGTTGTGCTGGCAACCAAGTTCGGTATGATTTCAGAGGAAGGCGGATTGAACAGCCGTCCCGAACATATCCGAAAAGTAGCGGAGGCTTCGTTGAAAAGACTGAAAACAGATTATATCGACTTGTTCTATCAGCACAGGGTTGACCCCAATGTCCCGATCGAAGATGTAGCTGGCACGATAAAAGACCTGATACAGGAAGGAAAGGTGAAACATTTTGGGCTGTCCGAAGCCGGTGCCGGAACAATCCGCCGGGCACATGCGGTACAGGCTCTAACCGCAGTACAGAACCAGTACTCCCTGTGGTCCAGAGAGCCAGAGCTATCGGTGCTGTCCACATGTGAAGAACTGGGTATCGGCTTTGTCCCTTGGGGGCCCATAGGTACAGGATTTTTGACTGGAAAGATTACTGCCGATACGAAATTTGACAGTGCTACCGATCTGCGGGCCATATTTCCAAGGTTTACTCCTGAGGCCATCACAGCGAATATGCCTTTGATCGAACTGCTTACAAAAATCGCCAAGCGTAAAAATGCAACACCGGTACAGATCGCGTTAGCATGGCTTCTGGCGCAAAAGCCGTTCATTGTTCCTATTCCGGGTATGGATAAAACAGCGTACATAGACGATAACCTGAAATCAGTCGATGTTGAGATGACATCAGCTGATCTGGCAGAGATGGAGGAGACTTTATCAGGAATACAGATACAGGGAGAACGTCTGAACAAAGATCTGTTAGAATTATCGGAAGAATAAGATAAATAAAAGAACATACTGCTTTACGGTAAAAAGTTCTTGGTGCTATTGGTTTTATAGTAACTGGTTGGTTTTACATTAAAAAATATTGACATGGAAGATAATGGATTTAACAGACGGAAATTTTTAGCATCCGGTGCAATGGCAACATCGGCTATTGTGCTGGGGCAACTGGGATTTGCACAGGGTAGCACTAATCCGCTGAGTAATACGAACAAGGGTGAGCTAGCAGGGCATGCAACCGGAAAAGGAACACTCCCTACACGAAAATTGGGCGCTCTTGAAGTAACCGGAATAGGGCTCGGGTGTATGAGCATGACCAGCAACAGCTATAATCCCCCAAGGAAGAAAGAGGATATGGTGAAATTGATCCGCAGGGCTTACGAGCAGGGTGTCACTTTCTTTGATACCGCTGAGGTTTACGGGGCTTACACCAGTGAAGAATATGTAGGAGAAGCGTTGAAGCCCATCCGTGACAAAGTGGTTATCGGCTCAAAATTTGGATTTGTGATCGACAAAGATGGCAAAAGCATAGGTCGTGATTCTAGTCCGGGCAGTATCCGCAAAGCGGTAGAGGGTTCACTGAAACGCTTGCAGACCGACCGTATCGACCTGCTTTACCTACACCGCGTGGATCCAAATGTGCCGATAGAGGATGTCGCCGGAACGGTAAAGGATCTGATCAAGGAAGGGAAAGCTTTACATTTCGGCCTGTCCGAACCTTCCCTGGAAAACATCCGGAAGGCGCATGCGGTGCAGCCCGTAGCTGCTCTTCAGAACGAGTATTCCATCATGGAACGGGTTCACGAATATAAAACCCTGGATCTCTGTGAAGAACTGGGGATCGGGTTTGTACCCTGGTGTCCTGTTGTCAGGGGAATGATGGGCGACAAATTCAACGAGTATATCCGTTTTGCTCCCGAATCACGTTTTGTTGCCGTGCCCTACATGAGTCCTGAAGCGCTCCAGAACAATATGGGCCTGCTTGATCTGGTCCGTGAATGGGCCGACCGCAAGGGCGCAACTCCTATCCAGATCTCGCTGGCCTGGCTATTGGCGCAGAAGCCCTTCATTGTTCCTATACCCGGGACGACGAAACTTCACCATTTAAAAGAAAATCTTGGTGCATTCGACGTATCGTTTACACAGGCTGAGCTGAATGAGTTCCGCTCTCAAATCGACAAGATCAATCTGATAGGTTTTAGGGAAAGAGAGTCTGTACTTAAGGATGTGTAATTTAAAAGGATATCATAATTTTCATAACGTTGTTCAAATTCAGGGGCATCTTAATGTACCCTATAGTCTAATAAATAAATGAAAAAAGTAATTGTAATAGGTGCCACAGGAAGTCTGGCATGGTATGTCATCGCAGACCTGAAAAGATTAGAGAATGTTGAACTTACCTTGTTTGCCCGCAATATCAATAGTTTAGCAGATGGGCTTGGCGATGGCTGCCACCTGATTCAGGGAGATGCTACCGTATACGGTAATTTGTTGTCGGCCATTGAAGGTAAGGACATCGTCTATATGAACCTTGCCGGAGATCTGGAGGCCATGGCAAGGAACATTACCCTGGCGATGCGGGAGACTGGCGTGAAAAGGATAATTGCGATCAGTTCGATCGGTATATACGAGACGCCCCTCAAGCCGGTACTGGTTCCTTACAGAAAGTTGGCCGATGTCATTGAATTGTCGGGTCTGGATTACACGATCCTTCGTCCCGACTGGTTCACCGATTCGGATGAAGTGGATTATGCGATCACAAGAAAAGGTGAGCAGGAATCCGGGCAGGCTATTTCCAGAAAGAGCATTGCGGCATTTGTAACTAATATCATCGAAGATCCCGAACTGCATAAAAATGAAAACCTGGGTATCAGTAAACCGGGTAAATAAGATAAAAGATATGAAAGGTTATATTTTAAAAGAAAAAGGAAAAGCACTATGGGAAGAACTTCCCGCCCCTGAAATAGGTCCATATGACGCATTGGTGCGTCCTACGGCCGTGGCGACGTGCACAACCGATGTGCATCTCATTGAAACTGCCGCCTGGCCAAATGCTGTTGGCAAAGTTATCGGTCATGAAGGCGTGGGTATCGTAGAAAAGGTCGGTGAGCTGGTGAAGGACTTCAAGCCCGGAGACCGTGTGGTCATTCCCAGTGCCGGATCGAACTGGAGACATCCCAAGGCACAACGTGGCGAAGCTAAATACCATCAGGACCTGAACCCCTACTTTTCAAAAGATCCAGGACTGGGAGGAAACTTTTCAGAGTTGGTAAAGGCTGTAGATGCCGATAGCCGCTTGGCACATATTCCTGAAAGCGTAACAGATATACAGGCGGTAATGATACCGGATATGATCGGCACGGGTTTTACCGGCGTCGAGCGTATGCAAATTGGTTTTGGCGATACCGTTCTGATCATGGGCATTGGCCCCGTTGGCCTGATGGCGGTTGCCGCTGCTGCTCTGCGGGGTGCAGGACGTATCATTGCCGTTGGATCGAGACCCAATACAGTGGAGCTGGCCAAGCAATATGGTGCAACCGATATCATCGATTACAAGGATGGGGATATATTGGAGCAGGTCATGGCATTGACAGCGAACCAGCCAGTAGATAGCGTACTGATTGCCAGTGGTGGTGACGCCAGTGAATCGTTCACGACAGCATTAAAAGCGGTTAAGTTTGGCGGACATGTAGCCTGTGTATCCATCTTTTTCCAGGAAAATGTGACCATACCATTGAGTGTCTGGGAATATGGCGGCATGGAGAAGTTCCTGACCGGAGTACTCATCCAGGATGGAAGGGAGTATTTTGAAAGACTTTTACAACTGATTGCCCATAAAAGACTGGATCCTACCCCGTTGGTCACACATGTGCTGAAGGGCTGGGATAAGCTGGATGAGGGATTACAGCTCATGAGGGAACGAAATCCCGATGTGATCAAAGCGGTCATCATTCCGTGATATTTCAAGGAAGTAAACAACAATTAAAATTAAAATAGATAGATATGGATATCAGACAGGTAAAAGCATATGGAGCGGCATCGGCCAGCGCACCGCTGGAGGAAATCACCATCAACAGGCGGGCAGTACAGCCGCATGATGTGGAGTTCGAAATTTTATATTGTGGCATCTGCCATTCCGATCTACACCAGGTAAAAGACGATTTTGGTGGAACCATGTGGCCTATTGTACCCGGCCATGAGCTATTGGGAAGGGTGACCATGGTTGGAAATCACGTCAAGGACTTCAAGCCTGGCGATCTGGTGGGTGTCGGTTGTATCGTGGACAGTTGCGGACATTGTGAATACTGCGATGAGGGTATCGAGCAGTTTTGTGAGGAAGGCGTAACCTTCTCCTTCAACAGTGTAGATCAGGTTTTGGGAGGTCATACGTACGGAGGTTTTTCGAAAACATACGTCTGCGATGAAAAATATGTATTGAGAATGCCTGCTTTTGAGGATCTGGCAGCCGCCGCCCCTCTGCTCTGCGCAGGTATCACCGTATATTCGCCGCTGAAACATTGGGGAGCAGGCCCCGGTAAAAAGGTGGGTATCTTAGGGATCGGCGGATTGGGACACCTGGCCATCAAGATTGCAAAGGCAATGGGTGCAGAAGTGACCGTGTTCACCACTTCACCGGCTAAAGTTGACGATGCAAAACGATTGGGAGCCGACCACGCCGTATTATCATCCGATGAAGAGCAGATAGCAACTTATAACCGTCAGCTGCATTTTATTATCGACACGGTATCAGCAAAGCACGACGTCAACATGTATCTGAATTTACTGCGTCACGACGGTACAGTGGTTCTGGTAGGGCTCCCTCCGCAACCCTTGGAAATAGGCGCCTTCAATGTGGTTATGGGCAGAAGAAGTTTTGCAGGTTCCAACATCGGTGGTATTGCAGAAACCCAGGAGATGCTGGACTTCTGTTTTCAGCATGGTATCACCGCCGACAGTGAGATCATACCTATCCAGGATGTAAATGATGCATTTGAACTATTGGAGAAAGGCGATGTAAAATATCGGTTTGTCATAGATATGTCGAGTTTATAGTGTTCACGATCAGTAAAAATATAATAAGAAAATCCAGAGGCGTTTCCGTATCTGGATTTTTGCCTTTAATGCTGTGATAAGTAAAAATGGTAGTATAATCCGTAATCGATATACCACGTAAGGATTTCATTTTGGGGAACTTTGTATCAGATGCGACGATGGTAGATTTATATTAAAACTGAAATACGGACATAGCAAAACGGATCACGTATCCCGACAAAACGCTTACAGAATTATAACAGTTAGATTAAAAACATAAAATACAAGAATATGGAATATGTAAAATTAAATAACGGAATTGAAATGCCCATTTTGGGCTACGGTGTATACCAGGTTACAGCGGAAGAGTGTGAACAATGTGTTACGGATGCCATTGGTGCCGGCTATCGTTCTATCGACACCGCACAGGCCTATGGAAACGAAGAAGGTGTGGGCAATGCCATGATCAAAAGTGGCATCGCCCGTGAAGAATTCTTCATTACCACCAAAGTATGGATTTCCAATGCCGGATATGAAAAAGCAAAGACATCTATCGAAGAATCGCTCGAAAAACTACAGTCGTCCTACATTGACCTATTGCTGATCCACCAGCCCTTCGGCGATTATTATGGCAGCTACCGTGCAATGGAGGAAGCTTACAGGGAAGGAAAGGTTAGGGCCATCGGCGTAAGCAATTTCTATCCCGACCGCTTTATCGATATTGCCGAAAATGTAGAAATCAAACCGGCAGTAAACCAGGTGGAAACGCACGTTTTCAACCAGCAGGTAAAGCCGCAGGAGATCATGAAAAAACACGGGACACAATTAATGTCATGGGGACCATTTGCGGAGGGGAAAAATGATTTCTTCAATAATGAAACATTGCAGACCATTGGCGATAAGTATGGCAAGTCCGTGGCACAGGTAGCCCTTCGTTACCTGATCCAGCGCAATATCGTGGTCATCCCTAAGACAGTCAGCAAAGACCGTATGGTACAGAATATGGAAGTTTTCGATTTTTCACTCACACACGCCGATATGGATGAAATACTGAAACTGGATCAGGGAGAAAGCCTGTTCTTTTCACACTATGATCCGGCAACCGTTGAATTCCTTGTGGGATTGGGCAAAAAATAGCAAGTACCGTAAATGAAAATCATATGGAAAACAGCAATAATTTCAACCGTCGAAAATTCATTGCCACCGGAGCCCTGGCAGCCGCGGCAATGGCAGTACCCAACACCGGTTTTTCGCATCCCAAAAGCCAGCATAAGATGGGTAAGATCACTAGTGCGTTACCAACGCGCAAACTGGGCAGTCTGGAAGTGACCGCACTGGGATTTGGTGAAATGAATTTTGTCCATGCTTATGGTACTCCGATAATGAACAGGGATGTATCCATTAAGACCATCAGGCACGCCTACGACCGGGGTGTCCGTTTCTTTGATACGGCCGAGGTATATGGTCCTTTTAAGAGTGAGGAACTGGTCGGTGAAGCATTGAAGGCTGTTCGCAAAGATGTGGTGATCAGTACGAAGTTCGGGTTTGATATAACAGCTGATGGCAGGACACTGGGCAAAAACAGCCGCCCCGAACATATCAAACGGGTTTGTGAGGAGTCGCTGAGGAGGCTGAAGACAGATTATATAGACCTCTATTACCAGCACCGTATAGATCCAGAGGTTCCGATTGAAGAAGTAGCCGGAGCGGTAAGGGAACTGATCGCTGAAGGAAAGGTGAACCATTTCGGACTCTCAGGAGCAGGTGAAGCAACCATCCGCCGGGCAAATGCCGTTCAGCAGATCACGGCAGTTCAGAACCATTATGCATTTTGGTCAAGACAACCGGAGGTGGAAGTCCTGCAGACCTGCGAAGAACTGTGAATCGGCTTTGTGCCCTGGTCTCCACTTGGCATGGGGTATCTTACCGGTACGATTGCTGCCGAAACACAGTACCTGCCAGGAGATCTGAGAAATACGGGAGGATTTCCAAGGTTTACTGTTGAAGCCCGAAGGGCCAACTGGGCTGTAATTAACCTCTTAAACAGGGTCGGAAGGGAAAAAGGCGCAACTGCTGCCCAGGTATCATTGGCGTGGTTACTATCCCGGGGACCATCGATCGTTCCGATTCCGGGTACGACCAAAATCGCACATCTGGACGAGAACCTAGGTGCTCTTGATCTGGTACTTGACAAACAGGATCTGAAAATGCTGGAGGAAGGTTTTGCCAGTATTAAAATACAGGGCGCATTTTCTGGCGAAGCCCAGATGGCTGCAATGGACGTTGGCGAACGGGAAGGAACATCTTCCAAAGGCAGCCACGGTCTATCACCCCTGCCCAGATGAACATACTGAACGGCTTACGATGGATATTGATTGCCGTATGCCGACAGTGAAAAACAAAATTGTGGAATTAAACAAAAGAACAATCTATGATAGACGACATAAAAGATCAGAACTGGTTGAAGCAGGTAATTACCATATCTGCCTATACGACGATTGGTCGTTTGGACAAACTAACAGCAGCTCTACATAAGGCGCTGGATTTTGGTGTTACAGTCAATGAGATAAAGGAAGTTTTTATTCATCTCTATTCTTATGCAGGATCGCCACGCAGTGTAAGGGGAATCAATACGCTGATTGCAGTGCTGAATGATAGAAAAGAAAGAGGGATAGCTGATGATTTGGGAAAAGAGTCTGGCCTCATTGGGGATGCATCGGACAAATATGAAAATGGTGAGGCCGTACAGATGAAAATAACAGGCATGAGTGCATCAGCGCTTAAAAGTACAGGCTATGCGACGCTTGTCCCGACCATCGATGTATTTCTCAAGGAACATCTTTTCTTCGATATATTCGGACGGGATCTGTTAAGCTATAACACCAGGGAGATCATCACTATAGCTACCTTGATCAGTATGGGCGGTGTGGAGCCAATTATACAGTCACATTATATCGCTGCATCGCAGTTGGGCGTTCCGCAGGAAAATATCTGGCTAATCATTGATGTACTGGAAGATGAGCTGGGAACAGAAAAAGTTGCCAGTGCACGTGAGATCGCGTCAAAGGTTTTTGCGGATCTTGAAAATGCAAAAATGCAGATTTAAAAGGTAATAATTATGGAGAATTTTTTAAAAGGAAAGATAGCACTGGTGACCGGAGGTAGTTCCGGTTTAGGTTTTGCTGCGGCAGAATTGCTGGCGCAGCACGGTGCACATGTGTACATTACAGGGCGCCGCGCCGATGCACTCGAAGCAGCGAAAAAGCGGATAGGTAAGAATATTTCAGCAATCAGTGCCGACGTTACCAGCCTTACCGAAATGAAACAGGTACAGGAAATTATTAAGGGAGCACACGGGAGTCTTGATATCATATTTGCAAATGCAGGCGGTGGAAAATACAAAGAACTTGATCAGATCACCGAAGAATTTTACAATCAAACCTTCGATGTTAATGTCAAGGGCACACTTTTTACCGTACAGGCGATGCTTCCCATCTTGAACAATGGAAGTTCGATCATTATAAATTCGTCCATTACGGCAGATATGGGACTACCTGCTTTCAGCATGTATGCCGCTACCAAAGCAGCAGTCCGCTCTTTTGCCAAAAGCTGGTCCAGTGATCTCAAAGACCGGGGTATCAGGGTCAACTCCCTAAGCCCGGGCACAGTACCTACAGAGGGATACGAACACGAAATCGGCATGACCCCTCAACAGGTTGACGATTACATCGCACGTGTTACCCCATCGATTCCGTTGGGCCGTGTGGGAACTCCACGGGAGGTTGCAGAAGCATTATTGTTTCTGGCATCGGACCGGAGCAGTTTTATTACCGGCATCGACCTGGTTGTCGACGGTGGACAGACACAGATCTATGCAGGCAGGAATTAACAGATATCCATTTAATAAAATTTGTAATAAATAGAAAGATATGAGTAACATGGAAAAAAGAAAACTTGGAAACGGAGGTTTATCGGTTTCTGCATTAGGATTGGGATGTATGGGGCTGACATTTGGATATGGCCCGGCAACGGATGAAAAAGAAGCAATTGAATTGATCAGGAATGCGTACGATTCAGGAATTACCTTTTTTGACACCGCCGAGGCCTATAGCCAGGGAGGAAATGAAACCTTGTTGGGAAAAGCGCTCCAGCCTTTTCGTGATAAAGTCGTTATAGCTACCAAATTTGGCTTCAAAGAAGGAGATTCATCCAAAGGAACGGACAGCCGTCCCGAACGAATCCGTCAGGTAGCGGAAAACTCCCTGAGATACCTCAAAACGGATTGCATCGACCTGTTCTACCAGCACAGGGTAGATCCGAATGTGCCGATCGAGGATGTAGCGGGAACGATCCAGCAATTGAAGCAGGAAGGCAAGATCAAACATTGGGGGCTTTCCGAAGCAGGAGCACAAACCATCCGTAAAGCACATGCCATCGAACCTTTGGCGGCTTTGCAGAGCGAATACTCCCTGTTTTTCCGTGAACCCGAGGATGAAATCATTCCAACATTGGAAGAACTGGGCATTGGATTTGTACCGTTCAGCCCATTGGGTAAAGGTTTTTTAACAGGTAACATCAACGAACAGACTGCTTTTGACCCGACCGACTTTAGAAATAAGCTTCCTCGCTTTAGTGAAGAAAACCGTAAGGCCAACCAGTCACTGGTAGATCTGGTAAAAACTATAGCAACTGAAAAGAATGCCACTCCGGCGCAGGTTGCCTTATCATGGCTGTTGGCCCAAAAACCGTTTATCGTTCCGATTCCGGGCACTACAAAGCTGCACCGTTTACAGGAAAACGTCGGTGCGGTCGCTGTAACTCTTACGGACAAAGACCTGGCAACAATACAACAGGCTCTGGCACATATCCAGATCATTGGTGAACGTTATCCCGAAGCCCTTCGGAGTATGGTAGGAAAATAATTTTTATAAACTTTTCGAAAAGCCAATACAATCTGTATTGGCTTTTTCGAAAAGTTTATATGTTAAGTAGCTGGCCTTGCTAAACAGTAATATTGGTAAGAGAAACCGTAATATATATAAATCCCCCGTGGAAATCATTCGCAACTTTGTATCTCAGTTTAGGTTAGGATCATTCTGTCGTAAAAGATGGGTAGCGTTACCATCAATCCAAACTGTAAAATATTAGAATTAAAGATAGTATGCATATAATTTTCAAACGCCTTTTGACAGGCTTAATTTTCTCATGTATTTTCCCCACTTGGGTCAATGCCCAATCCACCATTTCACTGAAAGAGGCCTTAAATATGGCAGAGCAACAATACCCTTCCATTAAAGCGAAACAGCTACAGATCCGCTCATCTGAACAGGTGGTAAAGGGTACGGTAATGGAACGGCTGCCCAACTTCAATCTGGGGGTACAGCAATCTTATGGTACAATTAATGGCATAAGCGGACCTATGTCCGGACTTGAAGGCGCCATTGCTTCCTCCGGGCCGCCATTGGCTGAGCAGAGCTGGAATGCGGCTTTTGGTGCCCTATATGTGGCGGGCATCAATTGGGAATTCTTCACTTTTGGCAGAAACATGCAAAGGACACGGGTCGCCAAACAGGAGCAGGTGCGCAGTACGCGGGATTATCAGCAGACCCTGTTTGAGCACAAGGTCAAGGTCGCTGCGGCATATCTAAACTTGATCGCAAGCCAGCAGATCGCTTTATCGTACGAAGAAAATCTTACACGTGCAGATTCCCTGCGCACATTTATCATTGCACGTGTCAAAAGTGGAATGGTGGCCGGCGTAGACTCCACATTTGCTAACGCCGAACTATCCAATGCACGTATGCTTTTTACCAACGCCAGGAACAGGGAATTGGAACAGAGGAATATATTGGCCCAATTAATCGGTCAGGAAGATAGTAATTTCGTTGTTATGGGGGATTTTGTCGACACTGTTCCCCTTACACCTGATTATTCTCAAATGGATTTTTTCACTCATCCTCGTTTAAATTATTACAGAAGTATTATTTCCGTGGGAGAAGAGCAGACAAAACTTTTGAAAAAGCAATATTATCCGCGGATCGCTCTGTTCGGTATGTTCCAGGGGCGGGGATCGGGATTTTCGCCCAATTACATTTCGGATCAAACGGCCTACTCAAACAGCTACTGGTCTGGAGTGGATCCTGTCCGTACCAACTATCTCGTTGGTATTGGAATCAACTGGAATCTGACCACAGTTTTCCGTCTAAACAAGCAAATTTCAGCACAACGCTATTCCGTAGCGGCCATGCAGGAGGATTATAAAGAAGCCGAGCTATCCGTAAAAACCCAGGTGCGTGTAGCGGATGACAGGTTCGATGCCGCCATGACCAATTACCGTGAGGCTCCTATACAAGTTGCAGCTGCAAGAGAAGCTTTTAACCAAAAAGCGGTACTGTACAGGAATGGTCTGGCCAATATGGTGGAGGTCATGCAGGCAACCAATACGCTTATCCGTGCAGAAACCGACAGGAATATTGCCAACAACAATGTTTGGCAGGCCCTGCTGCTGAAGGCAGCCTCGACAGGAGATTTTAGCCTTTTTGAGCATCAACTCTGATACATCCCAACTATTTAGCATAAAAGATAACGAATGAACCTAATACGTTTTGCCCTTAGGAAACCGATTTCCATCATGGTAGTCGTTGCCGCCCTTTTCTTCTTCGGAATAAAGGCGGTCAATACAATAAAAATTGATCTATTTCCAAAATTAGATCTACCGGTCATCTATATATCCCATCCGTTCGGGGGCTATACGCCCGAGCAGATGGAGGCCTATTTCGGTAAGCAGTACATCGGTGCACTACTGATGGTGAACGGTATTAAGAATATCGAGACCAAGAACATCCAGGGACTTACTTTTATCAAGATCAGTTTCTATCCCGGAACAGATATGGCCCAGGCGGCGGCCGAGGTCACTGCTTTTTCCAACCGTTCACAGGTCGCCTTTCCTCCCGGTTCCGCTCCGCCTTTTATTATACGTTTTGATGCTTCTACCTTACCCGTAGGCCAACTGGTATTAAGTAGCGAAAAGCGTAACAACAACGAATTGCTTGATCTTGCAAATGTATATGTACGTTCTTCTTTTACGGCCATACCTGGTCTGGTTGGTTCGGTTCCCTTTGGAGGAAACGTCCGTACAGTGGTCATCAAGGCCAATCCTGAGCTGATGCGCGGCCATAATCTTACGCCTGATCAACTGGTTGCTGCATTACGGATCAACAATCAGCCCTCACCGGCCGGAAATGTACGGATCGGGGACAAAAATTATTTGAGTCCGGCAAACACCATCGTGGGAAGCATCAAGGATTTCGAAAACATACCCATTCTGGCAGGAACGGGCGCTTCCAATGTTTACCTGAGGGACGTTGCTACCGTGGAAGATGCCGCAGATATCAATGCCGGCTATGCGCTGATCAACGGACGAAGATCCGTTTATCTCAACATTGCCAAATCAGCTGATGCTTCTACATGGGAGGTTGTCCAGAACCTTAAAAAGAACCTGCCCAAAATCCAGTCGCAACTCCCCGAAGATGTCAAACTGAGCTATGAGTTTGACCAGTCTGCCTATGTCATGAATTCGGTGAAAGGGCTGATTCATGAAGGTATAATCGGAGCAATACTGACGGGTTTGATGGTTTTCTTGTTCCTGCGTGATGTACGGGGTGCACTGATTGTTATTCTGACCATTCCAACCTCTATTATAACCGGAGTACTCTTTTTAGACCTGTTTGGGCAGACCATCAACATCATGACGCTGAGCGGCCTTGCACTGGCCATCGGCATCCTGGTCGATGAAAGTACCGTTACCATTGAAAATATCCACCAGCATCTGGATATGGGCAAGTCCAAAGCAATAGCCATATGGGAAGGCTGTAAGGAAATTGCCCTGCCCAAACTATTGATCCTGTTCTGTATACTTGCCGTGTTTGCACCTGCATTTACAATGGGCGGCATTCCCGGCTCCCTGTTCCTGCCATTGGCCTTGGCTATTGGATTCAGCATGGTAGCTTCTTATTTTCTTTCGCAGACTTTTGTCCCCGTAATGGCCAACTGGATCATGAAGGAGAAACATGGCGGACCAACCATAGCCGTATCATCAGATGAAGATACCTCCCTGCAAAAAGAACATTTATTGCAGGGAAACAGTGGGGCAAAACAGGATTATTTCGAAAAGTTCAGAAGCCGCTATATGCGGTTTATTAACCGTATTCTGCCTTATCGCAAAAGCATGATCTACGGATACATTATCGTCATTGGAGGCATTGCGGCATTGCTGTTTATTACTATCGGGCGTGATGTGCTGCCAAAGGTGGACAGCGGACAATTTCAGGTGCGCATGAAGATTGCCGACGGTACACGGATTGAAAAAACGGAACTCAAGGCGGTCGAACTACTTGACATCATCAACGATATAGCGGGGAAGGATAATATTTCGGTTACTTCGACCTTTGTCGGCAACCACCCGCAGCTCTATTCCACGGCATCACTTTTCCTTTTTATGGGTGGACCACACGAATCCGTCGTGCAGGTAGCACTGAAACCCGGCTCGGACCTGAAACTGGAACCGCTCAAGGATGAAATCCGAAAGCGAGTGAGAACAGCCATTCCGGAAGCCAAGCTTTCGTTTGAACCGATAGAGCTTACGGACAAGATCCTGAGCCAGGGTTCTCCAACGCCTATTGAAGTACGTCTTTCAGGACGCGTGAAAGCAGTCAATGAGGAATATGCGATGAAGGTGATCGAAAAATTGAAACTGATCCCATACCTGCGGGATATACAGCTAGGCCAGTCCATCAGATATCCGCAACTGGATATCAACATTGACCGGGAGCGTGCGGTGCAGCTTGGAACGGACATTGGTGCAATCTCACGTTCGCTCACCGTATCGACTTCTTCCTCACGGATGACCGAAAAGAATATCTGGATCGATCCGGCAAGCAGCCAGACCTACAGCGTGCAGATCCAGGTTCCCGAAAGTGAGATGAAAAGTAAAAATGACATCGGCAATATACCACTGGTAGCCAATGCTGCCCGTCCCTCTATTGCTGATGTAGCAAAAATTTCGGAAAGCACGGCCTATGGTGAAGCTTACAATCTGGGAACTGTACCTATGCTTACCGTTACCGCCAATATTCACAACAAAGATCTGGGGACCGCTTCAAAAGCCGTACAAAAAGCTATTGCTGAAATTGGAGAACTTCCCCGTGGACTGGACGTACAGACGATCGGATTGAGCCAGACGTTGGACGATACCATGGGAAGTCTGGAAAACGGTTTGATGGTGGCCATTGTGGTTATCTTTTTGATGCTGGCTGCCAATTTCCAATCCTTCAAGGTCTCTTTTATTGTTTTGGCAACCGTACCTGCTGTGCTTGTCGGTTCACTGGGACTGCTGATGCTGACCGGCTCTACACTCAACCTGCAATCCTATATGGGAATGATCATGTCGGTTGGGGTATCTATTTCCAATGCCGTCCTTTTGATCACCAATGCCGAGCAGATACGCAGGCATAACGGTAATGCCTTACTTTCAGCAAAAGAGGCCGCCGCATTACGTCTTAGACCTATCCTGATGACAGCGCTGGCAATGATCATGGGAATGATCCCCATGGCATTGGGCATCGGAGAAGCAGGTGATCAGTCGGCTCCATTGGGAAGAGCGGTAATCGGAGGATTGATCGCTTCTACGTTTGCCACCCTTTTCATCCTTCCGCTGGTATTTGCATGGGGACAGGGGAAATCAACAACACAAAGTCCTTCACTTGATCCCGAAGACGAAGAAAGCAAAAATTACAGGCATCTAACAGTTGAATAATACATCAAAATTGATTAACATAATTATGAAAGGACTTAATAAAAGCTTACTATATAGCACGCTGGTCATGGTGGCACTGGGACTGCTGGGCTGCAATGGTTCCAATGCAGAAAAGGAAATAAAAGAAGAAATCCCTTCGGTCAATGCTTTTCTATTGCAACGGGAGGCATTGACAGACACTTTGGTTATTTCAGGAGAATTGCAGGCATTTCTACAGGTTGATCTTTACGCAAAGGTCAACAGCTTTGTAAGGCAGTTGAATGTGGATGTGGGGTCGAGGGTATCCAAAGGTCAGCTGCTTGCGGTGATGGATGCTCCCGAGATGAATGCACAGCAGGATGCTGTCTCATCAAGGCTGCAATCGCAGGAAGCAATTTACATGGCCAGTAAAGCGACGTATGACCGTCTTTTTGAAACCAGCAAAACACCCGGCACCATCTCGCAAAATGATCTGGAGCAGGCTCAGGCACGAAAAAATGCAGATTATGCACAACTCCAGGCATTAAAGGCGATGCTCCGTGAATCTAAAAACAACAGGGATTACCTCGAAATCAGGGCTCCCTTTTCCGGAATCATCACCAGCAGGAATGTAAGCCCGGGCGCTTTTGTTGGCGCGGGAGCGGGAGCCGCTCCATTATTTACCTTACAGGAGCAGGATAAACTGCGTCTGATCATTCATATTCCTGAAAGCAATGCGGGGTCAATCCGGTTGGGACAGTCGGTAGATTTTACGGTGAGGTCTATTCCAGGTCAGGTATTTAGTTCAAAGGCAGCCAGACTTTCCGGTGCCCTGGATAATACGCTCCGTGCCCAGCGTATTGAAATGGACGTAGCAAATAAAGATAATAAATTACTGCCCGGTATGATTCCTGAAGTACAGCTCGCACTTCAGTCTTCGGGGGATGATACTTTCGTTATACCCCAATCGGCACTGCTACGTTCCAGCCTGGGAACTTTTGTCATCAAGGTACAGCAAGGCAAGACAATCTGGGTTCCTGTCCAAACGGGAATTTCGTCTGGTGACAGAATAGGTGTTTTCGGTTCGCTATCATTGCAAGACACACTTATTTCAACAGTTACAGAAGAGATAAGGGACGGAGCAGTGCTTAAAGGACAATTAAAGATCGGAAAATAATTCTGACAAAAAATTGATCATGTTTCCCTTCAATATATATGGTAAAAATAGACCTGCCCATTGAGCAGGTCTATTTTCATTTTGATCAGATTTGCGAGATCCTTGAAGATGCCGTTGGTTTTGCAATTTTAATCTTTTAATATATCTGTATTGCCTGAAGCGGTATTTAAAAAGGCGACCACCCCGCCATCGAGCAGGATGTCAGCACCACTAAGGAAACTTTCTGCCGGACTGATTATAAATTCTATCATAGCGACAATATCTTCTGCGGTACCTACGCGTTTTACCGGCGTATTCTCGGTCATACTTAGATGCCAGTTTTATACAAACCTCTTAGTACGGATCTTGACTCATTAGCAGGGTCTTTCAGCTCCATGACCATTTTAAGCCCGAGACCACGGAGATCGGGCAACTTTGATTTCTCTACAGTTTGCAACAACCTGAGAACCTCTTCTTTATTGTGGTCTGTACAGTAAACCGGACTTCCGGGCTGCTGTTTCCATGATTCTGATAAGGAACCGCCGTCAACTGCATCGAAACCGATCTCATTGATCAATGTCATGATTTCGGTTTTTGATTCGATACTGTCTCCAGCTACTGGTAGGGCAATCCGGTTCGGATCTCCTAAGGGTACGCTGTTTTTTGCCAATGATGTTGCTCCTATGTTATTGAAAGCTTTTAGCACAGGGCGGTGAAGATGTGCCGACACCCATTCGGTTTCCGGCATTCCGTTCTCTATAGCCTCAATCTTTGTTTCCCTATATTCGGGATAATAGTTCCCCGTGTCTACTATAATTAGGTCTCCGGGAGTTTCCGCAAACAGGTTAGCAGGAAGGTCCTTTATACTTTTAAATGGAATAGATACAATAACGATATCCACATCTTCCACCGCCTGTTCCAAGGTAACAGCTGTAACGTTTGCTTCAATAGCAAGCTCCTTCAAGCTTTCCGGTCCCCTGGAGTTTGCAATCCTAACCGCATGTCCTGCCTGACTAAATTTTTTGGCAAGTGTAGCTCCAATCTGGCCGGCACCAATAATTCCTATTCTTTTCATTTATCTTAATTTTTTGATAGCGTAAATTTAATGTAAATTTGCTATCAAAAAAATAGCACTTACATTTAGGATAGCAGAATGAAAGAAAAGAAAGGCACTACAAACTATAAGGAATGCGTACACAACCTTTATCCACTAAGGGATGCCATTGAGGTTCTGGGGCCAAAATGGAGGATACAGATCCTGATTGCCATTACATATGGCAATGAAAGCTTTACTGCGATCCAAAAAGCACTTGAAACCATTTCTCCGCGAATTTTATCGAAAGAGCTGAAAACCCTGGAAGAAAATAAGCTGATCATACGGGAAGTGTCCCACACTTACCCTATAGCCATCAGGTATAAATGGACGGAACATACCAAAACCATTGTTCCCCTCATAACCTTCCTAAAAGATTGGGGACAGACACACAGGGACTATATATTTAAGTAAGTATGCAGTCACTTTCCGTTGGCCAGAATCATGTGGATAGGCTGAATTTTATCTTTGTAGTCTTTTCTGTAAGTATTTCAATAGCTAGCAAAGTCCGGATGACACATTATTGATGAAAAGTTACATTTTCGCCAATTGCATCCCTTTCCATCCTGATGGTATTGGCCACGGCATCCCCGTCTTCGTACCCGAATGAAATGCCGAATAGCAGCTTAAAGTCATCCGAAATTCCCAAATGTTCCCGAACCACATCTGCGAAAAACCCAAGGACAGTCTGTGGTACCCCTGCCAGGCCGTGGTCGGTCAGCGACAGCAGAAATGTCTGGGCATACATGCCGATATCTCCTGCAATCCTCACGTTATCGCCGGTCGAAGGCATGAACAGAAATGCCACATGCGGGGCATTATAGAACCTGTAATTAAGTATATTGGCTTGTTTACGGCCTTCAGTATCTTCCCTGACCACACCCAATGCTTCATAATAAATTTTCCCCTGTGCAAACTGACGTTCCTTATAACGTCCATGGAAATCCCCGATATCAAAACTAAAGTCTGGAGAGAAGCATTCCTGCTCGGCTGCTGCTATGAGTTTTTCTGATAGTTCCTGTTGTTTCAGACCGGAAACAATATGTACGTTCCAGGGTTGTGTATTACAGTTTGAAGGAGAAAGCTGGGCATCCTCTAAAACTTGGATGAGCATATCGGCAGGTATTTCCCTTGAAAGGAATGCACGGCAGGAATGCCTGTCCCTTAGTACATCGTAAAACGTTTTTTTTTCCATAGTGTAAAGATTAATTAGCTGAGATCATTTATCTTAGTTAAAGCCCATTCTACTTATATCATCCACTAAAATTAGGAATTTTATAAATCGCATGCTATGTTATCTACGTTTATCAGTAAAATTGGTAAGTAATACCGTAATTTGTATACATTTAATTTGGTAACTTATAGTGAAATTCATGTTGTAGTTTTAACAGTTTACAGAGTGATAGAACATTGCTGTCAGAATGGTCATATTTTTTAAACTGGATGTGATTGTTTAGTTTATTATATTTTTCGGAGAAGATTATATATATTTACACATTTTAGCCCCAAAAATACTTGAATCCGCTTGTTAATAGATCTGACGAAGAGCTGTTCCTTTTAATGAAAGAGAATAAGCAACAAGCATTTTCTATTCTTTACGACCGGTATTGGCTTTCATCGGTAAAAAGGTCTCTCCATAAGCTTGTTGACCAAAACGATGCAGAAGAAGTGGTTCAGAATGTATTTGTATCCATATGGCGCTTAAGAGACAAGATAGACCTGAAGGGACAGTTCGTACATTATCTAAATGCAGCGCTCCGTTATGAAATACTCAGGTTTCTGAGTAATCGTCTTAAAAAATCTTCCCACCTTCATTTTGAAGATGTTTTACCTACTCATGTTCCCTTTCATGATGGCGATATGCTGCGTTTGGAGTTGCAGGAGCTACAGTCTGGAATCGATACAATCATAGATGGCTTACCCGAAAAATGCCGCCTTATCTTTCTCATGAGCCGAGACGAGGGAATGAGTGCCAAGCAAATCGCAAATAAGTTAGACATCTCACATCGCACAGTTGAAACGCAACTCAGTAAAGCCATACGCATATTAAAAAATGCCATTCATCGGCTTAATATATTATTACTTTTGTAATAAAATTAACCGATTTCCTTTTAAAATTTTATAAAAAACTTAAAAAGATTAAAAAAAATATCTTTAGCGTACGTAGTGTTGCCATTTTTATACTCTATATTATAAAGAAGACATTAGTACAATGCAGAATATACCTGAAAACATTAAAAATTTGATTCAAAAATGGCAAACTAGATCACTCTCAGTAGAGGAACGAGCATTGTTGAACAAATGGTACAATGAAGAACTTCCAGAAGAAATGTACTGGTATGGCGATGAGGAACACGGATTAAAAGACCGTCTTTTCGAGGGTATTAATTTGGAGCTGGGTTCTAATATTACTAACCGCACTACGAATCGTTCGGTTCAACATACAATAATAGCGCTTTCTGCAATTGCAGCAGCATTTGTGATATTCTTTGCTGTTAATCGGACCTTATGGTATAGTCCGGCTAAGATCGAAATAATATCCGTAGAACATAATTCCACTTCTGAAGTTAGAAGGATTATTTTACCTGACCAAAGTATTGTATGGCTCAAAGGAAAAAGTAAACTTTTTTATCCAAAAACATTTATGGATAATATGCGAGAAGTGGAACTTACAGGTGAAGGTTTATTTGAGATAACGAAAGATGCCAACAGACCTTTCGTTATAAGGGCAGGACACTATACCACACAGGTGCTCGGTACTAGCTTTAACCTAAAGGTCGATGAGCGTAGCGGTACAGTGGAGTTAGCTGTACTTACAGGAGCCGTAGAGGTATCAAAAAGGGACGGCATAATTGGCAGGGGTAAGAGTATTAAAATTTTAGCAAATGAATCATTTCGGGCAACTGATCAAGAATGGACTAAACCCATTCGAGCTACTCCCGTAGAGAATATTTCAGCTCTGACTGCAGGCACACAATATGACATGAAATTTATATCCGTCCCTGTTGAAGAGATCATGAACCGTTTTGAAGCAAAATACAATGTAACATTTGAAGGATACACAGGTGAATATAGGTCATGTCTAGTGACCGCCGACCTGACAGATCAATCCATGGAAACATCTTTAAAATTACTGAGTTTGGCCATCAATGCAAATTTCACGATAAAAGATAAAAAAATAAAACTGACAGGAGGAGGCTGTTTTTAACTAACTAACTAACTAATCTCATCTACCAATATGATTATATAGACGAATAACATAAATAAATGCGAAGGTGTTGCCACACCTTCGCAAATGTTACTCTAATTAATTTTTTACTCAATCAAAATTAACCAATCAAATGTATAAAAAAAATTTGACATGGGTTGCTCTTGCCTTTTCAAAAAGTGAGAAGTCAAAGTTTAAAAAGGTGATAAACAAAGCCTTACCTATATATAAACCAATTTTGTTATTTTCATTTTTTATTCTGTTTTCACTCGTGGTGAATGGACAGGTATTACAAGAAAAAGTGAAAATAAAATTTGAAAATTCTACTTTAAAAAATGTACTTCAGAAATTAGAACAAGAAATAAACATACGCTTTGTTTTTAATGATACGCATATAAAGTCATCATTGCGTACGACCGGTACTTTTGACGAAACATTAGGGACCATTCTGAAAAATATATTGGAAACGTACGAGCTCGATTATGATTTCGTTGACAATCAATACATTGTATTGAAACAGCGTAAGTCGCATTCTTCTAATACAACCCGCGCGATGGGCTTATCAAGCAACGTAAATCAAAACGGTTTTGTACAATCGGGTATCGTTGTCGATGAGAGTGGTTATGCTATTAGTGGTGTTACTGTGAGCGTTATAAATGCAAGTAATGTCGTGCTTAGCGATGAAAAGGGTTTTTTTAGCATTGGAGTAATCGACGACAGTTATTCGATACGCTTTCATCATCTCGGTTATAAAACCGTTGAACAGAAAAGCATGCGAAATGCCATTATGAGAATTAAATTAGAGGCTGATCCGTCAAAATTGGACGAAGTCTTAGTTATTGGTTATGGTACAACTACCAGACGTAATACAACTGGATCGTCAGCAGGAATCACTGCCAAAGAAATTCAGAACACACCTACAACGAATTTATTGAATTCTTTACAAGGCCGTATCCCTGGAATCTATGTTAACCAGTCGAACGGCTTACCAGGCAGCACGATGAATATCAGCATCAGGGGTACCAACTCTGTTCCCCAACCTGGCAGCGAAATAAACAGGAATATACCACTCTTTATCGTGGACGGAGTCCCTTTTAATCCAGATGCGCTTAGCGGAGGAATGAGCGGTGCTAACGGAGCTACCAGTCCTTTGAATATTATTAATCCTATGGATATTGAAAGTATCGATATTCTGAAAGATGCAGATGCAACGGCCATTTACGGTTCAAGGGCAGCAAATGGGGTTATTTTGATAACGACAAAACGAGGTAAAGTTGGGAAGACACAGTTTGATGTCATGTTCCGCACAGGTGTGGCGAAGGTTTCTCAATTTGTGGAAACCCTAAACACAGAGCAGTATCTGAATATCCGTCGGAAGGGCTTTGAAAATGTTGCAGTTACAAATCCCCGAGTCACACCGGAATCCTATAACGCATTTGATCTTACCCAATGGGACCAGACTGCGTATACGGATTTTCAAAAGCTCCTGATCGGAAATACGGCTAAGACCACAGACGCCAATCTCTCGGTAAGTGGGGGTGATGTACGAACCAATTTCCGTTTGAGTGGAACTTATCATAAAGAGGGAAACGTCTTTGTAGGAGATCAGGGATATACAAGATCAGCCTTGAACTTTAATTTGCAGCACAAAGCGCTCAATGATAGATTTACGATTGGTTTTTCGGGAATATATTCAGCAGACAATAATGATGTGTCGGTCCTTGACCAGACCTCTATTGCCTATAATCTTCCACCCAACTACCCCCTATACAATGAAGATGGAAGCTTGTATTGGAGCGGTTTAAGTTTTGGAGTTCCTGCCAATCCTTTGGGCCAATTGAACCAAACAGTTAAAAATAAAGGGACGAATCTTGTTACAAACCTTAATTTGGCATTTCAGCTTTGGAAAGGATTGACCCTGAAAACGAACTTGGGTTACGGTAGGTCAGATTCTGATGAGAAACGTCTGGTCCCGCGCTCCTCTATGGATCCGAACATATCTACAAATGTTGCCAATAGTATCTTTGGGTATCGGGTTTCTGACAATTACACGATAGAACCACAATTGGATTATGTTACCGAAATCGGTCAGGGTAAATTTAGTACGATGATCGGAGGTACATGGCAACACAGTGCATTTCGCCAGCCATTTTCAATCATGGCACGTGATTTTCCGTCGGATGACTTCCTTGAAAATATAGCTTCGGCGGGGTCTACTACTGTAACGAGAGGATCAAGTGAATATAAATATGCTTCGGTGTTTGGACGGATTAATTATAATTTCCTCAGCAGATATATTCTCAATATAAATTTCCGTCGCGATGGATCTTCTAGATTTGCAGAAAATTCACGCTACGGAAACTTCGGCTCTTTTGGAGCAGCGTGGATATTGAGCGAGGAACCTTTTCTGAAGTCCATTCCTACGATCAGTTTTGCAAAACTACGTTCAAGCTACGGTTGGGTGGGTAACGATAAGATTGGTGACTATATGTATTACGATTCTTACCAGTCCGTTACCTATCTCTACAACGGTGTACCAGGAATTATTCCAGCTCGTTTAGCAAACAGTGATTTTCAATGGGAATCTACAAGAAAATTTGAGTTAGCACTGGATCTTGGGATTTTGAAAGACAAGCTTTCCTTCTCTGCTGCTTTCTACCGTAATACTTCTGGCAATCAGCTTATAAACTATACGTTAAGTCCACAGGCTGGTTTTTCCAGTTACCAAGCTAATTTTCCTGCAGTGGTGCAAAACAAAGGTTGGGAATTTACTCTTAGCACACAAAATATCAATAGTACAAATTTTAGGTGGACAACTGACGCGAATCTATCCATCAATAGAAATAAACTCTTGGAATTCCCGAACATTCAAGGTTCATCATACTATACGCAATACGTGGTAGGAAAACCGCTAAGCAGCTACTACGCATACGAGTTTACTGGTTTTGATGCAACAACAGGACTTCCGACTGTGGGTGACTTGAACGGAGATGGACGGATCAGTTCCGGATACTACGAAACAGGCCGGGGTGATCGCTCATATAGAGGAACAGGACAGCCTTCTTATTACGGAGGTATCACCAACACACTCACTTATAAAAAATTAACATTTGATTTTCTTTTCCAATTCGTTAAACGCGAAGGACGCTCAATCTTGACAAGTTCTTTCTATCCGCCGGGTTATGATATGACCAATTATGCCGCGAAGCCTATTATGGAATATATCAATGCGGGTATTCCTTCACTACCGCAGATTACTGCCGCTTTCACTCCTGCCTATACGGCTTACTCGAACTATGTCGCCTCGAATGCTACAGTTGTCGATGCATCATTTATCCGTCTGAAAAATGTAAGTCTTTCCTACGATGTGAGTGGAGCATTTACGGAAAGGCTGAAAATAAAAAATCTGCGCTTACAGCTTCAGGGGCATAACCTATTTACCATTACAGATTATTTTGGTTTTGATCCAGAATCTCAAGGATTATCCTTACCTCCCTTACGTACTATTGTTGGAACTGTTCAATTAACCTTCTAAAAAACGAGAAACATGAAGTATAATAATAAATATATCTATGCCTGTTTGCTCTTTACAGCGCTGTTTACAAGCTGTGATAAGCTATTGGAAATCGATGATCCTTTAAACGAGCAGCCATCAGAAGTTGTTTTCCGTTCCCCAGAGACCGCAAAGATGGCTCTTTCGGGAGCATACGGACAATTATCGTTAAACAGTACATTCACTTTTCAATTTACCTCTTTTAATGGTTTGGCGGCAGACGAGCTTCTTTACACGTCGCCTGCCCAATTTGGTGATGTCATGACAAATACCTACGATCCGATCACGACCTTGGGTTTATATAGCATTTGGGGTGATGTATATACCTCCATCTATCGCTTTAATAGTATTATTGACGGGGTTACAGGCAATACATTACTACCTGTATCTTTGACGAATCAGATGCTTGGGGAAGCAAAAACGATGCGGGCTTATTGCTACTACCATTTGGTCAACATGTTTGGTGATATACCCTTGGTTGTAAGTACAGATGCTAATATTACAGCAATGCAGCCCCGGGCTTCAGTTTCATCAATTTATGAACTGCTCATTTCAGATCTGGAAGAGGCAAAGACGCTATTGGCAGAAGACTATAGTTCCGGTAGTCGCCAACAAGTTAATAGAGGTGCAGCTACAGCATTATTATCACGTATTTATCTTCATGTAGAGGACTATCCGAGAGCTTTATCCAATTCTTCGGATGTCATAAGCCAAACTGGACGGTATAGCCTATTGCCAGCAGATCAGTTGGATCGTGTTTTTCTTCAGAATTCTAGTGAGGCTATACTGCAACTGGGTCCAGATCTGCAAGGGGATAACGGTTATACGAGGGAGGGTGCAACATTTTTACCAGCACTAG
The DNA here is from genome assembly GCF_037479535.1 of Sphingobacterium sp. MYb388. Taxonomy (NCBI): domain Bacteria; kingdom Pseudomonadati; phylum Bacteroidota; class Sphingobacteriia; order Sphingobacteriales; family Sphingobacteriaceae; genus Sphingobacterium; species Sphingobacterium sp. MYb388. Next base: position 543,163 of record NZ_JBBGYV010000002.1, on the reverse strand, counting down.
CAACTTCGGTTCCTAATTATGCACTTTCTTCCTCCCAGGTTTCAGCATTTGAACCAGGGGATCTTCGTGCAGACGTATGGGTATTACCGTGGAAGGTAAATAATATCGATTACTTCCTGCCTTATAAATATCAGAACCATAGTCAGGAGGTGGCTATGACCAATAACAGGCAGGAGACTCCTATGGTACTTCGTTTAGCTGAACAATATCTGATACGTGCCGAGGCACGAATGCGTACCGGAGATGAAGACGGTGCAAGATCAGATATCAACATAATTCGCAACCGCGCAGGTTTGGGAAATTTATCCAGCAGTATAAATCTAATGGATGCAATCTTGCAGGAGCGTCATGCTGAACTTTTCTGCGAACTCGGTAATCGCTGGCACACGATAAAGCGGATGGACCGTGTCGATGATATCATGGGAGCATTGCGTCCGGTAACGTGGCAACCATTTGCCAATCTCTATCCCATACCACAGACAGCGAGGGACTCAAATCCCAATTTGACACAGAACGAAGGTTACAGATAATTAAAGACAACACAAAAAAAACTTTTATACCGGGGAGTGCGGACTCGTACTATCACCGATTGACTAATTTGTAATACATGGAAAATACTATTGTAAAGATATCCCATTTATGGCACCGATATGGCGACGCATGGGCCATTCAGGATATCGATTTTGAGATCAACTCCTTTGGGGTTCTGGGTCTTCTAGGATCAAATGGAGCAGGAAAATCAACCACTATGAACATCATGTGCGGTGTTCTGAACCAATTGAAAGGAGATGTTGTGATTGGTGGATTTGATATTCGTAAAAATCCAATTGAAGCGAAAAAACTCATTGGATTTCTACCACAGAATGCACCTCTTTATTTAGATCTGACCGTTTCCGAATATTTGACGCAGTGTGCCCATTTGCGATTGATTCCAAAAACAGATATTAAAAACGCCGTCGATAAGGCAATGGCAAAATGTGGAGTTTCTCATTTTCGAAACCGTCTTATATCGAATCTTTCGGGTGGATACAAACAGCGTGTCGGCATTGCACAGGCTATTATCCACGAACCAAAGCTTGTTGTGCTCGATGAGCCAACTAATGGATTGGACCCGAATCAGATTACAGAAGTACGAAAACTGATCAAAGAAATAGGTGAAGAGAAATCGGTGATTTTTTCATCCCATATATTGTCTGAGGTGCAAGCAACCTGCGAACAGGTGAAAATGATTGAGAATGGTATCATGGTTTTTGAAAATAGTATGGATGCTTTCAATAATCATATTGAGCCCGATAGCCTATTGATGACCATGGCAAATCCACCTATTCCAGAAGTACTAAAATCCGTTAAAGGGGTATCCGATGTGGAAAGGTTATCTCACCAGCAGTTTCGTGTTCGTTTTGCCGATGCAACCGATATCAGCGAGCGCTTGATCGAGGCGAGCGTACAGGCTGGTTGGAGATTGAAAGAGCTGACGCTGGAAAAAAGTTCTCTGGATCAAATTTTTGCTCAACTGTCTAATAAAACTCCCAATAAAGAATCATGAAAACTACTCTACGTATAGCTAAGATAGAATTAAGCCAGCTATTTTATTCGCCAGTGGCTTGGATTGTGCTGATTGTCCTCATCGTACAATCCGGATGGCAATACCATAATACATTGGAACGTATTTACCAAGCTCAGGAAATGGGATCCATTATGCCTGGTTCAACATTTCGTATTTTTGCCGGTTTCCGTTCTTTATTTCCGCAAATGCAAGAATACCTGTATTTATATATCCCGCTTTTAACGATGGGATTAATAAGTCGTGAAACCAATAGCGGCTCCATCAAATTGCTTTATTCCTCCCCGATAAAAGTAAGTGAAATTATTTTGGGAAAGTATCTGGCAATTATGATTTATTGTTTGATTTTGATTTCTGTGCTTTTGGGATTAGGTATTTTAACTCTATATACGATAAAAAATGCTGAATTTACATTGATCTTATCGGGTGTTATAGGGCTGTACTTACTGATCTGTGCTTATGCGGCGATCGGTTTATTTATGTCAAGTCTGACCACCTACCAAGTTGTTGCGGCCATCAGCACTTTGGTGGTTCTGGCAGCATTGAATTTTGTGGGGGGGCTATGGCAGGATATTGAGTTTGTAAGGGACATTACCTATTTTCTATCGATGTCTGGCCGTGTAGAAGAGTCCATCAACGGGTTGCTCAGCAGTAACGATATCTTCTATTTCATTATCGTAATTGTTTTATTCCTGGGACTAACGTATCTAAAATTGCAGTTCGAGCGTCAAACGATAAGTTGGATGAACAAGGCTTTACGTTATACAGGTTTTATTGCTGTTATGTTGCTGACGGGCTATGTAAGCTCCCTACCACAGTTTATCTTTTATAAGGATATGACAGCCAATAAAAATAGGACATTGACTGTTGGTAGTCAAGCTATTATTCAGCAATTTGACGAACCGGTGCATATAACTACCTATGTGAATTTGTTAGATGAAAACTATTCTTCCGGACTTCCTTCTGGACATAACATCGATAAGAAACGTTTTGACATGTATCTTCGCTATATGCCACATTTAAAGATGGACTATATATATTATTGGGATCACAGCACAAATGAACGTCTGTACAAAGAAAATCCTGGAATGAACGACGAAGCAATTGCCAGAAAAATGGCTAAAATCAATGACATTCCATTTGAAAAATTTCTTACACCTTCCCAAATAAAAAAGCAAGTTGATTTAATGCCTGAACGAAACCGCTTCGTAAGAAAATTGTCCTATAAAAATAAAGAAGTTTTTTTACGCGTGTATGATGATATGTTCAGACATCCAAATGAAAAGGAAACTTCTGCAGCTTTTAAGCGACTCCTTGTTCAAGTTCCAAAAGTAGGTTTTGTGACGGGACATAATGAACGCAGCATACAACGAACAGGTGATCGGGACTATCAAATGGCTACGAAGGAAATAGCTTTTCGTTATGCATTGATCAATCAGGGATTTGACGTTTTAGCTGTCGACTTAAAGATGTTAAACCAAGAAAACAAGGTCAATATTTTAGTTATAGCAGACCCTATGCGACCTTTCAGTGCGGAAGAATTGGAAAGTGTCAAGCAGTATCTTGAACAAGGTGGGAATATGATGATATTGGCGGAGCCGGAAAATAAATTATATGTGGAACCCATTCTGCGCTTCCTAGATGTACAAATGGACGACGGTATGCTTATACAAAAAAGTGAAAATTATGAACGTGATTTTATCTTGGCGAATGTTTCTAAAACGAATTGGCTAAAGACCATTGGTGAAAGTAGTTTCTTGAATCAAGATAGCGTACTTGTATCAATGCCATCTGCAGCGACACTTTCAGTACTTCCAAATGCACGCTTTGCGGCAAAGCCACTTTTGGTGACACAGGCAGTCAACACGTGGAAGCAGGCAGAACTTAGCTTTGATAGAAGTAAGGAATTAAAAGATATCAGAAGCAATCAAGAGAAGAAATCTTTTCCAGTTGCCTTGGCTTTGACACGACCAGTGAAAAACAAGGAACAACGGATTCTGGTGGTTGCCGATGCCGATTTCATGAGTAATTCAGAACTTATGCGCCAATCGCCGCGTACTGCAAATTTTTCTATCATGACTGATTTTTTCCGTTGGTTCAGTCATAATGAATTTCCTATAGACACTACCCGTCCAGAACCCACGGATGTGAGCAATGTTAATGCGACCAAACTGGATTTTATAAAATGGGGATGGTTGATTCTGCTTCCACTATTTATTGCAGGTAGCGTTACCTGGTTATTACTAAGGAGAAAAAGACGATAATATGAAATTAAAACATTTGATCGTAGGAGTCTTCGCGCTTCTATTTGGTGCAAAGAATTTGAAGAGCCAAGAGTTGATGGTAGATCCTTCCGTTAAGATTGGGCAATTACCAAACGGATTCCGCTATTATATAAAGTCGAATACATATCCAGAAAAGCGTGCCGTGTTGTATCTGGTAAACAAAGTAGGTTCCATATTGGAAGAAGAGAATGAACGAGGGATCGCACATTTTATCGAGCACATGAACTTTAAGGGTACAACTCATTTTCCAAAAAACCAATTGATTGATTATTTGGAAAGAGCAGGTGTGAAATTTGGTGCCGATCTCAATGCTTACACTTCTTTTGATGAAACTGTTTATCAACTTCCTCTTCCTACCGATGATGCGGAGTTATGGAAAAATGGCATGCTGATTATGCGTGACTGGGCTTCAGAAGCCATTTTGGACAAAGGTGAGTTCGAAAAGGAACGAGGCGTTATCCTAGAAGAGAAACGTTTGAAGCAAAATGCAACAGGTCGTACACGTGATCAATATATGCCCATGGTATACAATTTCTCACGGTATGCTGATCGTTCGCCGATCGGGTTGGATCACGTTATTTCCAAAGGTGACATCCAGGTATTGCAGGATTTTTACAAACGATGGTACCGTCCAGATTTACAGGCCCTGATTATCGTGGGTGATATCGACATAAATGAAGTTGAAACACAGATCAAAAATCTCTTTTCGAATCTGAAACCTAATGAAAAAGCACCTGTAAGACCAAGTTATGCCATGTCATTAATTGATAGTACACGTTTTGTTCAGGTAAAAGATAAGGAACTTTCAAACTATCAAATTGACATCATCTTGAAAAGAAAAAGTACTGCCGTTGTCGATAGTCAAGGTTTTCGTCAATCAATTATAGAAGATCTAACGAATAATCTGTCCGCAAATCGTTTACAGGAAATATTTCGTGAGAGCAGCAAAACCTATTTAGGACTTAGTATGAAATCGGGCCCATTTTTGGCTGGTTTAGAGTCGATGCACATAAGCGCATCTCTGTCTCCCCAGCAGTGGAAGGATGGGTTTAAATCGGCTTGGATGGAGATCGAACGCATAAAAAGGCATGGCTTCACGCTTGAGGAATTAAACGATGTGAAAGAAATGTTGCTCACTCGTATCTCCCTACAGGAGAAAGAGAAGGAAAAGATTCCTTCTCAATATTTTGTTGAGAATTACTTGGATCATTTTCTTACAGGTACGGTGTATCTTTCTATTGATGAACGGATTTCACTTACCAGACAGATGTTAAAAACAATCAGTGTGGATGAGGTAAGCTCCTTTATCAAATCATACCTAATGGCACAAGATCGTGTAATTCTAGTGATGGGAGCTGATAAAGATTCTGTAAATGTTCCTGAAAAATCCGAAGTATTACTTTGGATGGAAGAAGTGGACAAAATGGACATTTCGGTGTATCATCAGGAACGTCATGAGATCTTCTTATTAGATAGCATAACGAATACAGGGAAGATAGTTTCCCAAGAGAGTAACCCGATGATGGGTCTAACACAGTGGACCTTGAGCAATGGTGTTAAGGTATACGCTAAACCTACGGACTTTAAGAACGATGAAATTTTTTTCACAGCCTTCAGCCCTGGCGGCAGCTCCCTTTATAATGATAGGGATTACTATTCAGCAATGAATGCATCAACTTTTATCTTGAACAGCGGACTGGGCAGACTTAACGCCAGCGAACTCAGCAGATTTCTAAATGCTAAAACAATTCAAGTTCAGCCCTATATCGGCGACCGTGAAGAGGGAATTAGTGGTTCGAGCATTAATCGTGATCTGGAAACAGCACTAGGGATGGTCCATCTTTATATGACTGATGTGAAGTTAGATACTGCACGTTTTAATAGTATCGTTGATCGTTCTAAATCTGCTATGCGAAACCGTTCTGATGATCCCAACCGTGCTTTTGCAGACACTGTAGGAAATATCTTGGGCAATTATCATTTCCGGAGACAGCCGAGTTCTTTAGCCAACATTGAGCAGATTCGTGCCGATCGATTAGAGTCAATTTTCAGAGAGCGTTTTGCAAATGCCGCAGATTTCACTTTTCTATTTGTTGGTAGTTTCGATGTAGACTCGTTAAAAATCTTAACGGAGAAGTTTCTTGGCTCGCTACCTGCTTCTGATATACGTGAAAAGGCTATTGATTTGAAAATTCGCGTTCCGGAAGGAAAAGTACGTAAGGATCTCTACATGGGACAAGGAGACAAAAGTACCGTTCAAATTGTTTATAGTGGAAAGTATAGGTTCGGAATGTTGAATAACCAGCATCTGGACGCTTTGAAAGCAATCATGGATTTTCGCTTGACTGAGCGGTTGCGAAAGCAAGAAGGTGGCGTCTATTCGCCCAGTGTACAACTGACCAAAGCAAAGGATCCGCTTGGTTTCTATGCATTTGTTATTTCGTTCAATTGCGATCCAGAAAGAAGAGATAATCTTATTGCAGCGGTAAGGGAAGAACTTTCGAAGATTCAGCGTGAAGGTGTTATGCAGAAAGAATTGGACAAATTTACTGCCGAGCAGATCCGAATGTATGAATTACAGGTAAAATCAAATCAGTTTTGGCTATCCTATCTTAAAGGACAATTGGACAGAAAGGAATCTATTGAAGAGGTCCTTGAATATATGCAGGGATGGAAAACTCTTAATCTAAAGAGCTTCAATAAACGTTTGGGAACGTTTATGACTTTAGACAATGAGGTGATTGTAACCCTCAGTCCTGGTAAAAAATAATATCAAGAGTCTCGGTACCAGCCCTGGTATCATTGTTTAGTTAAGTAATGAAGGCTGCATTCCCGTGCAGCCTTCCATTTTATTGATAAATTACCTGATGTGCGCATGATGACTTCCAAACTGCTTAAACTATTTCCATCACCACGGTATGGGACTAATTTTCTAAAATCATCTGTCTGAATTCTTTTGGGCTAGTTCCGGCATGTTGTTTAAAAAATCTGGTGAAATGCTGTGGATACCTAAACCCCAGATCGTACGAGATCTCACCAAGTGAAAGGTTGAGGTTATGTATTCTTTCCTTAGCCACCTCAATGATCCTAGCATGTATGTATTCCAATGCAGATTTTCCCGTGTCTCTTTTTATAAGATCCCCAAAATAATTGGCTGATAGATGCAGCTGGTCGGCAAAATAGGCAACCGAAGGCAGTCCAATTTCTTTGGACTTACCGGACCTGAAATAATCATACAAAAGATTCTCAAAGTTTGCAAGGATACCGCGGTTGACATTTTCCCTTGTAATGAACTGGCGATCGTAGAAACGGATACAATAATTTAAAAAAAGCTCGATGTTGGAAACGATGATCTCCCGGCTATGCTTATCGATAGACTGCTGGAGCTCATATTCGATCTTGGAGAAGCAGTCCAGGATCAGTTTTCGCTCTTTGGCAGAAAGGTGCAGTGCCTCATTGGAACGATAACTGAAAAAATGGTACCGTTCCATTTTTTTTGCAAGGGATGTGCCGAGTATCAGATCAGGATGGAATACCAGTCCATGGCCCTTTGGCTGGTAATAGGTGCCATCGTTCTCGACGTTGACAACCTGTCCCGGAGCAAAGAATACAAGCGTGCGATCCTGATAATCGTAGATTTCACGCCCATATTTTAGGTCCCCACAGTCCACTTCCTTTAGAAAGATGGCGTATATCCCGAAATTCATCCGGCTGCCCATCCTTGGGCCGGCTTTTGAAAAATCGAGTACACTTACCATCGGGTGCAGGGTTTCATGATTATTGAAATCATTATATTCATGTACCGTACTGAAGTTGAATGTATTTTCCATATCATCTTATATTTATTGTACAAATTTAGCAATTTTGCCCCAGGCTGTATATGTGATATAGCCATATCAGTTAAATTGGTAAGTAATACCGTAATCCGTATAACTCGGGACCGGAAACTTAACCCGAAATTTGCATTATAAATTAACCGGAAAAACTGCCGGTCGGTACAGATAATAAAAAAGTACAATTATGAAATACATTAAAATTGGGGACCTGGAAGTGTCCCGCTTAGGACTCGGAGCCATGTCCATGTCAGGCTTTTACGATATCGGTTCAGGAAGTGACGAGGAATCTACCCGTACCATTCATCGGGCATTGGAACTGGGTATAACACACATTGACACAGCTGAAATTTACGGACCGTACATCAATGAGGAACTTGTTGGAAAAGCGATCAAAGGTCGACGTGACCAAGTCGTACTTGCAACCAAATTTGGTTTCATATCCCATGCAGGTGGCGGCGTAGGCATCATAGATAGCAGTCCGGCAAATATCCGCACAGCGGTTGAAGGTTCTTTAAAAAGATTGGGTACTGATTATATCGACCTTTACTACCAGCATAGGGTTGATCCCAAAACTCCTATTGAAGATACCATAAGTACCTTATCCGAGCTTGTCAAAGAAGGGAAGATAAAATACATCGGCCTTTCCGAAGCCGGCGTTGATACTATCCGCAGGGCACATGCGGTACACCCGATCACGGCACTTCAGACAGAATATTCATTATGGACCCGTGACCCCGAAGCCGAAATTCTTCCGCTGTTGCGTGAGCTGAACATTGGTTTTGTTCCCTATTCGCCATTGGGGCACGGTTTCCTTACAGGCCAGATTACTTCGCCTGATCAGATTGCAGACAATGATTGGCGTAAGAATAACCCACGTTTTATGGGAGAGAATTTCCAACGTAATCTGGGTATCGTCGCAGAAGTAAAGGCTATTGCCGATGAAGTGGGGGCAACAACGGCACAGATCGCTCTAGCATGGCTTCTTGCACAGGGCAATGATATTGCGCCTATACCAGGCACAAGACGAGTAGAACGTGTGGAAGAGAATACAGCTGCCGATGGTATAGATCTAAGCGCTTCCCAGTTGGAACGCCTGAACAATCTTACGCCAGCTTCCGGTGAACGCCACAATGAGGCGAGCATGGCTGCAATTGACCGTTAATGCTGTTGATTTAAAGAACTATTGTCACTGCCCTTTAAACCAAGGGCGGGAACAATACTTACCGGACAGCTTTACGCAAACAATTGATGTATGTAAACAAAAAAATAGAAAGAAATGAAAAATATAAAGATAAGATCGTTAGGTATCTGCATGATGCTGTTAGGTACTTTTCCAATGGCGGAAGCACAAACGAAAACAGGTACAAAGAAAGTCACAAACACTTCAGATGTGAGATCGACTACGACAACTATGGAAAGGGTAACTTTCCCCAATAGAGATATTACGATAGTGGGAAACCTATATCTGCCAAAAGATTTTGATAAGAACAAAAAATACCATGCAATTGTAGTAGGGCATCCGAATGGTGGAGTAAAAGAACAGACAGCAGGTCTGTATGCACAGAAATTGGCTGAAAAGGGATTTGTAACATTGGCTTTTGACGCTTCCTATCAAGGTGAAAGCGGTGGCGAGCCACGATTTTTGGATGACCCCGAAGTACGTACCGAAGATTTCCGTGCCGCTGCCGATTATATTACCATACAGGACTATATAGACCCTGAAAAAGTAGGCTTGCTTGGAATTTGCGCAGGTGGGGGCTACGTTATCCACGCAGCACAAACTGAACATCGCTATAAAGCAATAGCAACCATCAGTATGGTGGACGGTGGCGACCTTAGAAGAAATGGCATGAATGGGTCTTTGACATCTAGTATCCAACAAAGACTGAATGAGGTAGGAAAACAAAGAACTATCGAAGCGAATGGTGGGGAAATAAAATACAGTAATTATGTGGCAAATACCAAAGATGACCTGCCGGCTAACGCCAATAAAATGTACATCGAGGGTTATGAGTATTACAGAGTAACACACAAACAGGAATCAGCACCCAATAAATATCTCTTCACAAGTTTGGACAAACTGATCAATTTTACTGCATTAGACCACGTTGAATTGATTTCGCCACGACCACTGCTCCTTATTGCCGGAAGCGTCGCAGATAGTTATTATTTCAGTGAGCGTGCCTACAATTTAGCAAAAGAACCAAAAGAGCTGTATAAAATAGAGGGTGCTACGCATATAGATTTATATTGGAAACAGGAATATGTTGCACCGATCGTAGAGAAGCTGACCGACTTCTACGGAAATAACCTTTAAATATTTAAAGCAGTGATATGAGAATAGCTTTTTTAATTCCCGCATTGGTACTGATGTTCCTTTCATCAGGCTGTGCACAGGCACAAAAACCCGCTTCAGAAAAGAAGATACTGATCGTGTACCTTTCTAGAACGAACAACACAAAGGCTGTTGCCAATTTAATCCATAAAAATGTTGGCGGAAAATTGGTAGCCCTGGAACTGGAAAAACCTTATCCCGAAGATTATAAAGCAACCGTAGATCAGGTGTCCATGGAGCAGAAGACTGGATTTTCACCTCCTTTAAAAACAAAGATAGACAGCATCGACAGTTATGATATTATATTTGTTGGATTCCCGACATGGGGTATGAAGCTGCCACCTCCAATGCGTAGTTTCTTGAATCAGTACGATCTGAGCGGAAAGACCGTAATCCCGTTCAACACAAATGCGGGCTATGGTGTGGGCAGCACGTTCGATACGGTAAAGGAACTTTGTCCAGAGAGTACCGTTCTGGAAGGATTTACGATACTGGGCGGTAAGGAAAAAGATGGTATTCTGCTTGCGATAAAAGACAAAAAGGAAATAGAGGCAGATAAACTGGTAAAGACCTGGCTTAGAAAAATAAATCTGTTGGAATAGTGCTATCATACAGATCTATTTCGCAAGGAAGCCAAAAAATCTATAATTACTTTACCAATAGCACAAAAGAGGGTTCCGTATCGGAACCCTCTTTTATATTTATCTCATATACGCTAGCTTTTTATTTTGAGACTACCGTTTGTATCCACCACATAGGATTGAAATCAGATCTGGCCAATAACAATCCTGCCAGTCGGTAAAAATGTGAAACAAAAGTCCTACTGCAATGATCCTTGTTCTTTTGAACAGCAGTAATACAAAGTAAACTGCAATTGCATAATAGCTGTGTAAGGGATGAAACCCAACACTGCAACGATTGGGGTCAAAAATCGGTGTGGCCAGTAGGTGATCCAGATCAATCAACATTGTTGCAAGCATGATCAGCCACGCCCGCTTCCATTGCGACCGGAAAAAGAAGTATGAAAGTAGCCCTGGTGCTAAAAAATGCAAGCTATAATGTACCAGAGTCTGTATCAATTTTAAATTTTCATCCATTTACAAATTCAGTTCAATCTGAGAACTGACAAATTACGTTTAATATTCGTTGATTAAAACTGAACAATCACTTTCCCAATATGCTTTCCCTCATCAAAATGGCGGAAAGCTTCATTAGAATGAGACAATGGAAATACCTTGTCAATTACAGGTTTGATATGATTGTTCTCTATAAATTGGTTCATGGCTTCAAACGAAGCTTTTGAGCCGGCTTGTACTCCGGTTATGGAAATGCTTTTCAACATCACATCCAGTACGGATATTTCAGCACTGATACCGCCAAGCATACCAACAACAGCAATTTTGCCGCCAAATTTTGTAGCCTTTAAGGTTTGGGCAATTCCTGTCCAGGACATTTCCAGAGCAAGGTCTACTCCTAAACCGGCAGTTGCATCCAGCACTTTCCCGGCCCATTCCGGTTCAGAAACATAGTTAATGGTCACATCTGCTCCCAGTTCTTTTGCCGTTTTCAATTTTTTATCACTACCCGAAAGGATCACAACTTTAGCTCCTTTTGCCTTTGCAAATTGCAGGGCGAAGATGGAAACACCACCGGTACCTTGCAACAGAACGGTTTGACCTGCCGTGAGTTCTCCGACATTTGAAATGGCTTCCCAAGCGGTTACACCCGCTAAAGGCATAGCAGCAACCTCCTCAAAGGTGAGTTTGGATGGTGCGTTAACCAGAAATTCTTCTGGTACTGCAATGTATTCCGAAAATACGCCACGCTGCTCAATACCCAGACGTGTTTTCAAGTCTTCGGGTTTTAACTCTCCTTTTTGCCAGCCCTGTATGTAGTGTGTGGATACACGATCGCCCGTTTTAAAGGCCGTAACCTCGCTGCCGATTTGCTCCACAACTCCTACAGCGTCTGAACCCAGAATATGTGGTAGCGGTTTCTCAAAAGCTCCCTTGGCTAGCATCAGGTCTAGCTGGTTCAATGATACAGCTACTACTTTGACAAGTACTTCACGCTCATTGATTGATGGGATATCCTGCTCTAACAGTGAGATTCTCTCAACCCCGTAACCTCCATTTACAACTATTGATTTCATTCAGATTATTTATTGATTTATAATTTGTTCGGAATTTACCGTTTCTTCTATCCCAAAAACATTTGATAAATGAGATGGGTAATCTTGTAAACTTCTTTTGATATCGCCATCTTTGAAGATGTCAAAACAGTTGTAGTCGTCCACAATATTAACACCACAAAAACGGTAGTTACTGGTAAACTGTTTAAAGAAACCGGCAGTGGTTTCCCCTTCGAACAGCTTCTGTGAAGGATCTCCAAACGATTCTTCAGGAGCATTCCAAGTCGCACTGACCATAAATTTTTTGCCCTGCATTTTACCACCTGTTCCATATTGTCTGCTTGCATCTTCTTTGGTGCGTCCATCACCCGCAAGGAATTTTGCACTGTGTAGACCGCTATTGAAGACTTCATCTACGTATTTTTTGTAGATCCAAGGTGCTCCAAACCAATTGATAGGCGTCTGTAGTATAATGATATCAGCCTTTAGGTGCTTTTCCATCTCTTCATCTGGAGCATACCCATTTTCAATGGTAGTTTCTACAACCTGATATCCCTTTGAAAGGAAAAAATCTTTTGCTGCTTCGATGAATGAGCGGTTTAGGGTTCCTTCCGACCAGTTTGGATAGGTAAGATGTGCATTGATCAGCAGTACGTTTTTTATTGTCTCCATGTATTAAATCTTTGATTGTTCTTTTTAAATTCTAGTTTAAAGCCCAAGTACCTTTTTAAGGTGGGCCGGATAGTTATCCAGGTCGTCTTTGATACGCTTGCTATGGAATATATCGAAGCAGTTATATCCTTCAAGGATATCGAAACCGGAGAAACGATAATTCGTAGTAATGTTATAGAAAACATCCGCAGGTCCCTTTCCCTGGAAAAGATATTGTGATTTGTCATTGAAATCCTTTTCAGCGGCATTCCAAGTTGCTGAAATCATGAATTTCTTGCCCTGCATTTTTCCACCAGTGCCATAATGCTTGCTGGGGTCTCCTGCGACACGGCCGTCACCCGCAAGGAATTTCTTGCTGTGCAACCCGCTGTTGAAGACTTCATCCACATATTTTTTATAGATCCAAGGCGTACTTATCCAGTTAACAGGCGTTTGCAGAATCACGATATCTGCCTGCAAATGCTTTTCAACTTCTTCATCAGGATTGTATCCATCTTCAATCTTGGTTTCCAAAACTTTGTAGGATTGGGAGACAAAGAACTCCTTTGCCTTATCGACGAAAGATCTGTTGAGCGTACCCTCGGACCATCCCGGATAGGTCAGGTGTGCATTGATAATCAGTACCGTCTTTTGTTTGACAGTATTACTATTGTTCTGATTTTGTGCAACCACTTTCGTGCTGATTGAAAACAGCATGATAGCCATTATAAAAAAAATCCGTTGTCTCATTATTTCTATATTTTTAATTTGATAAAATTAAAAGGTATAACTGACCAATAAGGAAACAGATTACCACTAAAAAAGAAACAAATTACATATAATAAAAAAACGCCGTGATGGCGTTCTTTGTTAGATGAAGATTTCACTGAAATATGGCTTTAACCCATGTGTTTCTGTAGCCAGTCCAATATCAGTTGCGGGTTTTTACCGAAATAATTATACCCCTGGAAACGTTGATCGGTTCCTTCAATCCAAAATAGTGTTTTGTCTTTTGCAGACATCTTATCATATATCTCCTGCACGTTTGATTGTTTTGTTGACAAGTCATTCTTAACCTGTGCAACAAATGTTGGCAGGGTCACTGCGCTGGAATAATCGATTGGCCATACGTCAGCAATATGAAAGCCTGTTTTAACATGGAATGCTGCATCGAACAGTTCCATCCCATTGGCAATTTTTTGGTTTTCCACAGCTTTTTGAACAAATACAGCAGGTGTTACAGGTTGCAAAGCGATCATTCCTTTAACATGTTTGAATTCTTCGGGATGTTTCTTCATGCCTACAATTGTCGCATTGGCACCAAGACAGCGGCTATATAGTGCCACCTTCATTTTTTTTGTATCCGGACGGGATTTGGCATAGCGTAGTGAACCGATTACATCGCGATACTCTAACAGTCCGTGACCATTGATACCTCCACTTCCTATACCGCTTCGACCGTGATTACGCATATCGTAGGTCAGGATGTTGTATCCCGCATCATGAAGGATCTTGTATTCGGGAAGAAAATTCACTTCAAAGCCACCAAAGTTTTTCCATGGATCAAGATGACCGGGATATCCGTAACGATTGCAGGGCATCGGGTGGTTGAAGATGAGCAGCTTGTCGGAGTTGCCTGGTATGAACCATCCTTCAATCGTTACCCCGTCCATAGCCTGAAAGAAGATTTCCTCATGCTCCATGCCATATTCATCGGGCGTCCTCAATATAGGCGTACGGGTAGAATGTGCCATCATTTCCGCCATTCCATTGATGAAATCATCCGAACTTTGACCTGGATTATTTTCCATTGGTGTGCTATCAACTGTCTTTGCGGAAGCTGAAAGCCATGATAATGGTCCTAAAGCAAGACCGGCTCCAATCAATGTAGTTCTGCTCATAAAACTTCGGCGGTTCAGACCGCCATCCTGTTTTTCCACTGAAGTATTTTTATTACTGTCTTTCATGTAATGTTCTTTTTAATTATTATTTGGATAGTGAACTCGCCAGCACGGTTATGCTGTTCTCTGTTGAGGCAATACGGAATTTCTTAGCGGCAGTATATTCGGGTGAATTGTAGAACTGTTCTGCATCGGCAGGTGAAGGAAATTCTGCTACACCAAATATATTACCTGGTGTTCCTTCAAGTGCTTTACTGTTCATATCAAAAATCGGAACACCGCCTCCAAATTTTGGACTAAGCGGTCCTGACGCATCCATGTATTTTTGAAATGTCGCCTTGTCATTGATGGTATAGTTTACAATCTGATAACCGTGAGGCTGTCCTTCGATGCCTTTTATTCCTTGGGCGGGAGGGATTGAAGTTGCTAGAAGTAACCAGCCTTTGGTCGAAGCATTACGTATCTTTTTTAAGGGGGCATAATCCTGCGAGTTGTAAAACTTTTCTGCATCGGATACAGTTGGAAATTCGGTAACCTCAATGACAGGATTTGGGTCTCCTTCCAGTGTTTTTACATTTGCATCGTAAATGACGGTTTTGCCATTGTACTTTGCAAGAATCGGCTCCGAAGCTTTTCTGTATTGGAGATAGCCTTCCTGATCGATGATCGTGTAGTTGCCGACTAGATAACCATGCGCCTGTTCGGTCACAGGTGTAGCGGAAGAACTTGTGGCGGTTTTATCTTGTTGGGAAACTTGGCCACAGGATGTGGCTAAAAAAACAACCGCCGTTCCAAGAATGGTAGACAGTATTGATTTGCTGTTATTTTTCATTTTGCCTAATCGTTTTGTAAGTTAAACTGAGTCAGACAAAATTAGAACGGAATTCTAAAAGCTTAGGAAACAAAATACTACTAAAAAAGAAACAAACTACTGATAGTTAAAGATTACTGTTTAGAGAACTCTATTTTTTTATTATAGCCTGTTGTCGATATTCCTTAGGCGTCATGTTGACTTGCTTTTTAAAGAATTTTGAAAAATAGTTAGGGTATTCAAATCCCAGATCATAAGCTACTTCCGTGGTATTCATTTCTATATTCTGCTCCAATAGTTCTTTAGCTTTTTTAATCACAAACTCGTGGATATTTTCAAGGGCAGTCTTCTTGGTAAAATGCTTCACGATGTCGCCCAAATAATTCGATGTCAGTCCCAATTTGTCGGCAAAATACTGAACGCTTGGAAGTTGGGAAACTGGCTGGGTGTAATAATTGATTAACTCGTGCTGAAAATCGGTTATGATACGGTTGTATATTTTGGGGTCGGTAGAAAATTGCCGTTTATAAAATGCCTCCACCAATGAAATAAGTAGATTAACATAAGACAGTAACACCGTGAAATTTCTGTTTTCCCTTTCGTAGTATTTGATCATCAACTGAAATACGGTACTAATTTCTTCTACCTCATCGTTGGTCAGATACAATGCTTCGTGCTGTCCGTAGTCGAGATAGGTTTTGAAAAGATTACGATTCTCTTCGATTATTTTTTTTGAAAGTTGCACGTACATACCTGTGTAGGTTGGAACTACATCCCAACCGACAGCAATTTCCGGACTGTTGAAGAATACTGCATTCAAAGGCTTAGCTTCGGGGTCAAATTTATTTATATACCCCATTTTTATAGAAATCCTGTAAAAATCAACTATGATTGGTTCTGATTTTAGTAGCATTTTTTCAGGAGCGTAATAGCCTACGTCGATATCATTGTTCAGCGGGCTATCTAAACCAAGATATTGATTGTATGAAGTGAAGTCTACAAATTTTTTCATTACACAAATTTACAAAATTCATCTTTTGTAATGATGCCGTAGCCAAATAGTTTATTTTGGTTAAAGAATAAAATAATCTTTGAAGTTCGTTACGCTTGTTATTTTTTGTATTTTTGAAGCTGAGTTTACAAGGTGAATTGAAGAAATTGAATGCAAAGAGCACCATTACTAAATCGTTACCTATTACGATTTCATGTCTTTTAAACCTCTATAAATAAGCTGCTTTATCAATTATTGATTTTTTTGAGATAAAAAATTCCTTTGCCACATTGTAAAATGAAGCATTTAGTTTTCCTTCTGACCAACCTGGGTAGGTTAAATGAGTATTAATCAGTAAAACCGTTTTGTTTGTAGAATTCGGTTTAGATGGCGTGTTTTGAGCCAATAATTTGCTTCCGAATGATAACAGCATGATCAAGGTTATCAAAGTTATTTTTGCTTTCATACTTTTGTTTTAAAATGATAATACAAAATTAGAAGCTTGAAATGCAACCAATGGAAACAGACTACTAAAAAAAAAGAAACAGATTACTGATAAAAAAAACTTCGTAAGAAGGCATTGCATAAATGTACTCTCTCAATTTTTGGTGAACTGTAATCGGTACTCTTTTGGAGATAAACGGACTTGCTTTTTGAAAAATTTTGAAAAATAATTTGGGTATTCAAATCCTAACTGATAAGCTACTTCTGCTGTATTCATTTGCTGGTTTTGCTCCAATAATTCTTTTGCCCGCTTAATTACAAATTCGTGAATATTTTCAAGAGCAGACTTCTTTGTAAAATGCTTTATTATATCACCCAAATAATTCGATGTCAACCCTAATTTGTCTGCAAAATACTGAACGCCAGGAAGTTGTTTCACAGGGTGCTTATAATAGTCTATTAAACTCTGCTGAAAGTCTGAAACGATGCGGTTGTACTGCTTTGGATCGGTGGAAAACTGTCTGATATAAAATGCTTCTACCAAAGATATCAGCACATTAACATAAGACAGCAGAACATTAAAATTTCGCTTTCCCCTTTCGTAATATTTAATCATCAATTGAAAAACGGCACTGATTTCTTCCACCTCCTCATCAGTCAGATACAAAGCCTCGTGCTGTCCATAGTCAAGGTAAGTTCTGAATAGATACCGGTTCTGGTCGATTACTTTCTTTGAAAGCTGTACGTACATCCCGGTATATGTTGGATCGACATCCCAACCAACTGCAATTTCAGGACTATTGAAAAATACAGCATTCAAAGGTATTGCATTGGGGTCAAATTTATTGCTATATCCCATCTTGATAGAAATCCTGTAAAAATCTACTATGATAGGATCTGACTTCAATAGCATTTCTTTTGGTGAATAATATCCAACATCAATATCATTGTCGAACGGAGCAACCAAGCCAAGATATTGATTGTATGAACTGAAATCTTCAAATTTTTCCATATATCACAAATTTAGCTTTTTATTTCATCAGATAAGACCATTGACAGTCCTGCCAGTCGGTAAACATATGGAAGAGTAAACCTACTGCTATGATTCTTGTTTTTGGAAATAATACCAATAAAATATAAATGCCGATTGCATAGTAAGAATGAAGAGGATGAAACCCTATACTGCATCGCCCGGGATCAAAAATAGGAGTGGCGAGTAAATGATCAAGATCGACTAACATAGTGGCAATCATAATGATCCAAGCCCGCTTCCACTGGTTTTTAAAAAAAACAAATGCTATTAATCCTGGCGCTAGAAGATGAAGAGTATAGTGTACTATCGGCTGTAAAATTTCGATATTCATAGTGGACAATATTAAAAGCAAAGGGTTTAGTAAAAAAATAGTTAATTTAATTAAAACAAAAATAACAGGAAATCCCTAGGGCTAGTTAGGGAAATTCCTGTTATTTGTGTACGCATTACTTACGTTTAATGTATTCTATAATTGCAGAAAGTTCCGAGACCAATGTATCGTCGCCCCCATCAAAACCTGCTCCACGGTAACGAATAAAACCCTGAGGATCTATAACAAATTTTGCAGGTATGCCATCTACTCCAAATTGAGATATGGCAGGATTTACCCTAGTCTTATCGTCTTTTAGATCCATATAAAGATCAAACGTATAATTGTTCTCTCTCAAATATGTGACAGCGTCTTCAATTGGATTTTTTGAACGCTCCCAAGTATGTATGAATAAAAACTTAACATCAGTATCCTTCTCAAATTTGTTTACTGCCTGTTGCATTGCTGGAAAAGACTTTTTACATGGTCCACACCACGTCGCCCAAAAATCCAAGATCAAGTATTTACCCTTGAAATCAGCTAAACGGTAGGACTTACCTTTAGCATCTGTAATTAGAAAATCAGGAGCCTTTTCTTTGATGATATCCTTTGCAATATCCTTTGTTATCTGCATCTTAAGCTTCGACTGGATACCTTGCAAATAGTGCTCAACGTCATTTGATGGAAAAAGTTGATTAAACGATATTGTCAATTCATTCTTTAATTCTTCATTACCTTTTCCTTTACGTATTAAACTATCAACTATGACAAAAGATTTTTCGTACTGCTTGTTTAAAGATAATAGGTTAGCATACTTCTGCAATAAATCGTCACTTTTTTCCTGTCGGAATAAAAACACACGTTCGATCTCATTTAGTGCTTTAGGGTAATCCTTTAACTCCATATAGATATCAGAATAGATTTCTAATAGATCATAATATTCCTTTAGGTTATCCTTTTCGATATTAAACTCTGAAAGCTTCTTGTCAAAGAGAATTTTCATACGATTAGGATCACGTTGTATCAACATCGGACCGCAAAGTTTCAATATCATATCTTTCGTCCTGGTATCTTGAATTTTACCCCAATATTTAATAAAATGCTCTAGACTCCTACTTTTTGCAGCTCTGTCGGCCATAACTGGATAAAGGTTAATCACCTGCTGGTTGTCGAACTTTTTAACAAACTCATCAAATAGCCTTTCTACCTCAACCATATCAGATTGCTGATGAAGATGCAGTGTCGCTTGTATCGCTGCTGCCTCACCTCGCGGATATTTTCTTGAAATTATATCCGTGACGCTATTGACCTTAGCAATATCCTGTTTAATTCGATAATATTGCAATACAGAATTTGCATCCTCTTCAGAACCATTCAGTAACGAATCTACAGCGCGATCTATATTGACCGCACTTTTTGTCGCTAAAAGAATTACCGTACCAGGCTTCATTTGTTGTGAGTAACAATATTCCTTACTACAAAGAACTAACATGAGGAGTACAACTAAATTTTTAATCATCTGCTATAATTTAGATTTATACTCTGCTAACTTCTTTTTATAATCTTCTATAGTATAGTCAAAAATACGCCCTACAAAACTCTCATCTTTCAATTCTTCCTGACCTTTGGCAATAGCCCTTTCCATCGAATTTACAGCCATTTGATAATTGCCCATTTTGCTATAAGTAAGCGCTAATTTTTCTAAAAGCATAGATACTTTATTTGAATCGTTCTCGAAAATTTCACTAGCTAATGCGTAGCTTTCTTTTGAAAGACCGTCCTTGTCTGTAATGGTCACAGCGAGCATCGTTGCATAACTATCACGATCTTCTTTCAATAATTCATCGGCATACTTCATTGCCTCTGATTCAGTCTTGTTATCAAGTAAAATTTTAAACTTCTGAAATTTCAGTGCATATTTCATTACAGGCAACTCAATTGCACCTTCGTCAGTAAGTTTAAACGCTAAGTCGAAATCTTTTGCTTCAGCTGCGGTAGTAATTGCTTTGAAAATGCGGCTAATCTTATCGCGTTGTTCCTGTTCTTTTGAATTTTCCTTTTCATGCTTTTTCTGATAGGCGATCGGATCAAAAGATCCATCGATAATTTCATTAATCACCTCTTCAATTTTCATAGGATGACCAATCCATTGGATAATATTGTTTTTAACTATAAATGTTACCGGAATTCCTGCTTGACCGGCAGGAGCAAGCCATGTTTTTGAAATGTCTTGGGCGTTATTGTCTGCAATAACATTGTAAGACATACGATCACCGCTTGAATTAACAAACCTTTCAACCGCAGGCAGAGATGATTCATAAGGCCTATCGCCCACTTTCTCCCAAACATTGGCACCTATAAAAGTTGCCTTTCCATCATATTTTTTCGCCAATTCGGAAAGATGGGGCATGGCAGCGATACAAGGTCCACACCAGGTGGCCCAAAATTCGAAAACATAGACGTGGTTTTCTTTAAACTCCTTGATTTCTGTGCCCTTAATCCATTTTGCATAACGTAAAGGAGGGATTTTAGAACCAATACCCAGTTTTGTTTTTTCCTGCGCTTGCACACTTGTAAAAAGTAAAAGTGCAACAACAATAAACTTCAATTTTAAAATGTTCATTTTTTTAGAATTATTTTTCATATTAATTTCTTTAATTTTAGTTATTTAATAGTTTTGTTGTAACGTCGGGTTAAAATTTGTTGCACTCTGTGGAAAAGGAAAGATCCACATGGGCGATGACGGAGATAAGGTATATGTTGTTCCGTTTATTGTCCTTTGGGTTAATACAGTATATATGCCCTCTTTGTTCCAACGCTTGATATCCACAAAATTTCTCCAGGTAAATAAAAATTCAATCCTATTCGTTTTCTGTAGTAATCCCATTGCTTGAGCTTCCGTTGAAGCTGAAATAGGTGTGTAGGGATAAACGCGTCTAATACGGATCTGATTGACAATGTCCATCCCTTCGGAAATCTGTCCCTGACGGATAAGTGCTTCGGCCTTAACGAGACTTAGGTCTGATGTGGTCATTCCCGCAGCATTTTGTTGATAAGAAAAGGCGAAAAACATAGGTATATCAGGAAGCCCATAAAGAATCTGACCATATACATAGTCATATGTGGGCGTATGATCTTTCAATATATTACCTGTCTCATAGTAATTATTTAAAATCTCATAAGTTGGAGCAAAGGTATTTGGCCATGCTTTACCAAAATAGGCATAAAGTAAATTATCTGGTGCTGTAAGCCCATCGCGAGCAACTACCAAACCCGACCCTCC
Organism: Sphingobacterium sp. MYb388; assembly: GCF_037479535.1. Taxonomy (NCBI): domain Bacteria; kingdom Pseudomonadati; phylum Bacteroidota; class Sphingobacteriia; order Sphingobacteriales; family Sphingobacteriaceae; genus Sphingobacterium; species Sphingobacterium sp. MYb388. The sequence goes on along the minus strand of NZ_JBBGYV010000002.1, from coordinate 521,588 downwards.
ACTACCCGCAGGGAGGAAAGGACGATGATCTTCTAAAACGTTATTATATTGCAAGCCAGCATCTGATGCCTCTAAAGCACCTTCATAATCACGCATTGACAGTAGTATGCGTGCTTTGACAGCGAATGCAAATGCTTTACCCACCCGCATGTTATTTTTAGGTTTATCAGGTAAAGATTCTAATTCAAGAGCGGCATTCACATCGGCCACCATCTTTTCATATACTTCCTGCACTGTATTTTTGGAATTCACATCGTTAAGTACGATATCGTCAACATACGGAATGCCCCCATCCGTAGCCGCCGATGCGGGGTCATATGCCTTTGCATAAATATTGACCAGGATATAATGCAAATAAGCTCTGATAATAAGTGCTTCAGCCTTTAACTGTTTTATCAAATTTGGATCGCCACTTGCATTATCAGCTTGCGTCAATACGATGTTGGATACACGTGAGATAATTTCATACAAACCTTCATAAGGACCATCGGTACCAGTCAGGTCTGCCCTGTTAATCGTCTCATCATAAGTTAGCAAAGCGTAATTGAGACTTTTCACATTACCACTGATAAGATTTGGAACATTGGTAACCTGGGGATACATATCGTTTATTAATACAGACTGCTTAAGTGTATTAAATCCATTACCTGAATAATTGACATTCATTAATAAATCCAAATCATTTGCGCTGGCGAGCAGGTTTTTACCCTTTGGTGAAATATCTGTATATTTTTCACAGCTGCTCAAAAATAAAAGCACTGCAACGATGGATACTAAATTTCTGAAACTTTTCATACTCTGTTTTTCTATTAAAAATTAGCACTGATACCCATCACATAAGAGGTCGGAAGTGGCAATCCTAATGTCTCTGGGTCTATTTTTAGATCATTCTTTTTTGTCCATATCGTAGCAGGATTATTTAGCTGAAAGCGAAACTTAATGTTGCTAGCTTTCATTTTTGAGACCAACGATTGTGGAAGGCTGTAACCAAAGACGATGTTTCGGATCTTTATAAAATCGGCAGAGCGAACGCCTCTATCCGCAAATTCATATTGATTTGTTGAAGATGTTTCCCTATAATATTCACCACTTCCAGGTACATAAGTATTGGTATTCTCAGGTGTCCAACTCGCTAATAGATAGTTTGGCAATGCTCTGTTAAATGGTCCCTGCATAAGTTCAGGAACAGGATAAGGCTGATTTCTAAAATAATGACCTCCATAATAGACAGCAAAAATACTAACTGAGAATCCCTTGTAATTTAAATCATTATTTAATCCTAGATTAATTTTGGGATCAGTCCCTCCGGAAAATACCATAGCATCAATATCAGCAGCACTTAATGACTGCGTAGTAGCACCACCTGTCCCATTATACCACTGCGGCAATCCTTGTTCATTTAAACCTGCAAAAGGGAAAGAAAAAAGAGATCGTACAGGGTATCCCTCTTTAAATCCATCACCCATTGCAAGTTCAAAAGGTGCTCTTGTAACTTGATCAACATAGGTAATTTTATTCCTATTATAGGATGCTATGAGGTTAGTAGACCAGAACAAGTCTTCGTTTGATTTCGGTTGAAACCACTCATAACCTAGACTACCTTCAATTCCATTATTTAGCATACTTGCGTTGTTAATAACCATGGAAGAAAAACCATCAGATGGATCCATTCTTCTATTAGCCAAAAGATCAGTACCTCGTCTCCTGTACCAGTCTATTGTACCTTTAATCTTATTTCTGAACAAATAAAAATCAATTCCGAAGTTGATGGTTTCTGTTTTTTCCCATCGAAGAAATGGATTAGGAGGCGTTGTAACCGAAGCATTTGGTTGTCTTGTTTCTTCATTGACTCCAGTCGTTGCGGCTAAAATAGCCGGTGTCGTAGGATCCATATTACCTGTAAGACCATAAGAAGTTCTTACTTTTAAAAAGTTAATGAATGAATATTGACTAAGGAAATTTTCCTTTGAAGCGATCCAGGATGCTCCTACAGACCATAGCGGTCTCCCACGATATTTCTTATCTCCACCAAATAGATCGGCATAGTCTTTTCGCACAGAACCAAATGCATTGTATTTCCCGTCATATGTATATGTTAGATTTGAATAGGCTGATGCAAATTTGTGCCAATCCTCGACAATGATGCCTATATTATCTGCAAAAGTTGAATAATCAAACTGTTGCGGATTATAGCCTGGTATCAGAAAACTAGATGTCATCTGATATAATTGGCCAAAATTCACATTAGCTGTACTGTGGATCTGTAATTGCTCATCGTACCCCAAGAGAAGTCCTTTTGTACCGCCATATCGTGTTTCACGGAATTCTACACCTGCCAATGCATTTAGGGAATGCTTACCGAATTCTTTAACATAATCTGCCTGTGCTCTTGTGGTATAACTAGCACCTTTGGCATGTCTGGTTGCAAGCATACCACCTTGAGGTAGTAAATTTGTATATTCAAATCCTCCTCCTGCCGAAGATTGCTGCGTATAGACATTTTGGAGCCAACGCATACGGTAGCTATTAGCTTCTGCATAAGCTGAGTTATCTGTACGGTTGTCCTCATATTGAAACATAGGTCGGATCGTCAATCCAGGTATTATTTTAATGTTCAAGTTAACATGATACCGCGTGTTCAACTTGGAAATGTTATTGAAATCGCGTTCCAGTTCATCTAAGTGATTAAAACTCGTAGAGAAAAGTTCAGGAGTTGTTTCGGTGATATTATTATATGCATTATAATAAATCCTCAGGTCTGACCGACTTCCATCCGCATCATACAGCCCCATATAAGCGGGCGCACTCAAGGGATCAATCGCAAACCTACTATTATGTTGTCTACTTTTCCCGATTACACTGTTAACCCCATACTCTGCGTCTAGCCAATCATTAAACTTATAAGACCCCTTGTAGAAAAGATTTACTTGCCGGTCGTAGGCATTTATAATGCCACCATTGTCATCCCTGTAATTAATGACAAGGTTATTCTGGGCTTTTCCTGAATTTGTCCGAAATGCAACATTATGTTGTTGCAGGAATTTATTACGAAGTGCATGTTTTCTGTAATCCTTTAGGAAATCATTTTCCTTATACTTGTTCAACAATTCATTAAGTTGCCCTTCGTTAAAATTTGCAGGATCTGATTTGAATCGGTAGATTGCATAGTGAACCGGGGTAATCATACTGCCTTGTGCTACAGAAGATTCAAAAGAACCTATCGGATCTGGTATAGTACCTCCTCCGCCATTAAACCACCATTCACTATATTTACGCTCATAATCGACCTGTTCTGTAGCTGTCATCATATTGTAATAACTATAATCTGGCTTTTCTGTAACCGTTAAATTTGAACCAAATTCCACTATAGTCTTGCCAATTTGCTTAGCGCTTTTTGTGGTCACTACAATAACGCCGTTTGAAGCTCTGGCTCCATAAATCGAAGCGGCGGCAGCATCCTTTAATATAGTGATGTTTTCCACATCATATGGATTGATATCGGCAATTGAGCCTTCGATTGGTAATCCGTCTACTACGACCAATACCCCCATATTAGCCTGCATTGTACTCACTCCTCTAATCGTTGTCACCCCCTGGTACTGGACTAAACCAGGTACAGTTGCTTCAAGATTATCTAAAATATTTACTGTATTACGTTTCTCTAATTCTTTGCTACTCATCGTTGAAACAGATCCAACGACGTTTTCTTTACTTATTTTTTGATAACCGGTATTGACAATTGAGACTTCGTCCAATAGCCCTACCAGTGCAGATAATTGGATAATCAGGTAATCTTTACCTTCCAGATGGGAGGAGGTCACTTTGAACTCACGCGATTCATAGCCTAAAAAAGTTACAATAAGCACATCTCCAGCTACTAATTCATTTAGCGAAAAAGAGCCGGATTTTTCCGTTGATTTAACCACTTGCTTTCCTTTAACTTTCACTGTAGCGCCAGAAAGAGGGCTACCTCTTTCATCGGTTACCACACCAAATATTTCTTGTTGCACTGATTTTTTTTCCTGAACACGCGATTTAGAGCTATTTCTTGTCAATACGACAGAACGTCCTTCTATAGAGTAAATGATATCGCTATTAGCAGTGATTTTTTTAAGAACTTCATTTAGGCTTACGTTTTTGACAACCAAATCAATTTTATCAAAACTGTTTAGTATATCTCGATCTAATAAAAAATCATAACCAGTCTGTTCCTGTAGCTGGTTAATGATGGCTTCTAAGGAAGCATTCTTTTTATTCAGGGAAACAACCTGCCCAAAGGTTGATCCTGAAACCTGGATTATAAAAATTGTCATGAAGACAAAAATCAACTTCATAATAAGCAATACTTTAGATGGCTGTACTATATGCCGTACGAGATAATTAAAAGTATTTTCCATACCTTTGATAATGGTTTAGTTTCTGTACAATAATTGGGTTAGTTAGTCAATTGAATGTAGAGATTTACTTCACTTTTTGGCCGTGAAGTGGTGGTACACTTTGCGGCTTTATTCAGTATATCCTACTACTTTAAATTTGTCAAGGTACTTCTCTTTTCTTCTTCATAATTCTCTTAGGTTGTTAATGTATAAATTAGATTGTCATTGGGTTACATAAATTTTGCGCCCCTTCATATTAAAATGCACTTTGTTGGTTCGCTCTATCTGTCTTAATACTTCCGCTAACGTATTATTTCTAGAAATTCGTCCCCATAATTTTAGATCCATGGGAGCAGACAATGTAAATTCAACATCTACATCATACCAAGTTGATAGCATAGCCATAGCAGTCTTAAGATCCCCATCAAAAGTAAAATAGCCGTTCTTCCATGCAACTGCGGTTTCTACAGCTTCTTTGCGTACTGCTAATTGACCATTACGATTTATAGACTGCTGCCCAGGTCGCAATTTTTTTGTTTCTATTTTCGTTAAAACATTCACTGAGCCTTCGAGCAGAGTGGTTTTAATATTGCTTTTTTGATAAGCATTAATATTGAAATGTGTACCTGTTACCTGTACCTTTTGTTGTTCGGTTTCAACAAAAAAGGGAAGCTCATCTTTGGCAATTTCGAAATACCCTTCTCCTTCTAGCTTCACCTCTCGCTTATCCTTTCCTTCGAAATTTATATCGAAAGTTAAACTAGATGCTGCATTCAACCATACTTTGGATTTATCAGGGAGAATAACTTTAAAAGTTTCACCATTTGAGGTAGATAGTTTATGTATAACATTCTTTTCAAGACGATCAGTCGTTTTTCCGTAAACCAAAAAACCATCTTTTGACTTAGATATGGAAATTCCTGCTTCTTCTGTAAGTTCTCCGTCCAGTATTTCTGATAGTTTTATCTGATGACCGTTTGACAACGTTAAAGTCGCCCCTGTTGTCCCGGGGAGAATTTCTTGTTCGACGTAATTATTCGATTCTTTATGAATTATCTGATTTTGAAAAAAGTAGAGTACACTAATACTGCCAATGATAAATAGTGCTGCCGCAACTTTCAAAAAGCTAGATCTGTAGAAGGTGCGCTTATTTTCGATTGCAAGTGCAGCCCACATTTCCGATTTAATCCTTTCGTAATCTTCAACTTCAGTTTTTTCGGAAATATTTGCAAGCAATTGTTTCGCATACCACTCCTCAACGACTTTCTTTTCAAGTTCGTTACTATTATCCTCCAAATAATTGGTTAAAAGGTCACGTCCGGTCTGATTGTCCATAATAATTTACCTATACCCCTGAATTGTTAATCATATAATAAGTAATACCCTTGAAGAACATCAAGGGAGTAGAAGAAATTAAAAAAAAAGTAACTTTAATTTAATAATTAGATTTTAAAAAACAGAATAGTCCTTTAAAAGCTTCTAAACAAGGCTAATATAAGTAAACCATAAGTGTTATACTTTGAAAGTCGTTCCCGTAGTATACGTAGTGCGTTTTGAACTTGTTTTTTTACGGTCGCTTCACTTATATTTAATACTTTAGCAATTTCTCTATGTGAAAGGTCTTGGACACGGCTTAATTGAAAGACTTCCTGCATTTTAGTCGGTAACTTAGAGATTTCGTCGGCAACGAGCATCATCATTTCCTTTTCATCAAGTTTCTCAATAGTATCGTAACTGACCGAAGAAGAATATTTCCCTAATTCAGTAAGGTAGTCGGATCTTGTCTTTCCTTTTTGAATAAGCTTTAACACCCTATTTCTTGATGCTATGTATAAATATCCCGCCAGATTTTCTTCGCTCTTTATATTTTCACTCTTCGACCAAATCGAAGCGAAAAGATCTTGGACTAAGTCCTTTGAAGCATTTTCATCACGAAGTATATTATTCACTTTGTAATACACCGTGATGGCGTAACGATCATAAATTTCCGTAAAAGCAAGACGATCCTGTTCCTTAATCAAAGAAATGAGCTCACCATCAGTAAGTTTTTTATAATTGATTACATTTGACAGGTGCCTCATCTTTTTACTCCAAAATTTAAAATTGATATTTTGCTTTTAATAGGAAAGCCTTATAATTTAATTCCTAAAAAAACCTAAAATTTATGATTATTTAAAGTAAAATTAACAATTTTTAAGACAAATCCTTCTTACAATACACTGAATATGTCATTTTTTCTATCAGTTTTAATGCTATTGCTCATTATTATTGAAAAATTCAAAAGTTACAAAATCTACCTGATACTGTTCTGAGTGCTTCCAATTTATTAACTTTTGACTAACAAATGTACTGCACGTTATAATATTGAGCCGACTTTTAGCTGATAATCAGTAATCAAGATTGCTGTACATTGAACATAGAGTGAAAATCTACTTTTTAATTAATAACGGAAATCAATGCTAAATTGAATTTCTTTTGTAATCATAGAGACAAATACGAGAGTCTTTTTTTAATGAGACGTAAGATAATATAATTTCTACCAATGATGCTTTGACTTTAAGATCACTAGTATCTATGTTAGCAGATTTTTTTATTCCATCAGATGGTTAAAAAAATATTTCTAAGCAATACTATGGAACTGATTTCCTTAAAAATATTATGGTTTCTGTAGATTTATAAATACAATGGATAATTAAATCAGCTGGAATTTTTTTTTTTAACACTCAGCTAGACTTATTGGAACTTTTTTCGCCAGTCCGCCTTCCGCTGTTTCTTTGTATTTGGTATTCATATCAATTGCTGTTTCCCACATGGTAGCTATTACCGCATCAAGACTCACCTTCGCTTTCATCGGATCTGAATTTAAAGCTAGCTGGCTAGCCAAAATCGCTTTGATAGCCCCCATCGAGTTTCGCTCTATACAAGGAACCTGTACAAGGCCTCCAATCGGATCGCATGTCAATCCAAGATGATGCTCCATCGCAATTTCTGATGCCATGATAACTTGTCTAGTAGTACCACCCAAGCATTCGGTTAAAGCCCCTGCAGCCATAGCAGAAGACACACCAATCTCTGCCTGACAGCCACCCATGGCTGCAGAAATAGTAGCGCCCTTCTTAAATATTGAACCGATCTCTGATGCTGTTGCAATAAATTGATAAACAGCCTGTTTATCGGATTTGCCACGAAAGATGATCATATATAAAAGTACGGCGGGAATAACGCCCGCAGAACCATTTGTCGGTGCTGTAACGACTCTTCCAAACGATGCATTTACTTCATTAACTGCAAGTGCAAAACAGCTTACCCAATCTAATATTGATTCAAATGATTTCTCACCCATTCCAATCTTTTTAATCCAACTATCGAAATTATTATAATTACCTGCTTTTAACCATTTCTTATTTAGGTCTCCAGCACGCCTTTGAACGTTCAACCCTCCTGGAAGATGCCCAAAACTATGACATCCTTTATACACAGAAGCACTGAAGACTTCAAATATATCATCCATTTTCCTTAATGTTGATGCTTCATCCCTCCATACTAATTCATTTCGAAATACCAGTTCGGATATTTTGCAATCTAATTTGTCGGTCCATGATACTAAATCAGCAGCAGTATCCACAGGGTAAGGTAGATTGAATTTTGAAAAGGCAATCGACACTTCTTCCTTCTGCACCACAAAACCACCTCCAATGGAGTAATAGTTTTCACAAAAAGACGAACCGTCATTAAAAAATGCGACAAAAGACATTCCATTTGGATGGTAGCCATCAATTTTGTTCCAATGAAAAATTAGGTTATTCTGATAATCAAAATCGATTTTATGGACACCTTTCAAGAAAAGTTGGCGACTATCTTTAATTCTGCTATACTTAGGAAGTACATCATCAACATCAAAGATGATAGGGTCATCTCCGGATAGTCCGAGTAATATGGCAACATCAGTTCCATGCCCTAGTCCCGTTTTGGCCAAAGAACCATAAAGATTAACAACAAGGCTGTTAACATTCTCAAGTTGATTGATTTTGACGAGAGCATTAATGAATGACTGTGCAGCACGCCATGGGCCCAAAGTATGGGAACTCGAAGGTCCAATACCAATTTTAAACATATCAAATACGGAAATTTGCTCTTTCTCTCTCATTATCAATAACTTTTAATAGTAAATTTTTAAAACTAAATTAGTTAGAACTAAAAATGGTAGAAACAGGTTTATAGCTCTCTTATAATATTTAAAACTTAAATCAAATATCAATAAATTCAAAAATAATATCAAAACAGTTCTATTTTTACCGAAATTTCTATTGCTTAAAACTCACATAACAAGAAAATATTCAGTTACCGAATGTTATAATGATTGCATTTGATAATTTTTTCAAATATTTAACAGGTGATATAATCTTCAATTTATTCATCCTATTTTTGAATTAATTACAAACTTAAACAGTCCATTATTTATGAATGAAATCTTAACTGAACATGTGCAATGTTTAATAATTGGTTCTGGACCTGCTGGATATACAGCCGCTATCTATGCTGCAAGGGCAGATTTAAAACCAGTGATGTATACAGGTATGGTGCCTGGAGGACAACTTACACAAACCACTGAAGTTGATAACTTTCCAGGCTACCCTAAGGGAATAACGGGCCCATTAATGATGGACGATTTGAAGCAGCAGGCACAGAGGTTTGGTGCAGATGTACGATTTGGAATGATCACTCGAGTAGAATTCTCCGCAGATGCCAATGTGCACCTAATCGAAATAGATAACGGAAAAACAATAAATGCACAAACGGTTATCATCGCTACAGGTGCAACTGCGAAATGGTTAGGAATTGAATCGGAAGAGAAATATAACGGTTTTGGAGTATCAGCATGTGCAGTATGTGATGGTTTTTTCTTTAAAAATCAAGAAGTTGCGATTGTAGGTGCAGGAGATACTGCTGCCGAAGAGGCCACATACCTTGCAAAAATGTGTACTACCGTCCATATGCTAGTAAGAAAAGCGGAATTCAAAGCTTCCAAAGCGATGTTTGCCCGCGTAATGAGTACTCCAAATATAAAAATCTATTTTAATACAGAAGTTAAGGAGATACTGGGTGATGATCGGGGTGTCAATGCTGTTATTACCATTGACAATAATACGAACGAACAATTTGTTATACCTGTATCAGGCTTATTTGTCGCGATAGGCCATACCCCAAACACTGCTATTTTTAAAGGAAAGATAGCATTAGATCAATATGGATATATAAAAACATTACCAGGATCAACAGCTACAAATATACCAGGTGTATTTGCCTGTGGCGATGTTCAGGATCATATCTATAGGCAAGCTATAACTGCAGCAGGCACTGGTTGTATGGCTGCACTGGACGTTGAAAGATATTTAGCTCATCAAATGGCCGATCTATCATTTTTCTAAATTGCACTTTGGATGCTAAAGTTACAAAATAGATATTTTTGAATATGATAAATGCTTATTTATCATATTCAACGAATATTCGCATAGATAACTACAAAATCATTTTGAAGCATAAAACCTTAAAAATAAAGTGTAAATTTCATAGTAAAAAAATTAACATCCGGAGATATACTTATTTCAACTGTTATCGACATGCTATTCTACTGGTTATAAATCATGATAACTATCACCTATTAAAAAAAAGCAAATGAATAAACTAGACGATACAGATATTAAATTACTACGATTGCTGCAAGAAGATGCGACAATGAGTAATAAACAAATGGCTTATGCCCTTCATAAATCCATTCCTGCGATTCACGATCGGGTTCGGAAACTTAAAGCCAACGGCTATATCAAGAAAATAATTGCCATCTTAGATCGACAAAAAGTAGGTATTGGATTAATTTCCTTTTCACAAGTTTTTTTAAAAGCGCACACTGCAGAGGTACTTAATGACTTTGAAAAAGAAGTGTCAAAATTTTCAGAAGTAATGGAATGTTACCAAATGGCAGGATCATATGATTTTATGCTTCGAATTGCCACCCGGGACATGGAAGCCTATCACGTCTTCCTAAGACACAAATTAGCCGTTCTTCCACAAGTAAATACCGTACAAACGTATTTTGTCCTCTCAGAAACTAAAAGTGACACTAAATTTCCAATTTAATTTACTAGTGATTAGAAATTTAAAATCTTTTATATCACAAAAAAATTGGTCTGCATCTCTCATTTTGCTAATACAGTTATCTAAAATTAAAATAGATAATTAGTTTAAAAAGATAAAATGCTTTAGAAATGGAATTACATATCAGAATAACATGTAAAAGATAAAGCAATTTTAAAAAAATCAGCTTCAACATCACTAATATAATAGCTAAAAAATTATAAAAACGAAATTATGATCGGGTTATAATGATAAGTTCAGAAAAGTTCAATTCCTTTGCGATCTATTATTACTAAATATAATATTCTTTAAAACGGTTCTGCTTGGATAGATTTAAGTAAACAATCTCTAAAATAAAAAAGGGCCATCGTAAAATAACGTGACCCCCTTAAAAAACTAAAATATATCCGGTATAGATATGCTATTAGTACCCAAATATTTCACTTAGATCTAATTTTTTCATATCGCCAAGACTGGTAATATTGCTATCATTTAAGTCTTTTTCATCTCCTACGATACAATATGTGTACGGTTTTTGGCTGATATTTTCAGTATGAAAAGCTTTGAGATCTATATAAGAAAGTTGAGGTATTTTTTCATAAATGACTTTCCGAGAATCATCTGTAAGACCTAAACGCTGAGCACCCAAATAACTGGAAAGGATACTAACACCGGTAACACGTTCGCTAGCTAATGACTTTAAAAGATTTGTTCTTACAGATTCCATAGCAACAGTAGACTCAGGCAACTCATTGAGGAGTTCATTCATACCACTTACCGCATCTTTAAATTTATCTGATTGTGTTCCGATATATGCCCCAACCATACCATGGTTTGCTTTCTTTTGGGGTTGACCATAGTAAGCATATGTTGAGTAAGCTAATGCTTTTGATTCACGAAGAGTCTGAAAAACAATACTCCCCATGCCACCTCCAAAGTATCCGTTAAAAAAAGTGATGGTAGGCATCTGATTTTTATCAAATAATCCAGAATTTCTTAGCCAGAACAATTCTACCTGCTTCATTGAATATTGTGCAAATAAGACTTTATTTGCATTTGTTGGTTTTTCCACAAATTTTAGTCCTTTTTCTAATGAATAATATGAAGTATTTTTATCTTTCAATGGCTTTAAATCCACCACTAAATCAGTAACTGCTTTAGGACCATAATACAAAATACGATGTTTTGCATTTGCTAAATTATGCAATACCTCAACTAGATCCTTAGGATTTAATGCGTCTAATTCTTGGTCAGTGAACGTATAATTAAAAGGATTTTTTTCACCATAACGTGCATAAGCTTTTAAACCCTCCATGATAGTCGCTTTACTTTCCTTTGCATTTGCTCTGGCTTTTTTCAAGCGCTCTATATAAGATTTGAATGCGGCATCATCTACGATGCAGTTATGTAAAAGATCCTGTAATAAACTTACAGATTCTTTAAAATTACTGTTCAAGCCAGAGATGGAAACACTACTTTCTTCATTACCGGAGGAAACAGAAAAATCTGAAGCCAACTTATAGAACAATTTGCTAAATTCCTCGCTTGTTTTATCTTTTGTACCCAAAAATTCCAGATAGCCTACTGCTATACCCAATAACTTATTATCCCATTTACCGAAATCAAAATGATAGGTCAAGCTAAAAAGTTCGTTATTTTTATTTTGAACAGCTAATAATTCTAAGTCTTGTAAATTTGATTTTGAAAGATCCTGCTCAAAATTTATCCATTTCGGTTTTATATCCTGCTCGGGCATCTCATTGATCTGTTTTAAAAATGCAGATTGCACATTTCTATTTACAGTGATCGGGGTAATAGCTGGTTTCTCAACTTTAGCGACATTCATGTCCTGCCCTTTTTCCTTCAGAATGGTCACATAGTTGACATCTGAAAGGTATTTATTTGCAAAATTTACAATGTCTTTTTTTGTAATCTTGGATAAACGGTCTGTATATGCCAGTTCGTTTGCCCAGTCTAGCTCTGAAGTAAATGTAGACATCAACTGTTCCGCAGTTTGATTATAATTTTCGTACAGTTTAATCTGTGATTTCTTTTCATTATTGACAATTGAAGTAAGAAGGTCCTCTGAAAAATCTCCTCTTTTTAATTTATCCAACTCCATTAATAAAAGTTTTTTAACTTCTTCTAAACTCTGGCCTACTCCAGGATTTCCCTGAAGAAGCAACATCGAATAGTCCTTCAAATTATAAGAAAATGCTCCTGCACCTAGCAATTTTTGCGATTTCACAAGATCAAGATCAATCAGTCCTGCCGAGCCATTTGTAAGCACATTGGCCATGAGATTTAATAATTGTGCGTCGGAACTGGCCGCACCTGGGAAGCGGAATCCCATCAAAATATATTCTGAAGATGGACCTACAATTGTTTTTGAAATTGGCGTCGTGATAGGTTTTTCTTTTTCAAAAGTATAAGCCGGAACTGGCTTGGATTTCATAAATGAAAAAGCATGATCAATACGCTTGATTACATCTGTCGGATTAAAATCGCCTGACATAATGATTCCCATGTTGTTGGGAACATAGTAGGTCTCATAATATTGACGAATTGCTTTCAGAGATGGATTTCTGAGATGTTCTACCGATCCCAGAACAGTTTGTTTTCCGTAATTATTATTAGGAAACATTGCTGCGAAAATTGCTTCTGTTGATTTGCTATTATCATTATCCAGACTGATATTCTTTTCTTCATAAACTGACTCAAGCTCGGTATGAAACAATCGAAGAATAGGATTTCTAAATCTCTCGGCTTGTACAGCTAAATATTTATCCACAACATTGTTTGGAATATCCTCTACATAAACCGTTTGCTCGAATGATGTAAATGCATTTGTACCCTTTGACCCCATGCTGCTCATCAGTTTATCATACTCATTTGGAATAGCATATTTAGAGGCTTCGCCTGATACGCGGTCAATTTCTTTATAAATAGTGGCACGTTCGGTATCATTAGTGGAATGATTATATTTTTCATAAAGATTGTCCACCTGATCTAACAAAGGTTTTTCTTTTGACCAGTCTAAACTCCCAAATTTATCAGTACCCTTAAATAGCATATGCTCCAAATAATGAGCTAATCCAGTATGATCTTTCGGGTCTGTCTTACTACCTGCCTTAGTGGCGATATAAGTTTGTATACGGGGCTGTTTTGTATCTGGACTAAGTATGACCGTAAGACCATTCTTCAATTTGTAAAATCGGGTCTTAATGGGATCATTAGTTACGTATTTGTATTGATAACCTCCTTCTGATGCTTCTTTCCATTGATACTTATCTACTTGGGCATAAGTACCCGTAGTAATAAACAATAGAGAGAGAAAAGCTATTGTTTTTAGGTTTTTATTCATAATAAAGCTTTTGTTTTAAAATAGTGATATGAAAGTTTGATTGTAAATAATTTAACAAATTATTTTATAGCAATTATCGAAATTAACAACACAAAATACAATGCAAACACTAAAAAACAAGAAAAATCACTTATTTAAAACAGTAAAACAATAAAAAAAACAGATCTCCACTTAATTAAGCAGGCTCTCAATTAATTTTTCTGTTTATGAGCAATAAATTAACCGTGCTAGCAAGTTCACTATCCAAATAATAATATATGAAAGACAGTAATAAAAATACTTCAGCGGAAAAACAACATGGCGGACTGAACCGTCGAAGCTTTAAGAGCAGAACTATACTGATCGGAGCCAGTCTTGCTTTAGGGCCATTATCATGGCTTTCAGCTTCAAGGAAAACAGTTGATAGCACGTCAATGGAAAATAATCTAGGTACAAGTCCCGAAGACTTCATCAACGGAATGGCTGAGATGATGTCTCATTCCACACGTACACCTATATTAAGAACACCAAATGAATATGATATGGAGCATGAAGAGATCTTTTTTCAGGCTATGGATGGCGTAACGATAGAAGGACGTTATATTCCCGGGAAATCGGATAAGCTGCTAATCTTTAATCATCCGATGCCCTGCAATCGTTACGGATATCCTGGACACCTTGAACCTTGGAAAAATTTTGGAGAATTTGAGGTAAACTTTCTTCCGGAATACAAAATCTTGCATGACGCAGGATACAATATTCTAACCTATGATATGCGTAACCATGGTAGGAGCGTTATGGGAAGCGGAGGTATCAACGGACATGGATTATTGGAATACCGTGATGTGATAGGTTCGTTGCGCTATGCTAAATCACGTCCTGATACGAAGAAAATGAAAGTCGGTCTGTACAATCGTTATCTAGGAGCCAATGCAACTATTGTTGGGATGAAGAAGCACACCAAAGAATTCAAACATATAAAGGCAATGATTGTACTTCAACCCGTAACACCTGCTGTATTTGTACAGAAAGCTTTGGAAAATCAAAAAATTGATAACGGACTTGAACTATTTGACAAGGTATTTTATATAAAAACAGGTTTTCATATCGCCTATGTCTGGCCTCGATTTTTCAAGTGCGGTAACCCTTCCTACATTAGTTGTTCAAGTGAAGGATGATTTTTTAACCAAGCCTTCAAAACGTACAGGAAATATACTACAAAATTTCCTCTACTCACAAGAAACTCTTCTGGATTGAGGGAACGGATCAATGTTTTCAGGGCTACAACTACTTTGGGAAAAATCCACAACTGGTACTTGATTGGTTCGAGAACCATATGTAGGAGTCTACAAAACTGGTAAGTTTTGTTTCTAGAATCTTTGATGTATTTATTTAGCCGACATTCTAAAAAATTATAACTGAATAACTCCTATGGAAAGCATTTCACTATATTTGCTTTTGAAAGAACATAAAAGATACTAAAAAATCAATAAGAATAGTTTTTTTATTCACAAAAGTGATCAATTAATAAAATTTATTTCAGTTTATTAATGTGGTTAATATATATTATTTTTCAAAAGGATATGGATAATAATTTCAAATTATACAGTAATATTTTTCACCTAAGTGAATTCCATTTCGACAAATTTTTCCCATTGCTCAAAACAAGGCTTATTGAAAAATCAGGATACTTTTTAAGACAGGGAGACCGTTGTCAGTATTTTGCATTTGTAAAAAGCGGTACATTACGTAGCTTCCATATAAATGACAAAGGAGCTGATATCAGTTATAATTTCCACTTTTCTGGGCAGCCATTTACAGAATATGAGAGTCTTTTGTCGAATAAGGAATGTACCTTAAATATCCAAGCTGTCGAAGACTCTGAATTATTTCTTCTTCACAAGGATGATCTTAAAAATCTGTATTCCGTTGATTCCTATTGGCTGTCCTATGGACGAGAAATGAAAGAGATGTTGTATTTGGAATCCAGGAAGAGAATTGAAGATCTGCTTTATTTTGATCCGGAAACTAGATATACAAATCTACTAAAAAAAAGTCCTCATATCTTTAGGTTTATACCTCAAAAATATATTGCAAGCTACCTTGGTATCACGCCACAGTCATTAAGCAGAATAAGAAAGCGTATTTCTAAAAGTTAACTTAAGTGAATTTTTAAGAAAGCAATATCTTGTAAATTTGTCTTAGATAAGACAATCTTAAAGAATGGAAATGACAAAAAATCTGACAATAATTTTAGTGCATGGTGCATGGGCAGATGGTTCTCAATGGAAAGGTGTTATACCTTTTATACAAAAAGCAGGTTATGTCGTTAGAGCCGTACAGCTTTCACTATCTTCTGTAGAAGAAGATGTTGCAAGAACAGTAGATATGATCGAAAATGCCGGAAGTCCGGTTTTGCTGGTAGGTCATTCCTATGGTGGCATAGTCGTAACTTCAGCTGGAAATCATAAGAACGTTGTAGGAATAGTTTATTTAGCAGCCTTTGCTCCTGATACAGGGGAAAGTCTGGAAATGCTGTTGGGAAGAAGGCAAAGTTACGGTGCTGAAAATATTTACCCCGACAAGAAAGGATTTCTCTGGTTTAGAGAAGAACAATTTCATAATTCGCTTTGTCAGGATCTTGATGCTGAGAATGGAATGGTATTAGCCGTTTGCCAACGTCCCATCCATAGCGTATGTATTGGCGCAGAAATGAACGATCCTGCTTGGAAGAATAAGAAATGCTGGTACCAGATATCAACCGATGATCAAATTTTACCGGCTGAAACCCAAAATGAAATGGCAAAGAGAATGAGCTCGGAAAAAGTATTCAATTTGGATGCAGGACACCTTTCTATGCTTTCTAAATCCCAAGAAACTTCATCAATTATTCTAGAAGCAGCTTCTTATATCGAAGAATTTTGAAAATAAGAACGCTCAAGGACTAAAAAATTAGACCTGATGCTAGCTAAGGGAGCTTTTGAGAAACCGCTACCACATATTCTAGGATCAGACGCTGTTGGAGTTGTAGAGCAAATCGGCAGCAAGGTTACGGCTTTCAAACCCGGGGACCGTGTCTCTACTCACTACATACAGGGTTGGCAAAATGGGAAACTAAAACCTGAAGATTTGAAAACGCGTCTGGGTATAGAGCAGCGTGGCGTATTTTCGGAATACATTGCAGTACCGGAAGAATTTCTAGTAAACGCACCATCCACTCTGATCTTTGAGGAGGTTGCTGTTACGCCTTTGGCGGGTGTAACCGCTTGGGAAGCCATTTCAAATATTAACGAACTAATGGCGGGACAAACTGTCCTGTTGCAAGGTACCGATAGTGTTTCCATTTTCGCCCTGCAATTTGCAAAGGCAAAAGGAGCTAAAGTGGTGATCCTTTCGGGTAGTGATAAAAAATTGAAAACGGCAAAAGAACTGGGAGCAGATGTGACCATTAACTATGTTTCGGAACCAGAGTGGACTGATAAAGTGCTGGATACAACGGCCGGTTTAGGAGTAGATCTGGCACTGGAGATGTCTTGAACAGGAATTTACCAAACCTTAAAGGCTACAAAATTTGGTGGCAGAATTGCCATTGTCGGTATGCTTGGCGGTATCAGTGCTGAAATATCCGTACTGGATGTAATGCTGAAAAGCATTTCCATAACCGGAGTACAGGCCGGCTCAAAAGCTTCATTTGAAGACATGAACGAATTTATCGAGAACAATCAGATCAAACCAGTAATTGACAAAGTATTTCCGTAAGACCATTCTTCAATTTGTAAAAACGAGTTTGAATGGGATCATTAGTAACATACTTGTATTGATAACCTCCTTCTGTTGCTTCTTTCCATTGATACTTATCTACTTGGGCATAAGTACCCGTAGTAATAAACAATAGAGAGAAAAGCTATTGTCTTTAGGTTTTTATTCATAATAAAGCTTTTGTTTTAAAATAGTGATATGAAAGTTTGATTGTAAATAATTTAACAAATTATTTTATAGCAATTATCGAAATTAACAACACAAAATACAATGAAGAGGCTATAAAACAAGAAAAATAATATATTTTAAAACAGCATAACGATAAAAAATACAGGTTACTAATGAATTTAATAGAATCTCAATTAATTTTTCTATTTATAAGCAATAAATTAAAAGTTTGGTTGTGAAGAAGTTTGCTGAATAATTTTCTAAAGTTCAAAGAATGTGCTATTTAAAGCATTGATTTATTTTAACAGTAACAATATATTTTCTAAATATTCACAAACTCTTATTCTGAAAAATTATCATCAATACCAATGCAGCATAACGTCTCTCCTATGTTGACAGGGGGCGTACCGATTTTATAAAGAATCACTCCGGTTGCCGGTGCCAAAATTGTACTGATCTTATTACCGAAAAGATCAGTGATAAAACCGATCTCATCATCGCGTTGCACATGGTCGCCAGCCTTGATATTGCTATAAAATATACCTTGAACAGGAACCGAAATATATGCTTGTTTGGTATACCTGATCTTTTTAAAGGAAGTCGGACTAATATCTTTCTTATCATACATCTTCAAAGCAAATAGCATACGGTAAATAGCATCATTGGTCTTTGAGACTTCGTCTTTATTCCAGTAACCTAGTTTTCCAATTTCTATGCTTAATGCAGTAATCCCTTGACTGACGGCTTGCTTAAAAGCATACATCGCAGGTTGATGAGCATTGAGAATATAGGGATAGGACACAATGGTATCAAACCCACTAATCTCACTGAGATGAGCAGCCTTTTTAGTCTGTGCTTTGAACTCTTCATTATTATAATAACATATAAAAGGAATAAGATCTTCTCCTACATCTCCACCGTGCATATCCAAAAGCACATCTGTTGCGCTAAAAACTTCGCGTGTAAGAAAATCTGCCATCACCTCAGTAATGCTGCCATTGGGATGACCTGGAAAAACCCGATTCAGATTCTTTTCGTCCATTGGATTTACGAATGGAGTACGGCTATAAAAAGATGGTACATTGGCAATTGGAATTATAATTAGATTTCCCTTTAATTTTTTAGGATCTATTTCTTTACGCAATTGCAATAGCGACAATATGGTCGGATATTCCATTCCATGAATCCCGGCTATAATGGTAAAAGTAGGTCCCTTTTCTGAACCGCTAACCAATGTGATAGGAATAGGTACAGTTCGTTTATCTCTAGTAGTTAACTGAAAAGTAGTATCGGTTATAACTGATTTTTCTTGATCTAAAATACGCCGTATACTTAATTTCTGTGCCTTTAAAGATTGAAAAGTGATCAGGATAAATATCAAAAAAGAAAAATGCTTCATATAAGTACCTGCTAATGCAATGATGTTGCAAATATATTGAAAAGATTAAAAAAATCAATTATATTTGCATCGGTTTAACATATTATCACATCGCTTTTGAAATCATTCACAACAATATTGCTATTGATCTGTATCGTTATGATGAGCTTAAGCAAACTTTTTATAGTTGTGAGTTTTTATGCAAACCGTTCCGAAATAGCGGCAAAGTATTGTGTAAATAAAAATACGGTGACAATGCACTGTAACGGTAACTGTTTTTTGATGAAGGCTTTGAAAAAAGAAGGCCAAAGAGAAAAAGATATTCAAGAAATTTTCTCCAAATCTACCTTATTAATTTGTCATAGTTATTTCCCGATATTAAAAAAAAACCGTCCTTCTACAATTTTTGACCAAAGTTATTCACTACTTACTGATGTCCCTTTGTGGAAACTAAATCTCTACAACCGGTTACTAAGACCTCCTACTATCTATACCACATAATTATATTTTTATAGCAAATTTGCTAAAAGTCTGCTACCAAAAGTTGTACAATTTAATTATAGGTACGCATTTTCTTATCTCAAATACTTAAAAATAAAAATCGTAAAGGAGTTGCCTTTATTCAATAGAATTTATTGATGAGGGATATAGCGCTTTGTCCTTAACGAGAAGGAAAAATTGCACATACGTGCTTCGCACAACACTATAACATAACATTCAAAATTAGCACATTCATTAGTTAAAATTCAGGTAAATACACGACCAGCTATTTTGATGCGTACTGCGAACAATTTAAAATATTAAACCAACATTGATCTAATAGACACAACTCTAAAAAAGTTGTATTCAAAATTTTTCAACTATTTATAATTCAACATCCGTAACTCATGTCTTTACGTCCAATATATTTTAAACTCTTCTTAACCCATGCAATCGTCTCTTTCCTTTTTACCTGTAGAGTAACCGCACAAACTACAGACTCCCTTAAATTAAACCGGTTAGATTCCGCATATGTGAAAGGCCGTATCAGTGATAAAGACAGGTCTAGCTTTCAGACTGCACGTTTAAATATTCATGATCATGAAAATCCACAAGTAACGACGAGCGTGGGAATAAAACTTACGCAGAATAGAAATTATTATACACAAACAGCTATGCTGTCTAATGCAACCGGAGTGACACCAAGCTGGGCGGGACTAGCTCCCAATTTTTCAATCCGCGGTTTTAGAACTAGAAGTAATTTTAGAAATGGCCTAAATGCTTATTTACAATATAGTGATGATAATAGCAACATACAACAGTTAGACGTGGTCAAAGGGCCTAGCGGCACCTTATTTGGAGGCGCTAATATGGTTTTTGGAGGACTCATCAATGTGGTTACATATGTTCCCGTAGACAGTACTTTTACCAATTTCTCACTTACAGCAGGAAATAATAATTTTCAGCGTGCAAGTTTGGATGTCAATACTGTTTTAGACTCCAGCCATAATCTGCTATTCAGAATGTTCGGCACCTATGTAAACAGAAAAAGCTTCCAAGATCAAGGTTTAAATAAAAACATATTTTTATCTCCAAGCTTTAACTATCAAATAAATACCAAGTTAAAAGTAAAGTTTGAAGCTGAGTTTTTAAGGAAAGAAGCGACCAATAGTCCATTATTTACTCCGGGAAATCCTAAATTAAATGGAAAATTAGTGAATATAGAAAATTCAAGAAATTTAATGCTTGACTACAATAGATCGTATACAGATAATAGCATATTATGGAAAACAACATCTATTAATCTTTATGGTAAAGTGACTTACTTAATATCTGATAAGTGGCAATCAGAAACGAACGTTGCCACAACTTATGGCACTTCAAGCGGTGATTACCAAACCAACTTATTGACCAATGATAATAATTCAGTAGCAAGAAGAGTATTACGTTATGATGCGGAAGATATCACTAACCACCAAGTACAACAAAATTTCATTGGCAATTTCAGTATTGGTAATTGGTACAATAAACTCCTAATAGGTCTTGACTATTATCATTACAGTTATACAGCAAACTATAAAAATGCTGGATACATAGATACAGTTTCTATTAGAAACCCTTCTTTATCGGCAAACTTATTTAATGTAGATCTTATTAGTAAATTGGTTATTTCTAAGCAACCAAGTCACACAATAGCACCTCAAAATACGTATGCTGCGTATGTTTCAAATGTCCTTAAACCATTTGATGCGCTATCAATCATGTTAAGTGTCAGATATGACCGATTAATAAATAGTGGTACGAAAGATTTAGTATCACAGACCACTACGGGCGCATTTAATCAAACATCTTTAACACCTAAGATCGGTTTTACTTATCAGTTCATACCTAAAGTATTTACTTTATTTGGCAACTACATGAGTGGTTTCCAAAACATTGCGCCCACAAGTATCAACGGTATATTGTACAGTTTCAAACCGCAGTACGGTAGCCAGTGGGAATCAGGTCTAAAAATTTCTTCCCTGCATCAGTTGTTGGAAGCGACAGTAAGTTATTACGATATTAATATCCGCAATACTGTTATGGCAGATCAAAACGACGCTACAAAATATATACAAGGTGGCAGGCAGTATAGCCGTGGAGTAGAAATCGACATCCAGACGGAACCTATAAAAAATTTATATTTACATGGCGGAGCTGCTTACAATGACAGTAAAATAACAGAAGCAGAAGATGCAACAAAAGGTCTAAGGCCAGTTAATGCAGGACCTAAATGGTCAGCTACATGGTATGCAAATTACCAATTTCCAGTATATGGTGACAACAAATGGACGGCAGGTATTGGAGGAAATTATATCGGACAGGATTTAATAATCAACAGCAAAAAAGCTGGAAGTTTTTCCACAGACGATTATACACTTTTTAATGGTATGGTCAGTTATCAATACAAAAAGTTCAAATGCAATTTTACGGCAGACAATATTTTTAATAAACATTATTATTACGGAGGGAGAGGGTTTATTACTCAGGGCAATTTACGTCAGTATAACTTAGCTTTAAGTTTACATTTCTAAAAAAGGTACACCCTCCTCATAATAGAAAAAAAATCGAATAGATAACATGAGTCCTGTAATTGTAGATTTACTATGCTTAAAGGGTTTTGAAATCACAGATCTCCTTTCGCTATTTAAATAAATATTTAGATTTCAACTACAGGGACTCAAAATATAACTATTCAAAATTTTATCAATCTCAATTAAAGTATAACGGCCAACAAAAATATTGGCCGTTATACTTTAATTTTTTATTGTTTGTCCCACCAAACGCGAGATGTCATCTGGTCTCCTTTATCCAATCGGCTAACGGCCTGCTGGTAATTAGTTGCATTGACTGTTCCTTCTTCTGTTGGATAGGTAAATCTTCTTGGAATGGTACCGTTTGTTGCATTACCAATATAATTAACCTGCTTTAATACCGGATATCCTGATCTTCTCCAGTTAGCAAAAGATTCATACTCATCCGAAAATGTATTAATATAGTATTGTGTATTGATCTGCTCCAATGCCTTAGATTCAACAAATGGATTTTGTGTTAAATAACGTGCTATTGCACCGTCATCTATACCGGCTATACTAAATTGGGCAAATTGCTTCATCGCAGCTTGGACTCCTGCTTCATAATAGTTTTTAGCTGAACCAGATATCCATCCTCGATATGCCGCTTCAGCTAACAAAAGCTGATTTTCTGCATAAGTCACTAAAAATGTAGGTGCATCTAGACGAGCATAAGTATATCTATTGACAACAGAGTATTTATTCATTGCTCCAGGATACAGTGGATAGTCTTCAATAAAAGTCGCTCCTCCTTTTATCTGATCATAACCATTAGGCATGCCGACTTGTTTACTCGCAGCGGTATCACCTCTTGACCAACGGGAATCATCTACTTTAATAGCAGGATCTGCTACAACAGTTGAAATGAATCGTAATCTTGGATCATTCGTATTTTTCAATAAATTGATGAACGATTCACTCATGCGGTAAGCATTAGGATCTTCGTGCGCGTAAATCTTGGCGAATGGTTCTGCACTATTGTTTGCTGTAACCGCACCGGGATGTAATACAAGTGCACTTTCATCGTTACTGGTAAACAGACCTCCTGAAACGGCTGTATTAACCCAAGTTTTGGCCAGTTCTGCATTTACTTTGGAAAGACGCATTCCCAAACGTAACATCATAGAATACGCAAATTTTTGCCATTTGACTACATCACCTTTATAAATGATATCTGCATTTCCAATTGTAGAAGTCTTACCATTTAGATTCGTTGCAGCTTCCTTAAGTTCTTTCAACATATCCAAATAAATGGACTCCTGGGTATCGTAAACGGGATATCCTTTTCCTTGATAAAAAGCTTGACCTGCCTCAGAGTAAGGGACATCACCGTAAAGATCTGTCATTCTGTGAAAAATAAGAACTTTCATGATCCGTGCCATCTGGTATTCCGTATAAAAATTCTCCTTATCTTTCCAGTTCTCCATTAAATCCACAACGTCACGAATACCGTTAGGATACATACGATCCCAATATGCTGCATTATAGCCTGCACTGTAGGTATATTTATCGCCATTCCAATAGCTTTCTACAGATGCTGTATGCTGGATCATTGTACTGATATAGATCAAGCCATTACGCCATGCTTCATACTCTGTACCGTAGCCATATTGCTGTACATTTGTAAAGATCAATTTATAATCCATATTATCTTTCCCTATCGCTTCTGGATCGACATTCACGTCTCCAAATTTAGTACAAGAGGACAGTCCAAGTCCAAGTACAGCACAGAGGTATAGTAGTTTTGTTTTCATTTTTTCTTTCTTTTTCCTGTTACTAATTCTCAATCTGATCTTTTAGCAAACTGCTAAATCATTCTTTTAGAATTTTAGATTAAGGTTAAAACCAACATTTCGTGTCATTGGATAACCATTCAATTCAAGCCCTTGAGCATTGCTAGTATTATAAGCTGATTCGGGATCTATATTAGGTGTGTTTTTATGAATTGTCCATAAATTGCGCCCTACTAAAGATAACGAAGCACTTCTGAAAGGTGTTTTTGACAAGATTGAACTCGGCAACTTATAACCAAAAGAGATCTCTCTTAACTTAACAAAGCCTGCATCATACACAAACTCTTCGGTAAAAGACTGATCTACAACATATTTCCAATAAGTTTCCGCATCGACGGCAGTGGTATTCGCCGCACCAGAAAGATTAACTCCTTTACCTACAATATTACCATCTCTACCTTCTAAAGTTGCTTTGTGTAAACCGGAGCCATAAAGGTTTAGGTTTGTACCCGAAAAGATCTTCCCTCCTAACTTAACATCCAACAACATGCCTAGGCTAAAATTCTTATAGGTAAAGTCATTTCTAAATCCGCCTGTAAATCTATGGACACCGGTACCAAGTACTTCTACTGCGTCAGAGCGAACAGGAAGACCTTTGTCGTCAAAAATACGATTTCCAGATGCATCTGTTTTATACTTGTAACCAACGATCTGTCCATAAGCTAGGCCAACAACATTCTGTACGGAAGCATTTCCCGATCTTGAAAGTCCACCCTCGAAAATCAAGTTATTTTGAGCACCAAGACTCATCACTTCGCTATCATTGAAAGCAAAATTTATAGAACTTTTCCATGTGAAATCAGTAGAGCGGATGATATCCCCATACAACATTACCTCAATACCTTTGTTGCGCAATTCCCCTATATTTTGAATTGCTGAGGAATAACCTGATCCAGTACTTGTAGTTACACGAACAATATCATCAGTTGTTGTTTTTTGATAAACAGCTAAATCCAAGCCCATTCTATTACCCCAAAATTCAAGATTTGCTCCAGCTTCCCATTCACTAATGCGCACCGGTTTCAAATTGGCATTTGGAACAGTCTCATTTTTAATCGTTCCGATCGGTTGGCCTTGAATCTCAAACGACTGCATTTGATATGCCAATGCCGTTTGATAAGCGCTAGTTCCATTAGAGGATGATGCTCGAGATAGTCTCAATTTACCCATATTGATCCACTCAGGTAAATCAAGATGGTCCGTAAATACATAACTTAAACTGGCTGATGGATATAGATACCCATTATTTTCAGGATCAAGTGTTGAAAACCAATCGTTACGTGCGGACAAGTTTAAAAACAGAAAATCTTTAAAGCTAAAATCCGCGGTACCATACAAAGATTTTACTTGATATTCATTATATAACTTTTTGAAAGTACGTGTACCAGCCGCGACATTTCCTGTCGAATAAAAACCATCTAAAATAAAAGGGCGGATACCGCCGTCAGTTCCCCAAGTTTCACTGCGGGTTTTCTGATGGTTACCACCAACTGTTGCCGAGATCGAAAAATCACCAAGTTTTTTCTTCGCACCGATGAGGTAATTAAAATTTGTTTCTTCAAATTCGGTATTATATTCGTTGATATATCCATTTGGATCAGCGGATGCACCTTTAGGTTGAACCTGTTTGAAAGCTAGGTTGTAGCCATCACGTGTGGCAGCTCCTTGTGCATACAACCAATCGGTTATATCATAACGCAAGTTGAATCCACCTGTGAGTCTTTTTTTAGTAGACTTATTTGACTTACGGTTTTGTAAAAAATAAGGGTTATTAAAATAAACGTTATTTCCGGGTTGTAATTCTTTTCCAAATTCATCTACCTCAGCTTCCAACCAACGAACATCATAACCATTTGCTAAGTAAAGAAGACTTGCATTGGTATTTCCATTACCATCTGAAAGATTTGCCCGGTTATCGACAAACTCAAAAATATAATTAGCATTGATACCCAATTGTACCTTTGGCGTAATTTTATATGTAGTATTTAAATTGGCTCCACGTTGATTAGACTTGGCATTTGGCAATATTGAACCTTCGTACATATTGTTTAGACCGAGACGAAATGTTGATTTTTCGTCACTACCGCTAACTGCTACAGATGTTTGATTGCTTAGGCCTGTACGGTAGAAGTTCTTCCAATTGTCGATCGGAGAATAGGCATAATTATTTCCAAATTTGTTGACGGCTTGACTTCCGTCCATTTTCGCTCCCCAACTTTGGTTATAGGTATCATTTGCAGCACCAATAGCAGCAGGTTTAATCCCCTGTCTTCCTTGACCATATGTGTCCTGAAAATCACGAAAATCGTATATTGTATTTACGGTCATGTTGTTATTCAAATCGACGCCTATACCTTTACTACCCTTTCCTGATTTGGTCGTGATCATAATTACACCATTTCCACCTCGATATCCATAAAGTGCAGAAGCTGCTGCTCCTTTTAGCACCTGAATATTTTCAATATCATCGGCATTGATGCTATTCAAACCATCACCCATATCCATTCCTCCATACTGTCCAGCAGAACCTTGATTACTATTAGTTAGCGGAATACCATCGACAACATATAATGGCATGTTATTGCCTGTCATTGAAGCTGCACCACGAATAACCACACGGCTACTTCCACCCAGGCCAGTTGAATTACCCGCAACACTAACCCCAGCAACTTTACCGCTCAACGCATTACCTAAATTCGGGTCACGAGCAGCTGTGAAATCATCTCCTTTGACAGAAGTGGTCGAATAACCCAAAGATTTCTTTTCGCGCATGATTCCTAGTGCTGTAACGACAACTTCTTCCATCTGAGTACTTGAAGCTGTTAACCTTAAATCAAGCGAGGTCTTATCTCCGACAATAACTTCTTGAGTTTCATAACCTATAAAACTGATAACAAGCGACTGACCTGAGGTTGCAGCGATTGTATATCGGCCAGCTGCGTCGGATTGAGTTGCGATATTAGTTCCTTTCACACTAATGGTCACTCCTGAAATTCCCTGTCCTGTACTAGCGTCCTTAATTGTACCGCTTATTGATTTCTGAACATTCAATGTACTTCTATCCTTACTTGTAAAGGATAAGGTACTTGCTGCCTGTACCTGTGAATAGCTAGTTGCGAGGGCTACAAGCGGTATAATCCACTGTTTGGTCGCGATCGCCAGTTTAATTTTGTCAGAATGCCACATAGTTTTTTAGTTAATAAATGGAATAGTTTTACAATTGTTAAAAAACAGAATATCTGCCTTTTTTAATACCTTAAGCAAACGGTTGCTTTATGGTTTGGTAAAAATAATATAATAATTGTAATTTAGACATATAAAATCAAAAATAAACCTACAATTAAAACCTTTTAGCTAAATGCTAGACCTCAAATATTAAATGAATGGAATTAATAAAAAGCACGCAGTTCATATAAGAACGAGTAGGCTTCAGGGACAGAGAATAGCGGAAGTATAACTAAACGCCAAAATAAAAGGTCTAATTTTCATTAGACCTTTTATTTTATAATAACTATTGATACTACGATCAATCTATCTCTAGATTGAAAAATTTTGCTAAACGGATGCGCAGTAGATTGTAGCATGGCAAGATCAAACAATCTTGATTTCCGTTTTTCAGTATCTGTTTTTATGGAAAGCTCAATACGTAATTCCCATTACTAATCGCTCGATTCCAAACTTTCTCGATAAGCTTTACTAATAAAATTATACGTCAACATGGCGGCACCTTCTTGCGAAAGAACAGGATCTCGTAAAACGGCCAGTTGCATGGTATTTTCATTCAACGACATAATACGAACATCGCCCCAATCGACCACGATACCATCTTGAGGTTTACCATGTAAGGGTGTTGCATCAACCATACGGATCGTCTTCTTGTCCGTATCAATCATAAAGGATCCTTTTTGCTTTCTACCTAGCATATTGTGGTTGACGATTACATTGGCGCCTCCTTTCAAATTAAAAGTCATTTCTCCATAATCACCCGCTGGCATAAGCCAGGTATTTTCTTTCCAGGTGGGATCCCAAAGCCAAGAATCGCTATTAAGAGGCTTTCCTTGCTGGTTGACATTGCCCCACCAGTCTCCTGTTCCATAAAAATATAACGGCCCTTTAAAAACTCTAGACAGTCCATTTTGATCTAGATCCAGATACCAGGTTTTCTCTTCTCCTGCTCCACCTGCCAACAGTGTCCAGGTTTCGTCACTGATAAATTCGGCATACATATCATCTACCTTAAAAGTGGCAGGTTCTCCATATACAATACCACCGCGGGTTTCAACGCCGAACTTCACTTTGTATTCTCCAGGGAATGGAATTCTCAGGGTAACCTTTTTATCTTGGCTACGTCCCTGAGGATGCTCCCACAAGGGTGTATATTTTGCATCCACCAAACTGGTCAAGTAAATAATATTGGGATTCGAAGCATCATGTTCAATTTTATACGATACACCCTCTACAATCTGGGCAGGCGCAATATCGATATCCCCTAATTCATATTTTTCAGGAGTACAGGCTCCAAACAGAACTATTCCAATAAAGAAATAGATGCTATACTTTACTATATTTTTCATCTTTGTACAATTTTTATCAAAGCAAAATTCAACGATCGGCTTTACTAATTCCATCCGTCATTTTGTTTTAGCACGCCATTCGATAGGGTGATCTGTTTATTAGGAATCTGCATAAAACCTCTTGTCTTTAAGAAGTTCTCTTTTTTAACGGTGACTTTTTCAGGAACAGAACCACTGAGCACATCTTCGGAAGTTTCCAGTATGCCCGCAGCATTATTTAATCCCTGTCTTAAAACGTCCCAATAACGAATTCCCTCGAAGGCAAACTCAAATTCTCTTTCTCTCAAAATAGCAGCCTTGGATACAGCGGTAGCTGTGAAGTTGCTTTTGTAAGCTCTTTTTCGCACATCATCAAAGTATTTTTGAGCATTGCCCGAACCCAGCTCTGCCGCCATCAGTAATACATCGGCATAACGGATCACAAAATAATCTTGATCTTGAGAAAGCTGCATATCTTTCTCTCCCCCCGTATTGGTCGTTCCGTCCGGTAAAGCGGTTGGTGCATATTTCTTTACGGTATATCCGGTATATTCACGTTGATCTCTCAGATCAAAATCAGTAATGCCCTCGCCATCGATGTCTATGATAGAAGCTTGTTTTCGCGTATCATTATTACTAAATTTATTAAAGAAGTTTTTACTAACGGTACAGGCGCCCCATCCTTGACCATAAGGAGACCAGCTTTTACCTCTGAGCCCTAAGAAAACGACCCAGCGATTGCCATCAACATAACCATTATAGTTGGAGGTATTATTGAACTTTTGCGCAAACACCACTTCTGAATTCCCTTTTCCGACGTACTTGGATATATCTAACGAGTTGTTGGTTTTGTTAGGAATATAACTCGCTGCCGGCCATAGCGCACTGAAATTTTGTACTAAGGCAAACTGCCCACTGCTGATCACATCTTCTAATCCGGCGAGTGCTTCGGCTTTAGTGACACCTATATCTTCAGTACCATAGTATCCGGTATAAAATAAATAGACACGTGCTAATAATGCTTTTGCCGCTAAAGGTGTTGCCCGGCCATCATTGGTTCCTGCAGCCGATTTTGGATAGGCATCTGCAGGAATATGACTTGCCGCAAACTTAAGATCTTCGACAATCAGTTTGTATACATCCTTAGGATCTGCTTGGGGTATATTTTCATTAGTAGCACTCGTTAGCAAAGGGACTTTTTCAAATAAACGCACCAGATCAAAGTACATCAAGGCGCGTAAAAATTTTGTTTCCCCCTCAATCCTTGCTCTAGCAGCGGTTTGATTAGCAAAGTCTGTCCCGTCCAATTTACCCAAAAGGGTATTCGCTCTAAAAATACCGGCATAATAATCTGACCAGGTACCATCAAAAATATTATTATCTGAAGAGGATTCTGAAATATCAAATCGATCGATCGCTTGAAATGCTCGCCCATCTGTGGTACCTGTACCGCCAAAACACTGGTCTGCGGCAACCTCAGCTGTTAAATAAAAGGACTGGCTACCATTGGATACAGTACGCTGATAACCATCGTAACAACCCACTAAGGCCATATCTGCATCGGCTACTGTTTTATAGAAATTACTTTCTAAAACACTTGTCATCGGCTCGACATCGAGAAAACTGGAGGAACAAGAGTTGAACAGTAAGGCCGACATTAAAAAAGAACTGTATATGAAATGAGATTTATTCATGATTTTTAGTGTTTAAAATTTAACGTTTAGACCAAACAAGACACTTTTAGGTCGTGGATAATAACCTAAGTCTATACCTGAAACCCAACCATCTGTGCCGTAACCGATTTCGGGATCCATCCCGTCGTATTTGGTGAACGTGAATAGATTTTGACCCTGTACGTAGAATCGGATCTGATTGGTGAATTTCCAGCGGAGAACTTTGGATAGATCATAACCCAATGTAATGTTACTGATGCGCAGAAAATCGCCATCTTGCAGGTAGAGATCAGAGAATTGCCAGTTTACATTTGTTTCAGTAACCCTCGGTATGGTATTGGAAGTGCCTTCACCAGTCCATCTGTCCAAGATCCGTGTGGTGTAGTTTCCTTGTTTGTTCGCATGGTTGCGATAGGACTGTACGATCTTGTTTCCTACCGATCCATAGGCTTGAATTGAAAAATCGATCCCTTTATAATCCAGGCCTAGATTAAATCCATAGGTAAAACTTGGCATACCTACACCTAGATTTACTTTATCGGTTGCGTTTATAACACCATCGCCATTTTGGTCTACATACTTGACATCACCAGGTCGTACGTCTGCCTGTAGAACACCCTTTCCGGTATCTCTCCATGCATCAATTTCGGCTTGATTTTGAAATAAACCATCGGTTTTATATCCCCAAAAATATCCAATCGGCTGACCGTTTTCGGCACGATAAAACTCTTCCGAGTTGTCATAAAGCATAGCTGTTCGACCATGAATAATACCGTCTTCAGTCGGAATCTGACCAACTTTGTTTTTGTTATAAGCACCATTGACACCAAAGTTATATTTCAGTTCATTGACGCGGTCAGACCAATTGACCGCAAGCTCAACCCCTGTATTCTTGACATCTCCACCATTGATAAAAGGTGGCCTTGTACCTGTTGTGGCCAGTACGGGCGCCGTAACCAACCAGTCTTTAGTTGTTTTTATATAGAAATCGGTAACAATGTCCAAACGATTATTGCTAAATTTGGCGTCTATACCGATATTGGTCTGCTCGGAAGTTTCCCATGTCAGGTATGGATTAGATAACCGGCTTGGATAAGCTCCAGCAATATTGTTATTGCTTGTTCCAAATACATAGTGCGCTCCGGGGTTGCCAGAAGTGATACCCGTTGAAGTACTTATCGGCGAAGCATATTGAAAATCATCAATATCTTGATTACCTACCTGACCCCATGATGCTCGAAGTTTAAAAAAGTTTATCGCACTTAAGTTGTCTTGAAAAAAATCTTCAGAAGAGATCACCCATCCGGCAGATACCGAAGGAAAATAACCCCAACGGTTGTCTTTGGAGAATTTGGATGAGGCATCGGCTCTTAGGGTTGCATTTAAAAGATACTTCTCTTTGTAATTATAACCCATACGTCCAAAATAAGATACCCTGCGGGTAATATTCTCCGGTTTACCAGCCACTGTGCGGGTTTCTACAACATTACCTTTCTCATCTAAGTGCGCCTGACCTGTGGTATTATCCAAGTAAGCATGCGAAAAATCATTGAACTGCGATAATAGATTCCAATTGGAAGCAGATAGATATGTTCCTTGATAACGCAATGATTCCATACCCACCATAGCTGAAAACCGGTGATCGCTATTGATACTAAAATCATAGGATGCTGTATTAGTCCAGGTCAGCGTATGACCTTTGCTCATGTTCTGAGAAGTTGTCGTATGATCTTCGTTGTAGGTGTAAATTGAAAAGCGGTACATGGGCGTAAAGCTTCTGTATTCGGATGCATAATAATTGAATCCCAACAGCGACCTGACTTTTAATCCCTTGATTGGTTCAATTTCAGCAAATACATCGGCCAGCAATTTCTGACCATCATTGCTATTATTGGAATTGGTCATCATGCTACCATAGGGATTACCGTCTCCATTGTACCAAGGCGAATTGGAAGTATCGTTAAATGGACTTCCAAAAAGACCATTGTCCGAATAGACTGGAGACAATGGCGATGTGCTAAATGCACCACGTAGCGTATTGCTGTACTGATCTCCAACACTTACACCTCTATTTTTTATGTAGTTGAAATTGAGATGCTGTCCTATTTTTAGAAAGTTATTCAATAATTTATGTTCCGAATTACTGCGGAAGCCATAGCGTTCGTAGTTGGAAACATCCTTGCCCCCAACAATCCCTTCTTGAGCAACATAATTTAAGGACATTGCGTAGGTTGACTTTTCCGATCCACCGGTTAATCCAATATTATAGTTATCCATCCGGGCATTGTCTTTAAACATGTGATCCAGCCAACTGGTATTGGCTAAACCTTCCATACCATCAAAATTGATAACGGATGCCCCAGAATTAAGCGACTGTTCATTCATGATGACTTTATATTGGTCGGCATTCAATAGTTTTGCTTTGCGGGCTACATTCTGAATTCCGGTAAAGCCATCAAATGACAAGATACTTTTACCGGCAGCCCCCATTTTTGTAGTCACTAAAACAACCCCATTTGCAGCCTGAGACCCGTAAATGGCTGCAGATGCGGCATCTTTTAATACATCGATCGACTGAATATCTGCCGCATTTAACACCGAAATATCTCCTCCGGGTACACCATCTATCACATATAATGGTCCGGAGTTGCCTATTGTACCTAAACCGCGAACGACAACTTTCATGTCTGCTCCCGGTTGCCCTGAGGTCGATGTGATGGATACACCCGGTGCCTGTCCTTGAAGTGCCTGTAGCGGATTGAGCTGATTACGTTTTTGCAGATCCTCGCCTTCTACTTTAAGATTTGCTCCTGTATTTAATTTCTTTTTTTGTACGCCATAACCAATGACGACCACCTCATCCAGATCGGATACCAATGGTTGTAGACGAATAACCAGATCTGTACCTGAGGCCGCAATTTCTTCTGTTTTATAACCGACATAGGAAATGATCAAGATCGTTCCTTTTGCTGCAGGTATGGAAAATTTCCCAGATTCATTACTACTTGTTGAGGTTGCCTGATTTTTCACTTTAATACTTGCGCCCCCGATTGGCAAGTTGGAATCAGCAGAAACTACTGATCCCGAAAAGGATTGTGCACAGACAACTGAGGTCATGCCCGTCATGACGACGACGGCAATTCCCTTTTTAAACAATTGCTTACTTATCATATAATTTAAAATTTAAAATCGGTTGTATTTATTTTAGTTTAACCTGTAGTGTTTTTCCGAAATAAGAAATCATCTTTGATTTTTTGGCCTGTATATCAATACCGGCGCCGTGAGCAGGATCAACAAAAATGATATTGAATTTTCGATCCTTCAGCATGCCATCAAACGTACCAACACGGTCTGCTAACACGAGTGTTTTCGTCTTGTTGTCATAGGTCATGTCGATACGACTATATTGTCCTTTTTCGTAATTATAGTTGATTCCTTCATCTTCATATAGCGCAAATTCACCATCTGCACCATCGTAAACATACAGGTTGATCAGATCTTGTTTTTGCTCAGTGGTAAACTGAATGGTTCTGCCTAATGGCAATATTGATCCTGCTTTTACAAATACCGGCATACGCTCATAAGCAGCTTCTGCTGTAATATCTTGTCCTCCCCGACTCATTTTGCCCGTGTAGAAATTGTACCAATCTCTTCCTTCTGGTAAATGAATGACTCTCGAGGTCGCTCCCATTTCTGTAACTGGACTGATCAATAAGGATGGTCCCCACAGGTACTGGTCATTAATATTAAACCCCTTCTGATCTTTGGGAAAGTCCATTGCCAGTCCACGAATCATCGAGTAGTCTTCAAAAAATGTCTTTGCGGCTATACTGTAATTGTAAGCCAGAAGTTTATAGCGCAGATTGATGTAATAAACCATGCTTTTATATGCTGGATGATCTTCTGGCGCTATATTAAAAGGTTCGCGAAATGGAAATTGACCATGAGCGCGGAATATAGGCAGGAAAGTTCCATACTGATACCATCTAGCATTCATTTCGCGCCATTCTTCCTGATCTGCAGGATTGGGCTTATGAAACCTATTCTCTACTAAAAAGCCACCGGCATCCATCGTCCAGTAAGGCGTACCTGACATTGAAAAATTGATTCCAGCAGCAATCTGATCCTTCATATCATGCCATCTTGAAGCTATATCGCCACTCCACGCTGCTGCCGCATAGCGTTGCTGGCCCGCAAAATAGGAACGTGTTAAAATAAATACACGTTTATTGGGATCTGTTTCGCGCTGTCCCTCATAGATTCCTTTCGCATTTTGAAGTGGAAATGCATTGTAATAGCGGACTGATGATCCGATATTTGGCTGAAAGACAGATTTGCGTTCGTTCAGATCGATATTTGAATGTATATCAGGTTCACTGGCATCCATCCACCAGGCATCGACGCCAATTTGAAAAAGATTTTTATCTAATAATTGCCAAAATCCATCGCGTGCTCCTTTATTGAAGGGATCATAAAAAGTCGATGTATATCCTTTTCCAATCCAGTCTTTCCGTCCATCATAAATATTTCTGGTGTAAATCCATTTATTGTCGCTGAACTGTTTGTAGACGGTAGATTGTTCATTGATCTTGGGCCATGCCGAAATCATCAACTTATAATTTTGATCATGTAATCTTTTGATCATCCCTGCTGGATCAGGGAATCGCGTCTTATCAAACTGTTGGCTTCCCCAGTCGGGTTCTGACCAATATGACCAATCTTGTACGATATTGTCTATGGGAATTTTTCGGTTTCGAAATTCTGTTGCCACACTTTCAATCTCCGCTTGCGTTTTATACCGTTCGCGACTTTGCCAGTAACCAAAACTCCACAGTGGCATAATCGGTGCTTTTCCTGACACGTGGCGATATCCAGAAACGACTTCATCCATCGATTGACCATGTACAAAGTAATAATCAATCGCATCACCGGCTTCAGAGTTAAAAGAAAACATATTTTTACGTGGCTCTGGAATAGGGCTTTGCCAATTGAAAGTAAAATAAGATTCTCCACCGTCTGGCAACCATTCTATACGGATATCATGACCCTCATCCCGTTTAAATTGCTGTTCAATTTCAAAGGTTCCTGCATTCCAGGATTGTCGCCACCGATCAGCGACCAAATGTCCATCAATCCAAACTTTCATGTAACCCGAGTATTTAAAATGAAGCACATGTTTTCCTGAATAGGGAGAAGATATACGGCCTTCGTAGATAACTTTACTGTCTACGAGTTTGACATCTTTGGGAAACTTATGCTGATCAGTCAGATAACTATATTCGATAATTGATTCGGGACGTGACAGGAAAACTTCTTCATTTTTATGCTTATTCACATAGGTTGCTGTCAACCAACCTTGCTCGCCCTCTTTAGAAGTTAATTTAAACGCATTGAGAGGCAGAAAAGCACGTGTATCTCCAGCTTTGGTGATGGAATAGTTGTGCCATAAAAGCCCATAATTGTTTGTCGAAACCAGAAAAGGAATTCCAATTTCGGTATTATATTGCAACAAAGTCACCTGTTTACCGCGATTGTAGTTCATAATCGCATTTTGATGCTGCCCAAGTCCAAATATGCCCTCAGCGGTGTCTACAATAAAATCTTGATTTAATCGATAAAATGCATCGCCAGCATAACTGTCGGGAATGAATGCATCTGCATTTCTTTTTGATTCACTGAAAATTCTCTTGCCTGATGAATCAAAGAATTCGACTTTCCCGCTCACCAAAGAAACCTTAGCGATAAGATCCGATGTTGTTAAGTTGATCGTCGAATCAGTTGGTTGTACATGAAAGGATTTGAGCTGACGTTGCAAAGAGTCTACAACCACCAAACTTGCTTGTGATGGAAATGGATCTCCATAAGGAAGTGCAGTGACGCGAATGATTTTATCCGTGATTACATCCAGATAAACATCTTGATCAATGGCACTTTCAGATCCCTTGAAACTGACCTTGACGCCTGATTGGGTTTTTATAAAATTGGATTTATTCACTTGCGCATTTCCATTATGGACAAGTGCAAAAAGCATAATACCGCTCAGAGCAAACTTTAGGTTTTGCATATATAAATAATTACTGGTTTAATTTTGGTTATTCCCTTTTACCTTATGAATTGGTAGGATCAAATATAGCGCAGTAGTTATTTCCAGGAGGGGGTGTTATGTTAACAATTAGGGTATCTAATGTTAACTGGCGTAATCTATAAAGACCCCTAATAAATTACAACATTTTAACTTACAGACTTTTACGATAATAGGAAGGTGAAAATCCAAAAGTAGCTTTAAAGTATTTCGTAAATTGTTTGGGATTACTAAAACCAACTTCATATGCAATCTCTGAAAGCGATAAACTGGAATGTTGTATGAGGTGCATCGCTCTTGTTAGACGGATATGCCTGATGTATTCTGTTGGTGAATATCCGGTAATGGCTAATATCTTTTTATAAAGTCCTACCCGGGTCATGTGCATGTTTCCTGCTAATATTTCGACAGATAACGTCGAGTCTGACAAATCTCGCTCGACTTCAAGAATGAATTCGCGGATGAACTTCTCGTCGGCAGACTCTACCTCTGGCTGGTTAAGTTCGATTGCGATTTGCTTTTTGTATTTTTTGACCAGGGATGATTTTTGATCCAGGACACTGGCGATTTTAGATTTCAGCAATTCAAAATTAAATGGTTTTAGAACATAATCTGAAGCCCCTGCACGAAGTGCCTGCAGCTGTATTTTTTGATCCAGCACAGCGGTTACCATAATGACAGGAATATGTCGGTAACGTTCTGATGATTTTAGATACATACAAAAATCGATACCGCTTTCACCAGCAAGCTGAATATCGGCAATCACTAAATCATACTCCTTTTTTGTCAGATGGTCTTTTGCTTCCTGTACGGTACAGACACCATCAACTAAGTATTCATCGTTTAAATTTCTTTTCAAATATTCTAAAAACTCGACATGATCTTCAATCAGCAAAATCTGATTTCTCTTGTTGATTTGTTTCTCTGGGAGTACTGATGTTTCCGAAATCGCTTCAATCGGTATTTCAACCACAAAACATGATCCTTCTCCGACTTTGCTCTGAACGGAAATATTTCCATTGAGAAACTCGACATATTCTTTCACAATGGCTAATCCAATACCTGTACCTTGATTTAAACGGCCACTGTTGATATCATATTGAAAATAACGGTCAAATATCCGATTTTGATATTCTTCCGGTATCCCGGGACTTTGGTCTTTAATCTCTAATCGCCATATATCGAGGTCATCGTTTTGTTCCTTAATTGTGCTCGTGATATGTATTGTACCTCCCGATCTGCTGAACTTAATGGCATTGGACAATAGATTGAATAGGATACTTTCCAATTTTCCTTTGTCAAAATTACCGAAATAATGATCGCGGTTATATATTACTTCAATGCGGAGCGAATTGACTTCGGCCAATTGGAAAAAGGGCTCAATCTGTTCTTTAGTAAAAAGGATTAAATCGCCATATTCGTCCATACGGCTAAGCTGGTTTTTTTCCAGTTTTCGAAAATCCAGCAATTGATTGACCAAAATCAATAGACGAGATGCATTTTTATTGATCAGTCTTAAATTTTCTTTTTTATGTTGATCTGTTTCTTCTTTTAGAAGTTGCTCAGATGGGGTCAAAATTAAACTGATCGGCGTTCTGAACTCGTGGCTTACGTTAGTAAAAAAGCGTGTCTTCAACTCTTCGAGTTCTTTGGCTTGCAACGCTTGTTCTTTGACCATTATCAATTGATTTCGTGTCTTTGTCCGCAGTTTTACCCACGCTTGCCACAGGTAAATACAGGAAATAGAAATCAGCACGTAAAGCATTAATGCCCAATTGCTCCTCCAAAAAGGAGGCTCAATCACGAGGGTTAATAATAATGTTTTTTCAGACCAGCTTTCATTATCGACTGAATGTCGGATGTAAAATCGGTATGTTTTGGAATCAAGATTCGTAAAATTGGCCTTCATTGTTCCGGTTTCAAAATCAAACCATTCCTCGCTGAGTCCATCCAACTGATACTGGTAAATCCGATTATCCTGCTGCAAATAATTAAATGAGGATAGTTCCAAGGAGATCGCATTTTGATCATATGGCAGTTCTAATTTTTTCACATTTGTCAGTGCCTCATCATAAATCACCTTGCCGTTTACACGTTCGCCAACATTGATTTTACGATTAAAGAGATAGATATTGGATAGAACAGGTGTTATATTTTCTTTTGATCCCAAAATTTGATTTGGATCAATAATATTATAACCATTGGGGCCTCCAAATATAAGCTGTCCGTTATCCATCTTTAAAGCTGAATTTTCATTAAAGACATTGCTTTGTAGTCCCTGCTCTTTGGTGAAGTTACGAATGACAAATTGCTTAGCATTTTGATTGGGAACAATTTCAGATAATCCTTTTGCTGTAGAAGCCCACATATTGCCCTTATTGTCTTTGATTAATGCCAGTACGGCATTGTCAATCAGACCGTCGCTCGTATTGAGGTATTGGATCGTTTCATCCTCAATGATATTTATTCCCTCTTGAGTGGCTACCCAGATGCAACCTAGCTCATCTTCCTTAATATCATATATCAAATCATTGGAAAGACGCAACTTTCCTTCTTTTTCATTAAATTGATGTATTTCTCCATTTGACCGAATCAATTCGATGCCTGTAGCAGTTCCAACCCAGATATTATTTTTTGAATCTTCAAATAAAACAGATACATAGGTACTGGAAATTGTCTTTCCCTCACGCGAGCGATAGGTGGAAAACGTTTCCGTATCCTTATTAAACAAATATAAACCAGCAGATAGTGTTCCGACCCAGAAACGACCTCTTGAATCTTCAAATATTTCCCAGACGCTATCGTCTGGTAATCGATCAGCGCCTTTGTTGTATGTTTTGAAACTTTTACCATCGAACCGACTCAATCCCCCGTGGTAAGTACCTACCCAAAGTATATTTTTTTGATCCAGATACAGACTTACGACAACGTTACTGGGTAAAGAAGTTGCATCATTTGGATTGTGTAGATATTGTTTATATACTTTATCTTGAAAGTTATAATGCAAGAGACCGCCACCATTTGTACCGATCCATAAGTTATGATTTTGATCTTGAATAAACCTGTTGACATCATCAAATGGCAATGTTTTGGCGTATCCTGCATAATTTTGGTATACCGGAAAAAGCAGTAAGTTTGGATGATAATAACTGATACCGCCCTTATATGTCCCAACCCAGATAATACCTTTCGGATCTTTATACAGGGATGTAATACTATTATAGGGTAAACTTCTTAAATTATACGCCTCGTGATTGATCACAATAATTGATTGCATCTTTTTATTAAAGACGTTGATTCCACCATGATCAGTAGCTAACCAAATGAGACCTTGTTCATCTTGAACGATACTGCCTACAAATACATTCGAAAGTTGCTCTTTGATGTGACTGATCTCATCCGATCCAGCTCTGACCCAAAATACGCCGATTGGAACATCTTTTGAATAAATCCACAGATCTCCTTCGCGATCTATAAATAGACCATACGTAACGCGCTGTTTGCTGGCAGGTAAAGAAAATTGTTTAAGAATCTTCCAGGTCTTTTTTTGTACGAGCTGTGTCAAACCGTTTTCATAGATTATCCAAAAAGATTCCTTCGAATAATTTACAACATCGACTATTTTTTGATTCTTAAGTGGTGAAAATTTTCTCGTTTCTTTTGAAATCGTATGTGTTAGCATGAATGAATTATCGCTGTACAAAACAGCATATTCATCATCTTCAAAATGGCGGATAATTTGAGGATCTCCGATCGGTAAATTCCATGTCTGAAGAATGGAATCTATATTTTGAATGATTACTCCTTTTTTTTGATCGTACACATTCATTTTCGAATGGGTACGGATCCAAATTTGTTGCCCTGGTCCTTCAAACAATGCCGATATACGATTACTGCTCAATCCAAAGCCTTTGTTTGATGAATAACGGAAATTTGTAAATTGAAGTCCATCAAATCGACTAAGTCCAGATTCCGTTCCAAACCACATGTAATTATATTGATCTCGTAGGCTGCAATTGATATGGTTATGTACCAATCCTTGATCGGAAGTGATGTTCTTGAAAGAATAGACTGTCCCTTGCTCTTGACCGAAACAAAAACTAGTAATCCATGAAAAAAAAAGTATACTGATCGAAAGTAAGGTACTACGGAGCATCAAAATTTATAATTAGTACTGTAATACCAATATTAACAAAAATATTATTCAAATAAGAATAACCGATTGAAGTTTCGACATTTGTGTAGACAAATTATATGGATCTTTAACAAGCGATGAGGGGAACTGATACTGAGCCAGCAGAACGGGAAAGAACAAAAAAACTATTTAATCAGGCTTTAAAAATAAGAAGTAATTGGATCAGGTCTTGAACATCCGGTACTTTCTCAAAGAAAATTACGTTCCTGCATTTTAACTGTTGTGGAAATGCAGGAACAATATACCTATTTTACCTTCTCGGAATAGAAAACAACCTGATCAACAATATGGATGACACCATTGTCCGGAACAAGATTTGACGTACGGATTTGCCATTGCTTATTGGTTCCTTCATTGATGAGCCCCACATACGTACCGGTATGGGATAAATACATGATCTCACCTTTTTCAGTCTGATATGCAATGGGCTTGTTCTTTGGAGACAATGCAGGATCATTAAAATTCACTACTGCTTTTACAATATGATAACGCAACATATCTTTCAGTATGGATACCGGTACTGTGCCAATAGCGTCGTAATTATTTTCTTCTAAATATGCCTTAAACGCACGATTCGTGGGCAGAATAAAGGTCGATTTCTCTGTACGTTCG
This sequence comes from Sphingobacterium sp. MYb388, assembly GCF_037479535.1. Lineage (NCBI taxonomy): Bacteria > Pseudomonadati > Bacteroidota > Sphingobacteriia > Sphingobacteriales > Sphingobacteriaceae > Sphingobacterium > Sphingobacterium sp. MYb388. The sequence continues at coordinate 480,429 of NZ_JBBGYV010000002.1, read as the reverse complement.
TATAATGCTTCATCCTTAGCTAGCGTAATTGCTTCTTTTAGGGAAGACAAAGAATCATTTTTTTGGATATAGGCCCATGCAGACATATTTAATTTGCTATTGTCTTCTGCATAATCGTATTCAAAGCTGTCCTGTACTTCGCAACTAAAAAAAGTAACCAGCACAACAAAACTGCACAGCAAAAGCGTAACGATATATTTGATCTTCTTCATATGATTATCTATAAAATTCATTTTGTTTCAAATTTGGATTTTTTAATAGTTCGCCTTCGTGTATTGGCCACAGGAGATTTCGATTGTCCGAGAGACCGTTGATCGGTTTTATGGTTGAAATTGCAGTACCAGTCCGTACAAGATCAAACCACCGATGTCCTTCAAAACAAAGCTCTATAGATCTTTCGTGCAAAATACCGGTTAGTAAGTTTCCAAATTGGATGTTGGCTTTATTTTGATCCAAAGCAACGAGTCCTGCACGAATGCGGATACGGTTCAGTAAGTCCAATGCTTCAACGGGCTGGTTTAAATTTGCATGTGCTTCGGCCTTCAGTAAGAGTATATCAGCCACTCTGGTAAGTACCATATTTCCTGCCGAAGGTTCTGGACTCTCGTCATTAAATCCCTGTCCAAAAAATTTCCAGATCTTACGTGGCTGTACTTGGGACACATCGTAAATCCGTGGTTTGCGGAGATCCCCCGGTTCGATAGACGCAATAAAAGATGTACTGGGTACATAGTCACTATCTGATCCCATGGCGTACCATATACGGAGGTTATTGGTCTGTACTTCATTGTAGCCGACTTCAAAAATACTTTCAGCACTGCTCCCTTTTACAAAAATGTTATTCCAATCCTCGATCGACACCAAGGTATATTGCGGATCTGCGAGCACCTTTTCGGACATTTCTATGGCCTGCGCATATTTCTTTTGCCACATATACAGTTGCGTCAGAAATGCATAAGCAGCTCCTTTGGTGATTAACACGCGATTCCCGGCACCTGAATAATTTGTAGCACAATTCTCCGTCGCGAGCATCAAATCTTCCTCTACCTTAGCCAATACTTCAGCCTCCGTGTTCTTTTTGACAAACAGATCTTGACCCAAACCCTCATACGGTTCGATGACTAAAGGTACCTCCCCCCAGATCCGAACTAAGTAAAAATAAGCGAGTGCCCTCAACGCATGTGCCTGCCCGAGTAATTGTTTTTTTAGTTCGCTATCCTCATCTCCAAATGCTTGGGGAATATATTTGATTGCGTAATTCGCGCGGGATATAACGGTATAAAAATTATCCCACCGTGCTGAATTGATAATTGGCGTTAGCGTATTTTGTTGCAGCGCTCCAGGATCACCGGCATGACGGGTCACCACATTATCAGCCCGGCCCTCGCCCCAGTGGGCATAATTTTGACGGAAAAGAGTTTGTAGACCATTATAGATTCCATTGACTCCAGCTTGGGCATCACTGGGCTTTTTATAATACCCTTCTCCAGAAAAATTGCTAATAGGTTCCTTATCCAGCAATGAATTAGAACAGCTGGTAACAGATAGAAAAAGAATAGACCAAAATATGTATTTATACAATTTTTTCATCGTTATTTATTAAAGTCCAAAGATTAAACCAAACGTAAATGTGCGGCTCTGTGGGTAAGAACCTTCATCCAACCCTACACGAAGGCCGGAATAGGAATTGACATCGGGGTCAAAGCCAGTATATTTGGTCCAAGTGACCAGATTCGTAGCAGTAACAAATGCATCCAGCTTGCGCAGGCCGATCCGTTTGCTCAAAGCTGAATCAAAAGAATATCTTAAATTGACGTTCTTTAATTTGAGATACGAACCATCTTCAACCCATCTACTTTGGACCCTGCTATCGGACTGTTTTGGATCGTCCCGAATCAATCGTGGAAAATCTGTTTGATCCCCCTGCTCCCGCCACCGATCAAGGGCATCGGTAGATAAATTGTTGTAACGAACAATTGAGTTTCGTTGATGATTCAATTCGTTGTAAATCTGATTTCCGACAGCATACTGAAAAAACACATTCAGATGAAAGTTCTTATAGCTAAAATCGTTGGAGATTCCGCCGAAATACTTAGGCTCTGCATATCCGATTATCTCCCGGTCATTCTGATCGATAATTTTGTCATTGTTGACATCCTTCCAAATGGGGTCTCCACCTACAAAGACAGCTCCGTTGGCACCGTTTGTTAGCTTGTTTGTATTGTCTTCGTCACGCGCATACACGCCAAGAAAATTCCAGCCATAAAATACGCCAATAGGTAAACCTTCTTGCAGTATATGGAAATTACCGTTTTGGATATGCCCATTGGTCAATAAATTCTTAGGTAAAGAGGTCACTTTATTCCTATTCAAGCTAATGTTTACATTCGTGCTCCAACGAAAAGCGCCTTCTAGATTGCGGGTCTGTAGGCTAAATTCCAGGCCCCGATTCTCAATCGAACCTATGTTTTGTGTAATATATTCAAAGCCAGAAGTTCCGGGGGTAGGCACATTATACAGTAGATCCTTTGTTTTCTTCAAGTACGCATCTGTTGAAAACAGGATTCTATTTTTAAAAAACCCTAGCTCTAAGCCCAGATTATATTGGTGGGTAGTCTCCCAAGTGAGGCTCGGATTGGGCATCACAGTTGGCGCAGCACCCGAAAAATCCAAATAGTTTGTTCCTAAGGTAAACTCTCCTCTTGATGTGTAATCACCGATGGCTTCATTTCCAGTACTTCCGAGGCTAAAACGGAGCTTACCGTCGCTGAGCCAGCCCAGATTTTTGATACCTTCTTCTTCCACGAAACGCCATCCTGCGGATGCAGAGGGAAAGAACCCAAACCGCCGATCACGGCCAAAGCGAGAAGAACCGTCAGAACGAAGATTGAATTCTAACAGATATTTGCTCTCATAATCATATGTAACCCGGCCGAAATAAGAAAGCATAGCATGTTCGGAAGCGACATTTACACCCTGGTTCGAAATCACAGATGCACCATTTAGGGTACGGATATCATCGCTTGGAAAATATTCTCCATTGAGACCTGTTCGGTCATAACGCCATTTCTGAAAACTCATCCCAAATACCGCCCCAATATTGTGCTTATCCGCTACATTTTTGGTGTAAGTAAAGTAACTCTCATTTCCCCAAGTAAGATTTCCAGAAGATCGTACAGCACCGCTATTGTATCCTTCGCGGTAGTCCAGTATCGATGGCATAAATTCATCTTCCTTCATTGAAATATAATCCAGATTGACATTGCTCCGGAACTTAAGATCCTGATAAATATCAATTTCTAGATATTGGCTTCCAATGATACGATTGCTCTTATTGAGATTGGTCGAAAACAAAGCCATACCGACAGGATTACGCTGTCCAATCATATAGCCGTTCAGTGATCCATCAGGCAAGTACATCGACATATTTGGTGGCCTTACCAATAAACTCCTGATAATACTCAAATTCCCTGATCCAGCAGCATTCGTTCGGTTGTTGACCGCGTTTGTGTAGGAAATGCTCTGCCCTATCCGCACACGATCTGAAATTGTAAAGTCAACATTCAGTCTGGAGGTAAACCGTTTATAATTCGAATTTAATATGACTCCATCTTGATCCAAATAGGACGAACTCCAGGCGTATTTTGTTCCTTCATTACCTCCTCTTACAGAAAGATCCAACTTATATTGTTTTGCTGTACGCATCAATTCATCCTGCCAGTCTACATCACCATTGTTCATGGGGTTGAGGGAATCGATAATCGTATAGAAAGGGTCTTCTGGGATTGTCATCCCACGATAAGAGTCCAACACTGCTTCTCGGTATTGTCTGGCATTAAGAACACTTAGTTTTCGCGTCAAGGAACTCACTCCTGCATTTGCATTCAATATCACTTCCGGCTTACCAGCTGCACCACGTTTGGTCGTAATCATCACAACTCCATTGGCAGCGCGGGAACCATAAATTGCTGTTGAGGCTGCATCTTTTAGGATTTCAATAGAGGCGATATCGCTTGGATTGATATCCGCCATTGGATTTAGACCTGAATTTTCTGTACCATTTAAAGAAGAAATAGAATTGGATTCCAGCGGAATACCATCCACAACAAAAAGCGGATTATTACCCGAGTTCAGCGAAGAACTTCCCCGGACACGGATACTCATCTCTCCCCCAGGTGCTCCCGAATTGGACGATACCTGCACGCCGGCTGCCCGTCCCTGTAAAATGGAAATCGGATCCTGCAACGTTGTTTTCTCAATTTCAGCAGCACCCACAGAAACAATAGCTCCTGTTAGATTTCGTTTTTTCTGACGGCCGTATCCCACCACAACCGTTTCTTCGATCACATTGGAAACAGGTGCTAAAGCTATTGTATAGCTTGTACGCGTATCTATTTTTATCGTCTGACTGGAATATCCCAAAAATGAAAAAGTAAGCGATTGTCCTATTGCCCCATTGTCTAATACAAAACCACCCTGTTTATCTGTCGTTACGGTCGTACCATTTTTATCGTCAAGCTTTATCGTAACCCCGAGTAAAGGTGTCTTTGTCACCGCATCGATCACTTTACCAAGGATCGTTTTTTGCTGCGCTGCCGAAGCGCAAGGAATAATGAATAGGACATGCAAAAAAAACAAGGATGGTGCATAATACGACAACCATAGTTTACATTGGGTAGCACTAAATTTCATACAAAGGTTTTAAGTTTAGATCATCTAAAAATTGTCGATAACGATTAATAAAAAGTATTTTAATGAAAACATTTACATTAAAACTTAAGCATTATCAAATAATTAACGACGAAAAAAAACCTATAGTATATGAAGTAATACATTTTGTAACATTATTGTTATAAATATAGGTTTCCTGCTCCTGAAGCACACACTTATTCTGACCGATTTATGAGGGGAATTGGCAGATATAAATTTATTATATAAGATTAATGAGAAATTTAGTGATGGTAAAAAAGATTTCCTTTATTAAGTACCTATGACCATAGGCTTTAGTATTCTCTCTTTGAAAACCTCTCCAGATCGAGATTCTGAAAAACTTTCAAAACCTTCCAAATTTTTGATTTTTTCAAGTTCGGCATTGAGATCAGGATCGGTCTTTATTATGGATAAAACTGCAGGATCATCTTTCCAAAGATCTAATAAAACAAGAATACCTTTTTCCAGTCCCAAAGCAATCAATTCTGCAAGCTTGGTATTGGCGAATATATGTTCCGGTTTTCTGAAATATGCATTATTGAGCTGAAGATATTTACTGGTAATCCATGAAGCTACTTTTTCACTCTGAACACCAATCTTACCATCCTGAACACCAAGTTCGCTTATAAAATCATGTGCCTCCACAATATCGATTAGGCCGAAATGATATAAATCCCTAATGGTATAATCTATTCGATCTGCACAAAGCGCAGGTAGCGGCATCTCAAGCAAAGTATGCTTTGGATCTTCCAGTAAAGAAGTACTGAATCCATATTTAGTGAGAATAGAGGGGATAGTGGACGTTGCTATTACCTCTTCAAAAATTTGCTCATGATAATCTTCGCCTTTATGCTGCAGAACATAATCGATAACATGTGAAAATGCCGTATGGGAGACATCGTGCAAAAGCGCAGCAACCTGTTCTTCCAAACTCCCTCCAAGTTTCCTCACGAGAAGCATAACGCCGGTAGAATGTTCATATCTGCTGTGATCAACATGTGGAGAAACCAAAAAAATGGCACCTCCCTGATGAATATTTTTTAACCGTTGAACAGGCTCCGAGTTTATTAGCTCGCTAAGAATATCTTCAAGTTCGAAATTGCCGTAAAAAATATCACTTACTATCATCATTCAAATATAAAGTATTTAAGGTAATGATAGAGGTAAAAATGAAAACACCCTTCTTTGTACAGGAATTCTATTAAAAAAAATATTTACAGTGCAATTGAACCAGTATGATTTACTATAAAAACTTATTTACACTGTTGGGCTCCATTTTTTAAAACACAATTCTAATGATCGCATGGATTTTATTCAAAGAAAATCAAACTCGTAAAGTATTAAAATATAAACTAAAACAATTATCTTTAAAGTCTAAGAAGCTGTAAATTACGACAGGCTCTTTATCCATCAAATTAAAAACCATAAGACAAATTATTATGCTTAAAAAAATTTCAAGTTACTTCGTACTTCTTTTGATCTCGACTGGTAGCTATGCGCAAAATATCGATTCACAAAAACTAGACTCGTATTTTGCATCACTGGAGCAAAATAACAAGTTTATGGGAAGTGTGGCTATATCAAAAAATGGTACACTTATATATTCCAAATCGGTCGGCTTTTCTGATCTTGAAAACAATAAGAAAGCAACTACAAATTCTAAGTATAGAATTGGCTCCATTTCAAAAACATTTACTTCTGTTTTGGTTTTGAAAGCTGTAGAAATGAAAAAACTAAAACTAGATCAAACCATCGAAAGCTTTTTTCCGACGATTAAAAATGCTAAAAAAATAACCGTAGAACATTTATTAAGCCACAGAAGTGGAATACATAATTTTACGGATGACAAGGATTACCTGACCTGGAATACACAGCCTAAGACCGAAAAAGAAATGGTAGCAATTATTGCAAAAGCGGGCAGTGATTTTGAACCTGACAGCAAAGCGCAATACAGCAATTCAAATTTTGTACTGCTAACTTACATGCTTGAAAAAAGTTTCAAAAAAAGTTACACAGATCTGTTAAAAGAATTTATAACAAAACCTCTTGATTTGAAGAACACCTATATGGGAGGAAAAATTAATCCAGCGAAAGAAGAATGCAAATCATATACCTTTAATGAGAAATGGATTCTTCAACCTGAAACAGATATTTCTATACCTCTGGGAGCTGGAGGAGTTGTTTCTACACCAAGCGATTTGGTCGATTTCAGCAATGCACTGTTTAATGGCAAATTGTTGAATCCTGAAAATCTTGAAATCATGAAAAGCATCAAAGATCAATATGGGGTAGGCTTATTTCAAATTCCTTTTTATGATAAAATTGGATATGGACACACCGGAGGAATTGATGGTTTTAGTTCTGTCTTTTCTCATTTTGATGACGAAAATATTGATTTTGCTTTAACTTCAAACGGAACTAATTTCAATAATAACAATATTGCTATTGCGTTATTAAGTGCAGTTTATAATAAACCATATGATATTCCAAATTTTTCCAGCCATGAAGTATCTTCAGAAGATCTGGATAAGTATTTAGGTATTTATGCGTCCAAACAAATCCCCTTGAAAATTACGATTACAAAAGACAAAAAAACGCTGATGGCTCAAGCAACAGGACAGTCGGCATTTCCTCTTGAAGCAACAGAAAAAGATAAATTCAAATTTGAACAGGCAGGGATTGTTTTAGAATTTAGACCGGAAGAAAAAACAATGAAATTGAAACAAGGTGGTGGAGAATTTCTGTTCAATCTGGAATAATAAATCAGTAGGTCAAGGTAAGACATTCTAAGCCGATTACAATATAAAATGCTTGTAAATATACGATTTGCAAGCATTTTATATTAACCAATGACTTGTCCTCCAATACTTTTGTAATTTTTATTATTTAAATAAAAATTTTAGCCCCTTCTTTAATTTTAATTATAAAATCAGTTTTAGCACCTCTATAACTTACACAATTATACTCATACTTTTTTTTGCGAACGCAACTTTTAGCGTCTTATGTGATGTCCCTATCTCAGGAAACGGAATCAGAAAATCCCTATAACACTTCTAATCCATGATTTCCAAGTCCTATTTGAATATGAAATGTAGAAAAGAAAAAAACTATAAAAATAAACTTGCTCTTTCCTCGACTAACGTTTTGAATGCAGATTTATTATCATCGTTTAAAAAAGAAATATCAATGAGCTGTAATGCTTTTGGATTCCATTCTAGTATTCTTTTGTAAACCGTTTTAACTTGCTTATCATTTAAACCCAAAACTTCAGCCAATCGATTAAAATATCCTTTACTAAAATTCATCTTTTTCCCGCCTAATAATAAAGCTGTATCTTCCTTATCTTTAGGAAAAATGATCTTGACATTAAGCAAATCGTAAGCTGGAGAAAACACCCAGCCCATAGAAGAATCGTTTAGCATAGAAAAGTTCTTTAGATGCATATCGTTATTTCCAATGATAAAGTTAAAAACAGTTAGTTCAAAAAATCGACGTTTATCTAACAAAATATGGTTTGACAATTTTCCTATCATATTACCCAACAATTCCATACTACCTTTATACTTGTTTTCCAACTCCAATATCTGTAAAAAGTCTATCATATGATTTTTTGAACCATCTACATTGCGATCGATACGCTTAGTAATATAACAGAGCTCTCCAGTGATTAGTCTGATCATAGCATATGGAACTGTTTTTATATTAAATAACTCTGCTAATTTCATGGATAAATGTTCATTTTCTGGCATTTGGCTATACAAAGCATTTTGTGGCTTTAAAATATAATTACCTTCCAAGGCGTCTAAAATCGTTAATCGTCCTCGTTGACCATCAGTTAACAAATTTTTTATCCAGCCCAGAGAAAGTTTGGGTTGTACACCTGGTACTGTGATTGAATGTTGTACAGATTCTCTTGCCAAAAGTTCCATTTCATCCAAACGATATGGTAGAACGGGAGGTTCCTCTGCTCCATAAAACAATTTAGAGCATTTAGGATGATAGTCAATTTCCCTTTCACCTAATTCCTTATAGCAATACAGACATTTATTCATCTTCGTTTAATTCTATAGGGTGTACGGATACTGCGCCAATACTGTTTTGACAACAAGCCAATAATAATCCCATTCTATCATTTTGATTTAATTTCCAACTTGCACTTGCAATATCTAATAACCAGCCTTCAGGTATCAATCCGTCAAAAAATGGAAACATGGACACGCTATTATACGGGTATTTCCTTACAGGCATTTGAAATGTTATAAATTGATCAGGAAATTCTTTAATATATCCTTCATTATATTGAAAAACATATGTCCCTTCTTCTGTTTCCGTAAGTGTTCCTGCAATAATATTATTATATTTAATGATTCCCTGTCTCATAATCTTTAGCATTAACTGGTCCTAAAAAATGTCCAAAAAGCATTAACACCTGATTTACTTTTGTTAGACTTAAATTATCTTTACCTTGCTCAATCTTACGGACAACTGTTAAAGCTACTCCAGCACTTTCAGCAAGATCCTCTTGTGTGAGTCCGAGTTGCTTTCTTTTGGATTTTACAAATTCTGCTATTATATTCATTTTATATGCTTTTACATATAAAAATAAGAAAAAATATCAAATTATATGCATAAGCATATAAAAATATGAAATAATGATATATTATATGTAAAAGCATATAACCCACTTATTATGTCGCTTTTGCCCAGGCATTGATATCTTGAGTAAATTCATAAGCCTCAACCCTACAAACCATAAAAAAATAAAATAAACAATCTGCAGTTCTGATTATAATTATTGATCATTTTGAGAACAATCTAGCAATCACTATCTTAGTTGAAACGTTACTATTTATTATAGTCCACACCGATGCATCCGATCAATACGATTTGGAATACATTAGGCTTTAATTAAATAGTGCTAATTACTTCAGAACCCTAAACCAACAATATGACAAAATTTATGCTACTATTTTTGTTGCTCCCTATTTTTATTGATAGTAGTGCACAACAAACGCAATTGCAACTCAAGACAACAAAAAATATCATCCTCGAAACTGCTGGCATCGCACTGGTTCTGAATGTAGAGGAAAACAAAGATGTCAATATGGTCTACCTTGGAAATAAGCTATCAAAATCGGATGAATACACACAAGTAACCAGGCAATATAAACAAGCTCATGATTATACCAGCATGTATCAATCTGCTTATGCGGCCTCGGGCACCCGAAACTTACTTGAACCTGCTATAAGCGTCGAGCATGCCGACGGTAATCAATCTTTAGATCTTAAATATATCGACCATAAAAATGATATCAGTATTGCTGGCAAACAGCATGTCACCATTTTTATGAAAGATGAACTGTATCCTTTTTATGTGGAATTACATTATCAGGCAAATTATCAGGACAACATTTTTGAACAATGGACGGTTATTCGGCATGAAGAGAAAAAAAATGTAAAACTAACCAAATTTGCTTCGGCTAATCTTAACCTGAAATCAGACGATTTTTACTTGCGCAGCTATCACGGTGACTGGATAGCCGAGATGCAACCAGAAACAGAAAGACTTACCCATGGTATCAAAACACTGGACAGTAAACTGGGTACCCGGACCAACTTGTTGATGAGTTCTTACTTTGCCATTGGTATGGATAAGACATGGAATGAAACACAGGGAACAGTATTACTAGGTGGGTTGGATTGGAGCGGCAACTTCAGAATTGATTTTGAAAAAGATCCGCAGGATAATTTAAGAATTATTGCAGGCATTAATAATTATGCATCGCATTATGCTTTAAAACCTAAAACAGCTTTCACTACCCCAAAATTCACCTATACGCTGTCGACGAAAGGTGTAGGTGAAGGATCTCGTAATTTTCATAGATGGGCAAAAAATAAGCGCCTGGTTGATGGAAACGGAGAACGCCTCACCTTGCTCAACAACTGGGAAAGTACCTATTTTGATTTTGATGAAAAGAAGATCTTTCATCTGCTTGAAAACACCAAAAAATTAGGTGTTGATCTTTTCCTGTTAGATGATGGTTGGTTTGGAAATAAATATCCCCGAAATGCGGACACATCTGCATTAGGAGACTGGACTGAGAATAAGAAAAAACTACCCAATGGAATTGCCTCAATCACAAAAGAAGCCGATAAAGTGGGTGTGAAATTTGGTATCTGGGTAGAACCTGAGATGATAAGTCCCAAAAGTGAACTTTATGAAAAGAAACCAAACTGGGTGGTGAAGCAGACAAACAGACCTGAATATTATTTTAGAAATCAGCTCGTGCTGGACTTATCCAATCCCGAAGTACAAGATTTTGTCTTCAACACTCTTGATCAATTATTACAGAAAAATCCTTCTTTAGCTTATATCAAATGGGACTGTAATGCTGTGATATACAATGCATACTCGAGTTTCCAAAGTGACCAAAATAATTTCTATGTTGACTACACGTTGGGCTTATACAAGGTACTGGAACGATTCCGTGCCAAATACCCGAAACTGCCGATGATGCTTTGTTCTGGTGGTGGTGGACGTATCGATTACGGTTCATTAAATTACTTTAGTGAATATTGGCCAAGTGACAACACCGATCCTTACGATCGGATCTTTATGCAGTATGAAAACTCCCTGTTCTTTCCCGCAATAGGAAGTGCAAACCATGTCACCACTTTTGGGAAACAGGATCTAAAATTTAAAATTGATGTAGCTATGATGGGAAAAATGGGTTTTGACCTCAACCTAGAAGAATTGCGTCCGGAAGAACTAAGCTTCGCACAAAAAGCCGTCAAAACATACGATAATATCAAAGATATCGTGTGGCATGGTGATCTTTATCGCTTTTCTAATCCTAGAGAAAATAATTATGCTAGTCTTGCCTACATAAACAGCGATAAAAGTAAAGCAGTGATGTTCAATTACCTCACCTTTTATAACCATGTTTTTAAAATCACTAAACCGATCAAATGGCAAGGTTTAGATCCGAATAAATCGTACAAAGTCCAAGAAATAAACCTGAATAAAGACGATAACACGATCGCTGAAAACATGATCCTATCAGGAGACTTCTTAATGAATATCGGATTAAATCCTGTTTTAGAAAATAACAGAAGAAGCGTAGTCATCCTGTTGACAGCTACTCCATAAGTAGATCGATCACTTAACAACTTTAAATATCCTATTTCCTTTTCCATTCGACGGGGAAAGGGAATAGGATATTTTATTACAACGAATTTTTAATTTTATCTCTATGGATCAAACCCCAGTTTACCAGCGTCTCGGTCACCGGAAATACTGATTTCCCGTATTCTGTTACAGCATAAATGACCGTAATGGGTTTGGTATCTTGAATGGTTCTTGTAATCAGTAAATTGATTTCAAGCTCTCGGAGTTCTTTCGTAAGCATTTTTGCTGAAATTCCCTCTATCCCTCTTTGCAATTTCTTAAAATGAATTTGTTGATCCGTTCTGTTGGTCAGATAACGCAAAATCATCAGTTTCCACTTACCTCCCAATACATCGAGACTGTCGCGCATGGCAAAAAGCTCTTCTGTACATGTCGCCGGTCTTTCTACACCATTCTCTATAATATTTGCCATAATAGTTACCTTCATGTTACTAGTTACCAACAGTTAACTAGTGGCAAATATAAACTATTCTGCGTATACCTTTGTATAAAATAAACACGTCATGAAAGTAGTTATACTCAATAAACAGGGTCAGCTGGAAGATGGATCTATTCCTAAACCAATACCGAAAGACCATGAAGTTTTGATCCAAATAAAAGCGAGCGGTTTTAATCCTATCGATTACCAGATGCTGCAAAATGAACATGAAAGAAAACTGATCAGTTCACCGATATTGGGACGAGAACTGGCAGGAATCGTAGTGGATAAGGGTGCTCAAGTACTTGATCTACAAATCGGTGATGAGGTATTCTGTGCTAGTGGATCAATGGGCAGCAATGGTACATATGCTGAATTTATTACAGTTCCTGAAGCTATTGTTGCTGTAAAACCCAAGCGAATTTCCTTTGAGGAAGCAGCGGCAGTACCATCGGCGGCGCTAACTGCTCTACAAATTTTTAATCGGCTCCAAATCAGTCCGAAGGAAACAATGCTGATTACGGGAGCTACTGGAGGAGTCGGTTCGTTTCTTGTCAAGATATTAGTGGCGCATAAAATTAATAATATCATGGCTACTGTAGGTAGTGAGGATAGTACTAAACTGCTCTTGAATATGGGACTAAAGGAAAATCAGATCGTCAATTATAAACTGCCTAATCTAAGAGATAACCTGCTTAAAGCAAACAACAATCAACCATTTGATATCGCAATCGATCTGGTTGGAAACGAGATTGCCGAAATTACAGCGGAATTACTAAAAATTAATGGAACCTATGTTGATGTTACTTTTATGAACACCACAAAATCCCGTGAAACGCTCTTTAATAAAGGAAGTAGCATATTGAATATCTCCAATTATGCACACAGCATGACCAAAAATTACGCCTACTACAAAGATAATCTCCAGCGTCTTGCGGAAATGATCCAAGACGGAACCATAAGTCCGCCAAGTTATAAAATTGTAGGCAAGCTTTCCACTGAAACAGTGCTGGAAGCTCATCGTATGCTTAAATACAATCAAACGAACGGAAATAAATTAATAATGATCCATGAATAAAATACCAAGAAGAATCGTCACCGGAATCCAAAACGGAAAGTCTGTGATCCTTGAAGATAAAATTGTAACAAATGCTGTAGAACATTTTCCTAATTTGGTGATATCAGATGTTTGGAATACGCAACAGATGCCTGCCAGCCTGGATTATGAAATGCAGATCCCCAATAAGAGTTTCCCTGAAACGCCAAAAAACGGAACGTATTTTCGTTATGTCTCTATCCCTCCTGACAAAGAGCTTGGTCTAGATGTAAAAATTGGACAGCCCCATCCGATGATGCATCAGACCTCCACATTGGATTACATCATCATCCTTTCAGGAGAACTTTATCTGATCATGGAAGAAGGTGAAACCCTTTTAAAGGCGGGAGACATTGTCATTCAGAAAGGAACGAACCACGCTTGGAGCAACCGCTCTGACAAGCCATGTATACAACTTGCCATTTTAATTGACGCAGTACAAGAATAATTAGTTATCATCTTCTGAATGATGAGACTGTCAATACATTATTTCTTGCGGAAATTTCAGGTTCCAAATTTGAAGGCATTCATAATATGTAATAAAAGTCAGAAACCTGACAATTTATAACCTATTCTTGAATCCAATCAGAAATCGATCGATCAGAAAAATTCTAAAGCTAAAGTGTTTTTATAATCACTAAATGAAATTTTATTAAAAAGAGACTTAAGGTATTAAATAATTTTAGTTATTTTTGGCGACAAATAAAAACCATCAATTAATCTATATGCGTCGCAAGAACTTACTATGTATTTTTAAATTATACATATGTTTTAATTTATTATGTCTTATTTCCTGTAAATATGAAAGTGAAGACTTGAATTTTCATGAAATTAAACAACCTGACAAGAATGTAAAGGTCACCATGAATGTCGCGGACGTGCCTAATGGTGAAACTATTTACATCTATGGTGCAACCGATCTAATGTATACGATCAATGCCGCTCCTGGAGCTGTTACTAAACAAGAATTTTATCTTAATAATAAACTGATTGTTGGCGAAAAGGAAGTATTGCATTTAGATCCCTCAGATCTTACAGGAAACGATTCTGATATACTGAAAGTAAAAGTAAATCTTTCTTCAGGAAATGGAAGTTTAGCTGAAGTTTTAGGTGAAGAGAAATCAAGTTTTGAATTTATATATCCAATAAAATATGTAAATCCCCAGATAAATTTGAACATTAATCAACGGATTAATTCTTCTAAGAAATTAGAAATCTATTGGAACAAGCCAAATCTTGAAGGAGCCGAAATTGAAAGTTATGAAATTTATAATTTCGACAATTTAGATCAGATTTTTATTAATAAAATTACAGATCCTAGCAAAACTAGTTTTATCGATGATGATTATTCCTACGGAGCTAAAACATATAAAATAATTACAAAATATAGGGGTAACAAAGTTCCACCAAAAGAAGATTTTTATTCTGTACAATATAAAGTTTTCACAAGCAACTATTTCAAGACAAAGACCTTAAAAAACCTAAGTTTGGATATACAATGGACCCATCCTGATGGCATTGAAAACAAATACGTTCTCGTATGGAAGGGAAATGTACTAACCATACCATTAGGTAAAAATAATGCTGAAGTATATAGACCAGCATTCCCTTTTCAAGAAGAACAGTATTATGAATTGTATATCTTACCAGAAAAAGCTGACACATGGGATTATGCTAAATATCCGAAGATTATCAACTACTTTAAGGAGCAGAAATACGGCGATCCCGAAGTAGACAATGCGCATCTTATCTTGGTTGAAGGTGACGTTAAAAACAAATTAATCCTTTCTATGAGAAGTAATAAAAATGGTTTTGGAATTCGAAATTTTGGAATTGATGACCTTGTCTTGAAAAGTAAAAATCCAGATCTTGTCCAATATCCTTATTATATCAGTTCTTTTAAAGTTTCTCAAGCGACTGGAAAAGTTGCAGTTCATTTAAGAAGCGATGTTTATGAAACTAAGCCAAAAATCGAAGTGTACTCAGATTTTACTTTCAGCAAAAAAATTAGAACTTATGTTAGCGATGATTTTCCAGTCTATTATTTGACCAATGATGATAAAATCCTTGTTGGTAACAATAATTTATATGACTATGAAATTTATGATTTAAACTCTGGTAAATTGTTGAGTAAAAAAAGAGAAGCCAATGGACAGTTCTTTCCTGGTATTTCCGAAGACGGCAGATATACCACAAGTTCTGGGAGCTATAATAATGGTTGGTACAAAATTTATAGATATGAAAATGATCAATATACAGTAATAGCCGAAAAAACTGGGAGCCGTACCAGAAACGCTATTGAATTTCACCCATTAATTCAAGATCAGGTTGTTCTTCAATCCTTTGATAATTATTTTTCAATTTGTGAATTACCAAGTTTAAAAGTAATTAAAAAGGTGCCTGGAGAATTTATATGTTTTGATAAATTCACTGGAAAAATATTATTTAAAGATGAGAATTTCTCTTCTAATTCGCTTATTAATGTTATGGATAGTAAATATAGCAGTATTGTCTTTAGCCTGACGACAGGCCTTTACTTCCATCCTTTCGCAGCGAGACTTTTAAACAATAATATTATTCTAAACAACAATTATGTCAATATTGGCCAATAGCCTAAAAATTATGAAAAAACTAATATTAAGTATTGCATTGTTACTGATGACTATAACCTCAATGGCGCAAATTGGGTTTGGCTATAGATTTGGCATTGGTAATTATAAAATGTCCGAAATGAGTTCATTCTTGAATGTCATTCAAAGCGGAATTAAATTAGATTATCCCGTACCTATTTCAGTTACCGACAATTTCCCAAATCATTATACCAATAATGGTGAAGTGACATATTCCGTTAAAAATAGTGACTACGGGATCAATGTCACTTATTTATCAACAGGAGGTCGATTGGCTTATTCGGATTATTCCGGCGCGATTGCTTATAATTTGAATGCAAATGCTTATCGTATCGGAGCTTTATATCGAAATTATTTCTTCCAAACCAATCAAGGACATGAGAATAATCTATCCCTTTTTGCGGAGATTTCTCCTGCAGTAACATTCAATAATATTACTTCAGATGGATATTATGAAACGCAATCAGGTCGAAAGGAAATTGATAAAAAGCATATTGTTGAATCCAAATCAACGGGTTTTTCCATTACACCTTATGTTGGTGTGCAGTGGAATTTCATAAAATCTTTGGGTGCTAACCTTGGTGTTGGTTATAATGCTGAAATCCCTGGTAAAAGCAGTGAGATGAGAGATAGTAAAATTGATTGGACTGGGCTTCGTGTTGGATTAGGCTTGAGTTATAAATTCATAAATTAATATATTGCGTTTTATCATTTCAATGTATGCTATGAAATATTACATTACTTGCTTACAGTAAATGATATCTTTTTTAAATGCGCCAAGAGTTTAAATAAATAAAAAAAGCCGTTTTGCGTAAGTAGATCGGCTTTTTTTATTTATTCAATCTTCAGAATTATCGTTTACCATTAAGAAAACTTACTAATTTATTTATATCATTAAATACATAACATCCTGCTAGAATCTTCATTTTATATGCTTTTACTCACAAAAGTATCAAGTCAAGATAAACAATATGCAAAACATATCGTTTGATATATTAAACATGACTTTCATCATTATAATAATGATTTACTAAAGCAAAACCGTTAGTTATAATTTCTAAGAAACTGCAACTATTAGATTACACCCACAAACAAAAAAACTTAATCCATTGGTTCATATGTGCTATGGACTTGCCTCATCAAAAAAAACAATTATGCATTAATAAAAATTGGATAATAAAAATATTTTCTTTTCTTTGTAAAAACACAAAAGAAAACACTTTCATAATGAACAATCTAGGACAGATTAATATTAACATCTTGATTAACGCTACAGTCGTGGTCATCGTCATTTTTTGTTCAAAATGGGAGGTTAATACTTTGTAAGATATTTAAAAATAAATAATATTATAAAAAGCTTCCCAAAAAATTTGGGAAGCTTTTTTTTTGATTCCATGTTATGAAAAAGAAAAATATGACCTCTAAATTGTTCACCTTGAATTGCAAAAATCAACGTGATTTACTACCAGATATCATTTCAACAATGTATCAATTAGGATTAGAAATTGAGACCATTTCGCAATCCCGTACAGATATTCCGGAAATAGTATTGATAACGATTGAGGTAGCTATGCCTGGAATCTTAATCGATAATACACTACTCAATCTTAAAAAAATAGCCGATGTACTGGATGTTACAATCACTTTTGGTTCTGTTTTAAATGCTGCATTGTTTAAAATATCATTTGACACAAATGAAAACATCTGGGAAATTTTACATCGCTATAATGTACGCTGTGTTTCTATGGAAAATAACACCTTGTTAATACACCAAATTGCTAAGGAAAGTGATATTCAAAGGTTATACAATGCCTTAGAAGGGCCTGGACTAATATCTTTTTCGCAGTTGCCACTTTCAAATTATCAATCTACCATTTAATAGCAGTTTCGGTACACAGCAATTATCCATTTATGCAACAGGAGTATGAGGAGAGTTATTCTTTAAAAGTTTATTAAATTAGTAGTGGACTAAAAATAAATCATTGAAGTTGGACGCTAAAAATATAATAACCAATGATAGAAACAGATATTTTAGATCAGGAAAATAGACTTTATGAAGCGATCAAGGAAAGTAATATAAACGTGCTTGAAGAACTGCTGCACGATGATCTGCTTTTTGTCCTTCCAAGCGGAGACGTCATAACAAAGGAAATGGATTTACAGAGTTACCGTGACGGTAATTTAAAAATCCGTGAGCTTATTCCCCATGTTGAACATCTAAACATCATAGATGATACAGCAGTGATTACGTTGACCTTGGAATTAAAAGGAAATTACAGTGGTCAAGACTTTGAAAGTAAGTTTCATTACATCCGTTTTTGGAAAACATTCCCTAGTGGAATAAAAGTAGTTGGAGGAAGTGGAAGGATTGTTCATGTTTAAACGGGCAGTACCATTTAAAAGCGTTGCAAAAAGCCATTAACTTTTTGCAACGCTTTAAATTAAAACAGTGCTACTGCAACAACTTATTTCTTATACCATACTGGCCCAGGTTTGTTCCCCATTTCGAATACCAACGTCGCACCCGACATCAATTGCTGATGCGTGATGTAACTGGTTTCAAGTGGTTTTCCATCTATTGAAACAGATTGGATATAAATATTCTCTTTACTGACGTGATTGGCTTTGACTGTAAATTTCTTACCGTTAGCAAGCGTAATTTCACTATGATCAAAAAGCGGTGTACCGATCTCATAATGGCCACTGACAGGATTTACTGGATAAAAACCTAATGCACTGAAGACATACCATGCAGACATCTGTCCACAATCTTCATTGCCACTCAAACCAGAAGGAGTATTTAGATACAGTTTTTCCATTACCTCAGCAGCATACTGCTGTGTTTTCCATGGCTGTCCTGCAGCATTGAACAGATATAAGGCATGATGGCTCGGTTCATTACCATGTGCATACTGCCCAATCATACCTGTGCTAAAAATAGGCAGTTTGGTCGTATCTGAAGGATGGAAAGTAAACATACTATCGAGCTTTTGTCCAAAGCGTTCCTCACCACCGACCAAATTGATCAACCCAGGAATATCATGCTGTACCGACCAAAAATATTGCCATGCATTACTTTCACAGATATGTTCACTATAATCTTCGGGATCAAATGGGCTTATAAATTGACCATTACTATGACGTGGCTGCATAAACGACGTTGCTGGATTATAGACATTCTTATAGTTTTTTGATCTCGCCAAAAATGTAGCAGCAATATCCTCTTTCCCCATCTTGCTTGCCATTACGGCTATACAATGATCATCGAAAGCATACTCCAATGTGCGCGATAAGGACCAGTTCTCTGCATTGTATTTATCAGCAACGTCATAAGGAACATAGCCAAGTTTTTTATACAGCCCAACTCCTCTGTATGCATCGGTGTTTGCTGAAGCGACACAAGCTTCAAGCGCTTTATTGACGTCAAAGTCACCGATCCCTTTTAAGTATGCATCGGCGATAACAGGTATAGCATGGTGCCCGATCATCATATCGGTTTCGCTTCCATATATATTCCATACCGGTAAACGACCATGTTGCTCGTAAAAGGCAATAAAGGACTTAATCATATCATTTACACGATCTGGATCAGTTATGGTAAATAATGGATGTGATGCTCTATAGGTATCCCACAATGAAAAAGTACTATAATTGGTCCAATTCTCAGCTTTATGTATTTTCCGATCAGCACCAAAGTAAGATCCGTCTACATCTCCAAATATCGTAGGGGCTAACATACTATGGTATAATGCGGTATAGAATTTCACCTTGGTATCTTTATCTGCTGTCTGGATAGCGATCTTGCCAAGTTCATCATTCCATTTTTTTTCAGCCTGCGCGAGATAATAGTCAAAATCATCTTTTGGCGCTTCTGCTTTTAAATTGTTTGATGCTCCTTCCATACTCACTCCGGAAAGTGCTGTACTCAATGTGACTTGATCTCCTTTAGCTGTTTTAAAATCAAAGCGGGCTTTAAAAGCTGTTCCAGTTCGTTTAGTAGCTTTTGTTAGGGTATCTGTAACGGATAAGATGGCAGTACTATCCAGGTGTACAGCAGTAAAGGGTTTTGAAAAACGTGTTTCAAAATAGACACGTTGCCCTCTCGCCCAGCCTTCAGAAAATCGATAACCGCGAATCGTAACCGAATCGACGACTTCAATATGGGAATCCACTGTCGCATCCCAGTTCATTGCTTTCTTCAGGTCTAAAAATACAGCAGCATCTGCTTCTGGGAAAGTATAGCGCTGAATACCGCAACGAGGGGTTGCTGTCAATTCGACATTGATATCATAATCAGTTAATTTTACTTGGTAGTAACCTGCATGTGCCTGTTCGTCCTGGTGCGTAAACTTGGAGTGAATGCCCAATGGGGCTTCAGCTTCTTTATACGGAAGGGTAACCGGCATGAAGGAGATATCATACAGATCTCCGGCTCCTGTTCCACTTAGGTGTGTATGACTAAAACCTGCGATGGTGCTATCCGGATAGAAATATCCCGATATGCGGTCCCAGCCCGGCAAACCATTGTCAGGACTCAACTGGATCATACCAAATGGAGCCTGCGCTCCAGGATAGGTATTTCCCGTAAAATCTGTCCCTATAAAAGGATTAACAGATTTTGCATAAGAATCATGCTGGGTATCTTTTTTGGAAGCACAGCCTAAAGTAACCAATAGACTCGCACAAACCATATAATTCACATATTTCATTGTATATATCGCTTTTTTTAAATTTTATTTACAACTATTTATCACCCCTAAAAGGAGATCATCATGGCTATTTTACGGGAGTTTGATCACCTAGTTTAAACTTCCTCGACTTCCTCTTTTGTTATCTTTTCTACACTAATTTCTAACAACCGATCGCTACATTCAATGATCTAACTACTGTTTAATTAACCAGACAACTGTTTTGATCAAGAAAAACAAGAGCCCAATATAAGATAAATGGAGCGATCAATAAAATTAAATTTAATTTCTTGCTATATATTTAAAACGTTTTAGCAAAATCACATAGTGCTCGTTTGATCTTGGAACAAGTTCTTACGAATATTAATCCAAAATCCCCGAATATACATTTATAGCGATTACAGCAGTAAATTGTCTTTATCTTAATTTCGTAAATAAAACTTTATCAGTATGAAAAATTTAGAATTGTTAAAAGAAAAATCAACCATGATTTCCAAAGAACAGATGAAGGGTGTGCAAGGGGGAATGAAATGGACAAAGGACAGAAGTAACAATGTCCATGATGCGAGATACCTAGATGGTTGGCTCAAACACCAAGCATCATTATCAGCAGAAACTATTTTATTCGGCCACGATCGATATTAGTAGCTGTAATACTTCATTAACGAAATAAATCCGATCAATTCACTGCAAGCTATACGGATATTCAGTTGTAAAAAATATCCGTATAGCTTGCGCTTACATTAAAATAGGATTTGATAAAAGATAAATTTATTTCGCATTCTCCGCATAATAAAGGTCGGCAAATAGCTTCGACAGTTTAGCAGGATCTTCTCTCCAGGCATTATACATGCCCCGCCCCATTTCGTCAGGTATACTATCGAGTTTACCGTCAGATACACCTTCCAGTATTTGGATCGAAGTACTGTCTGCATCGGGCATATCCCAATCACTACCTTTGTTCATATCCGTATCAATAGCTCCAGGATTGACAGCATAAACAATAACGCCTTTTTTAGCCAATTCAATTCGTACAGATTGTGTAGCAGAAAAAAGAGCTGCTTTTGAAGCCGCATATCCTGCAATAGATGGCAAAGGGGAGTAAGCGGCAATAGAAACAATATTGATCATAATGGAGGGTTTATTTAGGATCAGAATTGGTGCAAATGTCCGCATCATCTTTATTGTTCCAAAATAATTAACCTGTAAATCATTATCCATTCCCAGGAGATCTCCTTCTAAGATATTTCCAGAGTTTACTGTTCCGGCATTGTTGATAAGAATTTCAGTATCCTGAGCTACGGTTGCTACCCATGCAACTTGTTGGTCATCTGTAATGTCTAGTTCTAACGGTACTATCCGATCGTCATTAAATGATGGCATTTTCTTTAAATCCCTGCAGGTTGTATATATTTTCCCTACCCCATTATTAAGTAGCGCCTTTACAAGTGATTGGCCTATTCCCCTATTGGCTCCTGTAATTAGGATCACCTTATCTTTAAAAATTTGCATTGTGTTTTATTTTTTGGTTAACACAAAGCTAATGCGAAGAAAGGGAGGATAAAATCCAAAACGTGCGGTATTAAAGAATGGTCTCCATTCATTTCACAAAACACCTATGGTGTTGACTAGCGCAGTGCTACCGACAAATCAAAATTAGCATTTGTCCATTTCAGTTTATTATAACTTTTGAGAAATTTGAATCTTAATTCTAAGATCTTTTCTTGGGCATCAATAAGCTTATTTTCGCGGCTGTTGATCAGAAATAGTGAACTTTCGCCATTAGCATATTTGGACTGCTCGGCCATCAGTAATCGTTTATAATTATCCATGTTTTTGGTTGCGATGCTAATCTGACTCCAATAGTTGTAGATCTCGTTTTTGTAGTCGGTTATCTTGGTTGCCAATTCCTGACTTTTATAAGCCAGATCCAAACTGTTCTGATCGATCTTAAATTTCGCCATTTTATAATCAGCTCTTGCCTGTCTTAAAAAAATAGGTATTTCAAGTTTTAAACCATATTGGAAATTATTATCAAAAAGTGGAAAAAAGTTGTGTGCATACCCTTCTTTATTATAAAAATTATAGCTAAAATCAATCTTAGGCAATAGGCTCTGCAATTTAAGCCGGCGTTCGCTTTCTAATATTTTGCCCTTTTCATCATAATAACGTACAGAAGCATGGTTATTCAGTGTATGTGCATCGACCTGCGCCAACAAATCTGTGTAGTCTGTATCATCAGCATTGCGCTGCAGTCTTTCTGAAGGAACAAGACCTTCTGTTACGGGATAGGGCTTAAGATCTTCCTCCCATAAATAGATCGAAAGCTTTTGTGTTGCACTGACAAATTGAAGATAAGCATCTTGTTGCTCCAGCTCATAATTCTGCAGCTGGGAAAGTGCTTCGGTCGTATCAATTGCGGCTTGTTCACCATATTGAAATGTTTTGATCACAAATGCCAACCGCTCTTTATTGATGTTAACTGTTTCCCGTTGCAGCCGATAGAGCTCATATTGTTTTACCCATTCCCAATAGCTGTTTTCCGCTTCCAGCATCAGCTCGTTGGTCAACACGGTTTGTTCTGCTTCCGTCATACGTTGCGCAATCTGTGCCTGCTCCAATAAAGCACGTCTTTTATCATACAGCAGATTTTTAGCTAGAGGGACTGTTACGCCAACTTGATATAAACCTCCCTTTGTATCGCTATTGTTGAGTTTTTCTCCATCTAAATAGCTGTAACTACCATTTAATTCAATACCATACCAAGTTGGGATACCGAGACCGATATTACGTTGCTGATAATACTGTGTGCCATCAATGGTTTTTTCTCCCGTTTTAGCATCAAGAACAGGGTCAAAATTACCTTTAGCCTGCTGTATACCGGCAGAGGCAATGCGGTTTTCTAGGCGGTATTTAAAAGCCATCGGATGATAATTTTTGACGATTGCCAAGAACTCGTTACGTGATAACCTTAATGTATCCTGTCCAAAAGAAGATTGGCAGAAGCAACAGATCAGAATAAGGATGATATAACTATTTTGCCGCTGCATCGTTCGTTGCTTTATTTTCATTTTTGACTATATAATAATCTGGAGGGAAGCCATTTATATTACGCCACAGCTCATACCAGATCGGCACATCGTTCAAAATCGCAATACCTTGTACGCCAGCCCCAACTTTAATCTGTGGAGGCCACGGTTTTTGTCCTTTATCTTCAATGACCAAAGCCCTAAAAAGTCCGCTGGTATTGATGTTATTTTCTACCGCGATTACTTTACCGGCAAAGGTTCCGTAGCTCGTGGTTGGCCAGCCTGAAAATACAATGGCAGGAAAACCATCAAACACACACATCACCCGCTGTCCAACTTTGAGTAAGGGTAAATCTACAGGTCTCACAAAAATTTCGACAGCGTAATCAACCTTGCTGGGCACGATCGTACCGATGCTTTCTGTTTCTTTCAGGATTTCTCCGATCCCCCCCTTATTAAGATGTACAATCTGCCCGTCCTGAGAAGCCTGAACAAAGTATAATCCCCGTCTCGCTCTATAATTGGCAACCTGATTTTCAAGTTTTGCTATTTCGCCGGTACTTCCCTCAATCTGCCCCAAACTCGAGAATCTGTCACCTTCTGTCTTGCTTAGCTTTTCAGTATAATCCTGGATCGTTGCGCGCTCTTCGATCTGTACCGTTAAAATCTCCTGATTCGTCTGTGCCAACTTATTGTCTATAGCTGTTTTTTTCGCCAAGACATTTTGGAAGGAAACATTTCTTTGCTGCAATTGGGTAAGCGATACCAGTCCGTCATCGTACATTTTTTTCTGTCGGTTAAATTGATCTTCGCTCAACTTTAACTCGTTGGTAATAGCCAAAAGTTCTGCCTGCTCCGCCTGTAACTTATTATTTAACTGACTGATTTTCACTTTCAATTGTGCCAGCTTGAGTTCTCGCCCAGCACCAAGAGCTTTGATTTGATCTGCAGTGGTCCCCACTTTGGCTTCGTAATAATCACGTACCCCTTTCTTGGCGCTGACCTGCTGCTCGGTACGCTCCAGTAGCTGCGGATCCATATAATCATCTTTCACTTCAGCCAGCTGCAGTATGGTATCGCCCTTTTTTACAAAATCGCCGTTCTTGACATACCATTTCAAGATTTTACCTGGGATAGGCGAATTGAGCTGCTGCGGGCGCTGATCCTGATACAACGTGGTCACAGTACCTTTCACCTTGATATTCTGCGTCCACGGTAAAAAAAGTGTCACAAAGCACAGGATCCCAATGAAGATGAACCAGTTTTTAACTGTAGACTGCTTATGGATATGGTATATTTTATCGAATGATTTGAGTTTCATCTGTTCGGGGTATCTTTACTTAATTTCAATAGTACGGTTTTGCAGGTAGAGATGCTGATCTGCAATCTCCATTACTTCTTTTTCTTTAGACACTAAGATCACAGTTGTATGTTGCTTGATTTCATCCAGATATTGTGTCAGTTTTTTACGAAATACCTCATCCATCCCGTCAAGAGGATCCTCCAATAGTAGTAGACGATTATTTCCAAGAAGTGCTCTCAGAATTAAGATCATCTTTCTTGAACTAAAAGAAATCTCGGTATCTGTCTCACTCAACAAGGTATAAAACCCGTTGCTAAATTGATCGGAAAGCTGTTCAATACCAATGGATTCAGCAAGTCGGAGTATATCTTCTGTACTGATGTTTTCACGGCCAAGCACGAGGTTTTCGTGCAGTGTGCCTTTGATAATCGTCATATCTTCCATGTACAGGCCGATGCGATTGCGTAAGGCAATTTTATCAATATTTTTGATCGGTATTTTATCAAAAAGGACTGTTCCTCCAGAGGGTTCATAAAAACCGGCTATCATATTTAAGAGCATGGATTTCCCGGCACCGACCTGTCCCGAAATCATGGTAAGGCTATTGGCCGGAATAGTAAAATTCAAATGGATAAAAACCGGACGGCTGTCGGCAAAATTTAAGCTGACATCTTTAAAAACAACTTCCATTCCTCTTGCTGTACTCTCCAATACAATCTCGCCATTGGATTCTTCACGAAGACCCGTCACCTTATGGAGTTTAAGTACTGAAGCAATCATATCGTAATAACTTTCGAGACTTTTAATCAGCTTTTCAACCGCCGACATAATCATGATAACCACAATTTCTGTTGCAACAAATGCACCGATATTGAGTTTTTGATTGATCAGCAAATAAGTTCCAATTCCCAGCATAACCAGCGTAATGGTCACATTAAAACCAATAATGGATTTGTACTGAAACAACAAAACCTTGAAATGCGAAGTGCGGTGATCAAGGTATTGAACGACCCGTTCATCTGTACCCGTTAAATGCATATCTGATTTTGAATTAATCTTGAATGTTTTTATAGCGCTGGCAATGTCTTCGAGCCATGAAGCCACCTCATATTTTTTATTACTTTCTTCAACACTGGACTGGATACCCGAATCCATTGTAAAATAAAAAATACATCCCACAATAATGATCACAACTGCTCCGAATACTAAAAACCAGACATGATAAAAAGACAGCAGGATGATACCAAAAAATATCTGAATCAAGGCGGTTGGAATTTCGAGCAGAATTTTAGAAATACTTTTCTGTAAGTTTAGAATATCAAAAAAACGGTTAACAAGTTCGGGAAGATAATATTTTTTAGTGGCGGCGAGGTCTATTTTTGGAAGTTTCTTGGCAAAAGCGATGGAATATTCGACGAAAATCTTTTGCTGAATCTTCTCAATAATCTGCATGACCTTAACTCGGAAAACCCCGTATAAGAATGTACCCAGCACCACAAAACCGATGAGCAGATAGAGCGATGTCACCATAGTGGCACCCAAAACAAAACTAACGATTGCCTGAATACCCAGTGGAATACTCAATTGCACAAGACCACTTAGAATGGCATATATATAAATGGACGCAACATCTTTCTTTTCCTTGGTTATCTGCTTAAACCACATTCTAGTACTTGCAGTATAATCTTCTTGATTTGCCATTATAATTTATTTTTGGACAGTATATTTAATATATTTAGAGGGCCGATATTTTGCTTATTCTCCAATAAAATGTGGTATAAATAATCCTGTAATCAACAGTTTCCTTATCTCAAACTTAGTAAAAAATACAAATAAAATGCACAGGCATACTGCATTTTTATACAAGGCAATACCTTTTAGATATACGATCTACCATTTTGTGCAAAATCTACCCAAAAGCCACTACAACACCTTAACAAACTGAATACCTAAGCCTTTAACAGAGAGCTAACATACACTTTTAAGGTTCATATCTTTACTTTTTAAGTTTCAAATGCAATCAGCATAAAGGAAAAAAATGTTTCTGATAAAAGAACCATTAAAAGATGAATATAGCTGATACTTCAAAAATAAAATCAAATCATACAAATTGGATTTGATGTATTAAAAACAGTGATCGACATCTGAAAAGACTATTTTTCTGTTAAAAAAAATAGAAATTATGGATAGAAATCACGCATAAAAAGCAACGTACCTAGTCCACCCTTGCGAGAAGTAAAATAAAAATCCCCCAGAAAATTTAATATTTCCCGGGGGATAGTTACGACAGTACTTTACTGAAATATTTGGTCTATTTGATGTATTTCCAACTAAAATTTTGTCCCTTTACGTCAACTTCAAGATGACCTGGGAATGTACCTTCAAAACTACCTTGCCACCAATTACCAGAAACTGCACCTGCTGTTATAAATTGTACACCTTTCACTTTAATCTCTTCATATAAATGCATATGCCCTTGAAGTACTAATTTCAGATTATGCTCTTTGAAAAGATCAAATACCTGCTTTTGATTTGTAAACGTATCGGCAGCGGTATAACGTCCTTCCAGGACAGGATAATAAACGGATAAAAAAGGAACATGGGACACAATAACTATGGGCTGTTCTTTCGCTGTACTGTTAATAATACCCTGTAACCAAGCAAACTGTTGCTCTCCAATGATGTATTGATTATCCTGTACTTCTACACTATTGAGCACAATGAACTTCCATCCTTTATGATCAAAGGTGTAATACGTCTGACCAAAAGTTCTTTCGAAAAGTTCAAAATCATTTTTACCGTTTCTTAGATCACGCGGTAATCTATCGTGGTTTCCGATAGCCATATGATAAGGCTTTTTTGTATGTTCAAACACATCTTTAAGCAACTTGAATCGTTTTTCTCCCAGCGGTAGATCAGTGTTTTTTAAATTGTCGATATCGACATTATCTCCACCACTCATAATAAATTCCACCTGTGGCGACAATAATTTAAGCCGTTGTGCTACCTGTCCCAATGTAGAGTCACTATGCGTGTGCATATCGGTCAGAAATGCAAATTTAAAATCTTGTGCCTGTACGGTCTTTATGCCAAAGAGCATCAAGAATAGACAACTTACTGTTAATCGTATTATTGGATTATGCTTTACCATCCGAATATTTGTTTAAGGTTATCATTTAAAAGTATCTCTCCCTGTGGTATAGGACGATAATAAAATTTTGGGGTTTCAAAAGTTCCTGTATTTTCAACCGTCTCTACAGTACCACTATTGCCATCGGATAAAAACACCCCCACATCCTGACCAAAACGTCCAACACGGTAGTATTGTAATTCTCGTCCCAGGCTATTTTTTTCTTTGACTTCGGGAATTGAAGATGAAGATGCAAGCAGTACGACATCGGGAATACCATCACCGGTCATATCATGCTTTCCTAATCCAGAGAAATAGACACCTTCACGCTTATTTTTTAATAATTCACCCACATTCCAACGCATGAGATCTGTAAATCGGAATCCTTCAAATGCAAGTTCGACACGGCGCTCTCTTCTGATCTCCAATACAAGATTCCGTTGATTACTTTCAACATTGGCATAGCGTGATGCCAAGACTGGATCTATACGTTCGCCAAGTGTCATAGCGGGCATACCCGCTCTTGTACGCAATAGATTGACACTTCGATCTAAATCGGCTTGTGTCAGCAAACCCAGTTCAGCCTTTGCTTCGGCAAAATTCAAGAGAACCTCCGCATATCGGTACAAGGGAATATCTAAGTTATTACGAGCCTCTAGACTCAGCGTATTTTGAAAACCTTTAATTTGATGATAGCCAGAAAAGTTTTTCGCCAGTTGTTGGACATACAATCCCGCTCCCTGTGCGTAGGTGTGGGAATAGATCAACTCCCATCCCGGATAGGCATAGGTTTGTGACAAACGGGGATCTCTGTTTTCAAACTCCTTCACAAATGAATTCTTATCATATCCTACTTGAGCCGAATAGAAGGAACCATCTTTCATCAGATAGGACTGTACCAGATCCCGCAAGGGATAATATTCATAATTACCGAACATACCCGGCCATGAATCGGCGTTGAGCACATTGTTGGCATAAAAACGACCAAATACAACCTCTTTATTGTTTTCTAGATTTTCACTAAAAAATAAGGATCCATAATCCTGATTGGGTTTGCCTGTTTGATGAATACTAAAACCTCCTTCCCGCATAATTTGCTCACTTAATTGCTGTGCTTTGGTCAAAAAATCATTTGCAGAAACTTTTAAATCCAACTCCTGGTGATACTTACGGTAAGTGCCTTCATAGAGCGCAAAACGACTATACTCCTGCAGTACAACCCACTTATTGACTGTCCCCAATTTAATTCTGGGTTCAACATTTTTTGCGGCAAACTCAAAGTCTTCCATAATTTTTTCGACAACAGTAGCGCGAGGATCGCGTTTAGCAAACAGATACTCTGTATCGCCCACTTCCAATGCTTTATCCACCCAAGGTACATCAGAAAACCGTTGTACTTTTTCGACATAAAATCTGGCACGGAAATATCTGCCCAGACCTTCATAATGTGCCTTCTCACTCGCACTGATCTGCGCTTTCTGCATATGCTGCAGAAAGAAGTTCACCTTACGAAGTTGGTCCCAGTTCCAGCCTCCTGAAATAGTTGCTGCAGATGCATTTCCAGCCATAAGGGTTTTAATTTCCACGTTCCCGGTCGTACTTGCATTGTCACTGGTAGCGTCTGCCTGATAAATGCCTAATCCAGAAAAATTATACAAGCCTGTAATGTACAGTTCCAGATCGGTGGCGGTATTAAAAAAGTTTTCATTATTGATTGCCGTTTCTGGAACACGATCCAGATATTGATCATTACAGCCTCCTAAAAGTGAAAGCCCCGAAAACACAAAAGCTAATTTTATATATTTATTTATCATGATATTCGATTAAAAAGTTAATTGGACACCTGCAGAAAAACTGCGTTGAAAAGGATAAGTAAGTCCATTGCCGACACGATCTGAACCCGCAGTAGGATTGGTATAGGTATTTTCATTAAGGGTTTCAGGATCAAAATAGCGTTTTACAGCAGACCATTCGATGATGTTTTCACCACTCACATATACCCGAAGCTGACGGATCTTGGCTCTTGAAGTAAGCGATTTAGGTAAAGTATAACCGATCGTTAAATTCTTGAGTCGCAAATAAGCGGCATTCAGTAAATAATTTGTTTGTGGAATCGCTAGTCCCTGTGCCTGATCGATACGTGTCCCTAAATTACGGTCGGCCAGCCATGACTGCAATATCGGATAAGCGGCATCGAGGTTTTGATCTGCAAGCCCCAAATTTAGGTATGCTTGAGAATGTTTTGCGCGATCGATCTCCGAATCACTTTCAGGGCGGTAAAAATCAAGCAAGTGTCCATAAAAATTTCCGTAAGGCTGCTGATAAGTACCCCAATACAGATAATCCAATGGATAATAATCGCGTTTGCCAATTCCTTGGAAAAATGCGCGTAGGTCAAGACCTTTCCAATCTGCTGATAGGTCTACCCCAAATTGATAACGGGGCGTGGAGTTTCCGATGATTTTAAGATCTTTTGTGTCGCCAAGTGTATATCCCTTCTCAATCTTACCATTATTATCCTGATCAACATAGGTCGGCCAGCCCGGTACGATGGATAATGCACCCCAAGGAATAATGGAGGTTTGATCCAATTTAGCGATCTCTGCCTGATCTTTGAAAAGACCGTTATTTTCCAATCCCCAGATTTCACCTAACTGCATCCCATCATAATATTGCAAAATACTTTTATTGGGATTGTCAAAGCGGGTGATCTTGGACTGTGAATCTGACAACAATAATTTGGCGTTAAAGTGCAATGGAGCATTAGCCACTTCGAAACGTTCCTGAAAATTAAGCGTCAACTCCCATCCATTAGTCCTGAGATCGGCGGCATTTTCACGCGGCTCGGCAGCACCCAATATATTGGGAAAATCCTTACCTAAGGTCAACATACCTAGCGTACTTCTTGAATAATAATCAAAACTGGCAGAAAATTTATTTTTAAGAACAGCAACATCTACACCGACATTGACCGTATTGACTTTCTCCCAGGTATAATTGGGCGAAACCAAAGATGGAACTTGAATATAGATACCTCGCTCGCTGCCAAGTAAGTAATCTGAATCCTTTTTCTCCATCGAAGGAAGATAACCATAGTTGGATACAGACTGATTACCAAGTTGTCCGTATGACGCTCTCACCTTTAATAAATCAATACCTGATAGTGATGACATGAAATTTTCACGGTCTAATCGCCAGGCAACAGAACCGGAAGGGAAGAAACCAAAACGCTTACTTTTTGGAAAACGAGAAGATCCATCATATCGGCCGTTGAATTCTACGATGTACTTATCGTCGTAGGTGTAGTTTAACCGATAGAATGCACCGCGCAATGCATAGGTATCAATAGCCTCCCCCATTCTCATGGTTCCTGTAGCAAATTGGATCGTAGGGAATGATTCTGAAATCAATCCCGAACGTTCGGCATTAATAAGCTCATAACGATAGTCTTCCTGATTAAATCCGACCACAGCATTTACCTGATGCTTATTAAA
This sequence comes from Sphingobacterium sp. MYb388, assembly GCF_037479535.1. Lineage (NCBI taxonomy): Bacteria > Pseudomonadati > Bacteroidota > Sphingobacteriia > Sphingobacteriales > Sphingobacteriaceae > Sphingobacterium > Sphingobacterium sp. MYb388. The sequence continues at coordinate 448,742 of NZ_JBBGYV010000002.1, read as the reverse complement.
TGACTGCATATAGGTACCATATATATTATAGACGTTATAGTAGGAGAATCCAGCTTCGCGGAAAGCACCAGTAGTTCCTTCTTTGCGGACATCGTCAGGTCCATATCCGATCTGATATTGTGTCGTATACCAATTTCTATTCAGTGAATTGCGCTGAAAAGTGTAATCTGCATTCAGTTTAAACTTGTTGCCAAAAAAACGAAGTTCTGTATTAAAAGTAGACTGAACATCCAAACGTTTTTGATCACTTTTACCGCCATCGACCATCCGTGCGGCGATATTTCCGGCTGCAGCATTAGCCCATGTGCCATCAGGGTTCTTATCGTAGCTTGTTGGAAAAATATTATAGATATCGGCCAAATTCATTTGTGAAGGTTCAAGTCGTCGCGTACTACCAATCACGGTATTATTGCCGAATGATATAAAATCTGAAAGTCGATAGTTTACTTTTGATCGCAGATTGTACCGGTCAAAATAATCTTCTGTAAGTTTAACGGGTGAATTTTGGCGATTGTAACTTCCGCTGATGTAATACTGTACTTTTTCATTGGATCCTGAGATGGACAGGTCGTGTGAATGGGTTGAATTCCAATCTGAAAGGAAGTAACGTGTCCAGTCCCGATTGCCCATATATTCCCAAGCTTTGGCATCTGATGGATTGATCCGCACTCCGGGAATAGAAGGATTGTCAGAGCGCTCTCTTGCATATTGGTAAAATTGATCGGAGTAATTCACATTATCCCAAGGGGTATTATCAGTAGAGGTTTCCAATAATCTGGAAAATACATATGGATCCGTTATTTTATCAGGCATAACAGTTGGCGTATTCCAAGTAAAATTATTTGAATAACTTACTTTAACATCACCCTTACCCGTTTTAGTGGTGATGATTAGAACACCAAAAGATGCCCGCGCGCCATATATTGCCGCAGCAGAAGCATCCTTAATCACGGTAAATGATTCGATGTCCTGTGGGGCAATACGAATCAGTTCAGCCGCCGAAACAGGTACGTTGTCTACTAAAATAAGTGGATCTCCACCATTGATGGACGTGATACCGCGAATGTTAATATTGGGCACAGCACCAGGTGCTCCTGAATTAAACTGTATGTTTAAATTTGGTGCTATACCCTGAAGTCCCTGTGCGGCATTTGAAATCGGACGGCTTTCCAGTACTTCTCCACTGATATGATCTACAGCACCGGAAAGATTGGTTTTTTTCTGGGTACCATAACCGATGACGACAACTTCATCCATGTTATTTGAAGCAGTATCTGTCAATTGAAAAACAACACTTGAGCGCTTGCCCGAAGTGACGATGTATTGGCAATCTTCTTTCGGTTGTAATCCGGTATAAGTTACTAAAATACAATAATTGCTGTCTACGGGCAGATTATTGAACACCGCTTTTCCTTGCTGATCAGCTTGGCCGGATCGCTTCAAATTATTCACTTTATTCTTTACAGTTACGGTAGCATTGGCCAGACCTTTTGCCTTCGCGTCCTGCACGATAACAACAAGTTCTCCACGCTCCTGGGCAAAGCCCCTTTCGCCAAAAGCAATCGCTAATAGCAGTAATAAAGCCCTGCTGGAAGGCATTTTCATAGTTAAAGATATTCGCATATTTTTCATTAATAATTGTGCATAATATGTCCAGGCTCCCTCTTTTTCGTAGGGTGCTGCTGGTTATTTTTTATTTTTTTACTGGCTTACTTTTGTAATCGCATAGGTATTGGTTGCAGCATTAAACGTCATCTCTAAATCATTGGCAAAGCAGATTGTCTGTAAGATCTGTGCGATATCATCATCTTTTGTATAAGTACCATAAAATGAAAGCCCTGAAACTTCTTTTGAAGAAAAGCGAATCGTTGTATGGTATAATGATGCTAAGGCAGGCAAGACTTCTTCTAAAGGTTTATGATGAAAAGTCAGCGTGTCGATGACTGCTGCTTCCACTATTTGCTCCTCTACTTCCGGATGACGATCGCGCTGTCTAGCCGGTGCTACCGTTTCTTTCCACGACTGCCCAGGAGTCAAAAATGCAAGTAAGCGTACTGCGCCATCTGCTGTTTTCTCTTTGATGGAAACCCGTCCAGTCACCAGGCGTATTTTGGGTTTTGCACTTTTATTGTCCTGCACAACCCAGAAAGAGGTTCCTAGCGCTGTTGTTAGAATATTGCTTGCTAGAACAGTAAATGGACGTTCATGATCGTGAGCCACTTCAAAAAATGCTTTTCCCTGCAATTGAATTGCACGGCAGTCATCCGGAAAGGGTTGCGTCCAAGTCATCGTCGAATTGGCCAAAAGATGAACGCGAGTACCATCTTCCAATACCACTAAACTGTCCTTAGACACCGTAAAGACCTTCTTGATTGGCTTTATCAAAGATGGCATGATTGTGCTGTATGCAACTTTCTGCGGTTCATGAATACGATCTCGGTCTACTAGATACCATCCCAAAGAAAGACAACAAAGCAAGACTGCTGCCACCTGTCCCAAAAGTTGCCAGGAATGACCAGCCTTTTGGACGTCTACCTCCGGCAGGAGTAAACGGGAATCTATCTGTTCTTTCATTTTACGATAGGACTGATTCATATCAATCTGCTCTTTGTTCGAAAGATCCAATTCGCGCATCCACTTCATTAAGTGTCCACGCTCTAGATCAGTAAGCCGTCCCTCCGAATATTTATTGATCAACTCTTCCAGTTCTCTTTTTCTATCTTGCATACATCCTAATAGTTGCGATAACCAAGAGATCGTACCATGCAAAATGCATGAAGTTTATGTTAAGTTTATTTTAAATAAAAAGACAGATCTACAACGGTACAACAAACCCGATTAGAAGAACAATAATAATGAAACCGACAAATAGACCATCGGATTTAACTGTTGCTGTTGCATGTGTGTGCGCACAAGTGTCAATGCTTTGCTTAATTGATTTTTAACTGTCTGAAGTGATATCCCTAATTGTTCTGCGATTTCAAGATTACTGAGACTACGCTGATATTTCAAATTAAAGACGACGCGCATGCGATCTGGCATATCTTCTATAGACTGTTCGATGGCAACTAAAACATGGGTATAGTTTTCTTCGTAGCCATTCACAGTGAATATTTCTTGCAAACCGTCGTGTATTAATAACTTATATTGGTCAATATGTTTTTCATGGATCCCTTGCTTTCTAAAATGCTGAAAGAGTTTATGATATAAGGCCGAAATGAGGTATGCCCGTAATCCGGTATGAATGGTAATGGTGTGCCGTCTTTGCCAAAGGTCCACAAAAAGATCTTGCACGATATCCATGCTCAAATCAACATCTCCTATTTTCTTAATGGCAATACGAAGAAGCAGGTTCCAATAATGGTCATAAATCTCGTTAAAAGCACTGTAATCAGCATCAACAAGGCGTTTTAATAGAATTTCGTCTATTGTTTTCACAGGTATACTCTTTAGATCAAAGGTGTTTCATCTGTAGCAAATATCTCGCTTTAATATAAATTGAGTATTAAGGATAGGTGAAAAATTTATGAACCTCAAAATCGCTCATCGATATTTTCTAAGTGTTAAATATACTGCCAATATCAAGCTATTTTTTGTACTTTTATAGGATTCAAAATAAATTACTGTTATGAATGAAACTGTGAATCTCTCATACAGCAATCAGCAGTAAAGCCTTATAATAAGATTGTAATTACCGTCATTAATATATATGAAAAAATCCCTATTCTTCGTCATTGCGTATTTCGTTATCAGCGTATCGAATGCTCAGGAATCAAATTCAAAAGCTTTTATACAAGCTTTTAAAACACATTTAGGTAATTATTATGAAGGAACTATTATTGCTGGCGGAAAGGAAGGTGACGGGTTTACCGGCAAACGTTTGTTGATGCAGGTAATGCGCTATAGTGACAGTGAAGTCAAGGTTCCCTTCTTTGTAGGGGACGACAAATCACGTACCTGGATCTTCTCCTTGAATAATAATCTTGTAGAGCTAAAACATGATCATAGAAAGCCAGATGGAAATCCAGACAATATCACTTTTTATGGTGGGACCGCAACCAACGAAGGAACAGCTGAGATGCAGCTATTTCCTGCTGATGCAGCAACCGAAGAACTAATCGACTACGCTGCTTTTAATGTCTGGTGGGTAACAATTAATGAAACTAAGTTTTCTTACAACCTCAGGCGAATAGGTTCGGAACGGGTTTTTTCAGTCGAATTTGATCTGACAAAACCGATCTCATCAGATTTTAAACCTTGGGATAATGCTAAGTAAAGCATCATCCTTACTTTAAAACTCTTTTGATTTTATGCAATTCATGCAAAAGATACAGTAATAATATTTGATCGACGCCTTTTATTAATTACATGCTAGAAGGATATTTTGTGACCACAAATATCGATGTTCAATAATATTTAAAGAAAATGAACTCAACAAGGATCACGTTAATCCCTGTTGAGGTGAATTCAACTGTACCATTATGAACATACAATTGAAATTTCATTTAATAATCAAAAAAGTAATATGCACTACCAATCGATGGTCCTATTGTCACCATCAGCAAAGCATAAACATATCTCAATTATTTCTGTGGTAAAGATTAACATTAAATAAATAATCAAAGAAAAAAGACATTTCACATCGCTATCACACTTTTACAAAAACCTATAAATGAATATATTAAAATAAAAATTAGGATATTTAAACCCATTTACCAAGATTCTTAACCCGCTAATAGTAGCTGTTTTATATATCAAACAGCTTTATAAAAAAAACAATATGGATACAGAACATTAAATGAATCTAGTTTTCGATTAATTTGGGTGCTTTGGGGAGCAAAAGCTTCAAAATAAAATCATATTTTCAAAGCTTGATGTTTATTATCATCAAGCTAAAATAGAATTGTAAACAACAAAAAAATTAATTTGCTAAAAAAAATATTCTGCTCATAAACAGCATCATCTGTATCGGCCATAACGAATAAGAGCAGAATACTTGCAAAGTATAGGTTTCGTTTTTATATTTGCGACATCAAAGAAATCCTAATGCGGAAGTGGCGTAATTGGTAGCCGCACCAGACTTAGGATCTGGCGCCGCAAGGCGTGGGGGTTCGAGTCCCTTCTTCCGCACTTGATATCCTTCTGAACTGAATAGTTCAGAAGGATTTTTTTTATACTCCAATCTAAAACATCAAATCCTCCAGCTTTTATTGACCCCAACATTTTGAAGAAATGGGAGTACATACTGATCTTCCCGATAATGAAATAGAGCAACTATCTTAAATATTATTTAAATTAGCTATGGCGCATCTATATTGATTTTCACTTATCAGGATCTTGTTTTGATGTGACCTTTGATTTTCATAAAAAACAGAAAGTAAATCATAATATTTTGAAAAAGACAAGCGGTACATTTGTATTCTATAAAATATTTAATAGCTCATTATGTTGAAAACTTCGGATATCGAAAAGGTAGATTTGCTACGAAACTCAGCGGATTTCTTACCAGTAAGCCATGCCTACTTTGAGAATTGGAATATTCGTGTGGTGAGCCGAAAAGAGGATCCTTGTAAAAATTATTTATCTCCACATCGTAGGGACTTTTATAAAATATTATATATTTCTAAAGGAACAGGTATTCTTACTATTGGTACCCACACTTATTATATAGATAATCCGACAATTATATTTCTGCATCCGAATGGAATAATCTCCTGGAAAAATCTTTCTGATGATTCTGACGGATATTACGTTCTGTTTAAAAAGCGTTATCTGGATGAGCAACCGATCTTAAAAGTTGCTATGGAAAAATATGAACTGTTTAGTAAAATAGAGAAAAATGTCATTCGATTGGGAGAAAATGATCTAGATCCTTTAAACCATTGGTTTGAAATCATGCTAAGGCAATATGAAGATCAGGATGATATGACGGAGGACCGCTTACAAACATATATGCAAATGGTGATGATCGAAAGTTTACAGGTTGCTAATTTTCCAAAACCAGATATTGTTAGTGATGAATATAGACAAATTCATGATTTTTTTCAATTACTGGAAGCAGAAGCTTCGAATATTAATAGACATAATCCTGTACGCATTAAAACAGCTAAAGAATTTGCCAACTCGCTCGCTATACATCCAAATTATTTAAATGCGATATTAAAGAAGTATACGGGGCAAAATGTAAGCACACACATTAAAAATCGGTTACTGGAAGAAAGTAAAGCTTTATTGATACAATCGGACTGGAGTTTACAAGAAATCGGATTTAGTATAGGTTTTGCAGATCAGTCCAATTTTAATCAATTTTTCAAGAAAAATATAGGCCTAACTCCGCAAGGATTTAGAAAAAGCTATCAAATAAAAAATTAGTTTATTTAAAACAGAATCTATGATTACAACAAAAGGATATGCGGCTCAGCAGGCTGGTGCTGAGCTTGCCGAATGGAACTTTGAACGTCGTGAACTGGGGCCTAAGGACGTGCAGTTTGATATTTTATTTTGTGGAGTTTGTCACTCGGATTTACATCAGATTAATAATGATTGGTTTGAAGGTTTATTTCCCATGGTACCGGGACATGAAATCGTAGGTAAGGTTGTTCAAATCGGATCTGAAGTCACGAAATTCAAAATCGGTGATTTAGCAGGAACAGGATGCATGGTGGACTCTTGCAGAGATTGTGAAAATTGTAAGGATGGATTGGAACAGTATTGTAAAAATGGTAACGTACAAACTTACAATGGTGTGAATCCGTACACGGATGGTATGCCTACATATGGCGGCTATTCTAAAACAATCGTGGTTAATGAAGATTTTGTACTACATGTGTCTGATAAGTTAGATTTAGCGGCAATAGCCCCTTTGTTATGTGCAGGCATAACTACTTATTCTCCCCTACGCCACTGGAAAGTGGGAAAAGGTCACAAAGTCGCAATCTTAGGATTAGGGGGCTTAGGCCACATGGGAGTGAAATTTGCTGTTGCATTTGGTGCTGATGTTACGGTGCTAAGTACTTCACCTAAAAAAGAAGCGGATGCCAGAAAATTAGGTGCCCACCATTTTGTTGTAACAACAGATCCAGAACAGTTTGAAGCGGCTAAAGGAACATTTGATTTTATATTAGATACCGTTAGTGCAGAACATGATATCGCATCGTATTTATCTCTATTACGTACAAACGGAACTCATATTTGTGTCGGAATTCCTGCAGTCCCTTCTCAAATACCGCCATTTGCACTATTAGATGGACGTAAAAGTCTAGCCGGCTCGGGTATAGGCGGTATTAAAGAAACGCAGGAAATGTTAGATTTCTGTGCTGAAAATAATATTGTATCGGATATTGAACTGATCGATATTAAAGATATTCATGAAGCGTATAAACGGATGGAAAAAGGCGATGTTCGTTACCGTTTTGTAATTGATATGGCAACGCTGTAATCAATACAAAATACTGTTTTATTTAAAGGAATAATAACTTCTATAAAACAACTATTGTTGATTAATGTAATATTAATCAACAATAGTTTTAATGTAAAAGAATATAACTAATGATAATGCTTCCTGTTTTTCACATGAAGTTTAGCAATACCATTCAGTTTATCATTACATATTACGGAATATCAAGACGTTCGATATTGAGCAATAAAACCTGAACTATCGTTTTAAATCATGAATCAAGAAATAGAGGTATTTTATCCTATTGATAGTAGAGCCTGGCGCGAATGGTTAATGGAAAACCATCAGACAAAACAGGCTGTATGGATTGTTTTTCATAAAAAAAGTTCTGAAAAAAAATCGATTACCTGGAGTGAGGCAGTCGATGTTGCACTTTGCTTCGGCTGGATTGACAGTAAAAAGATTTCTGTAGATAACGAAACTTCCCATCAATATTTTAGCAGACGTAAATCTAAAAGTACTTGGTCAAAAATCAATAAACAAAAAATAATAAATCTCATTGAAAACGGCCTCCTGCATGAAGCTGGTTACAACAGCATAGAAATTGCAAAGGAAAATGGTTTCTGGACACTACTGGATGAGGTGGAAGAATTGATTATCCCAGAAGATCTTGAAGCGGAATTTGCAACTAAACCTCATGCTAAAGTGTTCTATGTAAGTTTAAGCAAATCGGTAAAGAAAGCTATTTTACAATGGATTGTTCTTGCCAGACAACCGCAGGTACGACAAAAAAGAATCACTGAAATTGTCGAATGTGCAGAACAAAACTTAAAGCCGAAACACCTTCGATAAAACTTACTTACCAGGAAACAATTATATTATAGCGGTAATTATTCAAAAAGTTCCGAAAAATCAAAAAAATATTTATTTATATGAACTTTTTCTGAGCCCAAGTGTTCATCTCATATAAAGCAGCAATCAACATTACTTTTTATTAAGTATAAAACGATAAATGACGTAGTGCAGTAATAAAATCCAAGTGTCCCAAAACCATTTGGATGATGAAACAAAAAAGAGGAAACGATAAGAAACATAAAAATTACTGTGCAGTTGAACGCCAAGATAAAGGGTCTAATGAGAATTAGGCCCTTTTGATTTTAATCAATTTATAACAATACTTGTCTAATTCCCATTTCTTCCAAATATACTCAAACAGATCAAAGAAGGTAACATCCTAATTCTTGCGTCTTAATCCGGATTAACTAATCTATGTTTCCGCAAAAGTATTTTAGTCGTGGGAATTACTAAATTTCCATCTCCATATAGTCCCTCGATAGTAAGAAAAAAATACCTGGTCTTCACGAATTTCTACGGATAAAACAGCTAACACTACGCTATATTCCATAAAAAATATTTTTACTGATATATCCCAAATTGCACAAAATAGCCTTCTGATTTAGCACCAGAAAAAAATTATTTTTTTTTATTATAAACGTTAAAACGCGATTGAAAGACTTAAAATGCAGAAATTATATATTTAAATAAGAAGATTACTGAGATAGCTTTATCCTAAGAAAATGATCAAATTGTAGAAAATCATAAAAAATGAGATGCTTGTAAAGGCATAATATTTGTAAAATTGATTCTATAAATAATATGATTTGAAATGAAGTTTATACAACCTGCTAAAGACTTCATGTAACGAAAATAAATTTTATGATAAATGAAAATCTCAATATATATCTTCAAGCTTTAAATTCAGCAAACTCGGGTATTATCATCACAGATAATTTGCAACCCGATAATCCTATCATATATTGTAACAGCGCATTTGAAAAAATATCCGGCTATAACAAAGATGAAATAATAGGTCATAACTGTCGCTTCTTGCAAGCGCAGGACAGATCGCAAGCAGAAAGACAACTTCTTAAAGAAAGTATAAGAGATGGCAAGGAATGTAAGGTTGAAATTAGAAACTACCAGAAGAACGGTCAATTGTTCTGGAATGAACTAGTAATATCTCCTGTTAAAAATGAGGACGGGCTTATCACTCACTTTATCGGAGTGCAAAATGATGTAACACATCGGAAAAAGGTGGAGTACGATTTGCGTGAAGAGAAATCATCTGTAGAGGAAAAAATACAGCAACGTACTAAAGAATTGATGGGAAAAGAGGCTTTTTTATCTAGTATTATTCAAACGGTAAGAGAAAGTTTATTGGTACTCGATTCAAACTATATTGTTTTAAGTGCAAATAATCACTTCCTCAGTTCATTCAAAGTTACCCAAGAAGAGACTGTCGGTAAAATACTTTTTGAACTCGGAAACCATCAATGGGACATTGATGGTTTAAAAGATCTCTTAACGAAAATATTGCCAACAAATAATCCGGTCACTGATTATGAAGTGGAGCATCATTTTCAACATATTGGAAAAAAAGTGATGCTTCTTAATGCTTATAGAATAGAGTTTGAAGGACAGTATAAGGATAGAATACTCATTGCTATAGAGGATATTACAGATAAAAAAGAGTTGGATCGCAGAAAAGATGATTTTCTTTCTATAGCAAGCCATGAACTGAAGACGCCGTTAACGACAATAAAAAGTCTGATACAACTGCTCCAGCGTATGGATCCTGTTAAAAATCCAGATCAGTTCACGACATCTCTCGATAAAGTTTCTATATATATTGAAAAACTAAATAAGCTTATTTCTAAATTACTGGACACATCAAAAATTCATTCTGGCAATATAGAATTACATCTAGAACCTTTTGAAATTGATAAAACTATAAAAGAAGCAATTGAAAACCTATCCGTGGTTAATCCTGAGTATAATATCTCATTTTCAGGATGCACAAATGCCAGCGTTTGTGGTGATGAAATGCAGATTTTACAGGTATTCAACAACTTAATTTCGAATGCAATAAAGTATGCTCCAGGATCTAAAAATATTGAAGTTTACATCAATGTTGTCGGAAATTTTGTGAAAATTTCGGTTAAAGATTTTGGAATGGGTATCAGCCACCAAGATAAGATCAAAATCTTTGAAAGGTTTTTTAGGGCAAGTAATATTCAAAAGAAATATCCCGGATTAGGAATCGGATTATATGTTTCTCATGAAATTATCGTGAATCATAAAGGAACGTTATGGGTAGAAAGTGAAGTGGGCGAAGGATCGACCTTTAATTTTACGTTACCCGTCATAAAAAATTAATGCTATGGATAAGAAAAAGATAATGATTTGTGACGATGATCAAGGAATACTTGATGTGCTCCAGATGTTACTGGAGATTGAGGGGTTTGAGGTTTTACCACAGATCAATAGTATTCATATTATTAATGAAATTTTAACACAATCGCCCGATCTTCTATTGCTGGACCTTTGGATGCCCGTCTTGCCGGGGGATGAGATTTTAAAAATAATCCGAGATAATCCGGAGATAAAAAAGTTACCCGTTCTTGTGATATCTGCAAGTGGGGATGGAAATAAGATCGCAATGGAGGCGGGAGCTGACAGCTTTCTAGCAAAACCTTTTGATCTAAACGAAATCATAGCAGAAGTGAACAGCTTATTACCAAATTAATGGTAATAAGCAAATTTTGAGGTAACCATTTTAGGTATATGAATATTACCTAGAAATACCTGTGAATGATTTTAAGCTTATGCTATGATCGATATTCAAAATCTTTTTAACGAAAACCAGTATGTTGCGATATCCTATTTGTGATAGCGTACACTCACTTATCAAAACTGATTAGGGTCCTGCTAATATGATCATTTTCGATTGCGATGAGGCCATACCCATAGATCTGATCGTTTATAATGATAGTATCAACATCCTTTTCTATCTGATAGGAACAAGCAAGGGTTGAATATTGGAGTATATTTTTTTCAGAAGTGACATCTTCCATGTGGTAATGTCCGCAAAAGATAGTTACTTCATTGTCAATCTGAAGTAAAGCATATTTTATTTCGTCCCGTCTATTCAGAGCGGCACCAAGATGATCAATTGGAGTACTGATTTCTAAAATAGGATGATGCGAAAAAACAATAATTTTTTTTACAGTTTGCAATTGTTCTTTGAGCCATATCAACTGGCCTGCAGTAATGGCGTTAGAAGATGTATCCAAATAAATATATCTAAAAAAGTCATCTTCCTGTACGTTTAGCATCTCCTGTGCATCTGATGCAAAATCAGAAATAAAATATTTTGAAACTTCTGAATAAGAATCATGATTACCGAGAATAATCCTGGGTTTGATACCATACGAACGAAGGGTATTAAAAAAGTCCGAATTTGATTCTTTTGACCCGATATCCCCGCCAAATACAACCTCAGTTATTCCTCTTTCAACAATATCTTTTAAAATAGCTGTTAAATTTTCTTTATGTGTATCAGGCTCTTCCCGATAATTCATTTTTTCAGAACCTAAACCGTCATGTACTACATCAACTTCCTGACCTAAATGTGTATCTGTAAAAAAAGCTATTTTCTTCATAATAATTTATTCCCTTGAATAGATCTGATATGGCGTAAAAGTAACAATTTTTTCAATAGTGCTAATGCGTGCGGGAGGTGGATTTTTTATATGCGCCAGCAAATAATATGGCCAATAGAGACGAAATTATAAGAACTAAACCAAAATCTTGAATCCACCCTGATGCTGTAAGACCTAAACCTATAAGTGTATAATAGAGTAATCCAAAGAGGGCTCCCGCAGTCCCAACAACATCCTTATACTTAATAAGTGCCTGACTTAGTATATTGGGTATTGCAATACTAAATGCAATCAGTATGAAAAGCATGGGAAATAAAAACCATAGACTGCCCTGCAATATAAAGATGCCTAGTGCACCGATTATAGAAATCGCCGATGAAATATAAATCAATCGATGTGCAGAAAAATTTAAATGAATAAGTTTTTTATTCAATACCCCCCCAGCTAATGAACCAATGGCAAGTAAAATGCCACTATATCCAAATTGTGTTGCGCTATGCCCTGATTGTTCAAATATAAATGGACCTAAAGAATAGTAACTAAATAACATGATGTTGAATAATGCTACCAATAGGGCACTTAACCAGATCACCCGATCACTTAATAATTGTCTCAAAACTGTTCCAATTTTCGGACGGTCTTGTTTAATTGGCGCTTTTGTTTCAGGCAAAAACTTAATAGCATTGATTAACAACAATACCGCAACTAACAAAACCACCATAAATACACCCTGATTTCCAAAGCTTTCAGTCATATAACCTCCAGTTATAAAACCGATAATAGGACTTAAAGAGAGCGCAATTCCAATAATAGAAAATACAGAACTAAGGTCTTCTTTTTGATATACATCCCGAAGGATAGTCTGTGTTATAATAGAACCTACGGAAGCTCCAAAAGCAGCGACTACCCGAGCGATTAATATCATATTGAAATCACTGGTTAATAGCGCCATAATAGCTCCAATTGAATAAAAAAATAATCCCCAGATCATAGCACTTCTTCTCCCTATTATATCGGATAAAATGCCCCAAAAAATGACACCTAGTGCGAAAGCAATAAAATAAAATGATAGGGTTAATGAAGCCTGCTGATTGCTCACCTGAAATGCTTGCGCAATATTGGGTAATGCAGGGCTATAAATTGTTTCGACAAATTGCGGAAACATTATCAAGATGATTAATAGCATCAAATTTGGTTTATTTTTCATTTTTCACTTTAATTAATTTGCAAAATAACACATGATTTATCGTATCTTGTTATTGGTATTAAGACAAAAAATATCAATATTAAGACAATGACATACATAGCTAAAGATGATTACTTTGATCCCGACAAAATAGATGCTGCTGTAATTGGCATTGCGTCAGAATTGAATGCTCATGATTCAGGACGCCACAAACATCAAAAGGCGCAACTATTATATGCTCCTAGCGGATGCATGTCAATACGTACAGATAGTACACAGAGTTTATTACCGCCCACAATGGCGGCATGGATTCCACCAAATGTATTACATAGCGTTATGATTAGAAATACAGTCGCTTATCGTTCTATATATTTTGATCCCAACAAGTTCAAAAACCTACCTAATGAATTAATAATCATGAATATAAGTCCTTTATTAAAAGAAGTTATTGAACGCATATCGTATTGGCCCTGGGATATGCATTGGAGCAATCAGAAAAATATAACAGCTGTTTTTTTTGAAGAATTTCAGAACGCATCCCATGAAAACTTAACCTTAGTAGAGCCGTCGGATCCAAGATTTCAACCCTATATAGATCAGTGGAATATAGGGAAGTCAAAACCTCCGCTAATGAAGAAATTTGCGTTAGAAATCGGGATAACTGAAAAAACAATTGGACGCATTTTTATGAAAGAAACAGGCATGTCTTATCAGGACTGGAGGCAACAATGGAGACTGCATCGATCAATAGAATTATTAACCAATGGTAGAAATGTTAACGAAACAGCTGATGAGATGGATTTCTCAAGTCCTAGTGCCTTTATAGAATTCTTTAAAAAATATTTACGAAAAACGCCTAGTCAATATTGATAATCTAAAATCGAAAGGTATATTATACGATCAAACAAATTTTAGATTTCACATTTAGCTCATACAAAAAACGCTAACAATCTATTTTTTTTTGATTTAAACTTTATAGTAAATGCAACAGTTTATTTCATTAGAAAAAATATTCTTCAATTACCTAAAATAGTAATAAATGCCAAAAGAGAACCACTCTTTTTCAAGAAAATTTTATCCCTCTAAAACCATTTTTAATGGATATTTGTTAATATTGTAGGTCAGCTTATAGTTCAAAGTCTACGAAAGTGAACTATAACCTGGTGAAATTAAATCTAACAATACTTATGAAAAGCTTCTTAAAATTTACAGTTTATCTCTTTATGTTACTGATCTGCATCACCACAGTTTTTGCGCAACAGAAAGAAGATGTCATTTACCTCATGGACGGTGGACAGAAAAAAGGAAAAGTAATCACTATTGGAGACGAAATAGTCAAGTTTTCTTATACCGGTGAGGAGCTACAATATGAACTTAAAAAATCTTTAATTGATAAAATTGTATTTGCCAATGGAAGAGAAGAATCGTTTAAGTCAGCTGGTAACGCCAGCAGTACAGTCAATACAACAGCATTACAATCTAGCGCTATACAGGGCGGGAACAGACTTGCTGTTATTCCATTTGAAATTGCCAGTAATGACCAAGGGCTAACCACTGATGTGATGAGACGGGAAGTGCAGCAGGCCTGTGTCGATGCTTTGAGATCACGATCACTTTCTATTCAGATGCAAGATTCAAGGACGACCAACGCTACCCTTTCTAAAGCAGGTATTAATCTCGCTGATATTGCCAATCATACACCGGAAGAATTAGCAAAACTATTAGGTGTAGATTATGTAGTATTAGGGGTTTATGATATTGAAAATAAAGGAACATTCAGCTATGGATCTGGGGTAGCATCTTATGATGACAAGAAAAAAGATAATAAAACGAAGGGTACTGTTGTCCAATCAAACAACAGCTACACCAGTACAAATTATGACACAAAAGTTTTAATGACTATTTATGATGCGACTGGAAGGCAACTGTTTTCGGACACAAGAAAACCTTTTCTTGGCGGAGTCGATTCTTATAAAGGAGCATTAAAAACATTAGCCAAACGAGTACCTCTAAAATAATTATAGTTGACTGAAAGTATATAATAGTATGTAATCAGAAAGATTAAAAATGAGCGTGAAATAAGTAATAAAAAAACAGGCCCTTACTACTGTAAGAGGCCTATTTTTATTAAAAAGCAATTCATATTATAAATTAGGATTTCTAACAATTTCTTCGTTTGGAATAGTGAATAGATAATATGGGCTATTAGCGACGAAATTAGATCCATCCGGAAATTTCACTACGCGATGTCCCTGTCCATTAACAAGTTTAGTACCTCCATTTGCTGTTTTGATCGAAACCTGGATTGGTTTACCTGTTTCATCAATAAACAATTTACGCTGTACTTTTCCTTGCGTTCTAATAATATCCGATAAAGCGAAGCCTTCTCCCCAAAGTTCTTTACGTCGTTCTATCAAGATCTCTTCAATTAAGTTTTTCCCTTGGCTCACATCATAAAGTTTTGCTTGACGGGCTGTACGCAATGTGTTTAATGCAGCAATGGCTTTGTCCTGCAGCCCTGCGCGCGCATAACCTTCGGCTTCAATCAATACCATCTCGGAAGAACGCATATATACGATATCTCCGATCACGTTGGGTTTAAATTTGAATTTTTTATATCTTAAAAACCCTTCACGTCCAGCCAATGGATCCCACTCGAATAAACTGTAGCGCGTATCGCTTTCGTCAAATAAATTCTTAAAATAAGGATCTGCCATAAAGCTGAAATAATAAGATGCATCGGAGGATACGTCTAAATAATGGAAGGTATAACTAGCATTGCTTTGTTCAGTCGTCTGCTTATGTCCCCATATCCATTCTGAATTCCCAAGATCATTGAACCCTGCCTGATAATCAGCTGCACCCATAAGATTGTAAGTACTTCTTGCTTTTTCTGCAGCCTCAGCTGCTAGCTTCCATTCACCCACCTGCAGATAGGTACGTGCCAATAAACCTTGAACTACATTCTGATTGATCTTATATTTCTCGGTACGGGTATATCCTTCAAGAAGTGTTTGGCTATCTTTTAAGTCACTTAAAATTTGATCGTAAAGTTGCTGTAGACTTGCTCGCGGATTTCCTTTGGTCGCTGTGGTGCTTGGTTCAGTATAAATCGGTGCTGTTAACGCATTTTTATCTTTCTGATAACTAAACTGATAAAAAGATGCTAAATTCAGATAAGCAAATGCGCGGAGTGCTTTTGCCTGCCCCTTTAACCTATTCTTATCTTCTGTCCTACCTTCAGCGCCATCGACTTTAGCAACAATATTATTGGCATTATCGATGACTTTATAAAGCAAAGTCCAGAAAGAGTTAATGCGGTAAGATCGGTTATTATTGAGTTCTGAAAATGTATAAGCATCGCGATATCCGTATTTTGTCGTCAAAGCAACGTCACTCCCCATGGCATCACTGGTACGCAAAATAGCTGAGTAGCCCGGATTGGCATACGTGAAAAACGTATCATTGAGGTATTTCCAAGTTCCATTAATAACCGTTTCAACATTCGCGGTCGTTTTATAAATCTCGGACTCAGCGACGGCAGTTGTCGGATTCGTGTCCAAGACATCTTTACAAGATGTACCGAGTAAGGAAACTGCCAAAAGTATATAGGTAGATTTTAATTTCATATTCATACTGTTTTATTTTTATATGATTGCCTAAACATTAAAAAACAAGCTGTAAACCTCCTGAAATGGTACGCATAGCCGGGTACCGGAAATAAGTAGCTCCATTTAATGTCTGCTCCGGATCCATTCCTTGATGTCCATAAAAAGTTAGCAAGTTTTCTGCTGTTGCAAATACGCGTAATTTACCGAGTCCAATTCGTCGGATTAAATCTCCAGGTAAACTATAGCCTAAACTCACATTCTTTAAACGCGCATACGTTGCATCATATAAAAAGCGTGTGGAGGTTGAAGTCCAGTTTAAATTATCTGTGGTCAACTTTGGGACGTTTGTAGCTGTATTTTCTGGTGTCCAATGATTCAACATTTCAACACTCCACGCTCTTCCCACATTATTTCCGGTATGCATCAACTGGATATAATCGTTATCCAATACTTGTCCACCTAAACTGAAGCTGACCAAAGCAGATAAATCAAAATTCTTATAACTAAAGCTATTGCTTACACCACCTATTAAATCAGGCAATGAGCTTCCGGCATCAAAAAATCCAGCTTTAGTATACTCAGATGTTTTTTGATCTGTTTTTTTCCCGTCCTGATCGGCCACATACCATTGAGGTAATCCATTTTCAGGATTTACACCCGCCCATTCCGGCATAAAGAAATCATAGATCGTACCACCAACTCGTAATGCACGTGTGCCCGTAATGATATCTTTGTTATTATTTGGCAACGAGGTGATTTTATTGGTATAATGAGATAGATTCACATCCAAGTTCCATCTGAAGTTTTCAGTCAGTACTGGGATCGTGTGTATATCGATATCGAATCCTCTATTTCGAAGTGATCCAATATTGGCATCATAACCTGAATAACCGCTCGAATAAGGCATCGGCATTGTAAATAACAGATCTTTACTTTGGCGATTAAAATATTCCACACTTAATGAAACTCGATTTTTAAAAGCAGCAACATCCAAACCCACATTAAAGTTCAAGTTTGTCTCCCATTTCAGATCTGGTGTTGGCAATCGGCTTGTAACCGTTCCGCCTTCACCTAAACTATTGGAAATAGTATATAAGCCTTGGTAAGCATAGTAAGTTCCCAAGTTGTCATTACCCTGGCCTCCATAACTAGCTCTCAAGGTTAACTGATTAAGAGCTGAAACATCTTTCAAGAAATTTTCCTGCGCAATTTTCCATGAACCGCCCACTGACCAGAAAGTTCCCCAACGGGTTTCTGGTGCAAAACGGGATGATCCATCGGTACGTAATGAGGTCGAGAAATAATAACGGTTATCATAGTTATATTCGGCACGTCCAAGGAAACTCAATAAGCTGTAATCGACGCTAGATCCTGTAAAATTATTCAATTGCGACGCTGCGACCGGTTCGTAAAATCCTGGAAGTACAAATCCCTGACGACTACCACTCATATTGGAACTGTTGAAATCATAATATTCCTGACCTGCCAATACATTCAAGTGATGTAGGTCAAACTGCTTATCAAACGTTAAAATATTGTTCCAAGTTTGTCCTACTGTTCGTACATTGGATTTGGACACAGATCCTTTTGTATCGACACCAAAACCAACCGTAGGATTGGTATAATTATGGGTATTACTATTGATATAGTCTAGACTATAAGTAGATCGGAATTTCAGATCTTTTGAAAAAACAGCCTCAAGGTAGGCTCTAGCGGCAACATTTTCTCTTCGGATATCATTTTTATCTAAAGGCAGTGAAGCTGCCAGATTGTTCTTTGGAGTAGCGCCACTCGGACGGTAAAGTCCAAAATCATATATTTTATTTCCGTTTTCATCCAGCACATAAGAACCGTCTGCTGCACGCTCGTAGTAAGGATAAAAAGAAGGTACTAAGCGGGAAAAATTGATAATATTAGCGGTGTTGCTATCTTCGGATTGCGGATATTTCTGCTGTGTACTGCTACCTGCTATATTGAGACCTGCATTTAACCAGGATTTCATCTTTCCATCAATATTGGCACGTACATTATACCGTTTGAAACCTGATTCAATTGCAATACCCTGATCATCCAAATAACTCCCGGACATAAAATAGGTATTTTTAGGACCACCACCACTGAAACTTAAATCTCCTTGTGTACGCACACCTGTACGTTGCAAAACATCGGTCCATGGATCATTCCATAATGCTTTTGCTCCTGGAACTAATTTCCCATCCAGTCCTACCGGCTGCGGAAATGCCGACCCATATGGATTTTTATTCAGATCAGTTATAACACTGTTCGTCGCATTTGTTGCTGCCTGCGCGGCTGTCAAGCCATTTGAAAGGTTTTTATTACGAAGTGCCTCCCAATACATTTGGAAATAATCATCCGTAGATACCTGATCGTAGTCACGAACCGCTCTTCCAGAATAACCTTGGGTAAAATTAAGATTGATCGTCGTATTTTCAGAAGACTTACCACTTTTTGTCGTAATGATAATGACACCATTAGCACCTCTAGATCCATACAAGGCGCTTGAAGCTGCATCTTTCAGAACAGAAACGGATTGAATATCATTGGGATTGATCGAGTTGATATCTCCTGAAAATGGATTTCCGTCCACGACAAACAATGGCGAACTTGAGGCGTTGATAGACCCTATACCTCTAATTCTGATTGCGGCATCAGTACCGGGTTGACCTGAAGATGCGACCGACTGTAAGCCGGGTACTTGACCTTCCAACGCTTTCGAAATACTGGAGACCTGTCTATTTTCAATTGCTTTTGCATTAACCGTGCTGACTGATCCGGTAATATTGGCGCGCTTAGATGTACCGTAAGCGACCACCACAACCTCATCAAGGTTTTGACTGGTAACCTGCAAAGCGACAGTCAGATTAGCGCCGTCAGCTTTTACCTTTTGAGTCTCATAACCGATATAAGAAAATTCGATAATGGTATCTGAAGCCTGCTGTACGGGGAGTGTAAATTCTCCATTTACATTTGTTGTTGTGCCTCTAGTCTGCCCGGAGAAAACAACATTAACTCCTGAAAGCGCTTTTCCTGTTGTGACATCTGTAACTTTACCTTGTACATTGCGCTGCTGAGCCTGAAGTTGACTCATACTTGAGACGGTTAATACCGTAGCTACTAATGGAAAAATTTTGTTTGTTAACTGCATGTAATACTGTTTAGAATTTTTAATACTGCACTTATAAAGCATTTAATACGGACTCCGTTTCGCTTATATTTATTGAAAAACAATAATCTACTAAACTAGTAGTCTTTATTGTGTGGCAAAAGTAATATTTTTATATATAGATTTAGTAGACTTTTTTGTCATAATTAAAACACAATCAACAAACAACTCATTTACAAGGAATTATTTTCTAATTGCACCTATCAAGAACATAATGGTCCGAAGTTGAGGCTTTATGAAATCTCACTTATCAAAAATTTATGGTTAAAAAATAAAGAAAATAGATTATTACGCTCAAATACAATAAATTAACTTATGTAAAATAAATAGTTTTAAATCTGTATAAACCAAAATAGTCTATTACTCTAGCTATTCTAATAAAAAATACAGAGGTAAATGAAAAAATTAGAACGCCGATGTTTTGAATTTCATATTAAAGTACTATCTTGGTCCTGTCTTACGACATACTGGGGTATTAGCTCATTTGGTAGAGCGCTTCGCTGGCAGTGAAGAGGTGATCGGTTCGATTCCGATATGCTCCACATTAAAAAGGCTTATACATATTTTTATGTATAAGCCTTTTTATTTTTTATAAATAAATTTAATGAATGACCACATTCATTCTTGCTAAATTATCGACCATCTGTAAACTAATTATATGTAATTATCTATTTCTTGCACGGTAATCTAACTTTTTGCCTCAGAATAAAAGCAAACCAATTCGTATCAGCCAACGCTAAAAACAAGAATATTTCTATGTGTCCGTACAAATACGCACGCTCTACGCTTAGTACTGTCGATAAGTAACAATCTACTTTAACTGACCTAAAAACTACGGTTATGTACATAAAAATAGGTTTTGGGTACAGCTTTTGATTTACAGCTTGCATAAAAAGGACGTAGCATTTAATCATACTATATATTATGGAACATATCGATCAAAAAGCAAAAGAAATGGGCTTAGACAGAGGATATTATTTATTATTGATGGCGATTTTGGATATACCTGTTGAGCAGGCAGATAATAACATAAGCAAGTAGCAATAATATGAAGAAAATTGTCATTATTAGCACCTGCCCTCCTCAGAAATGTGGACTTGCAACCTTCACTAAAGATCTGAAACAGGGAATGGAGCTCGATCCAGATGTAACAGTCGATCTAATTGCTGTATGTAAATTAGGTAAAGAACAATTTGATAACTCAATACGATTTGTCATTGACAAGGATGGATTAGACAGTTATATGCAAGCTTCATGTATCATTAATGAGGAATATGATTATTGTATATTACAACATGAATTTGGGATTTTTGGTGGTGCTGATGGCATTTTCATCAATAACCTGATCAATAACTTAAACATACCATTAATAACGGTTTTTCACACAATAATACAGGATCCAACCTTAAGGAAAAAAGAAATCATGGAATCACTCCTGAAAAAATCAAAGCAGGTCATTTCTCTTTCGCCCAAAGGATGCTCAATTTTGAAAGAGATTTTCCCAGATCTTGATCATCAGAAGATTAAAATGATTCCACATGGAGTTCCTCAGTTTGATTATAACCAAGGATTAGCAAAGCAAAAATTAGGCTTACAGCAACATTTTATGATGCTGACTTTCGGCTTAATCAGACGGAGTAAAAATTTGGAATACGCTATCAAGTCTTTGGTAGGTCTCGATTTACCAGATTTCAAATACTTTATTGTCGGAAAGACACATCCGCATGTATTGGCAAGTGAAGGTGAATCCTATCGTTATGAATTACAAAATCTGGTGGAACAATTAGAATTACAGGATAAAGTCGTATTTGTAGATGAGTTTTTATCGGATGAGCAACTCAAAGAATATCTTACAGCATGCGATATTTACATATCTCCCTATCAACATAAGGAACAATCAAGTAGTGGAACTCTATCGTTCGCAGTTGGAGCTGGAACAGCTGTTATTGCTACTCCCTATTGGCACGCTAAGGATTTATTGATCGATGACCGAGGCATACTCACACCTTTCGATGATATAGAAGCGATGCGCGAAAACATCATTCTTTTATATAATTCCCCAAGATTATTGGCTTGGTATCGGTTCAAAGCGCAAAGTTTTGGAGAACTATCAACATGGAGATTGATGGCAAATAATTATATTGAACTGTTGAGTAACCGCACAACCCCCATAAGGTCACTTGAGTATTTTGAAAATTACATATCTTTTGATATGAGAAGGGAAGCATAAGAAACCGAAGCCTCAGTATTTAAACGCTGAGGCTTTTCTAATATGTCAAGAAACTAAAACAAAGCTCGTAGGCCTTAGAACTTTGGTTCCCAAATTAATCTGGTCATAAAATCCATTTGAAACTCTTTTGATTTTATCGGAACACCACACACTAGACCTACTGCAAAATTAGGGGATAACGCTAACTTCATTTGAGGTCTCATGATATATTCTAAATGACCATGCTCGATACGCATATCATTTTCAATACCGATGTAATGACTTGAATTGGGAACCATGTAATGCACGTTTGCGTTCAATACAAAATTGGTTTCCATTCCTTTCTTTTTAAAGTGATATTCGAATTCAGGTCCTGTATAAATCAATGTACTGATCTGATTAAAATTCTTAGCTGCTATAAAGAAGGGTGATGATACAAAACCATCAAAAAGAGGTGTATTTCTTACAGTTGGATTTGATCGGCCAAATTCCATTTCATGTACATACCCGATAGCCAAAGAAGTCTGGTGTTTCTCATCTACCAGAAACGTATATTGTGTTCCTAATTTTAAACCTTCTATATGATTGGTTCTTTGCCCTACATTATCTTTTGCAAATAGTACAGGCACTTCAACTTCCAGTCCCAGACGATTAGCAACAGCCCACTCGTATTCAATAAAAGCATTATGCTCTACTTTATTTTTGAAACGTCCAGTACCATATCCAACATTAAATTCTGCTTCGCCTTTTCTAGCGCCAAGATCCCGCATGAGGTCTAGGTAGAGTGGTTCTGCATGTTTTACTTTTGCTGGCTTAGGTATTGTGGTTTCTTGTGCAAATAAAAAATTGGAAACGAATAGGAAAAATAAAAGTGTATATATAAATTTCATGATATTAATGTTTGAAACAAACTTATAGGCACATTTAGGAAAAAATTAGGAATTCTAATTGTATGTTGTCCTTATCTGAAATTTTTCACTTATATCAAGATTGCTCTTAATAAATTACGATGTCGAAGTGATCTTGAAATAAACGTTAGCAAATGATGAAACTGTGGGAGAAAAAAATCTTCCACAGTTTTTTTTGAAACCTAATCGTTACATAACATACTTACAAATTCTTTTTACTTTTAAACCTAATTAAGACAATAAAACACGAAATGGACAATAGAAGAGATTTTTTAAAGAAAGCCTCCCTTTTAGCTGGAGCGATGGGTTTAGAATGGGGATTGCCCGACGCCATACAAAAAGCGATGGCAATCGAGCCTCTTGCCGGATCTAGTTTTTTAGATGCGGAACACATTGTCATGCTTATGCAGGAAAATCGTTCATTTGACCATAGTTTTGGTACGCTGTCTGGTGTACGTGGTTATGGAGACCCTAGAGCGATACAATTACCGAATGGAAATCCAGTATGGTTACAATCTGGAAAAGATGGAAAAACGTTCTCTCCTTTCCGGTTGGATATTAAAAGATCTAAGGCAGCCTGGACGAGCTATCTACCACACTCCTGGGAGAATCAATCTGCTGCACGCAACCAGGGAAAACACGATAATTGGATCGACGCAAAACGTTCTGACTATAAAGATTTTAGAGATATACCTTTAACAATGGGTTATTATACACGGGAAGATAATCCATTTTACTATGCATTTGCTGATGCTTTCACGATCTGCGATCAAAACTTCTGTTCTTCAATAACCGGCACGACAACAAACCGACACTTTTTTTGGACAGGTACCTGTGTACCGGGTAAAGGAGAAAAACCATTAGTACGCAATTCGGATATTTATTTTAACCGCTGGGCGAGCTGGAAAACATTTCCAGAGAAACTTGAAGCGGCGGCTGTCTCTTGGAAGGTGTACCAAAATGAAGTCAGCATACAATCTGGCCTACAAGACGATGGGTTATTGGGCAATTACACGGACAATAACCTGGAGTGGTTTTCACAATATCATATAGAATTTAAGGAAAGTCATTTAGCATTTTTAAAGAAACGCGTAGCAGAGCTTCCTGCTGAAATCACTGGTATAGAGAAGCTACTTCAGGACGGTCAAGCAACAAGTGTACAAAAAGAACAGAATAAACTGAAGCAAAAGAAAGAACAGCTGCTAAGTTTTGAGAAAAAGCTTGAGTCATTAACACCGGAAGCCTTCAACAAGGTATCACCATCAGAACAAGCCCTTTTCCGTCGTGCCTTCCAAACAAATGAAAACGACCCGAATTATCGCGAAGCCATTACCGTAAATGAACAAGGTACAGACATTCGGGTTCCTAAAGGTGACGTATTACATCAATTTAGACAAGATGTAAAATCAGGAAATCTACCTACTGTCTCTTGGCTGGTCGCCCCAGAATATTTTTCAGACCATCCTAGTGCCCCCATGTATGGTGCATGGTTTACTTCAGAAATTTTAAACATATTAACTGAAAATCCCGATGTCTGGCGCAAAACAATTTTCATCTTAAATTATGATGAAAATGATGGTTATTTTGATCATGTCCCTCCTTTTGTAGCACCGAATCCTGCCGATCCTACTTCAGGAAAAGTATCGCCTGGATTGGATATTTCTGGCGAGTATGTCAGTCTGCAACAGGAATTGGAAGCAGGTGTTGATAAGGAAAATGCCACCGAAGGACCTGTCGGATTAGGGTACCGTGTTCCTTTAGTAATAGCTTCCCCTTGGTCTAAAGGTGGATGGGTCAATTCCGAAGTTTTTGATATAACGTCTACTATTCAATTTATTGAGCAATTCATAAATAAAAAATATGGTAAAAATATCCATGAAGATAATATTAGTTCATGGAGAAGAGCAATTACTGGAGATCTGACATCTGTCTTTCGCACTGCTGTTTCAGGCAATGCTAAAAAACTTCCTTTCTTGGATCGTAATGCACAAATTCGTGCTATTGATGAAGCTAAAAAATTACCACTGCCTAATAACTATCATCAATGGTCTGAAGTAGATATTGCGCAATTGAAACTTCATAAAAAAAGCAATTCGTTATTAGCGAAGCAAGAAAAAGGACAACGACCATCTAATGCACTCGCTTACGAACTATATGTGCATGAAAAAATTGATAAAAAAGAGAACAAAATTAATTTAAAACTAGAAGCAGGAAATTCCATTTTTGGAAAAATGGCGCTAAGCAGTCCATACAATGTATACGCAGGCTCAACTTATAAAGGTGGCGTGAAGTTTTGGCCTTTTGCTGTTCTTGCTGGAGAATCTCTAGATTTCAGCTGGAATTTATCGGACTTTAAAGACCATACCTATACTTTAACAGCCTATGGGCCGAATGGATTTATGCGCGGATTTAAAGGTAAAGATGAAGCGCTACAAGTACAGTCTTCTTATGAATTGGATCAAGGAAAGCAGGCAACAGGTAACCTATTGATCACTTTAATAAATGAAGGAAAAGAAGCCTTACTTATTGAAGCAAAAGATAATGCATATAGCAACTGGCATAAAAAAGTATCATTACCTGCAGGAAGATCGATCACTTGGAAAATTGACACACACCAACAATCTGGCTGGTATGATCTCAGTTTACATGTAGTCAATACAGCTTTCGAACGCCATTTTGCAGGCCGTGTGGAAACTGGAAAACATTCAAAAACAGATCCGCAATTAAGTTAGTTCATTACTATAATCCAATAATAGTCGTCACTGTAATCTGAACGAATATTATTGGATTATTGATCTTTGCCCTTTCTCAAAAAGTGATTTTATAAAAGGTTTCTAAGTAATTCAAATGCTACTCCAGATATTTAGCAACAATATTTTCAAGATCCTCTAAATCAAATGGCTTAGCAAGATAATCATCTGCACCTGCATCTGCTGCAAGAGACGCGATATCACTATTTGCTGTAACGTAAATAACGGGTATATGTTGAAATAAAGGATGTTGTTTCAATAGTTTTGTTGCTTCTTTCCCTCCAATATCCGGAATCCAATTGTCCATCAAAATCAAATCGGGTGTCAGTTCAGCAACCTTCTCAATAATATCGTGAGAGGTCTCAGATATGGCAATTTGATATCCCGCATCTTCTAAAATAATGGTCACAATTTCTAAAATGGAAACATCATCTTCAAATATTAAAATCTTCTTTCTATTATCCATGGCTCTATCTTTAAACTGTTCGTGCTAATTTTTTTGTAGTATGTTCATTTTCATCAAGGGTGATACTGAGGTTTTTCACATTTTTGGAAGCTCGGGTAATTTTAGTGTACTACTCTTAAAGGAAGTGTAAAATAAAATGTGGTACCTTCACCTGCTTTACTCGTCATACCATATTGTCCCTCATGTTGACGGATAATTTCGGCACAGATATACAAACCCAATCCCAATCCCTGAAAGCGTACCGAAGTCTCCTCTACCCTATAAAATTTATCAAATATTGGCGCTTGATTTTGAAGCGGAACACCAATACCAAAATCTTGCACACTGACTTTCACTTCCTTATCATCCTTTTCCGTATGAATTATAATATGGTCAGAATCTGGTCCATACTTAATTGCATTGCTCATAAAATTGATCAAAACTTGTTCAATACGCATCTCGTCTCCAAAAATCGGGATTTCCAATTTTTCACCTGTGCGTTCAATATTTAATATTCTCTTTTCCTGAGTCTGATGCATCGTATCGACCACTGTATCAATCACAGCATCTAAATCAAAAAATTGGTGATCGACATATAATTTACCATTATCAATTTTTGAAATATCGAGCAGGTCTGCAACCAAAGTACTTAGTTTATTTAATTGTCCTTCAACCCGGTTCATATATTTATATGCTTTTGAATGTGGCTCGTCTTTTAAAGAACGATTCAGAAGTTGCACATAACCACGCATGCTTGTAAGTGGTGTTTTTAACTCATGCGACGCAATACTTAAAAATTCATCTTTCTTCTGTGAAAGCTGTTTTTGATCATCAATATCTGTAAAAGTACCAACCCAATGGGTAATGAATTGATCCTCTTCAATAGGTACAATTCTTAAAAGATGATAACGGTAAAGTTGTGCATCTAGAGGTTTTATTCGAACCTCCATTTCCAGAGCAGTTCCTTTTTGAATGTGTGATCTTAAAGTTACCAGAATAGCTGGATCGTTTGGATGACATTCTGGAAAATCATTTTGCGTCCTAGAAAAAGTAAACCAGTTACGATTAACAAAATCAATCCTCCCATCCGGTGTTACCGTAAATGCTATCTGTGGAAGAGCTTCTAATATCAAACGTAAATGATTGGCTTTGGCGACTAACGAATACTGGGCTTTTTTACGGCGTTCAATTTCGGCCTTTAAATCTTCTTGCACGGCATTAAGAACCAAAGTCTGTTCATATAGTCGATAAAAATTTTTTACTTTGAGCAGTAATATATTCATATCAACTGGTTTGGTCACATAGTCAATACCGCCAGATTTATATCCCTGTTCTATAAATCTCTTGTCACGATTAGCTGCTGATAAAAATATAATCGGAATATCTTTGGTTTTGGTATACTTTGCCAAGTGATCAGCCACTTCAAATCCATCCATATCGGGCATCTTTACATCAAGAATAATAAGAGCATATCGATTCTTAAACGTCTTTCTCAATGCTTCGTCTCCTGAAAAAGCGGTATCTACACTAAAACCTCTAGACTCTAACAGTTGTTGCAAGGAATAGATATTCTCTGGTTTATCATCAACAATTAAAATCATAATTTAGTTCTTCTACTTTTTGACTGTTTTTTATTTTGGGTATTAAATAAACTGTTTGTGTGCTGTAAGTTTATATAATCCTCCACGATAGTAAAATCAAAAATCAATCCAAATAGTTGCCATCTACTAGGTTAGCGAAAAAGATATAAATCACATTTTAAATCTTCACGAAATACTTATTTTTATACAACAGGTATAAAATCAGAAATACGATATAAAAATTTCCGGCAGTTAATATGATTGGAGCAAGTTCCGGCCACTGGTTCTCTAAACCAAATGTCAAAGAATGAACTACTGATCTGAAGTTAACAAATTCACCAATAAAATAAGCAACAATAGAATTCATGCCATATATTTTTAACCATCTAAAGGGCTTAACCACCTTTTTAACATCAATCACATAATAAAATATAGCCATCAGAATAAAGCAGATTCCACCTGAAAACAAGGTCATACTACTGGTCCAGATACGTTTAATAATAGGCATTTGAAAATGCAATAATACTCCTAACAATAAACATATAAAACCGATAGCGATCAAATCACGAAAAACTCTATTGGGATTAATACGTGTATTTTCTTTAATGATTTTACCTGCAAAACAGCCCATCATCACGGTAACTGTAAAGGTCAAACTGCTCCATATCCAAGAGTAATCATAGGTGTCTGAAAAATCCCAAATGCCCTGATCCCAGTACACTCCATCCATCCAGGAACCTAATATTTTTTTATCCACACGAATTGCAAAGTTTTCTTGCGGGCTATAATTGCCGTCCAGTACAAATGGGATAGTATATACAACTAATAAACAGATGCTCAAAGTAATTACTTTTCGTATCGGCAAATTAAAGTAAGCTAATGATGTGAATAAATATCCCACAGCTATGGCCTGCAATGTATTGGAATAAAGTTTGAAATAATGCCAATCAAAACTCAGTAGATTTCCCTGTATAATCATCCCTAGGAGCCAAAGAATAGCAAAACGTCTAAAAATATGCCTATATATCGGTCCAACAGGTTGCCCGATCTTACTGTCAAGAGAAAAAGGAACAGTAACACCGGTCATAAATAAAAACAAAGGCATAATCAGATCCCATAATCGGAAACCTTCCCAAACTTCATGATCAAATTGATACAAAAAGGCATGATAATAAGAATTGTCCCATACCTGACCGATCGCGACTAGCACAGGTTGTAAAGCAACCAATAAAAATAAGTCAAATCCCCGTAGAATATCCAGTGACTCCAGTCGCTGTGATTTTTGGTCTTGCATAATTAAGTTTAGTTTAGGCGTGTTGTTTTCTAAGCGAATATATACAATGAAGACGAATAAACAATTGTTGCTATAGCCATTTTACCTGGTAAATCAAGATATAAAAAAATGAACTGTAATTTTTATTTACTACATTTACACTAATAATATTAGCAAAAACAACATGAAACGTTCCGGGACAGCCGATTTACCGCTTCACTATGGAAAAGTACCTGCTTGGCTTTATGAACGTATGTCGGCTTTGGGACTTTCTATAGTAGAGGCAATTTTAACGGAATATGGTAAAGATGAAGTACTTCGTCGTTTGTCCGATCCATTTTGGTTTCAAAGTTTTGGCGCTGTACTCGGTATGGACTGGCATTCTTCCGGTATCACCACATCGGTAATGGGTGCTTTAAAACGAGCCATCAATCCAAATTCCACATCTTTAGGTCTATACATTTGTGGCGGAAAAGGTAAGTTATCCAAAGAAACCCCAATGGAGCTATTGCGGGTAGCCGATCATGCTGGTCTAGCAGGACAGGAATTAGTGCGTGCGAGCAAATTGACTGCAAAAGTGGACAACACCGCAATACAAGATGGATACCAATTGTACCTGCACAATTTCATTGTGTCCGATAAAGGAAATTGGACAGTTGTCCAACAGGGAATGCATGATCATGATGGGACTGCTAGGCGTTACCACTGGCATTCGGAACAATTAAAATCTTTCATCGATGAACCGCATACCGGTATTAACGGTATATCACAGGGGCGAATATTAAACCTAACAGCTTCGGGCGCTTCTTCCAATAGACAGGGAATTCTCGCCATTGCAAAAACAGATCCTGCAAAAACAATACAAGAATTTGCACATTTGATCATGCCTAAAAGACACGATATCCAATCTTCTGATGTTGATCTTAAAAGGCTTGGCGCCTTATTATATGTAACTCGTGAACTACAGACCGACAATTTTGAAGAACTGTTGCTTTTAAAAGGTGTAGGCCCCCGCACAATGCAGTCCCTAGCTTTGGTCAGTGAGGTTATACACGGTGGTCCGGCCCGTTTTCAAGATCCGGCCCGTTTTTCATTTGCACACGGTGGTAAAGATGGCCACCCTTTTCCCGTGCCAATAACAATATATGACAATAGCATTGCTGTTTTAAGAAAAGGAATAGAAAAATCAAAATTGGGACAGTCTGATAAATTACGTACGATCAATAAACTGCATCAGATTGTTCTTCAGGCTGAGGCGAATTTCAACCCTCAGTTTGATATTCAAGAAATCATTGAGCAGGAACGACGAGATTCCTGGAAATATGAAGGTAGAACTGTCATGGGAAAAGCCCAGAAACCCGACCCAAATAAACCAGGCATTCAACTATCTCTTTTTTAAACTGATACTGCACTTAATTTCCAACAAGCTTCATCCATTCTCGCTAAAAACGAATCAGATTTCCTATCAATAAAGATGGAAATAAAAAGCTCCGAAATGGGGTTTCGGAGCTAACTAAACATAAATTGACCAAAGTAATAACAACTAATTACGTGTCATTTTCTACTTCTGCTCCTTCACATCATTTTATATCATTTTACCACCGTGTTCAAGGTAAATTTCAATACGATCATGTCATGATATTCGGTCTAAAACAAATATCGCATGTATAATCGTTTGCGACTTACCACAATTACTGAAATAGGTATACAAATTACTGTTTAACATGCTTCATAAAGTGTGACATCGACTACAATCTATTAATAGTCGATGTCCTTTTCCATATTGATTCCTTTACCAATGAAATGAATAAGCGGTTTGTACTTATATTAATTATGCATAAATAGATTTGCTATCAGGATTTATCACTAAATTTAAACTATGCGACCAGATATAAGTATTAAACGTATCTATGAAGAAACCGATAGTCATGACGGTTATCGAGTTTTGGTGGATAGACTATGGCCAAGAGGTCTTACTAAAGAAAAAGCTCATATTGACGAATGGGCTACTGAGATTGCACCTTCTACAGCAACCCGGCTCGCCTATGCTCATGTTCCGGAACGATGGGAAATCTTTAAAATCCAGTACAAAAACGAACTCCTAAACAATGAACAGTTAATTTCTTATCTGGATAAATGGGAAGAACATCCCATCATAACATTACTTTATGCTGCTAAGGATAAAGAGCACACGCATGCGCTTGTATTGCAGGAATATCTGATATTTTGCTACAATTCCCGAAAGTAATTTTAATAATAAACTCATCATAAACCTAAAACCTACACCCAATGAATAACAAAAGCATCGATTTTGGAACACTTGCCATACATCAATTGCATACTGATGGTCACCATTCTCATTTAGCACCCATATATGCCAGTTCCACTTTTACTTTTGACAGTGCCGAACAGGGTATGCGAAGATTCTCCGGTGAAGATTCTGGTTATATTTACTCCAGGTTTGGAAACCCAACTACTGATGCCACAGCTCAAGCTATAGCCGATCTTGAAACTTGGAAGATCTTAAATGAAGACGGAACGCCAATGCGCGCCAGGGCGCTGTTAACCTCAAGTGGACAGGCGGCGATGGCTACCTTATTTATTTCTTGCTTAAATGCCGGAGATGCACTATTGGCTACGTCTTCTCTTTATGGTGGCACTCATGAATTTATCACGAAAATGCTTCCTAAATTTGGGATCAAAACCTATTTTTCGGATATGACAGATGTTACTGAACTGGAAGCACTTTTGAAAGCAAATCCCGAAATTAAGCTTGTTCATTTTGAGTCCCCCGCTAATCCAACGATGCAATGCATCAATATTGAACGTGTTGTTCAGATTTCAAAAAAATATCAGAAGCTAGTTTCTGTAGACAACACTTTTGCAACGCCTTATTTACAACAGCCATTTAAATATCAGGTGGATTTTATTTTTCATTCCACTACAAAGTTTTTAAATGGACACGGTAGTGCAATCGGTGGTGTCCTGATTGGCCGTGATCTAAATGCTATGCAGACTTACGTGCACCAGACACATAAATTACTGGGTGTAAACAGTAATCCATTTGATGCATTTTTAGTTTTGCAGGGAATAAAAACGTTACCATTAAGAATGGAACAGCATTGCCGAAATGCCATGGATGTAGCCTATTTTCTGAATAATCATCCGGAGATTGCTAACGTACATTATAACGGTCTACCGAGCCACCCAGATTTTGAAATTAGCAAGAAGCAGATGCGACATGCGGGATCTGTCATGAGTATTGAGCTAAAAGGTGGATATGAAAAATCAATTGATTTTGTCAATAAGCTACAGATATGTACACGAGCTGTTTCAATCGGCACTGTAGATACTTTGGTCTCGCATCCGGCCTCAATGTCGCACGCTGGTATACCTCGGGAAATCAGACTGAAAACCGGTATCACGGATGGTCTTATCCGCATCAGTGTTGGTCTGGAGTCCATCGAAGATTTAATTGCAGACCTCGAACAAGCTTTGCAATAAACTGAGCAGATCAGAATTTACATCAGAACCTTTTATTAGATTTTTATTTTTAGTCCTATGAGATATTTCACACTGTCTTTGTTTTTAGTATTTACATACTGTAATCTGTTTGCGCAACAAAGCGACCCATGGTATGCATTTTACAATCAAGACAGTACTCTTATTGGTTTTAAAGATGGACTTAGCCATGTGAAAATCAAACCTAAATTTGAAGGTGTCACAAGAGCAAATCGTTTTGATGATATCTTAGCTGCTACTGAAAAAAATAATGGTCAATGGAATTCATTCTATCTAACAAAATCAGGCCGTAAAATTGGTCACGATAGCCTACATATCATCGACAATGGCGCCGATTGTGAAAGTGAGGGATTTATCCGATTTAGAGATCCACAAACTTATTTAACAGGTCTTTTCAACCGGAATGGCGATATCGTCATTCCCGCCATGTACAGTGGCTTGACCCGCGTTCATAATGGTCTTCTGGTTGCTTTAAAAGGAGCTACAAAAAAACGCGTCGGAATAGACAGCTTAATAACTTGGGTTGGTGGTGAAGAAGTACTTTTAGATACCAGTAACAACGTTATAATTGCAGATTTTAAATACCAACCAACTCTAAATTTTTTCTCTCTTCAAAAAACAAAAGAGCATTTAGATGATCCCGCTCGAATTTCTTTTGTCGGAAATGACGGTTTACATTATTCCTTTATTAATTTTCAGAAAGAATTTGAAAATTGGTTAAAGACAGACTTACTGGTTGATTTAACAAAGTCAAAACTATTAACGGCAACTTATCCAAAAGTTACTTGGGAAACGTCCATTGCTTGGGAAACATCGGATAAAATCGTGTTTATCGAACATAATTTTGATCTTATTAAAAATAAATTGATGGAAATTACAAACTCAGATACGGATTATTTCATTTCGGCAGATGGCTTAAATCCCTTTATGTTCGATACCCCAGAATTTCAGAAATATTTTAATAATTGTGGTGAATCAAAAGATTGGCAATATCCGACCATGTCTATCATTATTTCCCATAAGAACAAAAAGGATATGGTTCAGGATCATCTTGAATTCTTAAGAACAGATGAAGGGTATCAACTTTTATGTGTCACCATCAGAAAAGGTCAGTTAAAATAGCTTACATATGCAGACTTATATTACGATTTATCTTGAGGTGGAAAGAAAAATGACCTCGGACTAATTTTAAAATAAATCCAGACTGCTTTTGCCATTTTAATCAATTCTCCAAAGGATAAATTACGGGATCGAAATGCGAGCGTCAACGATAGTGAAAAACTAACAGCAAAATTAAAAAAACCAATAAGCCCTATACCTAAAATGCCCCAGATCCACATATCAGTAGTCAGCGACATGTTATTCCCAAATAATCCTAAAGCTAAATTTCCGCTCGCAAAAGTAATATGCCTAATATCTAAATTAAGACCTAAAAACATACCGACTGAAGCTGTTGTTCCCATAAAAACCCCGAACCAGATATTAGAAACGATCCCTGCCCATTTCTTTTCATAAAAACGGGCAACTTTTGCAGTTTTCTCCTTACCGAATACTTTCTTTAACACCGGTTGTTCCTCGATTCGATAATACACTGAATTGTGTTTATCACGGTTAGAGATACTACCGGCAATAATTCCTGACAAAAACAAAAAAACACCTGCTATACAAGCATGCAAGATCATAGGAGTTTCGGTCGGATTAAGATCATTGACCAAGGTCATCCATTTCCCTGCTGCCGCATTATAATGGAAAAGTTCTTGTATACCCCAAATTAAAACAAGACTTACGGGAAAAGCCATTATCACATTACCTACAAATGCAATGAATTGTGAACGGAACAATCTTGCAAAAAATACCGCAAAATTCCAGTATCTATGTCTGGTCTCATCTTGTCCTGATGCCCCATTCTCAATTGCAGCAACTAAAGCAGAAGCAGTCATTGCGGGTTGCTTTGTCGCCAAGGTTGCTCCAAATAGATAAATAGCTGTAAATCCGATCGCATAATTTATACTATAAAGTAAAGCATGTCCAAATTCGCTTGTCTCTACTTTACCTAAAAACAATTTCAGGATACACATAACGCCTACAATGATGCCGCCACCACAGGCCGAGCGAAACATGTTCCAATATTCTTTCTTGCTGGAGGTAATATAATGCTCTCCGGTCTGTGCGGTATGGTGCGTGATTTCGTAAGCCAATAATTGTGTACTCTGTCCAACAAGTTTGCGAATATTACTCTTACGGCAGTTGTAACCAATTAACGTCTGAGCAAAAGCAATGCTTTTATCAACCTTTTCCTGCTCTTTATCAATAACCAAAAAAGAAATGATGGCTTTAATTCTTTCCAATTGTTGCCGGATTCTCAATAAAGATTGATTGACCTTAATTGAGATGCCAAAACGATGAGAGTTTGCAAAGGCGGTATCAATATAATTTTCACATTGCTTATGCAAAACCAGGATTTGTTTATAAGCAAGATCATCGGAGGTCATAAAATGCAAGTTACCCGCTAAAAAACGATCGTTAAGTTCGCTAAACTCACGCATGATGGCAATAAATGGACTATCAAAATTTTGAAATTCAGGAACCATCTTGTTGACATCTGTTTCCATTGCCCTACCTGTAATACGTTGAACCAATACTTCAAGACCATAGAGAATTTCCTTGATTTCGAAGTTGACATCGCTCTCGTATAATGAATTGAAATCACATATCAGATAGAGTCGTTGCAACTGATCATTGGGAATGACGGCAACCCAATCTGCATCTTGCGAATGATAGAAAAGCTGATTTAACACATATTGCAATGTTGATTTGGGAGGTTGTGAAGGAAGATATTTCTCCGTTATTCTCTTTTTGATCTCATACCTAAAATCGGCATAACTGATAATTCCGGTATCTGAAATTAATTGATCAAAATCTTTATGATCTATAACTCGACGCACATAAGAAGAAAAACTGAACCTGAAGTCAGGTGAAGCTTCTAAATAAATCAATAATGGCGCAATATCGACCTGGTAATATAACGATCGTCGCTTTGGTCTAAAGATATCTATTAATGCAGCCAAAAAGTCCAACTCGATGTAGGCTGGATCACTAAGTTGAGCCCCAAATCTCTCAAAAAGTTGTTTTATCTCTTGACTGGCATTTACTTTTTCTCTCATGTAGAACAGCTTGAAATTGCGTAATAATAAAATTAGAGTATGATGATGCTATTTACATTATAAAATACAGCAGGCATATGGCTGTTAAAAATTTCTCTTGTACTATTGGAAATTTCTAAAATGGTAAAACCTAAAGTCATCGTAATAATTCGTATACTTTTCATTTTTTACATTTCTTCAATGATAATGCCACTTTATCATTGCGTACAGAGAACTGATATGTTCCTCATCATCATATTAAGAGTTCTCTCAACTGACCTTATTGCTTAAATATACGACACAAATGATCAAATTGTGAGGAAAATAGTTAAAATCTGTTAAAATTCATGATCAATTATATTAATCGGCATACTAAATGCGTTTAGTATGTATTCATAATTTAGGTTAATAATTGGTTAGTTAAAACGCCTGGAGTTCCCCGCTTCAGGCGTTTTTTAGTACACCATGTAACGTTTTCTTTTAGAAAATTTAACGCTATCCTTAATTTTTGCTAGATCAAACAATAAAAATCACTTTGTCTAATTAATGGTTAAAACGAACCAAAAGGTATAACCATTTAGTCCAATTTGATGAAAAATATTTATATTGCAGCTTAAACAGTATAAATCGAAACATAACCAAAACCGTGTTTCAATAAAGCTATAAATTATGAATCACCTTCATTTGTCACGCATGCGTTTTTACATTCTTTTTTTCTTTGGGCTATTTCTATTTACCGCTTCTGAAACCAAAGCGGCCGAAAAGGATGGTCAGCCTATGTTCTGGACTTGGTTAGATTATAGACCTACAAGCAATTTTGATTCCTTATGCCGTGAAATGCAATATCTAGGTATTGACGGAGTGATGCTCAATGCACCATCACCCGACGATTACAGAGTTGCTATCCCGATAGCACATAAGTATGGGATTAAAGTTGTGGCTTGGTTATGGACCATGAATCTAGAACATGATCGCGAGAAGATATTAAAGGAACATCCGGAATGGTTCAGTGTAAACCGTAACGGAAAAAGCCTGGCAGATACAACAGCATACGTCGGTTATTATAAATTTTTATCTCCAGTCTTACCTGAAGTCAAAGACTATATTAAAAAGAAAATTGAATCATACTGTGCTGTAGAGGGCTTAGATGGTATATCGATCGATTATCACCGCTATGTAGATGTTGTGCTCCCAACTACACTTTGGCCAAAATATAATATTGTTCAAGATCGCGAATATGCGGCCTGGGATTATGGTTATCATCCCGTCGCAATCCAAAAATTTAAGGATCAATATGGCTATGATCCTAGAACACAAAAAGATCCTTCCAGTGATCTTAAATGGAGACAATTCCGTTGTGATCAGATTACAGATGTGGCTAATATGATCGCAGACGTGGTACATGCCAGTGGAAAAATTATGGCAGCATCGCCATTTCCAACCCCTAAAATGGCATCCCGTATGGTAAGACAAGATTGGGGAAAGTGGAATCTGGATATGGTATTCCCAATGGTATATAGTAATTTCTACACGGAAGATGCTAGTTTCGTCAGAGACTGTACAATTGAAAATGCAAGAGATAAAAATAAAATGACCAGCTTATATTGTGGGCTGATGGCTAGTAATAGCGATGCTATGTTTACAGAGATGGACGAAGCTTTAAATCATGGTGCACAGGGAATCGCAATTTTTACGGTAAACAGCATCCGTGATCCTAAAGTCAAAGAAAAATTTAAAAATTATACTGCACAGGCAAAAGCAAAAAAAGCGGCTAACAATGGAATAATGCCTCTTGTTGGGACGAATAAGGTTGAAAAAGATCCTTTCAAAAAAGAAGGTATTATGAATTTGATCACAGCTAAAATCCAAAAGATGGTATCTGGTTCAGAAACTGCAACCAGCCTTCCTGCGGTAAAATTATCAAGTTTCAAAAAAGTAGCTTCCTATGATGTTACAGAACGTTATTTGGTGTCTGATAAAATCAGTAATAAAAAATTCCACGTCACTTTTTATTTTTATGGAGGTATCCTATCAGGCTGGAATGTAGATGCAGTAAAGGAAACAGTGTAAAATTTACTCATCCAAGAAATCGGAACATATTTCAATATCGAAAAGGGTTGATCATTGCTATGATCAACCCTTTTTAATTTAACTCAAGTGGTAACTCTGGTTCTTGAATTCCATAGAAGTATAATATTTATATTTCTCATTATCCAGTGGATAATCCCAACAACCCATACGATGAAAGATTTCACCACCAAAACCCGTTTTAAATCGGTACAATCCATACATCGGATGTGACTCATCTGCCTGCGGAGCAACTCCAAAAAAATCATATTCAGTACAGCCTTTTTCTTTTGCGATTTGCATAGCACGCCATTGCAATGCATAGGTTGCCATATAATTTCTATTTTCTGTGGCTGATGCTCCGTAAAGATATGTCCCCCTGTTTGCTGACACGACTAAAAACATGGCTGCTAACGGTTTGCCTTCGACCTCAGCAACTAATAAATGAACTTCTGCCGGTGAAAGGGTATCATTAGCACGAGCAGAAAGTACAATTCTAAAATAGCTGATATCATGTAAAAAGAAATTATTCCGCACTGCAGTCTGTTTATACAGGTCATACCAAATCGCTAAACTATCCATACCAAGAGAGCGAATGTTGACTCCTTTTCGCTTTGCTAAATGGACATTATAACGCGTTTTAGCCTTCATTGCACCTAATAAGCTATCTTCATCTTTTCTCAAATCCATAAAAATGGTATTTGAAGGTAAAATATCGGTATTGGCTTTTCTTAAGTTCCAATTATTGGTATTAAAATTAAAACGGATTTCCTGAATTTTTTTATCCGGAACTCCTAACCAGTTGCCATTGATATCATAGCAGTCATCGTCTTTTGCCCAATGTGATTCCCAAGATAAATCATAACGAATCATAATGCAGTTTTTAGGTAAACAAGATCTTAAACTCTCGGACAATTGCTCCAAGAAATAGCCTTGATTTTCAACTGATGGTTCGATCTCTGGTCCATAGGGAACGTAGGCAATACTGTGCTCCTGATCGATAGCCTGAATCAAAATCAATAGATCTCCTATAAAATAGGCACTGTCTTCGGAATCGACATAAAGATCTGCTATCTTAGTTTTAAAATTAAATGCTTTTGAAGTTACACCCTGTAACCTTTTTACTTCAGACCAATAGGCCGTTTGCTGAATGATTGATGTTTGATAAATCTGTTTAATTTCTTTGTCTTCTATTTCGGCAATCATGACGTTTTTCAATATTAAATCAATGGGCATTGAAATTTGAAACTTCCGTTTTCAAATTTCAATGCCCAAAACGACAAACATAACCATAAAGATTAAAGACGGCAAGTCCATTTGTCAGGGACTTGTTAAAATGAAGCATAATTATCAAAGATGCGAGATCTTCTTGCTGACTTCAAATAAGAAAAAGGGTAAAGTTAAGACTTAAAAATTATGAGCACTCTTCAAATTGGCTTAAAAATTCAATAACGAGCGAAGAGTACTACTGAAATAACCCACAGTTATTTGAACAATTCCATTAATTCTGCAATATTAACTTTACCGAAGTAAGCCGTTACATCATGCTTTTCCAGTAATTGTGCAAGGTGGACAGCCTCATGTTTTTGTCCGATCAATATATTCTCCAGCTCCTCAATTGGTTTTGATGCAAAAAAATCTCCAAATATCTTCGCCTTTTCAATATACCCTTTATGGACATCTAAATGTATTTCAATAAATCCAGCAGGTATCTTTATGGCTTTCTTAAAATTGTAATTAGGAGAAAAGCCAAAATTCCATTCCCAGGTACTGTACTTTTCTGCTACCAATTTTTCGATCCCCAGAATATCTTCATCCGTTAGTTTATAAATCTTAGCTTCAGGATTATTCTTTCTCATCTCCTCAATCAACAATTGCTTGAAAGCTGAGACTGTCATATCTTGTGGTAAGTACTCATTCAGATTAATTACACGTGCACGATTGGACTTGACAGCTTTATCTATAAACTTCAAAGGATTAACTTTTAGCGCATCGCCCAGTACCTCCATCTGTGAACTAATCAATAACGTACCATGTTGGATCATTTTTCCATTTTTTGCAAGTTTGGCATTTCCACTAAATTTCTTCCCTTCAATCAACAAATCATTTCTCCCCTCCAATTTTGCAGGTATGTTCATACTATTTAACAACGATACGACGGGCTGAGTAAATGTCGAGAAATCCATAAAATCATTTTCGCCCAACAAGATGTGAAAAGAAAAATTCAGATTTCCAAGATCATGATAAACCGCTCCTCCACCTGACATCCTTCGAACGACCTTTATTCCTTGAGCTTGAACATAATCCAAGTTAATTTCAGCTAATGTATTTTGAAATTTGCCTATGATAATTGAAGGTGCATTAATATACAGAAGGAAAATAGCTTCTTTTGTGTATTTATATAATAAGTATTCTTCCGATGCTATATTAAAATAAGCATTATTAGAAGGTGAATCGATAATCAACATAAGATTGAAATTTTAACAAAAATAATAAGTTTTTGACAGAAAGACGATGCCGGGCCTTCAGTGCTTTATACAGGATCAAGTCTGGTCAATAATACCTTCATAAATAAACAGTTTTAATCTCTAACAATGAAATAGCTTCAATAATTGAAAAAAGGGGAACATGGATTAAGAAAAATATTAAATGAAACCATTATATTTACAAGAGAAGAGCTATTAAAATAACGTTAAATACTTTTCCACGAAGTGTATTACGCTGCTTTTTTTATCAACTATACTTCGTTCAGATTACATTAGAGAAATAAATGATTAGAATTTTATTGCAAAATAATAGATCGTGCATATTAAAGAAATAAGGGATGCCAGAAGAAACAGAAAAAAAAATAGCGATCTTAATTGATGCTGATAATATCTCCTATAAAAAGATAGAAGAGATATTGAATGAAGTAAAGCGATATGGGATCCCTACTATCAAGCGTATTTATGGAGACTGGACTAGTCCTTATGTTGAAAACTGGAAAGACAGTCTTTTGACTCATGCTATAACACCTATTCAGCAATACAGTTATACACAGGGCAAAAACTCGACCGATTCGGCTTTGATCATAGATGCCATGGATATCCTACACTCGGATCGGGTAGATGGATTTTGCATTGTTTCAAGTGACAGTGATTTCACACGTTTAGCAACTAGGCTACGTGAATCAGGAAAACTTGTCATTGGCATAGGAGAAAGAAAAACACCAAAACCGTTCATATCTTCATGTGATAAGTTTATCTATGTGGAAATTCTTGAGAAAGAAGTTTCAAAAAAGGCGGTAAAAAAGAAAAACAATAATACCAGTCCGACACCATCACCAATTGAACGGAATAAAATATCAGCATTGGATGAAGAGACGCTCGAACTATTAAAAGACACTGTAGATGATACGGCTGATGAAAGCGGATGGGCATTTTTAGGGGAAATTGGTAGTTTATTTAATAAAAGAAAACCTGATTTTGATGCCCGTAATTATGGATATGAAAAAATATCGCATCTTTTCAAGGCTTATAAAGAAGATTTTGAGATTGAAGAACGGAATACTGAAAAATCAAGAATAAAGAATTACTACATTAGAAATATCATCAATAAAGTCACACCGGCTACTCCTGCCGTCCCGAAAGCGGAGCATCCTACTCCTAATCAATCAAAAACGACACAGTCTCACTCCAGTTCCGCGCAAACAGGACATAAAGGACATAATCAAGGAAAGCAAAACAATCCGGGGCAAAATAAAGTGGCAAATACACCGAATTCCACCAAAACAGAAAGTGTATCTAGTCATCAAGGAAAGACTGTGAATACACAGAATCCCCCTGATCAAGCAGAAAATATCTCCGGAAATCAAAAACAAGAAAATACAAAATCAAGTTCTGCGAAATCCAAAAGTGCGACCGATAATCAGAAACAAGGGAAAGGGCAAGCTCACACTGAAAAAGCTGAAATTACTATAACTAATCAAGGTAATTCAGACAATAATGCTTCAGAAGCTACTCAAACAACTGATGGAACACCTTCAACAGTAAAAAATACAACAATAAATTTAGAAACGGCAATCCTTCCCTCTAAAGGAAATCAGATCACTGCAGAAGATGTTACTAAAAATCAGATTAGGATCACGAAGGATCTAAAACAATTGTTCCCAAATAAGACAAAAAAAATCCGAATTCTTATTGATAATGAATATGAGTGTTCCTTTTCTTATAGAAGAGATCGTTCACATGTGCTCAGTCTGGGAACTGCTGCCGCACAAGAGTTGGAACTTGAAGCAGGAATATCCATTAAAGTTACAAAACTAGGCGAAAACTCTTATCAATTAGAGAAAGTGATTAAAGAAAGTAACTAAAATTACTGCAAATCATGTAACATTGTTAATGTAACACAATTAATAATAATTAGTTTATCTTTTGGCATAAAATTTGAAATAACTTTTATTCATAATTTAGATTAATAATTGGTTAGAAAATGCCTAAGGCTCCCAACCTGAGGCATTTTCATTTTTAAACCTTTATGCTCAGGTTCAGAATATTCTCAAATACTCCTCTAATCCTTAATTAAACATCTTTTAATCTAATAAATTAAAAGCTTAACATAATTTTAATTTAGGATAATTAACAAATTACTAAACGAAATAT
This sequence comes from Sphingobacterium sp. MYb388, assembly GCF_037479535.1. NCBI lineage: Bacteria > Pseudomonadati > Bacteroidota > Sphingobacteriia > Sphingobacteriales > Sphingobacteriaceae > Sphingobacterium > Sphingobacterium sp. MYb388. The sequence goes on along the minus strand of NZ_JBBGYV010000002.1, from coordinate 406,326 downwards.
TAAAAATCAATATCATAGTTTTATTGTTATAGTATATAAATAAGCCGTGCATAAATGATTTCCAAAACCGAAGTGAACTTAGAAGTACACAGTATGTATAGGGCAATATAAAAAGTTATGAGCTAACTTCCGGAACAATCAAATACCTAATGGATTACCAATAGCATTAATCCATTCGTAAAACAGGACAAAGACATGACGTAGGAAATTTATGGCAATCGTAATTCAGTTAGGCTATGTGCACTTGTAAATTCATCCGGATAAAATCCTATTTTTAGAACAGCCCAGAAGCCTTGATTTAATTTAGCAAAAAAAAGTGTAACGAAACAACAAGACCCTGTACTTACTAACAAACAGAAAGGAACATATCCTTAAGCAGTAGGTTTATGAAAAGAAATAAGGCATTACTAATTAAAACATTTGCAAAAGCATAATATGCAGGCAGACTCTTTAATCGAAAAAACATTTTTAAACCTAGTAGAGGTTCACAAAGGCATCTTGCATAAGGTCGCTCGATTGTACATGGACAGTTCGGAAGATCGGGAAGATTTGCAACAGGAAATCATCATACAATTGTGGAGATCCTATCAGAACTTTAAAGGAGAGAGTGCCTTTTCGTCCTGGATGTACCGGGTGGCTATTAACACAGCCATTTCCTATTTTAAAAAAGAAAAACGAAGAAGTGATGTGTATACTTACGACAATATAAAAGAGCCTGAAAATGAAGATTACAATCCTGAAAAAGATAGACAGCTAGAGATTTTTTACCAGGCGGTACAGGAACTAAATGCGGTGGAAAAAGCTTTGATCTTTTACTTTATGGAAGGACTATCGCATCGAGAGACAGGTATACAGCTCGGTTTAAGTGAAGGAAATGTACGTGTAAAATTGAATAGAACGAAAGAAAAATTACAACAAATCATAAAAAAAACAAATTATGAATCTTGATGAATTAAAAACGGCATGGAATTCCGAAAGCACAAATGATGTGCGTATTCCATCAAAAATAAAACAGCTCGGGCAGGCTAAGCATCCTTTAGATAAACTAAAACGGAAAATGAAAAATGAATGGTATATGCAGATTATAGCTATCCTATTTTTACTATTCTTTCCACAAGTCATGCATATCCATCCATCGTTGTATATTATTTATTACACATCTTATGCTTTGCTGGTTATAATCTCAGTTTATTATCTCAGCCTTTTCCGTTTATTTTACAATAAGATCAACGATTATACAGCCGATACAAAGGATAGTCTATTGGAAATATACTATGAGCTTAAAATTAATATTGAGCGATACCATGCCTTTGGTTTTCTTTTACTTCCCGTAGCACTTGTGGCTATTGCATTATATGTAAATACAATTAAATTAGAAAGAGGTGAAAGTTTTCCTGCAGAATCTCACAGCGATATCATATCGTTTATCATTCTTACATTGGTTGTCAGTTTTACATTTATTTTATCCATTCTGGCTTGGACAAAATATATTTATGGTCCCTATGTTAAACAATTGAAAAAAATTTTGGATGAACTGAAAGAAGAAGAACTTAAAGAGAATGAATTTAATATAAATCATTCGAATGAAAATATACAAAAAGACGGTAGGCAATAAACGATATCAAAAATCAATTACAGAAAAAAGCATTTGCTGAACGGCAAATGCTTTTTCCATTATATGTTGACATCTCGATTACACCAATTGTTTTAGTGCAATTTCATATGCTTTTGAAGACAGATGTATTTTGGATTCTGATATTGCTCTAATCCGATCTATAGCTTGCCCGATAACACGAGATACATCCGAAAATAACGCATCATCAGAAATTTCTACATTGGGTTGCATCAGATAGGCAAACACCCGAGCCATACCACAATTTGCTATAAAATCTGGAATGACAGAGACTTGAGAATCGGCATATTCCATGACCGGTCCATAAAATATTTCCCGATCTGAAAAGGGAACATTCGCTCCAGAAGCAATCAACTCCAATCCGTGTGTGACTAATTCGCTTACCTGTTCTTTTGAAACCAAACGAGAAGCAGCTGCCGGAATAAAAATAGATGCACCCATACGCCAGATCTGGCTATTGACTTCTTCAAAAGATAACAAATCTGGGCTTGCTAGTTCATTTCCTTTACGATTTAAAAATAGTGCAGTGATCTCGTCTTCTGTAAAGCCCAACGGATTTATTAAACCTCCTGCCCGGTCAATAATGCCTACAATCTTAACCCCTAATTTGCTTAAATAAAATGCAGCCGCCGCGGCTACATTCCCCCATCCCTGTATAATTGCACTTTTACCAATACAATCGGTATCGTAACATCTGTAAAAGTGTTTAACAGCTTCTGCCACACCATAACCAGTAATCATGTCAGCAATTTTGTATTTGCGCTTCATATCCGGACTGTACTGCGGGTCTTCCAAAACTTTAGAAACACCGTACCGCAACTGCCCTATCTGATGAATTCGTTCATTTTCACGCACATTAAAATGTCCATTCAATACCCCCTCTTGCGGGTGCCAAAGACCATACTGTTCTGTCAAAGGAATAACATCATGAATTTCATCGACATTCAGATCACCGCCTGTACCATAGTAATTTTTAAGTAACGGAGTGACCACCTTAAACCATCTATCCAGTACTCCTTTTTTTCGTGGATCGGAAGGATCAAAGTTAATTCCAGATTTAGCCCCACCGATTGGAGGTCCAGAAACTGTAAATTTAACCTCCATGGTTTTAGCCAATGATTCAACTTCATTTTTATCTAACCCCTTTCTCATGCGTGTCCCTCCTCCTGCGGCACCTCCACGCAAAGAATTGATAACGACCCAGCCTTCAGCCTCTGTTTCCGTATCTTTCCATTCAAATACAATCTCAGGTCTTTTACGCTCAAACGCCTGCAGCAGATCTTTCATGTTTTCCATATTCTCGCTAATCTATGATTATAAATTTCCTCGCTTTGCCTGTTCACGTTCTATTGCTTCAAACAAAGCTTTAAAATTTCCAGCACCAAAACTCTGAGCACCTTTACGTTGTATGATTTCAAAAAACAAAGTTGGTCGATCTTCTACTGGCTTAGTAAAAATCTGTAAGAGATAACCTTCATCATCACGATCAACAAGTATTCCGAGGTCTTGAATAATTTTTATTTCTTCATCAATTTGACCGACACGATCGGGTAACATATCATAATACGCTTCTGGTGGCGCTCCTAAGAATTCAACACCTCGCGCTTTCAGCTCTTTTACTGTTTTGACAATATCTTTCGTCGCTAATGCGGCATGCTGTACTCCTTCACCTTCATAAAACTCCAGATACTCTTCAATCTGCGATTTCTTTTGTCCCTCTGCAGGCTCATTAATCGGAAATTTCACATATCCATTGCCATTACTCATCACTTTGCTCATCAATGCAGAATATTCGGTATTGATCTGCTTATCATCAAAAGAAAGTACATTAACGAAGCCCATAACCTGCTGATACCACTCGACCGTTTCATTCATCTTGTTCCAACCGACATTCCCCACACAATGGTCAATATATAGCAAGCCTACTTCTTCTGGCTGATAATCACTTTCCCAGACTTGATAACCTGGTAAAAATACACCGTTATAATTTTTACGTTCTACAAACAGATGAACCGTTTCTCCGTAAGTATATATACCTGAGGTAACTGCCTCTCCATATTCATCAGATAATACCTGTGGCTCCTGATACACTTGAGCACCTCGCTTAGTTGTTTCTTCAAAAGCTTTTGTAGCATCATCTACCCAGAGGGCAAGAATCTTAACGCCATCACCATGCTTTTTAACATGTTCTGAAATGAGGTGGTCTGATCGTAATGCGGTAGTCAACACCAGACGAATCTTACCTTGTCTTAAAACATAGGATGCACGGTCCCGTACCCCCGTTTCTGGACCTGCATATGCTTCGGACTGAAATCCAAAAGCCGTCTTGTAAAAATGTGCGGCCTGCTTCGCATTGCCCACATAAAATTCAATATAGTCAGTACCGTTAATGGGCAAAAAATCTTGCGCCAAAGCTATTTTTTCAGCAAAAGTCTGTTTCATTTTAGATTTCTTTTATAATTTATTATTAACTCAACCAGGATTTAAAATATTCTTGATCTTCAATTTCCAAAGCTTCTTCTGTCAGCATTAATGGTCTAAAAGGGTCGATCATAACCGCTAATTCATCGGTCTGTTTCTGACCGATACTTTTCTCCACTGTTCCAGGATGCGGACCGTGAGGAATTCCTCCAGGATGTAGCGTAATTTGACCACGCTCTACACTTTTACGGCTCATAAAATCGCCATCTACATAATATAGAACCTCGTCGGAATCCACATTGCTGTGGCTATAAGGAGCTGGAATCGAGTCCGGATGATAATCATATAGACGTGGACAGAAACTGCAAATAACAAAACTGTCGGTTTCAAAGGTCTGATGTACCGGTGGCGGTTGATGCAATTTCCCCGTAATAGGCATAAAATCATGGATTGAAAACGCCCAAGGATAGTGATAACCATCCCAGCCAATGAAATCAAAAGGATGACTACCATATATATACGGATATATTAATCCCTGTTTTTTAATTTTCACTTCAAAGTCACCTAATGAATCATTAGTCTCTAATTGTGACGGTTTTCTAATATCCCGTTCATAAAATGGTGCATGTTCCATCAATTGGCCAAATTCATTTCGATAACGCTTTGGTGTATGGATCGGCGAAAAGGATTCGATAATAAATAATCGATTTTCAGATTGATCAAAATGAATCTGATAAATCACACCGCGAGGAATAACAATATAGTCACCATATGAAAATGGAATCTGACCATAACCTGTTTTAACGACACCTGATCCCTGATGAATAAAAATAATTTCATCTGCTTGACTATTTTTATAAAAATAATCCGTCATAGATTGTCTAGGAGCTGCTAAGGATATATGCAAATCATCATTGACCAGAACCGGTACCCGACTTTCCAGATAATCGTCTTTCGACTTTATAGCAAATCCTTTTAGACTCGTGTGTTTCAAATGCTTTCGCCGTGCTATTTTAGGAGACACATCATAGGGTTCTCCAATCTGTTTAACTAATGTTGGCGGATGACAGTGATAAACCAACGAATATGTGCTTGAGAATCCGTGTGTAGAAACCAGTTCTTCGGAATACAAAGCACCATTAGGTTTCCGAAATACGGTATGCCTTTTAGAAGGAACTTTCCCCAATTGATGATAAATTGGCATAAGTAAATAAGTTTTAAAAAGTGAAATGATATATATAGTGAAGCATGGATCAAACGAATGAAACAAGCACAGATAAATAAGAAAAGAGGAAAAATTTAATACTGCGCAAACACCACAGCAGCGATCAAGGCCTTCAAGAAAGCACTCATTCCGAAAATGACTCTTACATATGTGAGTCTGCTGGTGTTCATAATTGGATTTTTGTTTATATCAAATATAATATTTTAATTTTTAATAATTCATAAAAAACAAAGAAAGTTAACCCCGAACTTCCTATATTTAACCAAATTACATCAAACACGGTGTACAAAAATTCTTTTTTAACGTTGAAAACGTACATATAAATAAAAGAGAAAACCGATTTCAATACTATATTCATGACATTATGAAACTTGTTACCTGTATTCTGGAAGATAGTGAACACCTTGCTTTTTTAATTGGTACATCTATATATCCTTGTGGGAATGTTGATTCTAAATTTCCAGATTCTATGGATAAATATCTCCATGCAGCTTTAAGTATCAAAGCCGCCATGAAGGATGCCTATCAAAAGCTTTTTAGTTCAAAAAATGAAGAAACACACCATACACTTGCTAACACAATTTTAGAAGCTCCCATACCCCGTCCAGGTTCTTTACGCGATGCTTATGCATTTCGTCAGCATGTAGCAACCTCCCGTAGAAACCGTGGTTTAGAGATGATTCCTGAATTTGATCAATTTCCTGTCTTCTATTTTTCAAACCACCGTGCTATCTACGGTCCAGGCGCTGTTTCCTGCATGCCCAAACATTTAGACAAACTTGATTTTGAATTGGAAGTTGCTATTGTTATTGATAAACAGGGTAAAAATATACCTGCATCAGAAGCGGACTCTTATATTGGTGGCTTCATGATCATGAATGATATCAGTGCCCGAACATTACAGATGGAAGAAATGAAACTTAACTTGGGGCCTGCTAAAGGAAAAGATTTTGCGACGGTGATAGGCCCCTGTCTAGTTACAGCAGATGAATTGGAAAAATATCGTGTTGATCCGCCCATGGGCCATATTGGCGTCTGTTATGATCTTGAAATGACCTGCTCAGTTAATGGAAAATTAGTATCCAAAGGAAACCTGCGCGATATGAACTGGACGTTTGCTGAAATCATAGAACGTGTATCCTATGGTGTTGAAGTATTTCCAGGAGATGTCATCGGCTCAGGTACTGTTGGTACTGGTTGTTTTCTGGAGCTTAATGGGACTGCGAAGCTGCATGATCCATCTCATAAAGAACAATGGTTACAGATCGGCGATCAAATCGTAATGGAAGTTACCGGTTTAGGTCGATTACAAAATCACATCATCGTCGCAAATAATTAAGAACACTAAAATTAAATAAGCTACTCAACATATGACTACAGAAAAAACAACAGTAATAGATCCAGTTGAACAACAAGCAATATTTGATAATCTTATCAAATATGCGGTAGCTCCGCGTCCTATCTGTTTTGCAAGTACAATTGATGCGGCAGGAAATGTCAACCTGAGCCCTTTTAGCTATTTTAATTTTATGTCTCAGCAACCCCCTATCTGTGTTTTTTCACCATTGCGACGAATGCGCGACGGTTCTACTAAACATACCTTGGACAACATGCTAGAAGTACCAGAGGTTGTTATTAATATTGTGAATTATTCCATGGTGCAGCAACAGTCTCTCGCAAGCACCGAATATGGAAAGGGAATTAATGAATTTGATAAATCAGGTTTTACAGCTATTGCTTCAGATCTGATCAACCCTCCACGTGTGGCAGAATCACCAGTTCAATTGGAATGTAAAGTTCATGAAATTATCAATCTCGGTGATGGTCCGGGAGCAGGAAATCTCGTTATTGCAGAAATAGTCCGGATGCATATTCATGAAAACTTACTAAATGATAAAAATGAAGTCTCACAGGAATCACTTGATCTCGTTGCCCGTTTAGGCGGGAATTGGTACAGTCGCGTAACAAAAGAATCACTCTTCGAAGTCCCAAAGCCACTCCGCAATTTAGGTATAGGAGTTGACGCACTTCCCGAACATATCCGTTATTCGGATATTCTTACGGGAAATCAATTGGGTCGATTGGCAAATATAGAGCAATTACCTGTATTGAATGACGAGAAGACTTTATTAGTAAATCATGAAATTATAGCAATCTGGGAACAATCTCACGAAGATCTTGCCCTAAGACGTAAGCTGCTCCAGATGCATGCCGCAAAACTGTTAGACCAAGGTGAATTAATTTCAGCTTGGCAAATTCTTTTATTAGGAGTCTAATATTAAAATACGGTTTAAAATACATACTGCCATGAGATATCAAACCAATAGCTCATGGCAGTTCTTTATTACTTAGCAGTCCTGAAAAGATTTATTAGTATCCCTGGATACATTTTTAAATCTCGTTCTAATCGTAGATATGCATTACTTAGGTCCTAAAAGCAATGCTATTTGGTCGTTTTTAGCTAAGTTAATGCCATCCAAAATCAATTTACTCCAATGTTGATGATCTTGAATAATTTCCAGCAATCGATTTTCAATTTGAGTTGCTAACAAATGATCTCCATCATGAATAGCCAATTCCAGTGTTTCAATATAAGCAAGCCAATCTTCGGGATAGTTATGTGTTATATTCTGATAAATCTCACTAAGTGAAACATCCGGTTCTTGACCTGTTCTTCGGTCACGAATAACTTTATAAAGCTTATTTTTTGATTTTTCGACCTCGTTTTGCTGATGCACGATTGTTTTAGTTTCCGACACAAAGGCTCCTTGCTCATAAGCTTCTTTATCTGCTGCTCCACAAAAAACCGATACAATCTGTTTCCCTACAGCCATGTCATAAGTTCCCCATTCTGGATCAAATAGAATCTGACAGGATCTACTATCGACAACCTGACATGGAGAAAAGGTAATCAATTGATTTTTTTTATCCCGCTGTTCTATAGACTGAACAACTCCTCTTACCTCAATTCCAGAAGTAAAGATAAGTGTGGTGTGCTGCCCTATTTCAATGCCATATTCTTTTAGATCAGCAGTATCAAAATCTTCCAGTGCTTTGACTGCTCCTAACAGATACCCAACAGGAGACCCAAATCCATCAGCGTGATACGTCTTTCCATGACCAGAAAGCTGTCTATCTGCATAAGCTAATGCCGTTGGACCAACAGTCTTGATATATTCTATTTCACTCCCAGCAATACCTGTCTGAAAAAGTCCAGAGACCTGCAATCCGGAGCTATACACAATCGTACATAGGTTCTTACAAGCAATAGCCTTTTCCAAACCAACTTTTCCCCCTATCCGAAATGACATGGTATTGGCAAATTGATCTAAAACCTCTCGCAACTGATTAAAATCTTCCGTAACAAACAATTGAGGTTGTGGCTTCGTAATATCGTATGTATATGCTAATGCTTTTAATGAATAAGGTAATTTTGGGACTTCTTTACGCATACAGGACGCACTTTCTCCAATTGATGACAAAAGCCCTGCCCCATAAATTTTGGGATCATCTACTGTTCCAATTAGTCCATACTCAACCGTCCACCAATGCAATCTACTCAATAATGCCATTTCGGAAGGTTCACCCATATTTTCTTGTATCGCAATAAGCTTTGCTTCTGCACTTGACAGCTGCTCTTCGGTTGCACTACTACTTTCTTTAAGGATAGAAAGGTTTCGAATTGCCTCGTACAGTTCAAAATCTTTCTCTGAAAACATTGCCTTTGTACCAATCTCCCCAAAATATTGCAAATATGCCGCATACTCAGGCTCTCCAATGATCGGAGCATGTCCAGATGATTCATGAATAATATCTGGTGCAGGAGTATATTCAATATGTTCAATCTGACGTATATCTGCTGCTACCACGAGTACCCGATAAGCTTGAAACTCCATAAAAGCTGCAGGAGGAATAAAACCGTCCACTGTAGCCGCTCCCCAACCCATATGTTTAAGACTGTCGTTCATCGTTTGCAGATTTGGGATTTCTTCAATCGTTAATCCTGCTTTATGAAGTCCTGGAATATAGGGATAATATGCAATATTACGAAGATATGCATAGTTCTGTCGCATGATATAGCGCCACACAGCCTGATCAATTGCCGTATAACGATCATATTGTTGCGGTACAATAAAACGTTTCAGATGTTGGGGTAAGCGATTTAATACTGGGTTGCCGTAAGTTTCCATTTATAATTGAGCTATAAACAAATTTAACTTATTTTCTTGAAGATAAACGATAGCATATGAAACAGTTAGGTGTAGAAAAACCTATTTACACAAGCAAAAATGACAAGATTAGCAATGAAATCTTGTTCTTTTTACAATCTTCTTTGCACTAAGTTGAAATCATCTAACTAAAAGTCCGAGTTAACTCAAATTTTCGCAAAAATTAATGATTCTAATATCTCCTAAACATATGCGCTTGCCCGTGTGCAGCATGCTATATTTTAAAATGCAAAAAGCTCATATTAGATCCCATCATACTTTGTAATAGTCATCTTTTCTAATAGCATACAGAACGTTGATACGGTTAGGTTCACCATGATAAGCCACTTCTTCCAAAGCTATTTTTTGTGCCCCTAATCTCTCCATTGCTTTTTTTGATCTTTCATTATTATTCCCAACATGAAAATATACAGTATCCACATGATCAAATATATAGTCGAGCATCATTTTTTTTACTTGAGGATTTACACCCGTGCCCCATGTCTTTGGACCATAAAAAGTGTAACCGATGAAAATACTGTTATCATCGGAACTATAATTGTAAAAACGTGTACTTCCTAAAATTTCATCGGACAGTTTATCCTGGATTAGGTAGGCACCTTTGCTGATTACCGCACCTTCAAAGAAATTTTCAAACACAGGTCTTTTATACCGATCTTTATTAGGGTGTTGCTCCCATACTTTAGGATCATTAGCGACAGCGAAAAGCCTTTCGAAGTCATTATCCTGTAGTGGAACTAGTCTGATCTTATTATTTTCGAGTGGTGCTTGAATAGAAAATGGAATCATTGCATATATATTTTAATAATAGAAATTCAATTGAGTAAGCTTTGTCTCTATAAAAAATGAGCTCCCGAACAACAAATTAAGAAAACCATTCGTTAATTCAACAGGGATCTATGAAATATTTCTGGAAATTTATTATTTTCGTTTTTTTTCCGGCAGGTTATGGTTAAATAATAAAAGAAGTGCTAATAGTTTAAATAACGAACTGTTTTTTAACGTGTTTTAATTGCATTACAATAATTTCACATATTTTGTCAACAGCAACTTTATCAAAATTATATTCTAAACAATAAAACTAAAACGGTATCATAACTAGACCGTTTTGCAAAACGGTTCAAAAAAAGTGATTCATGGTAATCATTTTGTCACAATCTTAATATTTTTCATAGTGTTGTAGAAATTATCCTATTTTTACACCTCCTTTACAACTCTTTTTGGAATAAGGGAAAAAGACAAAATAAATAAACATACTCATTAGAGATAATAAAATTAAACTAAATACCAAAAGGCGGATCATACTTGAATATGATAACCATAATATATGAATACAACTCTCCCGAATAAACTTTACGCTGCAATTACCGCAATCGGAGGTTATATCCCTCAAAATAAACGAACAAATTCTGACTTAGAAAAATTATGTGATACGAATGATGAGTGGATCATCAAAAGAACTGGTATCAAAGAACGCCGCATCTTAGAAGAAGAATTGGCGACTTCTGACATGGCCGTTCGTGCAATTCAGGATCTCGTAGCAAAGTATGGAAAAGATTTAGCTGAAGTAGATGCAATTTTAGTAGCAACTTCAACTCCTGACATGCCCATGCCTGCGACTGCGAACATCATCGCTGAAAAACTAGGTCTTACAAATGTTTGGGCTTTTGATATAAACGCTGCTTGTTCTGGTTTTCTATATGCGTTGGATATGGGTGCTTCACTTGTTGAGACAGGACGATACAAAAATGTACTTATCGTAGGAGCCGATAATATCAGCACTTATGTCGATATTCATGACCGTTCAACCAACATCCTATTCGGAGATGGTGCTGGAGTTGTATTATTGCAACCTTCGACAGAAGGAGGTGTTATGGACGCATACTTGAGAAGTAACGGAGATGGTCGCGCTTTCCTAAATATTGAAGCTGGTGGAACTCAATATCCAATAAGCTTATCGGATAATGATACACAAAAAAGATACTTACGTCAAGACGGTAAAACCGTATTTAAACAAGCGGTACAATCAATGAGTGATGCCTGCACGCAGGTCATGCAGCGCAACAACTTAACCGTTGAGGATATCAACTGGGTGGTACCACATCAAGCAAACCAACGTATTATCGATGCTGTAGGTCGCTCATTAAATATTCCTGAAGGCCGTACCTTAAGTAATATTGAGTACCTTGGGAATACAATCGCAGCGACAATTCCATTATGTATCTGGGAAAATGTAAAACAGATGAAGACTGGAGATCTTGTTATGTTAACAGCTTTTGGGGCTGGTTTCTCTTGGGGCGCAAGCTTATTCCGTTGGATGATATAATAAACTCACATTAGTAAGAAATGATATATAAAATAGGTCCGCTAACTGTAGCAGACCTATTTTTTTGTTTTATTTTTAATATTTATAGTTAACTCTACCAATAAATCATATATAGCGCAGTCGTTAACAGAATGATCAACAATGCACCAATGACGAAACCTGTATGTGGCTTGAACATTGTTCGGTCCACTTCCAATCCTTTTGATACAACACCATTTCGCTGATCGATTAAACTAATGATCAACATACCCATAATACAGATGACAAATACAAAACCCATGCGGTCTAAAAATGGAATTTCGTACAGTCCTGACGCTTTATTTAAAACAGAAAAACCAGTCGAACTTAAAAACGACAGATCTGCTATATGCGGTAAAAATTTAAATAGAACAGATAAAAGAAAACCACCTATTGTAGCAAATAGCGCCGCATTTGAAGTTGTTTTCTTCCAGAAAAATCCCAAAATGAACATCGCAAAAATACCCGGAGAAACAAATCCCGTATATTCTTGAATATATTGAAAGCCACCTTTACTATCTATCCCTAAATGAGGTGCTATGATCACCGCAAGTACCATCGAAAATATAATGGTTATTTTACCGACATTGACCAATTGCTTTTCACTTGCTTTTTTATTGAATACCTTCTGGTAAATGTCCAATGAAAAGATAGTTGCAATACTATTCGATTTACCAGCTAATGAAGCAACTACTGCTGCAGTCAAAGCGGCAAATGATAGACCTTTTAAGCCCGAAGGAAGCAAGTTTAATAATACTGGATATGCACGATCTGGATTTACCTCACCATTCTGAAGCATTTCAGGTTGAAATAACCCATCCTTCCATAACACATACGCAGCTATTCCCGGTAAAACAACAATAATCGGCATCAAAAGCTTGAGGAATGCTGCAAACAAAATTCCGTTTCTAGCCGTTTTAAGATCTGCACCTAAAGCTCGTTGCGTAATGTATTGATTACAGCCCCAATAATTCAGGTTTACTATCCACATCCCCCCAATAAGAACAGTAAGCCCTGGTAAATCCAAATAATTCTCATTATCCTGATGTAGGATCATATGAAAATGATCCGTGGCTTTAGTAGCCATAATCTGATATCCTTCTAGCACCCCTTCTCCACCGTAATTTTCTGCCACTAATTTCAGCGCCAAATACGTGGTTGCCAGACCTCCTAGAATCAAGAAAAAAACCTGAATCACATCTGTAAACCCAATAACCCGCATTCCTCCTAATGTAATAATAACAGCAAAGCAAGCGATAGCATACATACACACCTCTAAATCGAAACCCGAAATGCTACTAACTGCGAGTGCTCCCAAATACAAAATTGAGGTTAGATTGACTACTACGTACAACATCAACCAAAATACAGCCATAATCATAGCAACGGTGCCGTTGTAGCGTTGATGCAAAAATTGAGGCATGGTAAATATCTTATTTTTAAGATATACCGGAATAAAAAACACCGCAACAATAATCAATGTCACAGCTGCCATCCATTCATAAGTAGCAATAGCAAGACCCATCTTAAAGCCCGAGCCACTCATACCGATAAACTGTTCGGCAGAGATGTTAGATGCAATCAAAGAAGCGCCGATGGCCCACCAAGTTAGTGAGCCTTCTGCTAAAAAATAATCTTTAGAATCGGTACCATTGAGTTTGGTCTTCTTTTGCCGATAGACCCAAATACCGTACCCCGATACGATGATAAAGTAGATGAAAAAAACCAAATAATCTTTGGTCGCCAAGATATTATTCATACAATTAGAAGTAGGTTTATAATAAAATGAATAATATCTTAAATATAACGGTTGATCAAATTCTCCATAAACTCCTGTTGACCACTGATCAACTTAGGTTCTCCCTCATTGATAGCATGAGCACGAAGATCTTCAAGAGACAGTTTACCTTGCTCAAAATCTGCTCCAGCACCTGTATCAAAACTGCTATAACGCTCTTTTCTCAATTCTCTATAAGGGGAATTTTGAAGTAAATTATCTGCAGTAACCAATGCGCGTGCAAAATTGTCCATACCACCAATATGTGCATAGAATAAATCCAAAGGATCTGTAGAATTACGTCTCACTTTAGCATCAAAATTGACACCTCCACCTTGTAAGCCTCCTGCTTCAAGAATAATCATCAGTGATTCTGTCAATTCGGTTAAGTCCGTTGGAAATTGATCGGTATCCCATCCATTCTGATAATCACCACGGTTTGCATCAATTGATCCCAATAAACCAGCATCGGCAGCTACCTGTAATTCATGCTGGAAGGTATGACCTGCTAATGTTGCATGATTAACTTCAAGATTAAGTTTAAAATCATCCATTAGATCAAATTCACGAAGAAATCCAATCACTGTTGCGGCATCATAGTCATATTGGTGTTTTGTAGGTTCACATGGCTTTGGTTCGATGAAAAATGTACCTTTAAACCCATTATTACGTGCATAATCCTTTGACATATGTAGAAATTCCGCTAAATGCTCTTTCTCTCTTTTCATATTTGTATTAAGCAGGGACATATACCCTTCACGACCACCCCAGAATACATAATTCTCACCGCCCAATGCAATCGTTGCATCAATTGCCGCTTTAACCTGAGCACCTGCATGGGCCAAAACATGAAAATCAGGATTGGTAGAAGCACCATTCATGTAGCGATGGTGACTGAATAAATTCGCTGTCCCCCAAAGCAATTTCACACCGCTCTGTTGCTGTTTCTCTTTTGCATAAGCAACGATCTCATCGAGATGGCGTTCATTTTCATGAATATCATCGGTATAATCCACTAAATCAACATCATGAAAACAGTAATATGGCAACTGCATTTTCGTCATAAATTCAAAAGCAGCATCCATTTTATCTTTTGCACGCTCCATGATTGTTGCTTTCTTATCCCATGGAAAAAAATGCGTTTGACCACCAAATGGATCTGCCCCATTACCATTAAAAGAATGCCAATAGGCACAGGCAAATTTAAAATGCTCTGCCATGGTTCTACCTGCTATAACACGTGTTGGATCATACCAGCGGAAAGCCAACGGATTGTCTGAATTTACACCCTCAAATTGAACTTGTTCTACATGTTTAAAGAACACATGATTTCCTGTCAAAATTTTCATCTTATCTTAATTTATAGTTTGTCTTCTAATAATTGTTTCCATTTACCATATACTTCCTCATATTGCGAAGTATGTTCTGGTTCGATTGTTTTGTATTTTCGAAGCCCCTTAAAAGCTTCTTGTCGATCCGCAAATATGCCTATACCCAAACCGGCCCCTAAAGCAGCTCCAACACTACCATCATTATCATATAGCTCTACGGGTGTGTTTGTTACCCCTGCAAATGCTTCTTGAAAAACAGGACTCAAAAACATATTGGCATGACCGGCTTTAATGACTTGCGGTGTGATCCCATTTTCCCTTAAGAGATCTAATCCATAGCGGAAGGAAAATGCTATTCCTTCTTGTGATGCCCTCCAAAGATGAGCCGTGCCATGTCTGAGGAAATCTAAATTTTGGATATGTGCTCCTATTGTTTTGTTATTCAACATCCGCTCGGCACCATTTCCAAAAGGCAGAATATTTACCCCTTCAGATCCAATTGGTATACGTGAAGCTTTCGCATTCATACTTTCATAATCATTTCCATTACCAGTGACCTGACTGATCCAGCTATTTTGTATCCCTGTCCCATTGATGCACAATAGCACACCCAATCGTTCCATACCAGGTGCATAATTAACATGTGCAAAAGTATTTACTCGAGATTGGGGATCATGTACCCTTTGATCCGTAACGGCATAGATAACACCAGAGGTACCTGCAGTGGCAGCAACTTCTCCCGGCTCAAAAACATTCAAGGATAATGCATTGTTGGGTTGATCACCGGACTTATAACAAACCACTGCTTGCGGTGATAATCCCAGTTCATTTGCTACATCCGAACGAAGCGATCCATAATCTGAAAATACGGGCTGTACCTTAGGCACCAATTCGCGATCAATACCATAAAAAGTTAGTAATGTATCTGAAATTTGCTGTTGTTCAAAATCCCATAGAATTCCTTCTGATATCGAACTCACATTTGTATTGATTTCACCAGTTAAACGCATGCTAAGATAATCTCCAGGCAGCATAAACTTGTCTATTTTTTCATAAACCTTCGGTTCATGTTGCTTCACCCATGCTAATTTTGAAGCTGTAAAATTACCTGGTGAATTAAGATGACTGTTCAAAAAACCCTTTCCCTCTAGTGCAGAAAATGCATTTTGACCTATATTTACAGCACGACTGTCGCACCAGATAATGGCATTACGTAGGGCGCGTTGCTCTTTACCTACCACTACTAGCCCATGCATCTGATAAGCGATACCGATAGCCTTAATATCCAAAGGGTCGTATAATCCAGATGCATTTGCTTTTTTAATGGCCAATTGTGTATTTGTCCACCACAGATTAGGGTCCTGCTCTGCCCAACCACCCTGTAGGGATATAATTTCTGCTTCCGTTTCAGGAAAATGACAAGAGATAATTTTCTTATTTGTAACTGCATCAATAACAGAAACTTTGATCGAAGATGTACCTAGATCTATTCCTAATAATAACATATTTATTCAAAATTATTTTTATATACCATTTCATCTTAACCTGGTCAATTAAACATTCGTACAGAATCAAGTAAATTAATATACCTCTCCAACGCTAGTCGTTTCTTTCTATCGTATTTTTTAAATTAAATGGCCTCTTTATTAATTTATGCTACTTCTATTTGAAGATTAAATTACTGAGGATATAATTTGGATCTGGTATGTTAGTTTAGAATCGTATAATACTGTGTTTCTATCCCTTGACCAATATTATTGGTTTTCTACGTATCGCATTTATGCAACTCATTTCTAACCTATAAATTTCAACAAATCAACTTTCGTTTAGAAGCTATATATTAACTTATTCTGACGCTATTTTAGCTTCTTTCGGAAACAACTAAAAAGGATTACTACAGTTCTTACCATACGACTCTATCCCTTTCACTAAATGCATTAAAGTTTCATCTTGTCTAATCATAAGTCAAATCTGTTAATATATCAAAAGGTTTTCCACAATCGGTAAAACCGGTTTAAATTACAATTGAACAATCAGCGGTTTATTCGCAGTTACTTTCATTGTTTTTACTTTATTATTGTAGCGTACTGTTACCTTTTTAGTCTCTTTGGCATATATGGTAGCTGAGGTCACTCCATTTTCCCACTTCATATCCACCACCAGTCCGTTACGTGCCTGCAATCCTTTCATTTCACCAGTTGTCCAAGTCGGTGGCAATGCCGGCAATAGATGAATCTCCTGATTATGGCTCTGAATTAGCATCTCTGCTATACCCGCAGTACCTCCAAAATTACCGTCTATCTGAAACGGAGGATGCGTGTTGAACAGATTATTTAATGTTGTTTTAGCTAGGAGCTCCTGCACATTTTTTCCAGCCTCATCCCCATCCAGTAAACGTGCGTAAAAATTGATCATCCAAGCTCGACTCCATCCCGTATAGCTTCCCATACGGTTGCCTTCATTCTCATTATAAAAACGACGACGGGCTATCGTTCTGCGTGCAGCTTCAAAAATTTCAGGGTCATTTGCATTAATTGATTTCCCGGGATATAAACCAAAAAGATGCGAAATATGTCGGTGCCCCGGTTCAACCTCTTCATAGTCCTCTATCCATTCCTGAATCGTGTTATAGCGTGGACTAATTTTAACCGGAGGTAGTTTTTTCATTGCAGCTTTCAAGCGATCAGAAAAATCAGATTTTTGACCTAAAATTGTTTCTGCTTCCACACATGCTTGAAATAATTCATTGATGATCTGTACATCCATGGTGGCACCATACGTTAACATAAACTGCTTTCCATCAGCCATGCGATATTGATTTTCAGGGGAATTCGAAGGAGCTGTCACCAAATTCCCATTTTTATCTACTACCAGGTAGTCCAACATAAACTGCGCTGCTTCCTGCATTGACGGGTAAGCCTCTTTCTTCAAGTATTCTTTATCCTTTGTAAACAAATAATGATCCCATTGATGTAGTACCAGCCATGAAGCTGCGATAGGAAAAGTACCCCATCCAACACCATCCGTTATCGCGGTACGTCCGAATAAATCCGTGAGGTGGTTCATTGTCCATCCCGAAGCATTGTATGTTTTCCGGGCGGTTACACGGCCGGGTTCACGTAAAGCCGAAATAAAGTTTGAAAAAGGCACCACCGTTTCCGAAAGGTTGCACACCTCTGCTGGCCAATAATTCATCTGGATATTGATATTGGTATGAAAATCAGAACTCCATGGCGCATTCATATCCTTATTCCAGATACCCTGCAGATTAGCAGGAAGTACACCTGGCGCACGGGATGACCCCATCAATAGATAGCGTCCATATTGAAAATATAGACTAATCAGAGACAAATCCAGTTGACCGTCTTTCACCATTTTTAGACGTTCATTGGTGGGCAACAGAGAGGGGGTACCCATATTAAAAACCACGCGGT
This sequence comes from Sphingobacterium sp. MYb388, assembly GCF_037479535.1. Classification (NCBI taxonomy): domain Bacteria; kingdom Pseudomonadati; phylum Bacteroidota; class Sphingobacteriia; order Sphingobacteriales; family Sphingobacteriaceae; genus Sphingobacterium; species Sphingobacterium sp. MYb388. The sequence continues at coordinate 387,932 of NZ_JBBGYV010000002.1, read as the reverse complement.
CAAATAATTTACGATGATCCATTACATGACGTTTCTCAGCCTCGTCAAAGGGTAAATTTTTAACCTTATCGATGATTTCCTGACAACGTAAAAATGGATCGATCGTACGGTCATAATTTAATATCGAGAAATTATAGTCGGTCGCAGCGGTAAAATAGAACAACACCTCATCGGCATCTTTCACAAAAAATGAATTGGCTGTCGCCGCTAGGCTACCTCCTTTGTTTACGCCTCGCATCAAACCTGCAAACTTCATATGTAGACCTGGTTCACTCGCATCTTTCTGTGGCAGATCTGCAATCTGTCCCTGTATGCGCAGTTCCTTTTCACTCTGTGGCATCGCAGTAGCATCCTGCTCCCTGCCGTACGATAAACGGAAAGTAAGTTTACCCGGTTTATCTGCCGTCAAGCGGATGACGATCACATTGTCAGGAGCCGATACAAAAACTTCTCTTTTATACTGTACCCCATTCAATTGATAGTGGACAGTTGCAATACCACTTTGAATATCCAATTCACGTCGATAACCAGTAATCTGTTCAGGTTTAGACCGTTCGTTCGCAAAATCAATCTGTAATTCTCCAAAAGACTGGTAAGAGCGTATTCTTAACGGGTCACTTTTTAGGTATTTTTCGGATAGCGCAGCAGCTTTTTCAATTTCACCAGCGATCAATAACGCTTGTATTTCTGGCAATTTTGCAGCAGCATCCGCATTTGCATCTTGTTTGGTACCTGCCCATAAACTTTCCTCATTAAGCTGTATCGTCTCTTTATTATAATCTCCAAATACCATAGCACCCAAACGGCCATTTCCGACAGGCAATGCTTCATTCCAGTTTTTAGCAGGTTCTTTATACCATAAAACATGATCCTGATGTTGCGCCCTTACATCCACAACAATCATAAAGAAAAGCAAGAAGGATAGCCATACTTTCACTGATGTAAAATATGGGATTAACTTAGTTGAAAACATATAATTTATTCTAAAGATCAAACAGCACAAACACCTCTAAAATATCCCGTTGACTCGGCCAAACCTGCCAAAGGATTCTCCATATCTTTTTCATGTTCCAAGCTACACTTACCGCTATAGTTCACCTTACGCAATGCTTTTATAAATAAAGGAATATGAATGACTCCACGACCAAGCTCACAGGTAGTCCCTTCCGCAGTTGCTGAAGTGATATTTTTGAGGTGTATATCAAATATTCTTTTGTGATATTGTTGTAAATCTTTGATCGCATCCTGTCCATCCCGCGTATCATGTCCCATATCAAAACACATCCCCAGGTTAGCATCTAAATCTTTGATCAGATTATAAATCACCGTAGCATTCGGATACAATTTATCTTCAGGACCATGATTATGAATCGCAAATCGGATCCCTGTTTCCTTTGTCTTATTGGATAGATAGGTCAAATCTTCTTTATTCGGAATACCGATGATTAAATTAACTCCTACACGTTTAGCATAATCGAAAGCATCGTCGATTGCTTTTACCGAAGTGGTGTAAATCGGACCTACAGCATAACCCTTAACACCAGATTTGTTTAGCTTTTCATGAAAATTACTAATTTCGGCTGCTGTACTCTTAAAAGGAAGATGAAAATCTTTGATGCATAGGTATTTAATATCCATCCGCTTCATCATACTTAAAGACTCGTCTAACTTAAAATTGACAAAACTATAACCTGCAACTCCCAAATGGAAGCCATCTTCTTTTCCTTTTTTTACTAAAGTAGTTGCTTGTGCCTCCAATTGAAATGTACTGGCTAAGGCTAATCCAGATATTCCCAAAAATCCCTTTTGGAGAAATGCTCTTCTTGCGTTCATAATAATCTCGGTATTACTCGAATGGTTTAATTGATAGTGGTCATACCTGCTGTCGACCTAGTTTTAAAGATATTAATTTAACGCTAAATAACCGATAAATCACAATAATTTTACGCTCCAAAAAAGTATAATAGCGTTACAACGTTTCATATAACACTTACCTAACATTTGCTTATTTAACTTAATTTCAGTATCTTACATAAATGTGATTAAAAACTGAGATTACGCTACGTCCTCGTTCATTGATAACGACATCTCTCCTTCTATCTTTCTGGCTTTAGGCAGATCGTCTGCACTTAGCGATTCCTGCTCTTCGTAGTGAGCGGCATCAACTATTTTTTCATTTTTATATTCAGTATGAAACAAAACATTATGGTCATCTATCCGAAGAAGACCTCTACTCCGGTCCATGTTCATTATAGCATTACGCAACAAGGAAATTTTAAAACTATCACTTGCGCAGTACCCGGTATCGAGGAGATTCCAACCTGGCTGGAACTACGCAAATTTGAACTTGTTGCAATGAAATATAACGGCAATTTTGAACTTCTATTTGAACATAGGAAGTATGAAAAAAATATGGATACTGTACTCTTTATGGACAAAGTATTTGAAAGCATCATCGCTGTTTCAAACTAACTTTGGATATCAAAACTTTTCTTATGCACAAAAAAAGAAATAACCTCGAGTAGGTTACTTCTTTTTTTTACGTAAAAACTGCTACAAAATAATCATGTCCAACAAAGAAATATTATTCGTATGATAAAAAACATCTCAATATGCTACCAAAGTGCAAAAAAACACTTAAAAGAGTGTGGCTTACCTCATACATGCAATTTAAAATGAGATTTCTGTTAAAAAATATATTCAGCTCCAGAAATTAATGTAATGATATTATAAATTTGTATTTTTGTTTAAATGCGGGATAAAAAGCTTTACATAATTGCAGGTTGTAACGGAGCTGGGAAGACTACAGCTTCTTTTACTATTTTACCTGAAATCTTAGAATGTAAAGAATTTATCAATGCTGACGAAATTGCTAAAGGTTTGTCTCCTTTTCAACCTGAAAAAGTAGCCTTTGAAGCAGATAGAATCATGTTAAAAAGAATAGACGAATTATTTTTAGAAAATGAAAACTTTGCATTTGAAACAACATTAGCGACAAAAAGTTACAGAAATAGAATAATTAAAGCAAAAGAGCAAGGGTATCGCGTTACTTTGTTATTTTTTTGGTTACAGAGTATAGATCTTGCTAAAGAACGTGTAAGAACTAGAGTTTTAGAAGGAGGTCATCATATTGATACAGATGTTATTGCCAGAAGATATATGAATGGCATTAAAAATCTTTTTAATATATACTTACCAATCGTTGACGGAGCTTTAATATTTGATAATTCGGAAGGAAAACATGAGCTATTAGCTGAAAAAAAAACTGACCAATTATTAAACATAATAAAAGAGAATAAATTTAATCTATTAAAAAGCTATTATGACAACGATTGACATTCAAGAAGAAGAGAAAATCAAAATCCTCAAAGGGCTCGAAAAAGTATATGAAAAACTGATCGAATTCAAGAAAAACAAAAATAGTGAATTAGTGGTATTACGGAAAAACAAAATCGTGAAGATTAAGCCCAGAAGGGCTAGAAAATCTGATTCTAAATAATGCAGTCTTATGTGTTTTCACATCAGGACATAAAAATGTCAGTAAAGCGGATTTCTCCGATTTACTGACACATAGGTAAAACTATTTCTTCTTCCCGATTTTTCCGATTAATCGACTAGTCACAACACTAATGATCGTTCCTAATGCCGCCATTAGCATGGTTTGGAGCACATCACCGAATGAAACAGAAGCCCAGATGGAACAAAGTGTCCCACCTAAAGCACCCAACCGGATATCATTCAATTTCATCAGGCACCTCCTTTTCTTTATGTGACACGATCTGCTCTGGTGGCGGTGACTCATCCTCTTCTTTATTATCTTTATCATCCAGTACCGTCTCCACTACACCAAGTCCAAGAGCAATGTACTTGATAATATTTAAAGCTTTTCCCGGCAATTTAATCGGTGCCAGCAGCACTACCTGGAGTGCGCGGGTTATTTTTCCAATTATTTTTTTCATTTTTTAAAAAGTTAGAAGGTTAGTAAATAATTAGAAGGTTATGCAGTTAGTAGGTTAGTAAGAAAGTTATAAGTTGAGAGCGTTAGTAGGTTAAATAGTATTCCCCGTCCCCCCATTAATTGTTACTCCGTCACTACTCTACTCATTACGTTACTCCTTTACTAGTCACTTCTTTACTTGTTACTATGTTACTTCGATAAACACTTCCCCTAATACCATTAATTCCACCAGCAAGGCATACAATTTCTTATACGCCGTAACCGACTGCACCAATCGATAATCCCCTCTTTCGAACACATAACCCGTTCCTACGAGCAGACAACCAGCCGTTTCCTTATGCGTATTACCGATATGGAGATAGACGTAGCTGAAACCTGGAATAGCCTTGATTTCGATCATACCTTTGTGCAGTTTCGGAAAACGGTCGTAATAATTACCGTTCATCCCTCCATCACGGTTGAAACCAAGCTTATATCTTCCAGCGGGAATACAGGTACTTCCTGGTATTTTCTTTTCACGGGGGATGTCCTCCAGACCATAGCAGATCAACTGATTATTCAGGTAAATTTCCGACAGGGTACTGTTCTTTCCCTGCTGGATACGGATCACTTTTAAATGCATAACCGTCAGATTAATATTTCCCCAGATACTCACTTCTTGAGACTTTCCGTTTATCCCGGTCATGCAGCATCAAGTAAAGATGCACCTGTTTTCCCTTCAAAACAGAAGGAAGCTCAAGCATCATGCACGCATCCTTTCGGATTACCTGCTGTTCATTAATCGCCGCATTGCCCGCTTCAACATCATAAGCACATAACACCAGCTCATCATCCCAGTTACTGTGATCAGGAAAAAAACGACCCGGTAAATGCCACTTCAACGTAATAAAATCACCTCCCCTTTCCACTTTGTCGAGCAGTACCTGGGCCAAAGTTCCTTCACTTATTTTTGCTTTAGCAGGATCGATCGTAATATCCGGATATTCTCCCGTGAGCGCATTGCATAGATGATGGGACATGGCTCTGCCAAGAGCAGTTTTTCCTTTTTTACGGGTTGCAAATCCAATCTGGATCAAAAGATTGAGCGGATTGAGGAAATACCGAACCACTTTAAAGCCAAGCTGGATGGATTTGATTTTATTAGGTTCGGGCTTCGTTTCTTTTTTATTTGATATTACTAACATAATGACACATTTTTTGAAGATCAGAACCAGGAGAAGCCGTCGCTTCTCCCGATCTGATAAATGAATAAAACTGATTACAATAAATCTATCTCTCCCAGATAGGTGCTACCGGAAACCTTCGTACCTTTACGATCAGCAAAAAAGATCCATACATGACCTTTCGCACCCAGCAGATGGTCCGGTATGGAGATATCAATAGCGCTATCTGCACGCAAAGGTGGTGTCGGCGCCGTCATAAATTCATTCACTGTCGGCTGGTACAGCAGGATGATGACCTGATCATCGGCCTTGGACTGGTACAAAGTACTGAGCGTCGCGTCCCAGGTTACAGACAGCAGACCCAAAGAAGCCGAGGCACCTGTCGTACCACCACCGATAAATGAACCCGCGCTGATCTTGATCTTGCTATAGTCCAGCTCAAAATTTGGATACGTTCCGATCACTGCCTGATCGATATTCTGTTTGAGTGCAACATTGGTCGGCGTCATCCTGTCGGAATTCACCAGACCGAATCCCAGACGTAGAATCGGTGCTATCGGCATTAAGAATTTTGTCATTGCATAAAAGCGTGCCTGCACGATCAATTGTTCTTCTGAGGCTGCTTTTGTCCGCTTTCTGGACAGCCCTTTTATATAGTCGATACCCTTCCAACTGCTGCCTATTATTGAGCCGGTCTTACCGCTAAAACCCCCATTTGCTCCCTGTCTAATTGTTCCCATTTTTCTAATTTTTAAAAGATTTGACCATACGTAAAAGCCTGATGCATACCGGTATATTTCGCTTTACGATGACAAACATAGCATCTAGACATAGGGCTTGTCAAGAGGCTAAGGGAGATTGTCGGTGTTTGTCGGCGTACCGGTATGATATTGTCGGTGTTATGTCGGTGTATCCCATGAGCAGGTTCCGGTCATACGCATCTTCAAAGCAAAAAAACTCAGATCTATTACTAAAAATAAGTACCTCTTACCAACCATAAGGCTACCTGCTGGTAACCTGCTTTTAACAAAAGCTACAACTGCGTCGTATGTGCACCGTCCCTGCGCCGTCCCTGCATCGGGGAAAGGACTGTGCAGGAGCTTTGCAGGAACTTTGCAACAACGATAGAACTTAAAAGCGGGTTAAAAGAAGGTCCGAACAAGGTTAAAAGAAGGTCCGAATAAGATCATGGCAGATGTGTAGGCCTATAGCCCCGATATGCGATGTAAAGCCGTACCACGTCCTGCTTTGAAAACTTGTTCTTTTTCATATTTTTAGCAATCGGACTGATCAGACCCTCCTTTACCTTGCGTTCAAAAGTGCGTTTTGAAATAGCAATAAACGCGGCAGCCTCTCGGGTATCCATCGTGCCGATGAGTCCGGCATATTCATCATTTTGCTGATCTTCCAGCAGCAGCAATACACGGTCAATTTTAGTATGCAGCAATGCTATTGCCGCATCTGGATGAGTAGGAATATTGTAAGAAAATTTTGTACCAACGCATGTTGCATTTGTTGCATAGCTGTTGTAGGACTCCTGCCACGCAGGAGTATTTTCATAAAAAAGCATAAGTAGGTTCGATAAGGGCGACCTACCGCCGAGATCCATAACCGTGCAACGCAGTAAACCTGCGCTGACCGGTCCGATCGATCTGGTTTATAATTGGTTAATTTTCAATTTATGTCAACGGAACAAAAGCGTTCCAACCTTCGTAACTAAGATCAAATCGCGATTTCAAAAACTCCTCTATATATTTATTCTTTACCTTACTTCCTTGTGCACATATTTTTAGCACTTCATTTTGGGTCAGATTTTCTCTTAAAGCCTGTAAGGTCTGGCTTTGTATCTTGATATATCCACCTGTTCTATAGTCCATAAAACACACATGCATCATATTGATATAATGCGCCTTATTGACTTTAACCAACCATTTTAGAAAACCTTTATTTTTCAGGGTACCAATAATTTTAGGACAGTCAATCCGCATTCCATCGGTCAATATGACAACAGCATGATTAGAATGAGACTCTATAGCAAAAATATGGAACAGTATGACACTTTTGAGATCGTTAAAAGATGGCTCAAGCCTAGTTGGGCTTTTAGCATATAAGCTAGCATAAAGATTCTCGAGCAGGATATTATCCAGACCATCACGCTCATTTTCCGCCTCTTCTAGTACCTCCTTAAATAACTGTTTTAAAGGTATTGTATGGAGCAGTTGCTCATCTGCAGTACTGGAAACTTGATGATCAGCAGCAAATTCCGACAGCGCATCTTTAAATAGTCCTTTTACCTGGGTATCATGCCATCTATTTTCCAGTACGGATATTATCTTATCCTCCACAACTTGCGATAGCTTTTCTACAGTATTGTCAATTTGGATATCAGGATGCATCGGTTCACGACTAGCAAGGACACCGGCACCATCAACTCTTTCTTCTATGATTACCTGAATGGGAAGTTCATGCGGAAAATACATGATCAGCAAGTTACGTTCCGGATTTGCATCCAGCCAGACCGTAAAAGATATCATGATGACCAAGTATAACAGAAACCGAGATTTCGCATGCTCCCACAAGATTGCATACATCTGTTCACCATCATACCAGATATACTTAAATACGATCAAAATGCATAGCCCTAATCCAATTGGCAGGATATAAAACAAGACTCTAGCGGTTCCATTCTTCCATACAATCTTAAAATCATTTTCTTGAATGGTACCTTTCCGTTGAATCAGAATACCTACTGCCGTTATAAAAACAATCACTAATGCAGTGAGCAGAAAAAGAGATCCAAATTTAAAAGAAAAAACCGGTAAGGCAGTCCAGGTATAATTATAGGTAATCTTATTGTACAGCAAAGGTAAACAGACAAGAATCAGATAATAAAAATAATATGACCTGAAGTGTCGATATAAGACATTAATATTTAAAATATGCTTATCAAAAAGGTTAATCATCATAACAGGAAAAACATTGTCTAATTAGGTCAACATGCAAGTTAATAAAATTTCATTATTAAACAAAGTCGTCTGTAAGTATAAAATATAGGTCAGAACCTTTTATTTAAATAAATTTCAAGCTCATTTTAGAACTTAAAGGACTTTTTTAGGGTACTTTAATCTCAAATGTCCACTTTAATGGCACGTTTAACTCTCCCTTAGCCTATAAGTAGCTAAGAGTTCTTTTCGCAAAAAGATATATTTCCCAAATTTGAAATTCAACAATTATAACAAACAATGAATATTTTAATCTTTAATCAAGCAGGAGTCAACTATCTGCAAGCGCACATCCTTGGACTTTCAATGACACTATTGCTGATTGAAATGAACGAAATCCGAACTGATTTTGATAGTTGGCTTTACAAATGGTTCAACCTTACGGTAAGTCAGCTATCACAGCTCCAAAATATGGATCCCGCGTTTAAACAAGAATTAGCAAATGCCATCGCCAACAACTATGCTGCGGGCCTAACCGTCAATTTTATTAAAGAAGATAAAGACGAGGCAGAAGTGCCAGACAAAAAAAATATGGTTGTTCATGGATTGGACGAGTGGCAAGATCCCGTAGGGAGTCATTCGACAAATATGCTTATTCTTCCACTCATGATCCGTATACAATACAGCTAAACTGAGCTAGATAAATATCACTTTGCTTGGGGCGGAACCGAGATCCCCGCCCCTCAAGCAATTCCAAAACTCCTTTATAAATTTTAATACGCAATTAACCATTACAAAATAATAAACACTGTGAAAGTAGCCGACAGTTCACAGCATTCCATTTAGACGCCAATAGTATGAATTATGGAAAGAATGAAAAATTTCTTCAGTAAATACCATGAAATGAGTACCGCATCACAAGCATTCCTCAAAGAACATGGCAAGCTCAGTTTTTATAAAAAAGGAAATTATTACAAGATAGCCGGTATTCCGATGTCGACTTGGTGTTTTATTATTGATGGTGTCGTCGCCAAAGAAGTTCTCGAGGCCGATACGACCGTTCGCATAGAACGCATCAGCGGGAAGAACGAATATTTTACGGGGACCAATCATCCCTATAGCGATACCGCAACAGCAGTAGCCATCAAATTTTTGCAACCCACGATTTTATATGAGATCAGCAATACCGATTTCAAGCATGCACTTGTTCAACATCCTGAACTGAGTGTGATCTTCCATATCCTCAAGCAACATAAGGTCAACAGATTGCAGGATATTGTTCATATTCTCAACCTTCCTCCTGCACATCGCGTACACGAGCTATACCTCAAAATGCCTCATATCATGCCTTTGCTCACGATCAAGGAGCGTCGTTCCTTTTTAAATATTTCTTGTAACCGGGATTACTACATCGCTTTACGATACCATATTAAACAAACGTAAATCTTGTAGCAATGCAACAACATCAAGATGTATATTGGTTATAACTTTAATTTAATTAGCTGAAGATAATTGTATGTGCTTCACAAGGGATAACACCTTAAACAATAAAATTTAAATAGGTAGCTATGCTACAAGACAGCGAAGATTATAGACACTAATTTTACTTTAAGAAACATAACGCAAATAATAATCTTGAAAATATAGTTTTACGATTTAAATAAAAAAGAAACATGAAACAAGTTCACAAAGGTATCCAACAATACCGACGCAAATTTACGGTCTTCCCCGCTTAGCGGTACAGACATAAAAAAACAACCAAAAAAGCCGCGTTTAGATGGCATACCGTTTGGTATTCCGCAGCAATTTTAACGTGCAAAAATTATGATAACAATCAATGCGTACTAGGTATACACATTGAAATAATACAAAAAATTTCACTTTATTTATACTTGTCAATTATGGCACTATTTAATTATACGGGCTCAGACCCATCGCAACCGAGTTCTTATACTTTAGCTTCAGGTACACCAAGCTGTCCTGGCGCAACAGAACAGATGTGTACTTTAGAAGCCGCTAATAATGGTAGCGGACAACCTGTGATCACCGATGCATTGAAAAATGAAATGATTAATTCATTACAAAATCAGGTCAATGGCACGCATGTGAAGTTGAAGGAAAGAATATAAATATTGATTTAACATCTGTATTTCCTTAACGCAGAATAGGGTATGAATTTCCATACCCTATTTTGTTTTATATTACTCCACCTCTTCAATTACCAGAACCTCCTGCTCGCCCATTCCAATTTCTGCTACGATACCATAGTTGGCAAGCTGTTCGTTCAACTCATCCAACTTGCTATATTCTCCAAGTTTTATAGTTTCCTTACTTTTAACCATGTCCAACACTGGTGGAAATTTAGCTCCCATATCTAGCATAACCGCAAGAACTGAACTCCCTTGAAATGTCAAACCATTGAGAGGTAATTTACCAGTATATGATTTTACTGGACAAGGCCTAAGTATGAGGCATTCAATATTCTTGATCGTTTTATAGGTACGAATCCCCATTAAGCTATGTAGATCATGTAGTACGATTCTTGCCTGGGCAGAATCATTTCTTGATATAGCATCCAAGCGCTCATAAGAAATTGCATGTTGCACATACCACATAGCCCCAACATTAGCAATATCCCGATAACGATTCGGATCGCCTACTTTCAAGCATAATCGCTCTGATCTGGGTATATAGTCCGATTTTTCTATCTTGGCCCAAATTGCCATAACAGTACTATAGATAGAACTATTATAAAAAGAACTTTTTTGCAAACCGGTTATGCTGTCCTGCTTTATTCTAAAGGATTCGAAAGGAACACCATTTTGATAGCCCAATAACGATACAGCCCCCTTTATTTGCATTTCATTTTGAGCTCCTCTTATAAGATTTCCTTTTCCAAAGTCATCTTTGAGGGGTAGATCAATTGTTCCATTAGCGTATAATTCCATAATATGCTCAGCAGTAATCACCTTATTACTCGCTATTGCCTGCACTTTTCCTTGATACAGGAATACGACATGAGGAACACTTTGATGAGGAAATCGCTCTTTCAAATACACATCCGAATAAATAACAGGTAAATTGACCTTATTTTCTTTGAGAAATTTATTTTTCTCAAAGAACTCCTCCAATGTCGCTTTATCCTGCCAACTAACAGTGATGATCTGCACCCTGTCCTTCAGTTTATCCTGTAGTTGCTGTAATTTAGGCATGGTCTGAATACAAGTGCCACAAAAGGTATCAAAGAAATCCAAGATCACGACCTTATCCGCTAATTTCTGTAGATCGATAACTTTTTCATTGCCGCGCATCTGTTGTACTGCGCTTGGCGCAACAAAAGTATCCCCCACTTTAAGTGCTTTACTCAAATCTATTTTTCTATCAGACTGTGCAGTGACATATAGAGCCGACATCAGTATCACGGACAGCAGTGCTATTATTCTTATATATTTCATGTTGCTTTTTTTTATGATTAGCGAATATTTTGAGGTATTTTTCCATTATTGATCACGATTTCAGGCAGTCTATAGGCATATTTTCGACTATTGGGTTCTAATTGGTAAATCACCCCATACATCTCGCGCTTCAACGTTTTCTGAAACTTCGAATCCAAGTTCAATCTTTTCAGATCAGACCAGCGACGACCGCGAAAGACCAGTTCTTTTTGTCTTTCTGTCAAGATCAGAGGTAATAATAATGTTGGATTACGTTCTGTAACGGCCATATATTTGTTCGGTTCATATCGTTTTTGACCCAAAGTATTCAATGCTGATAGAGCCTCATCAATCTTTCCGATTCGTGCAGCTGCCTCTGCCTTGATCAGATAGACTTCACTTGTAGTAAGCCCTACAAAGAGATTCGCCATCGAATTATCGTAGCTCCCTTTATAGCCATAAGAATGTAAGGGATAAATGTTATCTCGAAAGAAAATACCTTTGCGCAAATCTAACGACGAATAGCTCCGGTAAAGAGTCGAATCAACCAATCCATTATTGAGACTCATTGGCCCTGCAGTTGCCGATATTGCAGAAAAAAGCACTTCCACATTGAATCGATCAATTGGCAAATCCCTATTTTTATCAAGTTCGTTAAAGTCCATCAGTTCGGATTGCAATTGCAAGCAGGAGTCTGCATATAAATAGGCATTTTCATACTTTCCCATTACTAGATATGTCCTTGCCAAACCCGCATAGGCACTCGCACGCGAAGGTCTACCCTTTACTCCTTCTGCAATTGGCAACTTATAAGATGCCTCCTTGTAATCTGTGATGATCTGATCGTAAGTTTTCTGTAACGAAGCGCGGACAGAAGGTTCATCAATACCTGGATTCAAACGTAATGGGATACCCATTTCAGTAACAGCAGTTGCTTCTTGATATGCTGGTGCAAATACTTCTACCAATTGATGGAAAGCAAATGCCCGAAAGAAATGCGCCATCCCCAGTAGGTTCCTGGCTTTAACAGTATTCTCAGCAGTTCCACCAATATGAATGATTTCAATGATTTGATTGGCATTGTATACGGCTTTATAGGGTCTTTGCCATTGTGCGACATCGTCGTAGATGATATCCATCCAGGTGTAAGTATTGCGCTGGTCAAAATCTAACAGACCATCAAATATTTCGGATGTAACATAATATTCATCAGCAGACCATTCCCCATAAATCGGGTACCCTGTGTTCATCGCACTATAATCATTGAGCAATAGCTCGGCGTCTTCCAAACTTTTCGGAACGACCATTTTGATATCCGGCTTGACTTCTAATAAGTCATTGCAGCAACAAAATGATAACATCGCATAGATGCTACAGATATAAATGTATATTTTCATAATTTCGGAGGCTAAAGATTAAAATTAAGACCTACTGAAGACATCATCGCATCTGGTATATTGGAGCCATATTCGGTATCAATACCCAACCTATTGCCTCGCCAAATGGTACCTATATTTTGAAGGTAAGCGTATACACGACAATTTTTCAATTTAATCCTACTCGCAAAAGGCACATTCAGACTCAATTGGATATCGCGCAATTTGATCTGCCCGCCATTCTCCAACAGGGCTGATGATCGCATAAACACTTGACTACCTAAATCAGCAGGATACTTCAAAGCAGGTACATCAGTCGTTAATTCATCGCCTGGCCTCTGCCAGCGCATAGAATAATCCTTATGCCCAATATTACTGTTTATAAATAATAGGTTATCAAATGAATTTCGTAGGAATTTATGCCCCAATTGATAGGAAATATTCCAAGAAAGCTCGAAGTCCTTATAGCGAATACTATTGCGCCAGCTCCCCGAGTACAAAGGAACTGTTGATCCATAGTTTTCAAGATCGCTTACCTTCGTAGCTAATATGGCATTATAATCTTTGGAAACCTCTCCATTAAGATAAGCACGAGCTTGCCCCGTTTCAGGATCTAAGCCTGCCCATTTATACGCCAATTGGCTATAGAGATCCATGCCTGCTATTGGTGTCCTTGCATTAGATTGTGCTGAACTGATAAAGTCTTTCCCATTCTCATTTTCAATGTAAGATTGTAACACTTTCGTGTGGCCGTAGGTAAAAACCACATTACTGTTCCATGTCCAGTTTTTGCCTTGAATAGGAATCGCATTTAAAGAAATATCCCAACCTTTCGTACGAATATTACCACTATTGATCATCAAGGTCGTAAATCCCGTACTAGGGTCTACCCGATCTGGAGCAATTAGATCTTTCGCATTTTTCACATAGTACTCGATGCTCCCCGAAAGCCTATCTCCTTTTAATGCAAAATCAAGCCCAAGATTCGTAATTGCTACTCGTTCCCATCGTAAACTAGGATTAGGTGGAGTGCTAATCATCCCATAATTTTGATTAGTGATATAATGTGCCTCACCTTCAATGGAAATAATGGGATAAGCAGACACACTGTTGTTCACATTTCCATTATAGCCATAGGTACTGCGTAATTTCAAATAATCAAATGGACTGCCTTGCAGAAATGATTCCTTAGATAGTACCCAAGCTCCACCAAGGGACCAAAAAGGCTGTCCACGATCATTACTCTTGATACCAAACAGATTGGAAGCATCTTTCCGATAAGAACCACTAAACAAATAGCGCTCTAAATAGGTATAACCCGCATTGGCGAAATACGAATAAAAATTATTTTGATAAAGTTCATAACGACTTAAATCATCAATAGTCGATGTCCCCATGATTCCATTTAATAAGGGCACCTCAACACCGTATGGTACAGATTTATAGGATCCATTTTCCGGATTAAAGCCATTGTATTGACTTGAGATTACATTTTTCTGAATTTTCCTAAATTCAATTCCTGAGAACAATGACAACTCATGTTTACTGTTCCATTTTCGACTATACTCAGCTGTTCCTCGACTATGATGTGTACGACTATCCCAATTGATAACGTTTAACAAATCACCCACAGGAAGATTCCATGTAACCTTTGCATCATCCCAGCTTGCATAACGATTAATATAATCCCGCTGTATCCTCGATCCAATGCCTCTCCACATTTCTATTTCTGTTGAAGAACGCTGATAAGCATACAATAGATTCAATTTTAAACCAAAATCAAAGTAATAATTAACCTTTATAGTCGTGAAAAACTCATTGATATTCTGAGTTTCTTTTGTATCATTCAATTCTTTCAAAGGATAATAGGACCAATCCAACAAACGTCCTCCAGCTATTGTATCCTTAAAAACAGGATTATAGCCCCCAACGTTTACCTCTAAAGGATTCCTATTTTCATCAGCTAACCGCATATAAGGATAATTTTGCATACCATTTGCTAACCTATTATAGCCAACTGGCAACAACGACTCTTGAATTTTACTTTCAGTGTACATGACACCTAAATCCAGCACCATATTTTTAATGGGCTTGAACTGGCTATTCGATTTCAAATTCAACCGATGATACGCTGAAGTGATAACATCATTTAAATTCTTATCATAACCAGCTGAAAAAAGTGTATTGACCTTCTCCCCACCAGACTGCAACTGTGCATGATATTGTTGATTGACTGCATTGCGGTACATGTATTTCAAGAAATCATCGCGCATATCCATATTTTTCATTTTACCAATCTCAGCGTTAAATTCGGATTCGGATAGATCACCATTCTTTTTCTTGAACATGAGCCATACTGCTGGTTGCGGATTTCTAAATTTATTCCTAAACCAGCTATTGTATTTACCTTGATCAAATAAATATTGTTGTGCATCGATATAATCTGATGTAGCCATTTGCGGATAATAATACAAATCTGGCTTAGCTTTGACACCAACATTAGAATTGAAACTTAGCTGGGTACGTTCGTTAAATTTCCCTCTTTTCGTCGTGATGACAATTACCCCATTACCAGATTGTGCACCCCAAATAGACGATGCTGCTGCATCTTTTAATACTGTGATACTCTCGATATCATTGGGGTTGATGTTATTAAAAGTTCCTTTTCCAAAGTCAGCATTTTTATTGTCATATGGCACTCCGTCAATAACAATTAAAGGAAACATTTCAGAACGTAAAGTACTTAACCCTCGCACATTCATATTTAAATAGTCTCCTCGACTATTACCTGTCTTATTAAAGGTCAAACCCGGCACGACATCCTCTAACCTACTCACAAAGTCTGTCGAGACTTTACGATTCAGTAACTTGTTGTCTACAAACTCAAAACTACCAGTGGCGCGCTCTTTTGGGATCTTCTGGAATCCTGTCGATACGACCTCTACCTCCTCTAGTTTATTGTCTTCAGGTATCAATTTTATGGTTAACGATACTCCTGCGGTATAACTGATCTCTTGAGTTCTGTAGCCTACATAGGTAAACTTTACCATTCCTTTTCGGTGTTCTACTGGAAGACTAAATGTTCCGTCTTTCTTGGTGGAGGTTCTCTCCTTTTCGGCTTCGATTCTAACAGATACACCGTCCAATGGTCTGTTGTCGACTGCTGATACGACCGTACCGCGTAGTACATCACTATCAGCCCCTTTCACCCCGCTGTCCTTGCGGGGTGTCTGAGCTGATAAACATAAACTATGAAATACTGCGATCATCATGATAGATGAGATCGCAATAACTTTTATGGCTTTTAATAAGCATAGTACAAGATTAAAAGCTAACAGCATAATGTATGTCAACCAATTGCTGACTACTACAGTCCATAACTGTTTATAATATTTTGTGTTGAGAGGTAGACCATGACCAATAAATAATGACTTCGTCTCTCCTTTCCTAGATTGGATATAATTTTTCAATACGTTTAATTTTCGGTCCGTTTTAAAATAAAGACCAATTGATACCCCTGAAGTCGGGACAATTCTTTCCCTTGGAAATAGCGCATAGCTCTCCCTATTGCAATTTTTTTGCATTTTTCGTTAGTTAATTGAAGGTGAAACTGTAGCTAAAATCTAAGCAATTAGCTCCCTGTTCAACCGTTCAATAGTTAAAAAATAAGATGGAAAAAATGCAATATTAAATCTTCGTCAATTGGTTATAATATGGTCTTCGTCATTGCATTTCATTGTAATAAGTAAAAACCGATCACGCTTATATAGAAAAACTATACAAAATTACATTAAACTATTTGGTTATCTAATTCTTTAATGCTACTTTTAAAGTGTCTGACGCTTGAAAGAGCATTTTAAGGAATTATTAATTAAGTAAGAAATTGCAATAGTATGTATCGGTAAAAACCTCAAGTAGGGTTTTATCATTTGCACGGTTAAGCGCAATCGTAAGAACTTACTGTTCCTATACCTTTTGTGGTTTTTATTTTCTTGAATGTGATCACTCTGGCGGAGCGATGACGTTCTTTAATGGTGGTGATCTGTAAGACCTACAACCCGGATGGTTGATTGGGTAATACAGGGCTTGAATTTTGTTTTTAATCGTTCTCATAATCTTTTGGTTTTATGTGAACGAAGAAATTCAAAGAGAGCTTAGAGGTATGTAAAATCACAAAAGGATAGCCTCACAACTCAGACCCGAGGGGACCAACCCTTCTCCTTGTAAATTTCTTTTGGAAACCACATGGAGTGCCGTCTAGAGTTAACGTGAGAACTACCCTTATGCTTTTATATAAACAAAAGTACAAAACTTTTTCAAGCATAGGGCAATTCCACGACTCTCTCATAGGCATTTGGTCTTTCGGTATGAGAAAACTTCGTTCATCATGGCTAAAGCCGTGATATTAAAATTGCTATAACAAATATAGTAACACTTTATGTAATATCAAAACATAATTTTAAAATGTGTAAAGAAACTTGGAAAGAAAATTTATCCATATTAATGGATAACTCAGGATATTCTGATATTGAAATGTATGCATGGACTAATATTCCAGTGGCAACAATAAGTAATATGAGTAATAAAAAACATCAATATCTCACTTGTGAGCAATTTTTACTATTTAAATTATTATTTAAAGAAACACATGTAGGATTGCTAACAAAACTTTTTGGCAATGACTACTTCGAAGAAATAAATAAAGTTGAACCTTCAGAAAATTTAACACGGCTGGGTGGCTATTTTAGAAGTAAATACGGTTATGAAAAATTTCCAAAAAAGAAGATTGTAGATGTTACCGCTATAAAATCAAGTCGAATCGACTATATATTTGAAAATTCAGATGATAACGTTAGAATCGATGAAATAACGAGATTAGAAAAAGCATCCGGAGAAGCTATTGGTAATATTAGCAATTTTTTATTCCCAAATATCAGTTTAAATACACTAGAGGATTTTGAAAAGCTACTAAGTGATCAACGCGCAGTTAATAAACTAGCAAATACACGTCGAAGTAAAAAGAACTAAAGGGGCATGAGACGATAATTTGCAATGCAGATGAAAACACAGAAGAAAACCCAGAATTTCAAGTCTTACATGTTGGTCTAGGAAATAAATTTGTAGAAAAATTCAGTCAACTTGTAGATGCGGAAAATTATGTAGACTTGATCCTTCGACGTTACGTACAGTTTGAAGATAGAAAAGTACTTGGATATACTGTAGTAAGATACCCCTTCAAAATCGAATTAGTTTTAGGGAGGTAAGTCAACTTAAAGAAGCATCTGGTCTAGTAGACAAAGAAGAATCTATCCCATAAATCTCTCATAGAACCGATAATATAGGCACCAAATCTGAAATGTCCGCGTTACGTATAAAATAGTGGAAGTATTCATTCTTCTTCATTCGATTTATAAGTTATACGTTTGACTAGTATAATTGCCGAGCATCAACTTTTTCATACTGGTCATACGTTTTTAACATATAATCTTTTCCAAAATTCCCTTTAAACACCTTCACCTCGGCAGTCATTTCTCCCGGAAAGTTCCCTTCCCATTCCATAAAAAACAGATTCATAAACCGCGAACCCCATTCCTCATTCTCGAACTCAGCATCATTAAATGAACCACCAGGGGTCATTAAAAGGAAAGGAACTGTTACCTTAGCCTTTTCCCATTTAACAAATTGCTTAGCATTAAAAATATTACCGAGAGACAATAGCCCATTAAAATAAATAGTTGAGAGTACAAACAAAATACTTATATAGAAAAATTTAGAACTTGACTTTAGCATATTATTTTTTTGGGTCATTATTAATTTAATATTGAAAGCCGAAATTACTCCTCCGATAAAGGCTCCCCAAGGAAGAAAATACCAATCATTTTTTAAGTGGACTTCGTCAAACATCATTAATGCAAAACACAAAACACACAAAATAAGAGGAATTATTAGTTCCAAATGCATTGCCTGTTCATACTTCAGCCAAGTTCTAAAAAATAAGAACAACTGGATTCCAACCAAAATCCCATACACTAAGATGCTATATTGATTGAACAGGACAGAGCTAAGACAGTAGAAAATAATCGCTATAAAAAAGCTTAAAATCGTAAATATCACATAATTTCTGTCGGCAAACAGTTCCAGTTTTTCAAAAAAATTCATTTTGGTTATTAAAATTGATTATAACTCCAATTTAGCTAAAAATTAATTAAATAGCAAAAAAAATGCACTATTATATATTTCATCAGTATCGTCCTAAATAAATTTTAGCCCCATAAAAATCCCTATCTACGGTTGTTTCCATGCAGATTTTGTTGTTACTCTCCGAATCGCCCCCCTCTGTCTCTTTCAGAACAGGTTAAACTGTCCATTTTGATTTGGTAGTTTTCCCGAAATAAATGGGTCGTCAGCCCATTTCCACAGATCAATCTTCACGAAGATATTCAATCGTATGAAATTCACCAGATTGGACAGGTTCCAGCCATATTTCGCCCGCTTCTGAATAAATTTGAAGAGCAATATCCCGATCAGAGCTGTCCAAATATGGATGTAAACGGCATTCTCGGAGGTGCCTACAAAACTGGTGACCTTCAACCGCTGCTTGAGGTGCTTAAAAAACGTCTCGATCTCCCAGCGCTCTTTGTATATGATATTATTTTGTTCGCATGGCAGGCGATTGAATCACTTCCATCCTCAATAAATTTAGGATGGAAGTGATAAATTTTAAATCGAAAAAGCGGGCTGAGGTTCATTCACTATCTAATTTTTATCTGTGAATCCGTAAATCATCTTTAAAAATTTACATTTTTTTTGAACGGATTCGACTTAGCGTCGACTGCGTGATACCTAAATATGAGGAAATGATTCCTAATGATACTCTTTTGATAATGTCTGGATGCCTTTCTAATAGGCGATTATAACGGTTCTTAGCACTAAAGACCCTAAGCTCATTTGCCTTTTTTTCGCTCTTAATGTAATACATCTCGGTTAATATCCTGCCAATAAAATTGAATTCCGGAAATGTATTACATAGAAACTGTAAATTGTCGTGACTTAATACAAGCAAAGAGGAATCCTCTAGCGTTTCAAGTACTTCAAAAGATTTTTGTTGGCTAAAGAAACTAAATACAGAAATAGCCAAGTCCCCTTCGAATAATAGCCAAGACGTTATGTCTTTACCATTACTATCAACATAATATGATCGTACAACCCCTTTAATTATGAAAAAAAATGACTTTTGAATCTCACCAAGGTTGAGTAGAGCATGTTTTTCTTAGCTGCAACAAATAGCTGTTTTTTTAATTACAGAACTAAGTCCAAAAAGCTGAGCTAAAAAAAGCTGCCAAGACAATAGGTGAAAAATTTACATCATCCGATTTTTAAACTTCTATGCCCGCTGGAGTTACTCATGTAAAACGTATTCGTAATTTTGAAGAAACTAAGTCAAATTTTTATGTAATACACCTTGGCTTAGGAAATAAATTGGCAGCAAAATTCAAGCAATAGACACCGAAAATTATGTAGACCTGATACTACGTGGCTATGTGCAATTTGGGGATAAAGACTAGCTTGGTTCCTAAAAAGGATATCGCTCGAAATAGAATAGGTATAAAAAATAAAGCCTTGGAAACTTCTAGTCTTCCCTAAACTATATCATCGATTTATGAATAACTGTTAATGGAAGTAGTTGTAAAGGCTAGGCAGAAGAAGATCCGTATTGAGATAGAGGAATTTAAACTCGATCAAGCAAATGAAGTTTATGAGCGTATAAGAAGTGGAAAGATCAAAGGGAGAGCTGTCCTTGTGCCTTAAAGACATTTCTTATCAGATCATAATAAAAGCCAAATTTCGAATCGCATCTTAAGGAGATTTTCTTTCAATTAAACAGAACGAGCAATAAACTATCGTTTATTGCTCGCTGACAACCTTAATTAGAAAGATTGATCACATCTGCTATTTATACTTTACTTTACAATCACGCCGATTTCATTTATTTTCATTCCACTTTGATCGGCACCAATTACCGCAAGGGCTTCCAATTTAATAAAGCGAGCCTGCTTTTTATTTGGGAACATCACCTGCTGTTTTACCGGATTATTATTGATATTTCCAAATACCTTATCCGTCAGGATACGATCCCAATCTTTTCCGTTCCTACTAACGTAAAAATTGTATTTAGTAACAGTTCCGCCCGTATTACCATTGTTAGCAGGTGTATAAGTAAATCCTGCGATTTCCATTTCCTTACCAATATCAATTGCGATTTCATAAATACCCGTAGATCCAGCAGAATTAGCTTCCCAACTAGTCCTACCGTTACCATCAAATGCCCTGTTTATCTGCGATTCTTTTTTAGATTCACTTGCATGCAAGACTTTCCAATCGGCTGTCGAAAGATCAAAATCTGCGATCACCACATCGCTAAAATCTTTTCCATTATTAATAAAAGCCTTTGCCTTTACAGTTCCTCCTCTTGTCAGCTCAAAGGGTTGATTGTAACGCATACTTTTCATGTTGGGTTCACTACCGTCTAGCGTATAAGTAACAATCGGATCCGGACTATTCGTCTTAATAGATACTATTCCTTCCTTGGTTCTATTGATAACAGGTACATCAAGCATTTCTGGAGCTAAATAAACCTGAATTTCAGAAAGAACTGGCGCGGCATTAGCCTCGAGTGTAATCCGAAGTTTATTCGTCGCTATTATCGGAAAAGCAAGGATTCTTTTATAACCTATTGTGCTTTGCTTAACCAGTGCTACATATTTCTGACCGTTCCAATAGGCTACTTCAAAGGATCTTACCCGCTGTCCAAGCGGAATATACTCCTGTAGAAGTAAACGATTTAACTTTGTTTTTATTCCCAAATCAAGTGTCAAAACTGCTTTTTTAGCGTTGCCTTCAGCTCCCCAATAAGTATCATAATTACCATCTGTGAGTTGAGGTGCGCGAGTCGTATTGATCAATACAGTTTTCCCTTTAGCTAAATTTGTCTTAAAAGTAGCATCCACAACAGCTCTAAGCTCCATTAAGCGTGTCGAATCTGTCGGATGAATCTTTCCAGTACGGCTAACAGGAACATTTAGTAGCAAATTAGCATTACGCCCCACTGAAGTATAATAAATACCCAGCAATTGACTTAAGGTCTTGACTTTATCATCTGTATCCGGGCTGTAAAACCATCCAGGTCTTATGGAGACATCCACCTCACCAGGTATCCAATATTTACCGTTTTCATCACCAGAATTTAAGATCGCTTGTTTTGGCGCATCCTTTCCCATTCCAAAACCATCCGTATTGAGCGTGCTCCAGTTGGTTTCTCCTGCAAAGCCAGACTCATTGCCGATCCAGCGAGCTCCTGGGCCAATGTCGCTAAATATAACCGCATGAGGCTGATGCTTATACACCACACTACGAAACAATGGCCAATGGTAAACTTGCTTTTTACCGTTTGGTCCCTCTCCATTTGCACCATCAAACCACATCTCATAGATATCACCATAATTGGTCAACACCTCTTCCAGCGTTTTGGCAAAGATATCGTTGTATTCAGGAGTTCCATAAGAAGGATGATTTTGATCCCAAGGAGACAGATATACCCCAAACTTCAATCCGTATTCTTTACAAGCTTCAGAGAGATCTTTTAATACATCACCCTTCCCACCTTTCCATGGACTTTCACGTACCGTATGTGTACTGTATTTACTTGGCCATAAACAAAAACCATCGTGATGCTTAGCGGTTATAATAATAGCTTTCATACCCGCATCTTTAGCTGTTTTAGCCCATTGACGCGCATCGAGATCAGTTGGATTAAAAACCATAGGGCTTTCCTTGCCATCACCCCATTCCTTATCTGTAAAAGTATTCGGTCCGAAATGGATAAACATATAGTATCCTAATTTCTGCCATGAAACCTGGTCGGCACTCGGCAGCGCCCCATAGGGCGCTGGAGCAGCCTGCTGCGCATTGACATGCCATGTCGTAATAAGGGTTATTACTCCTAGTGCTAGACTTTTTTTGATATAATTCATTCCTTATTAATCTATCAGTTTATCCAATTATTCCCATCCCGGATTCTGCACATAAGCACCTGGCTTGCCCGCAGTAAGGTTAATCTGATTCAACGGTATTGGATTAAAATAGTATTTATCGTTCCATTTGCGACCATTACTGTAGTTCGTATTTACAATGATCAAAGCATTATTATCAGTCGCAATCTTACTCACATCATAACTATACTTTTTCCTCAAATCAGCATTCAGCTTCATTCCCCTCACCGTTTTTATACCTTCGATAAGTTTTCCGGCTTTCCATCTTTTAATATCATTCAATCGAAATCCCTCTCCCATGAGTTCGATACGGCGCTCTCGACGTATTTCGTACAGTAAAGGCGTCACCACATATCCATAATCAACCGCACGTGGGTCTGCTGAAACCATTGCTGTTAAATGTGGCATACCTACACGGTCACGAAGTAAATTAATACTTTTATCCAGATCAGTTTGACTTAGAGTTTTATTAATTTCATACTTCGCCTCTGCATAATTCAGCAATACCTCTGCATATCTAAAAATAAAAGCATCAATATCCGATTGATTCGCAATCTCTTGAACAGGATCACTTGACCGCCCTTTGATTAACCAATATCCACTAGAAGTCTGAGACGTTCCGATCAAAGGTAGCCCATAAGCAAGTGGTGCAACCGTACTCGTACCTATCCGATAGATAAAACCCGGGCTGGCAACCGTTTGCTTATACCGAGGATCTCTATTTTCCGCTTCTTTAGCAGGTTCGCTATCATCCGTTGGAAAAGAAGTCAAACCGCTAGGTTTTCCATCTTTGTACAAGTAAGCCTCCACCAGATCCTTACTGACACCTGTATTATTCTCATTTGCAGTACGCGTATAACCTTGCGTCAAAGTTCCAATAATATAAGCCCAATGCATAATCGACTCAGGGTTTGGTTTCAGATCAGTCTGCGTAAATAAATCTTGATAATCTTTATCCACATTTCCTGTAGTATACAAACGGTACTTTCCACCATTTATCAAAGCCTCTGAAGCCGTTAACGAAGCCTGCAGTACAGGCAGTGGATCGCCCAAGCCGTGATACTTACGAAAAGTTCCTTCCCATAAAGCGATTCGTGACAACAAAGCATTTGCAATATCCTTATTTAGGCGCCCCGTTTCTTCAGAACCTTTTTCAGGTAGATTACTCGCGGCATATGTTAAATCCAACAAAACCTGATCCATCACTTCATTACGCTTGACACGAGGTCCGTACAATTCTGGAGAGGTCTCATCCAGATCCGATAGTACCAATGGAACATCACCAAAAGCAGTTACTTTTTGCCAATAGAAGAGTGCCCGAAAAAAACGCACTTCGGCAGCATAACGCTCCTTATTGGTCGATTGTACTTGTTCATAACGCTTAAGGAAGTAATTACATCTACGAATCGGGAGCCAGTCATCAGTAGCCCAACCTCCGCCAGCAGAAGGGACTGAAACTGTACCGCCCAACAAAGCATCGGAAGTCGCTGGAAGCATATTATCCGAATTATTATCAGCCGAATAATTGTTCACAAATGGTAAATTATTATAAAATAGATTGGCAAACAATTTTAAATCGTTTTCACTTTTAAAATAAGTCACCTCACTAAATTCATTTTTAGGATAACGATCTAAAAATCCATCATCCTTACAGCTATTCAGACTAAGGAAAAGACCTGAAGCGAGCAATATATTCAAATATTTATGGTTGTATTTCATGGCTAGAATGTGATTTGAGCTCCGAAGGAGATATTTTTACTTAATGGATACGCAGTTCTGTCTAATTGCTCTGGATCAAAATTGTCAAACATCTTGGTAAAGGTGAACAAGTTTTCTCCAGAGAAGAATAAGCGGATCTTTTCAATTTTCGCTCGTTTCAAAATCAAACTTGGCACAGAATATCCGATCGTGATATTTTTGATGCGCATATAAGAAGCATCCTGCAGATAACGGGTCGAAGTCACCGTATTACCATTCCCTCCAAAACGGAGACGTGGAAAATACGCATCTTGATTTTCTGGCGTCCAGTAGTCCATTTGATTTTTAGTTGGCACATCCCATTCACCACCACCAAATGCATAAAAATAAGTACCACCTACTACAGCATCACGATGTCCTACACCTTGCAAGAATACCGATAAATCAAAGTTTTTATAATCAGCACCGAAACGCATACCATAGGAGTATCGAGCAGTTTGGTTACCGATAATACGCATATCACCCGAATTACTTAACGTATTGCTACCATTATCAATTTTTTTATCCCCATTCAAATCTTCAAAACGAACGTCACCACCAAGCCACGTTCCCGAAAAAAGTCGTTCTTTATTCAAGCCATCATTCGCTTCGGCATCACTCTGATATAATCCATTGGAAGTGTAGCCCCATATTTCATCGATTTGCTTGCCGACATAATGTGACGTTAGCTCACCCGTTGGGTTAAGGTCATATTTGGTGATCTTAGCCTTATTATCACTCATATTAAAGCTGACAAAATAGTTGAAGTCATTGATCTTATTGTTGTATTTAACTTCAAACTCCCAGCCTGTTGTTTTCAGATCCGCCGCATTTCTATTAGGAGCTCCAACACCCAGAATCGCTGGCAATGGCTGTCCACCCACCAACATATCACGGGTATCTCTGCGATATAAATCAAATGAACCACTCAATTTATTGTCCAACAGGGCGAAATCTAAACCGATATTCTTAGACGTTACTTTTTCCCAGGTAAACAACGTACTTACAAGTCCAGGAGCTGTAATATAGGATTGGTTAGCATTTCCAAATATATAATTGGTCGTACCATAAGGCATCGTCGCAATGTATGGGTATAGTGAACCATTAGTCGGATTGCTATTCAAATCAATACTTTGATTAGGTAGTGTACCATAAGAAGCCCTGATTTTTAAATCGTTGAATGTTGGTTTCAAGAAACTTAAATATTCTTCATTCGAAAGGCGCCATGCAACACTTGCCGAAGGGCTAAAGACATAGCGTTTATCTGCAGCAAAACGTGAAGAACCATCATGTCTACCATTGATTTCTATTAGATAACGATTATCATATATATAATTAACGCGAAAAAACTGTCCCAAAAGCGCCCAATCCAACGGTAGAGAGCCTACGATAGGTTTATCGTCATTATTTAAATTAAGGTATGGAAAATCTTGATTCAATAGGTTTTTAGCACGTGCACTAAAATTACTATAAATCTTTTCTTCCCTATTATACCCTGCCATAGCTTTCAGATAATGCTTTTCAGCAAAGGTATTTTCATACTCCGCATAAATATTGATCGCTGTATAACGATCCTTTGAGTTACTCTCCGAAACCCAAGGCACACGGTTATGTGGGTAAGGTCCTACCAGATAAGCATTGTCCGGATTTGTAGGATCTTGACCAGCAGGAACCGCTCCGTATTCATCATATGATTTTGTGTTGATCTTATTGTTATAATTATAGCTATTCCAAGTCAAATCCCCAACCACTTTAAAGTTTTTAAGCGGATGAATATTGAATCCCCCCGTCAACCAGATATCGTCGGATTGATAAGTATCACGTCCATTATACTCGTTCATAGCAAATGGATTGGTCGTACTACCCTGGCCCGAGTAATGACCATCTGGATGTCTAATCGGAATATTAGGTCTTAAATCTGTCGCAATACGATCTCCAAAAATACCCTCAATAGCGGCAGATCGCGCGGGCTTGTCATCCTCCTTACGATTTAAACGAACCTTAGCATTCAGATCCAACCAAGAGGTTACCTTAGTCTCCAATCCCATATTGACATTATAACGCTTGTATTTTTGATTCGCCGATTTAA
This sequence comes from Sphingobacterium sp. MYb388, assembly GCF_037479535.1. Taxonomy (NCBI): domain Bacteria; kingdom Pseudomonadati; phylum Bacteroidota; class Sphingobacteriia; order Sphingobacteriales; family Sphingobacteriaceae; genus Sphingobacterium; species Sphingobacterium sp. MYb388. Next base: position 361,184 of record NZ_JBBGYV010000002.1, on the reverse strand, counting down.
ACAAACCACCTTGATTTAAGTATCCCAGTGAAGTGTGGTATTTTATTTTCTCACTACCTCCAGTCAGACCCAAATTGTGTTCGCTCATAGGTGCCCATCCCGGAAACATTTCTTCCCACCAATCGGTATTGCCAACATAACGGTAGCGTGTAGGATTACTTGGATCAATATAGACCGCATTTTCAGGAATTGGATTGGCCATGTATTCCTTCATTTTTTCAATATCAGTATCTGTCCAAACTTCCGATCCACGACCACCACCAGATAGGTTACCCGTCAGATCCGCATATTTATACATATCTACATATTCTAAAGAATTAACCGTCTTTGGAATAGTGGTCGGTCTGGAAAAACCTTGATTGAAAGAATAATTGACACGTGTCCCCGAATTATAGTTTCCATTTTTGGTCGTGATCAAAACAACTCCATATGCTGCACGTGCTCCATAAATAGCAGACGCTGCTGCATCTTTTAGAACCGTTACGTTCTGCACATCTTGCGGATTGAGCTGATTGGGGTCCATTTGAACACCATCGACAAGAATAAGCGGTCCGCCACCATTCAACGAAGTATAGCCTCTTATATTAAAACTAGCACCAGCACCTGGGCGACCATTGGAAATTCCGATATTAAGGTTAGGAACTGCACCTTGTAAACCAGCACCTATGTTCGTAATCATACGATTTTCAAGTACTTCAGAACCAACAGAACTGACAGCGCCAGTTAGGTTAATTTTTTTCTGAGTACCATAACCAACCACAATCACCTCATCCAAACCACTCATAGTTTGGGTCATTGTAATGGTTAAATTTGCAGCTGTTGCACGAACTTCCTGAGTTTCATACCCCACAAATGAAACAATAAGTATCGCATTCTTATCAGCAGTACGCAGTTGAAACCGACCGCCCTCACCACTCACCACCGTTTGCGTACCACCCTTAATTTTAATCGTAGCACCCGTAATCGGCATTCCTTTGCTATCCACAACTTTACCCGATAGGTTATCCTGCACCGGTTTCTGAGTTTCTTCAACTTCTAAGGATACCGGCTTACTACTAACAATGATCGAACTATTTTTAATTTTAAAATTTAAATTCTGATGCTCAAAGATCTTAGTCAAAACTGTTGATACCTTTTCATTTTTAGCATTAATGGTAACCGGTTTAGCATTAATCAACATACTCTCAGTCACCAGAAAATCATAACCCGTCTGTTTTCTAACCTTTTCCAAGATATTTGCCAGCGGAGCATTTCGCTCCGACAATGTTACATTTTGAGCAAATGAGCTTCCATTCACCCTGAGTACCATGGCAATCATTAATACAACAATCAGTTTCATAACCAATAGGATTTTAGCTACGCCCATAGTAGAAGGCCGTAGATTTGGTCTTAAATTTTCATACATTTGTTAAGTTTGGTTATACGAATATCAATACATTGTCCAGATGGCTGATATTCGTGGTTTATAATACATTAGCAATAAATTAAATCGTCCAAACAAGACCAGGATTTTGATTAGCGTCAATCCTGGTTTTCTTTGATTACTATAGTGGTATAGCTATTCCATCACAGTAACCCTCCTTCCCTTGATCTTAAAATGCACCGCATTCGTCAATTCCAATATTTCCAATACCTGATCTATACCCTTATTTCGAGATACCGTACCATTAAATTTTTCTTTAGATATCACTCCTTGAAATGAAACATCGATATTGTACCATCGCGCAATTTTTCTCATGACACTTTCAATACTTTCATTATTGAATCTAAAATATCCCTCTTTCCAAGCCACTGCTTCATCCAGATCAACTTCCAAGACATCAATTCCATCTTTCTCTTTGTTAATGCGAGACTGCTGCCCTACATTTAAAATTGAAACTGCATCGTCATTTTTAACCTTTACACGTCCTTCCAGTAAAGTTGTTTTTATATACTTTTCATTATCGTAAGCATTGATATTAAAATGAGTCCCCAATACTTCTACAGTCTGTTTTCCGCTGACAACGCTAAAAGGGACTTTTTTATTCGACGCTACTTCAAAATAAGCTTCACCTGTCAAGGTTACCTTTCGCTCCTTTTTATCAAAAACAACAGGATATTTTAAGGATGATCCAGCATTTAACCATACCAGCGTACCATCAGGAAGGTTGATGGTATAGGTTTCTCCGTTCATAGTTGCAACGGTATTTAATTTCATTCTTCCAGTAAATGTATGGTCAACCTCGTAAATCAAATTGCCATCTGCGGCTTTAGTAATCAGAGCACCATCTGCCTTTACCGTTTGACCAGTCTTGATATCGGATAATTTTATTTCCTTGCCGTCTGATAATGTAAGCGTTGCAGATTGCGTACCTGGTAATATGACAGTATCTACAGCCGCTTGTTTAGGATCACTTCCATTTACATTTCCATTGTTTTGGAAATAAAAAAACAAACCCATAATAAGGAGAGCTGCGGCCGCAATACTCCACCATTTCTTTGGATTTTTTTTATTCTTTGGAAATTGTTCTGCAGTTATTCTATGCATAATTTTTTCATGCATACGATCGCGGATCATTTCCACATGTGGTACATAACCCTCAGGTAGTTCTAAGATATCATCCTTGTGTTCACGATACCAACGGTCAAAATAATCCTGTTCCTCAGGACTAGCTTGACCTAGTTTTAGCTTATAGGCTATCTTCAACAAAAGTTCTTTGTCGTATTCTTGAATCATAATTTGGGGTAATTTGAAGATATAGTACTGAAAAATCAGATCAACCCTTAGTCAAGATGAAAAAAAATTATTTTTCGAATAAATAGAATAACACAAGCGGAGAAATCGTGACCAGATCAGTACGCAAATCTTTTAAAGCTTTGGAGATATGTGCTTCAACTGTTTTTTCTGCAATACCTAATTCAACGGCGATCTGTTTATTAGGCATTCCTTCTTCACGGCTCAATTTGAAAACAATGCGACATTTATCTGGTAATCTATTGATAGCAGCAGAAATACGTTCAATCATTTCTTTTTCTAAAATGGATTCATCTGCCGATGGAAGATGAATCGATGAGGCATAATCGGAAATATACTTTTCTTTTCGTTCAGCCTTACGGTATTGGAGATCCAGCTGTTTAATTACCTGATATTTTACCGCTACAGAAAGATATGTCGCTAATGAGAATCGAAGAACCAATGTATGCCTACGGCTCCATAAACTACAGAATAGATCTTGTACACATTCCTCTGCTATCGTAATATCATCAAGCCGATGAGCCGCAACAACAAGCAATTTGTTCCAATAGCGGTGATAAAGCGCAGAAAGTGCCTGCTCATGATCTTTTTTCATAAGATCAAGCAGTTCAATATCTGAATATTCATCATAACGCTTCATAAGTCGATACAGATTCAATTCTTTGAAATTTGAATCAGAATTGGTTTGAATGATTTGATAAACTTACGAATATCACCGTAGATATAAAAACAATTCTGAAAGTTTACATCAGCACAAAAAATTCATTTAAAAGATAGTTTAAAATCGAAACAGGTCAACCTTCAGGAAATAATTGCAAAATAAAGCTCAATCAACGAACTTTCCGCTATCAGTAATCGAGACAACGGAGAAACAAAATCCAAGCATATCACGTAGAGATTTTATTACCATAAATATAAGAGATCGGAGGTATGACCAATACAACAAGTAATAGCAATATAAATCCAATATAAATAAGGTTCAGTGATATTACAAAGAAGTAATTGCTTTTAGCCTAAATAAAGCTAAAACTATTATGATAATGGCGAACTGATAAAGAAAGTGGAGTTTCAATCTTTGGAACTTACATAATTCCGGATAAAAAAAGATGGTTTTTGGTTATTCGAAAATACTAAAAGAGATGGATAATCTTGTCTGACTATCCATCTCTTTTACACTTTACAAAAAGAACATATGGCGATGAAAAAGTAAACCACTGCTTTAATTCTCCATAGAGTTACCTAAATAGAACCAACTTGCTTCCTGAACGTGTTTTACCTTGGTCAATTCAAAAATCAGTTCTTCAATCTTGTTGTCACTCTTACCAACTGTTGAAAGTTTTACATTTAATATAACCGTGTTTGCATTCTCTACAGACACATTGCGTAAGATAGATCGTAGCAAATATGTATGTCTGTTTTCGATCTGACCAACAATATGACTCCGGATATCGGTTTCATCTTCAACTTTACAGGCGACTTTGATTAAATAAAAGGCTTCCTGTACTTTTCTGCTTTTATACGATTTTAATGCACCTAACCAATCACTAAAAGGTCCCATTGCAATATGAGTAAACAGGATCGCACCGGTCACAATAGTAGCCTCGATATATAAGGCCATACCACATAACGTACCGACCGCAGCCGAACACCAAATCGTTGCGGCGGTATTGAGTCCACGTATCGTCAATCCATCTTTCATGATAACACCTGCGCCAAGAAATCCTATACCGGTCACAATCTGTGCTGCAATACGTCCTGGATCGCCACCATCTGCACCATATAGGTATACTGACAACAACATGTATGCGGCGGCACCAATGGACACCAGCGCATTTGTACGTAGTCCTGCACTCTTGTCCCGCCACTGACGCTCTGCTCCTATTGAAAGTCCTAAGGCAAATGCGATGGCAATTCTAGTAATAAAATCGATAGCATCTAAATAACCAGTATGTATGAGTAAAAATTGAATGTTCATGCTTATTTAAGATAACTTTTTAAAGATAGCCTTTACATCTTTAATAACACATGAGATCTTAATTTAAAAATTACACATCTGAATCTCAAATATATTTCACTAAATATTAAACACTTAAATGATGTCGCAATACAAGATATCCTATATCTTGTACAGGTATTAAAAAGCCATTTTTCGATAAATTTACAGTATCCAATGATTGTAAAAATTATTACGTAAAAAGCCGATTGGTTTCCCAATCGGCTTTATAGATTTAAAACTATTAGCTTCTATAATTCACTATGTTTAATTATAAATGATATCATTTATTTTTTATTAAAGGTTATCTGAACATTAAAATCGTCGTAATTACCACGAAGAATCATTTTTCTTGTCGTAAGAGTATGGATATTATACTCTTCATTGTCTTCGTCTTTTTGCATTATGGTAATCTTTTCACCATTAGATGAAAGCTTATATGTTCCTGATGTAGGTACTTTTCTGATAATAGGATCCTCTCCATCAAAATCGATATCGTTGGTAAAACCTGTAAATGTGCCATCGGCCTTAAAAGTAAATTCTATACCATCAGTGAAAGGAACGGTCTCTTTACTATTTAACTCCTCCATTTTCTCTAAAACCCAGCGTCCAACCACACTATCCGATTCACCGATGACATCATCATCCTTTGAACATGAACTTGCAAACACAACCATTACTAGGGTAAAAATTGTTAATAATTTTTTCATTCTAATTTATTTATAAAGTGTTATTTAAAAACAATAGGCATTATTAGTAAATCTTATCATCTTAAGGTATGTTAAAAATAAATAATAGAATAGCTAGATTCTTTAATTTACTTTTAACAAAAAAAGCATTTGATTAATTAATGACAAAAATATTAAAAAAAGTCTTTATTAAACCGCCAGTAAGTGGAAAAAATGGACAACTACAGATCTTTTCAGACTAAAAAATAGGATCAAAATTGAAATGATTTAAAAATAGCGGTTATTTATATGGAAAAACACTTCTAAAATTTATTTAGGACGGTAGTGAGAACAGATAAATATGATAGAAAAGAATGATCCTGACTAGATATTCGATGAATATAAAAATTATTTTATAGCCAGTCATAAAAATAATGTTCCGCACAAATCGATCGATAATGTAATCATTGTTTACGATAAGTTGGGTTTTCCAGATTATGGCTTTTACATCGGACTTGACGATTGGAAAGGCTCAGGCCATAGGGAAATAGATCCAGTTAATATAAACGATGCGAGAAAATATATTGATTGGCTTTCGGAAGTGGTCAATAAAAAAGGGCGAAGGCAAGATGAGAATGCGTCGGATCCAGTGATAATTAAAGAAGTTGTTGGAAAGATTCTCGCAAAAGTCACAGCGAAAACACTGGAAAATAAAAAAGAACAGTCTGCGCCAATTTGTAAGCGGACGATTAGAAGAATTTGAGGAAAAAAAATGGGTAAAATATAATTTTAGTTTTAATCTACTTTATGAAAAAAGTAGATTAAAACTAAGTATAAACAGTAATTAAATCTCGTTTATGGCAATGTTGGTTCTGTAGCTGTAAAGGTATAATTGATGGTTAACGGGCTTTGCGGTGATCCCGGTAGAAATAATTTAAAACTGCCATTAAGACCAACAGACACGGAATATGATAACCCCGCGGTGGTCGCGTAAAGCTGCGCGGCGCCAACAGCAGTACCGGCCTCGCCATTTGCGGTAAGGTTTACGTTGTAATTAGTCAATTGCATGAAGCCGGCATATGTCAGATATTGACCGTAAGCATTAGTGCTTGAAAAATAGGGATATCCAAGATACACTGGAGCGGAAGACGCGTCTTTCTTTTTCCATGGCCAGTTTACAGTTGTTGAAACTGTGTATGAAAGTGTAAAGGTGTTAGTGAGAGAAGATTTTGCGGATTTCGAGAGATAGTGGGAATAAAAGTTTTGATCAACACCTGTAATCGATTGATCATTAGTTGTTCCGTAAGTATTATTATTTTTCCCCATCAACTTCAGCTCATTTGGTGAGTTCAAATTAGAGTTAGTTTTTGATGGATAGATAACGACAGTATCATAAATAACAGTATTCTTGACCAATTCTTTTAGATACTTGTACAGCTCCTCATAAGTTGCAAAATTATGAGCTGGCTCACTTTCCTTACTAGACATTTTAGCGGAAGAAGTCGTAGAAGTTAAGTTGAATTCTTGCACTAGCTTCTTTTTGTAGTCAATTTTTGTTTCGATTTCCTCTTGTTTTTTACAACCAATGAGAAGGGATAATGACATTGCTGTCAATACCAGATTTTTAGTTTTCATAAAATTTTTAATTTAGTAAAAAAATAAATAATAGATTACCAGGTGATTGATTTTTTGATGTTTTCAGGTATTATATCGGAGAAACTATCAATTACGAAAGTCTGTATTCCCTGTGGATTATTATCAAGAGGGATTTTTATCCAAAGGATTTGATATGGAAAGTCAGGAACAAAAAGATTTAAAGGAGACTTAACACCTAGTTTTGATTTGGTATAGGCAAATTCAAAATCAGAATTTAGAACATGTGCTTTACCTATTGTACACCGCTGACCTGCTACTGTCATAGTTAGATTACTTAATGTATCGAGGTGTGTTATTTTTGGAGGCGCTACTGCACATTTATAAAACAGCTCGGATTCATAATTAGCCAAAGCCACTTCTTCTGTTTTGTTAGAATCTGTTTCACTTTTGTATCTAACAAGCTCTTTCGAGAGATTGATAAGATAAGTCGGCGTTAACTTAGTTATAGTCAAGTATCCATCGTCAGATTTGTTCGTTTCAATTAAGCTGCTATCATTTTTTAGTTCTTGTCTCAAAACTAAATTACCTTTCATGTAGTACGTGAACTTATAGTAAAGTTCTTGTTTCTCTTGATGATCAACGTGCGCGAGATAACACTTTAGGACCATTTTACCACTACCTTGATCTTTAACCATACTTTGACAAAAAATCTGGCTATTACAAACGGATAGTACCAAGGCAGCAATAAGTAAAAAAACCTTAAAGGTGGTATTTACAAAAGGTGGTGTGCAATTCATAATCTGAACAAAGGTTAAATAATGATCTATACTGTGTTAAAATTAACAACTAATAAACACTAAATATAGTTGGATATTGACCAGTAAGGATCTGTTTTTATCCATTTGATTTTGTATTCTTACGAAAAAAGAAATGCGTAAAACAGATTGTATATAGTACATTATCGCTCATTTTTATGAAAGATAATTCAATCTTAAAATGGCGTTTTAGATTTTTAATATATTATCACGTTCTTTAGATTAAATCAAAAATTATCAGCGATGGTAATGAGGATTGTTTTTATCAAAAAACACACTGACACTATTTTATATCTTTTGCAGCAACTATTTTATGTCCATGATGGCTTGTGAAATTTATTCGAACCAATTGTTATCTGATTTCTTTTTAATTTCGAACATCTATTTATCTTCAGCGGCCTATATTTAATATGGGGAATAAGTATGCTCATCTTCCATACTTATTATAAATTCGTTAAATCAAATTTATGATTTGAAAAATGATTGTATTCTACTTGATCTATTTTTCTTATAACCATGAAAATGTAACTGATAATATTTTATTTCCCTAAACAACACAAGGACGAAAGTAATGATCAATCAATAGAACTCATAAATTTGATTTTTAACAAACTTTGATAATTGTTTTTTATTAGATTTAAGGCATGAAGCTTATAATATTTGATTTGGACGGAACATTGTTAGATACTTTACAAGATTTGGGTGATAGTTGTAATCTGACACTTGAGCAATTTGGTTATCCAACTCATCCCCTTGAATCTTACAAGAAATTTGTCGGAAATGGTGTACGGATGCTAATTGAAAGAGCACTACCTACGGACGCGAGAAAAGAGGACACAATAACGCGCCTACTTGTTGCATTTAAGGAGTGTTATGAAGAAAAGACCGAGAGCTATACTCAACCATATTCTGGTATCATTCAATTATTACAAGACTTGAAATCATCGGGTAATTTGATTTCTGTTGCATCCAATAAATACCATGAGGCTGTTCTTCCATTAATAGCAAAATATTTTTCAGAGATTTCATTTGATCTGATATTGGGGCATCGAGAAGGCCATCCGGCTAAACCGGATCCTGATATTATATTTGATACGCTCAATATACTGAACGTAAAACCTGATGATTGTTTTTATGTCGGTGATTCGTCGGTTGATATGGATACTGCCAACAATGCTGGTGTGCAAGCAATCGGGGTCTCATGGGGTTTTCGCGAAGTCGAAGAATTAAAGCGACATGGAGCAACATTCATTATTGATGAACCAAAGCAACTGCTGAATATTTTGACATCATCGTCAATATCGCTGCAATAATTGAAACCATAAAAGCTACATCGCTACGTTGTATCACCAAGAGTTAGACTCTTTTTATTCACAGTCAACGCGATGTGGCTTTTCATAAGTGTATAAATAATTAGTCCTTTAAAACTATCTCTATTTATACACTATAATTCGATTTTTTCAATATTTATATCAGAGGTATCTCATTAAAAGATGATATCTTTTCTTCTACTTTCGGGCATCACTTTCAAATGTTTCATTTTCCCATTTTTATAAGTACCTTCAATAACCGTGTTTTTAAAAGCATGTACTTTAAAATTTACATCCCAGTCTTTTGGCCAAGCCGGCAGTATATAAATCTTATCTCCATCACATTGCACCAAAATTTCCTGTAAGGTATTCATCATATTGCCAACACCGTCATAATCTGACTTCCAATCGTGCGGCCTATCCCTGTATCCTTTAAATCGAAAACCTTTTAGATATGCACCGCTACGGGCTTTAATATCTTTGGCGGCTTCTGCGGCAAGACCCAAACGAGCGGCAAAAATTCCTATTTGATACCAACATACCCGGTCTGGATAATTCAATTTTTTTGCCTGCTGTATATAGCAAACACTCATTCTTAAGATCTCCATATTGCTGTTTTTCTTGGCCTTTGATTTTATTACAATGGCATTCCAAGTCAATTCGCCTATATTATTTTTCCTTTTATTGTTTGATAATAAAAAAACATGCAACTGAATTCTCTTAAAGATAAAATGTTATAAAATGTTAAATTATTATTTGTATTTAATCTAAATAAACATATATTTGTCCCGCAATGAAAAACTAAGTGTCACACTCAACTAATTAACAGGTAAATAGTTAAGCAAAAATCTAATACCATATCACTTTAAAAACAAATTCATAAAATTGATAACATGTTAAAGTCAACCTACATTTTTTTTATATCGTTATTATACTTAAGCTCGCTTGTACAAGCTCAAACATCCCTTTCTGGCTATGTTAAAGATACCTTTGGAAAAGGAATAGAAAGTGCTACGATATCTGTCATCGGAACCGATACCCGAACCTCCACAGATGTAGATGGTTTTTACAAATTGAAAATATCTTCTCAACAGAACCTTAAAATTGAGGTGACTTCTGTGGGGTATATTGCGCAAAGTATCCTATTGAAAAGTAATGAAACACACAAAGACTTTCAGTTAAAAAATGACGAACGTATGCTTGAGGCTGTCAATGTGAAGGGACAAACTGATAACCAAAAGCGGGTCAACGAAATTCAACGGTCAGGATTTAACGTAAATGTTATTGACATGAACCGATATGCCAATCAAACTGCCAATGTGAGCCAGATTCTTCGTACAGCACCCGGTGTTACCTTTCGAGAAGATGGGGGATTAGGTTCAAACTTTGTTTTCCGGATCAATGGCTTAGCAGCTAAAATCTATATCGACGGTGTACCTATGGATGATTTTGGGCCCGCCATGTCGTTGAATAATATTCCAGTAAACTTAGTTGATCGCATCGAGATCTATAAAGGTGTTGTTCCTGCTTTTTTAGGTTCAGACGCATTAGGTGGTGCAGTCAACATAATTACCAAACAACGGAATAGGCACTTTCTTGATCTAAGCTATAGTTATGGTTCCTTCAATACCCATCAGGCTTCACTAGTGGGCATGTATACCAACCCCAAAAATAAATTATCGGTTCGTACTAATGCCTTCTACAACTATTCGGATAATGACTACAAGATGTATACCGAAGAAAAATACGGTATAATTTTAGAAAAAGTGGTTGATAATAAATTCGTACCTATTGCTGAAGCGAGACGTTTCAAAGACCGCTATTATTCGAGCATGGGTCAGGTAGAAGTGGGCCTACGAGATAAAAGCTGGGCCGATCAGTTCTTTGTGGGTCTGACATATTCGGGCAACAATAAACAAAATCAGCTTGGTGCAACTATTAATAAGCCTTATGGAGGTAATTGGACCGAATCGGCTTACATTATGCCAACCATTAGCTACAAAAAGCAAAACTTTCTTGTAAACCGCCTATATGCCGATATCTATGCCAATTATGGCTTTAACATTACCCGCAACCGAGATACGGCGAAATATAACTACGAGTGGACTGGCCTTCCGATCACCAATGGCACAGGTAGTAAAGCTAACCCAGAGAAATACATAAAAGATAATACCAATAGCGTACTTGGAAGAATAAATTTGAACTACGATTTTGATGAGAGCCGTAACCAAAGTTTAAACCTCAATTATAACGTCAGCACCAATGACCGTCAAACCTATGACAAAATTTTAAATCACAATAGTTCAGGGTTGCCAAAGAATATGGTTAAACATATTGCCGGGTTAGCATGGCAAAGTCAATGGTTTGACAAACGATTGGTTGCCAACCTTGCTTTTAAATATTATGGCATCGATACATACCAGAAGATTGATGAACGGAAATATGATACTAACAATCAACTCGTGAGTGGTGACATAGTTAAGCAAACAAGATATTTGGGGTATACGGGCTATAGTGCTGCTGCACGATATCGAATATTCAAAGATGGTGGCGTGAAGTTTTCTGCCGAACACGCCTACAAATTGCCCGAGATGTCTGAAATATATGGCGATAATTTCAATATTCTTCCCAATTGGGATTTAAAACCTGAAAATAGCGATAATCTCAATACTGGTTTTTACTACAATACATTCTTTAACGAAAACCATTTTATCAATGTTGATCTTTCCGGTTTTTATCGCCTGGCAAAAGACTATCAAAATGTACGTGTTGTAGCAGATAATGGACAGGACAAATTTCAGTACTATAATATTCCGGGGGTAAAGATCTACGGTGGAAGTTTTGAATTTCGCTACGGCTATAAAGATATCATCACAGCCGCATTAAATGGAAGTTATGACAGAGCCATCGACAATCAGAAATACACCGATGAGACAAACCAGCAAGTTAACTTGACCTATGGCTACCAAATTCCTAATCGTCCTTGGGTCTATGGTAACCTTGATCTGGGTTTTGCGCAAAACGACTGGTTCAGTAAAGGCAGCCGCACACAGATCAACTGGACGACGCAGTATACCAAATGGTTTTATTTAAGCGATAGCCATCTTGGTTCACTGGCATCCAAAAACTATATTCCAACGCAGCTCGTCCACTCTTTGTTGGTCAGCTATTCGTGGAACCGCAACCGTTATAATATTTCCGGTGAGGCCCGCAATATATTTGATGAACGTGCGTATGACAACTTTCGTCTCCAAAAGCCCGGAAGAGCATTTTTTGTAAAATTTAGAGTTTCAATATTATAATTAATTAAACATCCTTAATAATCATGAAAAAAAATAGACTATTTGGCTATTGTACACTAGCTGCAGTGCTGATATCCTCATGTAAAGACAGCCCTAGTATTCCTGAAGTTACAGAAACAATACCATCCAAGTATTCGGTATGGGTTGCGACAGCAAATGGATCATATCTCCTGACAACAGATGAAATCATGAAAGACACTTTATTATCACCTGCAAATAATAAAGGGGTTGATATCACTGGTAACTTGCCTCAGGCCCGATACGCAGGTTATGCTTATGTTTTTAACGGTTCTTATTACCTATCCAATGATGGTACACGTTTTAGTAAGCATCAATTGACAGATGGCGGAGAGTTTAAAGAGGTTGATAACTACGCTTTTCCGAGCGATTTTTATCTTGGAAAAGTAGCAAGCCAATTCAGTACCACTGATGAAATCGTCTTTACATCTACAGGCGCCAGTGATGCAAATCTGGAGAAAAAAGTATTTGAAAAAGACATTTACTTTATGAATACTAAGGATATGACGCTAAATAAGACATTAAAAGCCCAGATTCCAACCTTAGATTATACGGTTTACAAACCAGATGGCAGTGTTGATCCAACCATATTGAACGTAACCAGTATGCGCATTAGTGGTGGCAAAGCATATTTCGGGTTCTTTTATTACAACGTCGATTATAAGCCTGTCAACACAAAAGCTTACGCTTATATCTGCGATTACCCGAGCATGGCAAATGGCCATATCATGAGCGACGATAGAGCGAGTTATGTTGCAGGTCACTGGCAAAGAGAAAACTATTCTTTCCTTGATGACAATAATAACCTATATCTTTTAACCAGAGGCAAGACAGATGGTACTTATGCGATTTTGCGTGTAAACAATGGCCAGACCGAATTTGACAAGAGCTATCTTTACGATCTTAAAGACTATGCTGTAAAGGGAGGCGATTTAGCTTGGTTAGGTGACGGCAAGGCTTATATCAGACCTTATGTGATAGATGTTGCCAACAAAAAGATCATCGCAAATTTAGCTGAAATGACTGGCGGAGATCCAACCACTACAATTAACCTGATCGAAAATGGCAATCTTTACACAGCCGTAAAAACGCCTGCATCAAAGTGGTTCATTTATGAGTACAATATTAAAAATAACAGTGTAAAGAAAGGTGCTGAAATAGATCCTGGCGTTACACAGGTTTATCATATCAATAAGTTGAAATAATTACAATCATAAAAGCCACATCGCTACGTTGTATCACTAAGAGTTAGACTCTTTTTATTCACAGTCAACGCGATGTGGCTTTTCATAAGTGTATAAATAATTAGTACTTTAAAACTATCTCTATTCATGCACTATGATTCGATTTTTTCAATATTTCTATAAGAGGCATCTCAGTAAAAGATGATATCTTTTCTTCTACTTTCAGGCATCACTTTCAATAATTCCATTTTCCCATTTTTATAAGTACCTTCAATAACCGTGTTTTTAAAAGCATGTACTTTAAAATTCACATCCCAGTCTTTTGGCCAAGCCGGCAACATATAAATCTTATCTCCGTCACATTGAACCAACATTTCCTGTAAGGTATTCATCATATTGCCAACACCGTCATAATCTGGTTTCCAATCGTGCGGGCTATCCATGTATCCTTTAAATCGAAAACCTTTTAGATATGCACTGCTGCGGGCTTTAATATCTTTGCCAGCTTCTGTGGCAAGACCCAAACGAGCAGCAAAAATTCCTGTTTGATACCAGCATACCCGACCTGGATTGGGCATATTGAAATAGGCTCGCTCAACTTCTTTAATATTGGGTTTATGGATCCCATAAATCCGAAATGGAAATAAACAATATAAATCCGGTGCTTCATAATTTGTTCTTTGAGGATTATAAAAAGCGGCATTGTCCACCACAACATTCCCAAGACTATCCTTTTTCTTCGGCAGATCGGGAATAGTGGACAGCATAGTAGTCCAATTCTGTTTATCTTCAGGAGTTAATGTACTTTGAGGTAGTTTTAAAAGTTCTTCTAATACATAATGTAGTCCGGCAATAGAAGGCATATCATTGACAACATCCGTCCAATATGTTTCTAATCCGTGGCTTGGAAAAATATGTAACTTGCCCTGCTCATCTTTCTTAAAACGTGTATTGTAAAACTGAAGTGCTTTTCGTGCCCAAGGCAACGCTTTTGTTTTTAAAAACGCTTCGTCACCGGTATAATGATAGTAATCGAACATCATCACTGACATCTCTAAACATTGTTGCCATATATCTTTTGTATATTCTTCAGAATATACATCGGATTCCAATCCAAAATCGCCCATTCCCGGTAAGCCGAATGTACTGATACATTCCTGCATATAGATACCCGATGCACCATAATATTTGTTTGATCTGGCTTCAAAAGTCTTCGCTTGCTTGATGTAAAAATCAAAAAACGGTTTCATCATGTCAAAATTACCCTGTGCAAACTGTGGTAGGTATAAAAAGCGCACATTCTGCCACCAGTAATTCACGCCATAAAATCGATAATCTGCCGAGTAATTCTTTTGACGTACATCAGGTCCATAATAGGCATACTTTGGATCTACATTAAAAATTCCTCCCTGAAATCGAGCAGGAAATTCATTTCGCATCTGACAGGCCATCTGATATTTAGACAGAATATAAGTCTGGGTGTACGTTGATAGACTATCAGAACCATTATTGATATCAATCCATCCTCTATTCCAAAAATCTGTCCACCACTTAGCGGTTTGTTGATAGGCTTTTTTAGGACTAGGAGACTGAGCAATCCATCCAGCAATTTCCTTTTCCCAAGTTGCCGCATCAGGTGTTTGCCGGGTATAGCCGGCTATCCGAATATCAATGTTTTTTAATGGCCTCTTGGTGTGTAAAACGCTATCAGAAAGACTTACTAAACCTGAAGCTTTGATATAACCGCCAAAAGTATTATCCTTCAAGGGATCAATAATCTGATTAGCATAGTCTTCCATTCCTTGTTTCTTAATGTGCACAGGCACACTGCTGTAGGCATTTCGATGATACCAAGCAATAACATCCGTTTTTTTAAGAAATACATCTGCAGATTCCCAGGCTTGTGCCCCTTCTGGAACTCCGGTTCTATAGAGCCAGGTAGAAGCAAGTTCTTCCGTATTGAGTTCATGTTTATTTTTTCTCCAGTTTTCCAAAGCCACCTTTACCTGAACTGGCTTTTCACTATATCCAGAAATATACATCACAGGAGAGTTTGCATCAATAAAGATCTCTAAATTTAACTTCTCTCCTTTTTTCCCCGCTAGAATTTTTAATGTTCCTTCTTTCAGATTCAATTCCTGATGGAAGGGCTTCCCTTTAAAAAAAGGACTCTCTGAAAAGGAAATCCTGATCCTTCCTAACTTTAACAGCCGTTGTAATTCAGAATGTGAATCATTACGCGAGAGATATAATAATAGATCGCCATTCTCTTCTACCCAGACGTTACTGCCTAGACTTCCATTACCGATTGGAACATTACCTGTTTCGTTGATGGATGGTGTATTAAAAACGATTTTATAGTTATTCTTCTCTTCCTGCGGAAATGCTTCGGATATCAGCAATTGCACTATAAACAAGATGGTTAGTCGGAGTCTACTCATTTTTAAAAATATTTTGAATACAAACTGCAGATAGCACAGCTTTCTTATATCATTGTAGATCGATCAAATCAATGTGTCAATACGAATTGATCCATTAATAGCTTGCCTAATCAACTTTTAAAATAAATAGATGCTAATAGCTGCAATTGGTTATTATTAAATTGTTTTCTTCCTATAAAGCTATAGAGTAAAGTCATAAAGTATGCATTCAATATTAACATGAAATGCATGCATTATTAACTTCTTTTAGAAAAGGGCTAAATGACTTAGTAAATGATGTTTAATAATTTATCAAAGAGCCACCTAGGATTACTTTTATAATTTAAACTATCTTTGTAAGACAATCTCTTAACACTGTCAAGATGGATTTTGAAATCTTATTGAAACAAATTGATTTTATAAAAGAAATCGATAAGGTCAAATACATACAACGGAAAACTAAATTGTTCAATAGTAACCGTAATGAAAATGATGCGGAACATAGCTGGCATCTGGCGATGATGGCATTGATTTTGGCTGAACATGCAAACGAACCAATTGATGTCTTGAAAGTGGTAAAAATGGTTCTGATCCATGATATTGTTGAAATTGACGCTGGAGATACCTTCATCTACGATATGCAAAAAAATCATATTAATACAGACCAAGAAAGACTGGCTGCTAATCGGATTTTTGGCCTGTTACCTCAAGAACAGTCGAAAGAATTTATTGCAGTGTGGGAAGAATTTGAGGCAGGTCTAACTCCTGAAGCTAAGTTTGCGAGAACATTGGATCGATTGGAACCTCTCTTGCAAAACACTTCAAATAATGGGGGAACCTGGAAAGAGTTTGATGTTGATTACAGTAAGGTATTCGAAAAAAAGAAAATCATTAATGAGGGATCTACTACGATATGGAAATATGCTGAAGAACTCATCAACGAAAGCGTGGAAAATGGTATTTTAAGAAAAGATTAAACTGCAAATGGCTCATTTATTCGACTTGGTCGGTGGAGCGTTTTAAGGTAAGAACTGTGATTTCGGGCCATACGCCCACCCTGCCTTTCAGACCATGGTAGCCAAATCCTCTGTTAACATATAGAAATTTTCCTTCGCGTTGGTACAGTCCTGCCCATTGTTTATAAAAGTACTGGATAGGACTCCATTTAAAACCAAAAAGCTCAATTCCAAATTGCATACCATGCGTATGACCAGCCAGGGTGAGGTGAACATGTTTAGCGTGATCTACAGTAACTGCATCCCAGTGTGATGGATCATGCGACATCAGGATCTTAAAGGAATCGGCAGGTATAGCATCTGTTGCTTGATTGAGATTGCCAAACTGATGGAAACCGCCTTTACCCCAATTCTCCACCCCGACTAATGCAATACGTTGTCCATGCTTATGCAGTAAGACAGCTTCATTAAGTAATAATTTGAAACCCATCTCGCTGTGGATTTCCTTTACACGCATCAGATTTGCCTCTTTCAGTGATGTGCTCGACCATTTGGTATAATCACCATAGTCATGATTACCTAAAACAGAATACTTCCCATAAGGAGCTTTTAAGGTGGTAAAAAGATCAATCCATGGATCCATCTCGGAAGCCATGTTGTTGACCAGATCTCCTGTAAATAAGAGCAGATCACTGTTTTGGGCATTCGCAAGATCAATACCTTTCTGTACACCTTTGATGTTACTTAAACTACCAGAATGGATGTCGGACAATTGTGTAATGGTAAAACCATCGAAAGCTTCGGGTAAATCTGAAAAATGTAAGATCTCTTTTCTAACCCTATAAAAATGACGACCTCTAGTCAGCCCGAAAATAATCGCCAAAAAGACTATGCCAGCAAGTACTGCGACAAGTTCACTAACGTAAAAATTCCTGGGCGGAAAACTACGGAATAGTCGACCAATATCTTCCAATAATAGAATCGGAACAGAAAATAATTTTGGAATAAAGATAAGCAACATCGCTGTGATCAAACTCGATGCATAACGCTGAATATCGCTAATACGTTTCCGCAGAAATATAGTGACTATAATAGCACCCAGTACAACAATATCAATAAGCCAATAAATGACATGGATCAGCGGATTTGAAAAAAGTGTAATTATTGCCTGATAAAAATAAATATCTCCTATGAGGAATAGTAATAAAATTAAAATAAGTCTCTGTGCCATATTGTATATAGTAAGGCGAATGCCGTGCCAAAACATAAAATGAGTTACAGAACATTTATTCCTATTCGACAGGAATACGTAAAATTACTAATGTACCGCCACCTTCTGGAATTTCTGTAATAGAGACGCTTGCCTTTTTACCCAATAATTGTATTCGCTCGTGACTGATCGTACCTGATAATGACCGGTGTCCAGAATCAAAATTACTTGTTTCAGTTTTACCACTATCTGCAATCTTTACTTGTAAGATATCTTGTTCTATCTCAAAATGAATACTAATATCTCCTAGACCGTCTTCCAGATCGATCCCGTGAAGTATCGCATTTTCTACATAAGGCTGTATAAGCATGGGCGGAACCATAATTGCTCCCAGATCATGTTCGATTGATTGTAATATAGTATACCTAAATGCATCTTCATAACGCATTTGCTGCAGGCTTAAGTAGTTCTCTAACGTTTCAATCTCCTCATCTAGAGGTACACGATTTTCGCGACTGAGCTCTAAACTGCTACGCAATAATCGACTAAAACGGTTAAGGTATTTGATGGCAATTTCTTTTTTATCCAACCGCACAAAACTCTGTACAGCTGCTAATGTATTAAAGATAAAATGGGGTTCCATCTGTGTGCGTAACAATTGTTGCTGCAATAGTATTTTTTCTTTTTCTTGAAGAAAACGACGTTGACGAAAACTATAAAACAAAAACAATATGGTGACACCAAGGAGGATAATACCTAAAACAGATACGGCAAGCCATAAACGATTTTGTTGCAATTGCAGTTTATTAATTTTTATACCTTCATTTAATTTATGAATAGAGCGATCTTTAGTCTGCAACTGATGAAGAGCATTCATTTCTGCAACAGCTTGTGTATTTTCTGTCTGATAGATTCCTTTTTGTAATGCTGCTGTTTGAGTCAATACCGCTATGGCTTCATTTTTCTTTCCCTGTAAATTGTACAATGATGCCAAGCTTTGCTGATAAACGAGATCACTGTCTGCGAAAATTAGTCCTGTATGTTTTTCCTTTAGAAATTTTGCTTTTTCAAGAAATTGTGAGGCTAATGTTGCGTGTTTTTGAGCCGTATAAATAGCTGCAATATTGCAGTAATCGATAAAAAGATTATTAATTTCACTGGAAGTTGCCTCTTCATTGTACAGATATCCATCTGATTTAATTTTAAGCAGCTGATAATGAAGTAACGAATCAAGTTGCTTATGTTTTTCAAAATATTGAATTTTAGAATCGTATAGAAAACTAATATTATATTTATCAGGGTTCTGCGCATGTAACACTTCCAGTTTTTGAAGATAAAAAGACATACTATCTGCTGGTTTCTGGCGCTTATTCAGAGTCTGTATCATTTGTACCAGCACACGTTGTCGATTAATATGTCCTTGTGGCAATGAATCTGCCATAGGCAAAGCAGCACGGTTCATTTTTTCAGCTAAGTCATATTGAAAGCTTAGGAGGTTACTTTGTGCTGCAGATAGTAACATAGATGTTTTTGCTATAAATGACAGATCTACCGTTGAGTCTGCTAAAACAATTGCGGCTGCTTTGTTATAATAATAACTGGCTTCTTTCATCCGGGCTCCCATGCTCAAAACATTCCCCATCCCATTGTATATAAGCGCCTTATTCTTAAAACCACCATCTATAGGATCTATCAGTTCAAGTGCATCTTCAATAAGGACACGAGCAGAATCATTGCCCTTCATACTGTAAAGCCTTGCCAATTGATATTTAACGGTTGATGATTGTATGGTATCATTTTTCACAATGGGGTTTCGATCGAGTTTTCGCCAAACAGTAATCAATGAATCTCTATTGGTGGGATTAGCTCCTACTTTTTCCAAATCCTTTATCTGAACCGAAATGGCATCATCAGATTTTGCCAACAAAACTTTCTTGTTATTGTCTTTACAAGATGAATAACCTATAACCATCCATAAATAAAAAATAAGTAGCTGTATACGTATCATTTTTTCAAAAAAAGTTGGGTTAATATCGTATTCTTCCGTCGTGTAGAGATTGGAATCTCTTCTTTATTTTTCAGAACAATATATTCGGATCGGTTAATGCCTGAGATATATTGCTGATTAACCAAATAAGACTGATGCGTGCGTAAGAAATGTGGAGCTGGCAAAAGTTCCTCGTAATACTTAAGAGGTCTTGAGATAAGCTCCTTATCACCATTACTTAAAATGAAAAGAGTATATGGACCATCACCTTTACAATAGACAATATCACTAACAGAAACAATGCGTGTGTTATTGATGGAATTCAAAACAATACTTTCTGGTAATTCACCTATCTGGATTGAGGTCTGTGCTAAAGACAATTGTTGCATCCATTGCGGATTATTTTCCCTTCGACGACGATATCGCTCTAATGCCTCCTGGAGCTCTATCTCATCAATAGGCTTGAGCAGATAATCGAGTGCTCCGTACTTGATGGCCTTTATAGCAAAATGATTATATGCAGTAATGAATATTATATTTTGTGGAATGGGCGTTAATTTTTTCAACAAATCGAATGCTGTTCCATCTTTGAGCTGAATATCCATAAATATTACATCTGGTTGCTTTTCTTCAAGCAACTTAATGGCTTTATGTACGCTGTCTGCCCAACCCACAAGTTCGGTATTGGTTTCTTGCTGTATCAGGTAAGCGATCTCTTTACGAACTGCAGGCTCGTCTTCTATTATGGCAACGGTTATCATCTTTTCACTTTTAGCTATTGTAAAGATAGTATATTGTAAGTGCTCTAAAATAAATTCATTTTTTAAATTTAACGATATAGCAATAAGAAATAAACATTTGGAAATAGTTTAAAGATCAGCATCGAGATTGGAACGATCATTTTTTTAAGTTCTATTCTCATGAGATGATAATCGAATAACGTATTGAATAACAAAAGCGCCAGATCTTTATTAGATTGGCGCTTTTGTTATCTATTGAACTGGATACTTATGTTTCCTGATCAACAACAGGACATACTTATTTCAATATTTTAAAAGATTTAGCTTGTTTCTTTACTTTAAAAAAAGCAAATGCACATAAAATCGACATTGTAGTAAAAAGCAAATCAATAAATAAGATATCATATGATTTTGTTTGAAATGTATTCCAGATCCAGAGATTTGTGGTGATACCATTTACAATCGGTACTGCCAAACACAAAATGGTTGATAAGAATAGGGTATGCTTGTTTACTTTCGTTAGATCACGCAGTATTAATAAATAGATGATCATCACTAACCAACTATAAAAATAAAGACTATAGATAAAACTCTGATTTACGACAGCTGAAAATTTTATGACAATAAAGGTAAATGCAGTAACAGGAAGCATCCCTAGCGACATAGATATAAACAGATTGGCTGCCCAAAAATTAAACTTCCTTTTGTATGCAGGAATATTAGGTTTTTCTCGTGCTACCAGCCAAATCATAATGCCTGAAATAATGACAACACAGCCCAGTAAACCCAAAACGAAATAAACAATACGCAAGGTCCTACCTCCAAAATCTCCAAAATGAAGGTGATAAACTAAACTTTTTACCCAATCAACATATGTTGCATCTGTTGTAGGTGATTTTACTGATGAAGGTTTTGCTTCAGCGGCTTTCATAAGAACATAACCAGACCCCGCGAAACTAGCGCTGGGTTTAGGTTTAGTTTCTAAAGCAATTTCCATACTTTTATCTCCAAAATTTCGGATATAAAGTCTCGAAATATCCGATTCTGGCCATTCATTCATCCAGTGGTTTACGAATGCGTTGACATCTAATTTTTTGGCTAAGGGTTGATAACTGTAAGTTGGTTCCATCGCTCGGTTATACTGAAGCTCCTGGTATAATTTATCCTGATCACCATTGTAAATTAATTTACTAAATGGTGAAATCAATACATAATTTACGATAAGAACAACTCCTGTAATGGCAAATATCAATTGAAATGGAAATCCGATAACTCCCAAAACAGTATGCATGTCGGTCCACACTGTTTTCCATTTACTCCAGGGTCTAAATAAAAAGAAGTTATTTTTAATCTTATCCCAATGAAGAAATAAACCTGTAATCAAGGCAAACAGAAACAAAAATGAAACAATTCCTGCCAGAAGGTAACCAAATGGAGTTCCCAATCGAATTGGAATCTGATTGAGCGGTGCTAAGAAATGTAATCGATATAAAAATTCGCCGATATCATAGCCTTCATCATAAGAACTCTGTGTTTTGTCTACAAATGAGTGTAAAAAATAGGCCGAATCTTCATTTTTTGCTCCCCGTCTCTTACGACCTTTTGATTTTTCGGTTTTTGGTTCAGGTTTACTGATCGTTGTATCTTGTGACACACTCATATTAACATAAGTCCCGTGTCCTTGCCTCAATAAATAGAAGTCGAAATTTCTACCTTGGAGATTATATTTTGTTCCCATCGAATCCAATATATAATTGAAGTCAGCGGGAGATTCTACATTGCTAAGTGATTTACCTTTTTGCCATGCAGCGATATCATCTTTAAAAAAAGAGAAAGAGCCTGCAAAAAAAATCACATAAAGCAGTGCTGCGATAACAATACCACTGATCGTGTGGGTATGAAAGTAAATATTATATTTTCTTTGATCCATGGTATAAACTTAATGATTGATAATATAAGGTAGCGAAAACAATAAAGTAAGGCCAATATAAGTTAGTGCCAACCGCCACAATTTAGGCTCTAAAAATGCCCAGAATAATAAAAATGCCCAAAGTAAATATCCGGTAAAGAAGGCCGTAGCAATTACATTTTCTGGTGGAAATAATGCTGTTAATAATACATGAAAACTGATCATGACCGTATAACCACCTAGGGTTCCCAACAAAATACGACAAAGTCTTATCCAGGGAGATTTTGTTAAATATTTTTTATTAGCAGGCATAGATTAATGAATAAGTACTTCAATCAGAAATGAACATAAATAAACTCCTAATACTACACGATAACCAAAGTAGGAAAAAGGAAAGAAAAAGACTACTAGACAGCCCATACACATGAGGATAACAAAAAAAGCAAATATTCCACTGGCTATACCTACAACATAAATCAAGCAGGCAGTAGCTATTAGGAACAGAACTATTGCTATTGTACGTGATTGTTTTTTTCGATCGGCAAGATTGGCCCAAAGTTTGGATTTATTCTTCCACGCAATACGTTTGGAAGTATTCATCCATAACATAAATGCAATAAACAATATTAAACATACTGTACTTATCATAATGAGAAAAGCAAATTAAAAGATAGAACTTGGGAATCTCTTTGAGATTCCCTTATGCTCTACCTGTTATTGATATGAAACAATTTTTTATACTAAATATTTATTGAATACGCGCGACGGCAGTTATTGATCCCTCCTCAATTTTCAAATCCAATGTTTCTACATCAATAGTCAATATTATTTTGCTATTTTGCATTGTCTTTTAAATTGTAACACTTTTAGGGATATACTACATGCTTAACGTAGTAGTAAAGGCAGCCTAATTACCGTTAGACTACCTTTGGCGTCATTCTAGAATTACCGTTCTAGATGACGCTTTTTATTTTACTTGAAAACTTGCGGTAAGTCCCTGCCAATTCTTATTGTAGGTTTTATCGTTCCAAGTTCCTGATTGATCTGCCATATGACTGTTTTCGATTACGTAAGTACCAGCCCAGATAGCCTCTGCCTTAATTTTACCTTGACTATCAGTCTTATAGTTTTTGCTCCAACCGTTTGGAGACATCACCAAAACTTCTTTATCAGCAACTGGACTATTCCCGCGCAATAACTGAATTTCTACCAGATCATTTGTTTTAAAGATTTTGTTTTGGAAGATAAAGTGAGCGGCTAAAGGTATTGCTGCATATCCAACGTCTTTACCTACTTGAATCTGGCTTTGCGCTAAAAATTCATATCGTGTGGTGCCTCCAAGTTCTTTGGCAGGGTGAGAAACAAAGATCTGATAAATGCCATCTTTAGCAGGTACAAAACTAGCTTCTAAATATTCTCCTTTATCAGTAAGTTTTAGCTCAACCTTATTCTCAGAATCAACAAGATTAAGTTTTAACTGATTCAAGTCAGAATACCAATCTTTTGTCTTTTCAATTTCTCCAGTTGCATATTCTCCATAGTAAACTCGGATGGTATGAGATTGATTTTTAATACCTACAGGATTACTTTCAATCCAAATCGCGTGAGCTTGAACTATTTGGTTACCGCCAAAAAGTACAATCATCGCAATTAATAGTTGCTTAACGTAGTACATTGTTATTTAGATTAATTAAAGATAATGGACAAATATACAAACATTGACAAAATATCCAAGTCAATTTATTAATTCTATTAAATGAATTTATATCTGGAGTATAACTGGTTTAGGCGATTGGTAACCATAATTATATTTATGAAAAGAACTTTTAAGAAGTCCTAAATATCATTGTGTGAAAATTGATTACTCGTTTCTATCTTCTGTAATTGCCTGTCAATAAACATCAAATCAGAGAAAACAAAAGAGGTTGTATCTGATGATACAACCTCTTTTGTAACGTTTAATAAAAATCTATGGAACTCCTACAATGAAAGTATCCATTTAACAATTTCATTCGCATCCTCTTGCTTTAATGATGGATGAGCAGGCATGGCTACCTCACCCCAGACACCGCCTCCACCATTGATGATTTTCTTAGATAACAACGATAATGCGTCCTTATTATCTTTATAGTGTTTAGCAACTACTGTATATGCAGGACCAACTGATTTCTTGTCGACACCGTGACATGCTTGACAATCAGAAGCTAACACTAAAGCTTCTCCTTTTGGTGTATCTGATCCTTCTTTATGCCCCAATGCTCCGTTTGCTTTATCTAAATCTTTATAAGTCGTATCACTTGGTGATTTTTTTGCCGAAACAGTTTTATTAACACGTTTTGAAGCTAATTCACCTGCATTATAATCGATTCTTGATATTGCTGCATCTGCATTTTTACTGAACCAACCGTTACCATATTCTAAAAGATATATTCTTCCATCAGGACCAACTTCCATATCAATCGCAGAAGCTAATTTTGTATGTGGCATAAATGGTTCCATTTTATCAAAGTCTCCATTTGGTAACATAGTGACTGCTTTGATCCATCCTCTAACCCAATCGTAAATAAATAGCTTGCCATCATAGTAATCTGGATACCTCGTTTCTTTTGGATAAAGATCCGAATAGTATACTGGCCCGGCCATCGCATTACGCCCTCCTGAACCCACCTGTGGAAAATCTGTTGATTCTGCATAAGGATACCATATAAAGGCCGGTTGTGCGGCCGGTAATTCTTTTATACCGGTATTATTCCGGGAACTGTTAATTGGCTTTTGTACATCAAATGCCTGTCCACTAACTCCAGTTTCATAATTATACGGATTGTAGGCATAATTATTACCTACGAAAAATGGCCACCCGAAGAAGCCTGCCTTACGCGCTTGGTTTACCTCATCATATCCGCGAGGACCTCTACCTAAACTATCGGTATTGGCATCAGGTCCCACTTCTCCCCAATACAAGAATCCATTTTTCGGGTCAACAGATATCCTATAGGGGTTTCTGTTTCCCATCACGTAAATTTCTGGTTTTGTATTTTCCTGTCCCTCTGGAAATAAATTTCCTTTTGGAATCTGATATGAACCGTCTTTTGCTACTTTTATTCTCAAAATTTTACCACGCAGATCATTGCTATTTCCAGAGCTACGTGCGGCATCATACTGCTCATGTCCAGCCCTATCATCCCGCGGTGAATAACCATTGCTGACAAATTTTTGATCCTTTTCGTCAAATGGTGTTGAGTTGTCTCCTGTTGATAAATAAAGATTTCGGTCTTTATCAAATGCTAAAGAACCACCAGTATGACAGCAGATATCTCGTTGTGAATAAAACTGAAGCACAATCTTTTCGGTTGCGAGGTCTAACTTATTATTTTTGAACTCAAAACGTGACAAACGATTAACAGATGTATCCTTTGGACTATAAAAAGCGTATATATAATGATTATCTGCAAAATCCGGATCTATTGTTAACCCCATAAATCCTTCTTCTGCATTAACATTGGGTGTTTCAGTTTTGTGATAAACATCTAACAGTCCCACTTGAGTTACTTTTTTTGTTTCTTGATTGTAATGAAGCAATTCTCCCCGACGTTGTGCTACTAAAATATCCAAATTAGGAAGTATGGCCATTTCGGTAGGTTCAAAGAACTCGCCTACAGCCAATGAAACTTTCGTAAATCGTTCCTCTTCTGGAACCCGCTTTGTTTTAGCCTTACCATAATCTAATTCGTAATTATCTCCAATTGCATATTCGATAGCACCTAAGATGTGCTTTAAGAATAAAGGGTCTGAATAATCTTCATCTTGATGACCTAAACCTGTATAAAAAGAACGGCCACCATCAAAATCATGATACCAGGCCATTGGCGTCTCGGCCATTTGTTCTGGATTTGCATATACCTCCTTATTGATATTCATTAACACATGGGTAGCTTCATAACGTTTTTTAAAGACATACCACTCATCTGTATGTACCCAAGTATCGGGAAGCATTTTTGTTGCTGGATGTTTTTTATCAACCACTGTTAATTTTCCTTCTTTGACTTCAGGATGAGTAGCAAAGTATCCACCTACCAACCTTCCATACCAGCCCCAATCATACTCGGCATCGGCAGCTCCGTGAATACCGACAAAACCTCCCCCAGCTTGTATATAACGCTCAAAATCGGCTTCCTGATAATTATTCAAAAGATCACCAGTGGTATTTAGGAATATCACAGCTGAATAATTTTTTAACGAATCTTCGGTGAACCAATCTGCATTTGTTGTTGTATCTACATCAAAGTTATTTTCGAGTCCTAACTTCTGGAGGGCAATATTTCCTTTTTCAATAGAATTATGGTGGAAACCTGCAGTTTTACTGAAAACCAATACTCTTGGTTTTCCGGACCTCTTTTGATGGCAAGAACTTAAAACTGATATAAAAATCAATAGTAAAGAAATCTTTGACAAAAGTGTTTTAATCATAATAAATTTTAATATTATCGGTTGTACTTACTTAAATTTGTATTCTTGACATAAAGATGCAACTATAACCCCACTCATACTAGCTTTATTTTAGCCAATATATATATTATTTTGCTGATCCATTTTTAGAGGCTATTTTACCAGTAATATGAATATTTAGAAATCATAGGTTAATATTAACCGCAACAGTCAGTATATTCACTTTGTTACACAAAATCCTTTTAGCAAGCACAAAAATTACTATATTTAAATTTTTAAACCTAGTACTCCATATGAAATTAAACTATTTGAAGTTCGGAACAACCGGCTTATGCTGGTTATTTGGAACGACATTATTACTAGCCCAACAGCTAACCGATCAATCGGAAATTAAACTTAATGATCTTGCTGCTTTCAATGCTGTAGGAAAATCTTGGACTATTGCTGAAAAAGTAATCTCTGACCCAAGAAATGAGAATGAATTGAAAGCTACAAAAGGATCCGGTATCCTTGTTAACATCACTTCTAATAAAATGAAGGGGTATGACTTGTTAACAAATGCAGTTCATGGTAATATAATTCTTGAACTGGATTACTTAATGGCAAAGAACTCAAATTCAGGAATCTACCTACAGGGGAATTATGAAGTCCAACTTAAAGATTCTTGGGGAGTGCTGCAACCCATGTCGTCTGACAATGGCGGTATATACGAACGTTGGGATGATGCTAGACCGGAAGGATCCAAAGGTTTTGAAGGTTATGCTCCTCGTCAAAATGCAAGCAAAGCACCAGGTCTATGGCAACATTTAAAAATTGCATTTCAAGCGCCTAAATTTGATGCTACAGGAAAAAAGACTGCAAATGCGAGAGTTTTAGCTGTGGAACTGAATGGTGTTTTAGTTCAGGATAATGTTGAATTGTTTGGTCCAACGGGCGGAGCGGCCGATAAAGAAAAGCCGTTAGGTCCACTGCGTCTTCAAGGCGATCATGGTTCAGTTGCTTTTCGAAATATTAAAATATCAAAACTTCCCGAAGAACAGATTAATGTAAACAATAGAGGCGGTGGTGATGCTGACCCTATTTATATAGATGCACCTTCTAATACCATGATTAGAAGTTTTGTGAATTATGCACCTAAGTTACTTGCTGTTCACGCAATATCTGTCGGCAGTCCATTAAAGACACATTACAGCTATGATTTGGACAATGGCCTATTGTTGCAGGGATGGCATGGCGAATTTATTGATGCCACTCCTATGTGGGACGGTAGAGGAAACGGTACTTCTAGAGCCCGTGGAGCAGTAACTTCTTTTGTAAAGAAAGCTACTCCTGCTTTAGCACAGCTCGCAACGGTTCAAACCACATGGCCTGCTGACAGTACTGGTAGTGGTTTTAAAACTAAAGGTTATATTATCGACAATGAGGATAGACCACAATTTAAATATAATATATATGGCGCTGAAGTCACCGATATCATCACAGTTTCAAATGATGGTAAAGGACTGAACAGATCCATAAACATAGACAAAACTGTCCCTAACTTGTATGTTTTACTGGCAAATGCAAGTTCAATTGAAGAACTAGCGAAAGGCTATTACCTCGTTGATGGTCAGTCTTATTACCTAGAACTTGACAAAGGTGCTCCTAAACCTATTATTCGAGATGCTAACGGAGGAAAAGAATTAATCATTCTCCTAGACAAACAATTAAATTATTCTATTTCATTCTAATTGAGAGAGTACAAATATTATATGAAACACACTTTTAGAATGCTAGCAATGCTAGCTTTGAGTTTTGGCTATACTGTTTCCCAAGCTCAAGAAACACCAAAAGAAGAAGATTTTTTTAAGATCATGAAAGTAAGAATGCCCGAAGGACCTGTTTTAGAGGTTGGTGGTCTGGTTACTTTACCTAATGGAGATCTAGGTATATCCACCCGTAGAGGTGATGTATTTATCGTTGAAAACCCCACCAGCAACAGACCGTACTTTCGAAAATTTGCAACGGGTCTTCACGAGATTTTAGGTCTTGCTTACAAAGATGGTGCGTTATATGTTGCACAAAGAGGTGAGCTAACGAAGTTAATTGACAAAAATATGGACGGCAAAGCTGATGTTTATGAAACTGTGTATGCTTGGCCTTTAAGCGGACATTATCATGAATATAGTTTTGGTCCTAAAATCGCATCTGACGGTTCTTTTTTCGTATCTGGAAATGTAGCTTTTGGTGATGAAGAATGGTGGCGCGCAGAAAGTCGTGTTCCTATGCGTGGATGGATTATGAACATTAGCGCAGATGGAAAAATGCAACCATGGGCTGCAGGTGTGCGTTCTCCAGCAGGAATAAATGTGATTGACGGTCAACTCTACTATACAGAAAACCAAGGTGACTGGGTTGGTTCCGGAGGATTATGGAAGGTCAGTAAAGGAGATTTTATGGGACATCCAGCCAGTTTAGTATGGACAAAAAGACCTGATTCACCGTTAAAGTTATCATCTGAATCTTTCTATTCTAAAGTAGATGAACGTCGTATCAAAAATGCTGAAGGTCGCTACATCAAACCGGAAAATAGAGTCAACGAGAATTTCAAAACGGTATTTGAGATGAAAAAAGAAATTCCAGAGATTCGTTTACCGTCGGTATGGTTGCCACATGGTATTCTTGGTATTTCAAACTCTGAACCGGTCAAAATTCCGAAAGGCACATTTGGTCCATTTGAAGGACAATTACTCGTTGGTGACCAAGGTATGAGCATCATTTCACGTGTTTTCTTAGAGACGGTAAATGGTGAAGAACAAGGCGCCGCATTTTTGTTTAAGAGTGGTTTCCGTTCTGGTGTTTTGAGAATGGCGTGGGGACAGGATGGATCTTTATTTGTCGGTGAAACCAACCGTGGGTGGGGTTCTGCAGGTGAAGCAAATGAGGGACTTGAGCGCTTAGTATACAACAATAAGACGCCTTTTGAAATGAAAGCAGTAAGAGCTATGCCAGACGGTTTTGAGATCGAATTTACACAACCTGTTGATTTAAAATCTGCTGAAGATCTAGCTTCATACAGCGTTGAAAGCTTCATATATAAATACCATCCTGTATATGGTTCTCCTCCAGTAAATAAAGAGACTTTAAACATAAAAGGAGTTAAGGTTTCTTCTGATGGACTAAAAGCAAGAATTGTTGTCGATGGTTTACGTGAACATTATATCCACACCATAAGTGTAGATGGTATTCGTGAGAAACAAAACTTTTATTCAATTGTCCATCCTGAAGCTTACTATACTTTAAATGCAATTCCATCTGGAGAAAAACTAGCAATAAGTTCACTTAGCACAAGGAATTCTACTCACGACCCTGTAGTTGAAGTTACAGCTAAACCGGCAGAAAAGACAGTAACAGCAAATAATAAAACTGTTGCCGGTAAAAAAACTGCGACTGTTAAAACAAAAAACACAGAAGCGAAACCTGTTGAAGCAAAGGCTAAAGTACATGAAGTGAAAACAGTAACTAAAGCTCCTACTTATGCTGAGGTGAAGGGAATTTTGACTAGTAATACTTGCTTAGCCTGTCACAATCCTACGAAAAAACAGATTGGACCGTCATTCACTGATATTGCAAAACGCAAATATTCAAATGAGAAAATTTTGCAGCTCATCTACAATCCTAAACCAGAAAACTGGCCTGGATATGCAACAGAAATGCCGCCTATGCCACAAGTTTCTAAAGCCGATGGCTTGAAAATCGCGGCTTATATCAATTCATTGAAATAATACTTTGATGGTATCAATGTCTTAAAACAAACAAAGCCATTCTGTAAAAAGAATGGCTTTCTTTATTTTAGAATAAACTATGTTCGGCTTGTTACTTATAGATGTATTATACAAGTAGTAGTAAAATTACTTCTCGCTATGCAAAGATTTCCAAATTAAATCGTAAACCTCAGTTGCCTGTACATTGCCTATACTTAGATCAGGATCTGTAATTAAAACAGGGTGAAATTCCTCAGGTGTATTCACGCTACCATGTGAACCTTTTACCAAATTAGCATTTAAAGGTATTACATCCATAACGTAACGAAAACCTGCTTTTTTTCTCAACAGTTTATATAATGCACGAAATTTAGAAGACATAAACATTTCAACAGGATCATATCCTGGTTTTTTATGGATATCGACGCATCTTGCATAATCGGGTGCTTTAGCATCATCCTGCCAGAAATAATAAGTAAACCAACTTTCTGGATTTGCAACCAAAACAAAATCTCCTGCACGGTCATGGTCTATCCCATATTCCTTTTTACCTTCTTTGTCAAGCACTACCGCAATTCCTGATAATTTATCTAACATATCCTTCACCTGATCAACTACCGATAAATCATTTATATAGACATGTGCAACCTGATGGTCTGCCACTGCAAATGCTTTGGAGGCTCCTGCATCCAATAATTCCAGACCTCGTTCTACACGGATCTGTAATAATCCGGCTTCCCTTAGTATTCGATTGATATGAATGGGATTATTTACAGGTACAATACCATATTCCGAAAGAATAATAATGTTCGCTCCTCTTTTTTCATAGAATTCAACCAAGTCCTTAATCAGAATATCGATCTCACCTAGTTCCTTACCGATATTAGACCAATCATTTCCAAATTTTTGCAAACAATAATCCAAATGTGGCAAGTAGATTAAAGACAGTGTAGGATCATACAGTTCATCTGTGATCATAGATGCATCAGCAATCCATCGGCTTGATTTAATATTAGCACCAGGTCCCCAAAAATTAAAAAGAGGAAACTGACCAAGCTTTTCCTGCAAAAGATCTCTCAATGTTGCCGGTTCTGCATAACAGTCCGGAAGCTTTCGACCGTCGGCCAGATAATTAGGTCGTGGTGTAACGCTATAATCTGCATTTGAATACATATTATACCACCAAAATAGATTTGCGCACGTAAAGTTCGGGTCTTCTTTTTTTGCTCTATCCCAGATCTTTTCCGCTAATACAAGTTTGTTAGACTGCTTCCAAAACTTAATTTCCGAATCTACATGATCATACCAACCGTTTCCAACCACACCATGCTCGGTAGGTTTTTTACCTGTAAGATAGGTAGACTGGACGCTGGTAGTAACAGCCGGTAACATTGGAGCTATAGTTGCTAAATTTTTTCTATTTATGTATTGTTCCAAAAATGGGGTATACTTTCCTATTAAATTTGCAGATAGCCCAACTACGTCAATTACAACTGTTTTCTTCATCTTATACATTTGTTTTAATTACCCACTCCAGTTCATTACTGATAGAGGCAGCTATTGGTATCTTTAACTGTTCGGGCAATACTTCCCAAGTATAGGTTTCCACTTCCAAATGTTCGGTAAAAGGCGCAACTTTTTGGAGATTCAACACTTCTATAATATCTTGTTGCGTTGACTGCAAGACTCCAATATCCCGAACAGATATAGGAACATGAAAATGTGCGCGCCATTGCATCACATCCTGGTGCTCAAAATCTGCTATGGCTGGTGTTAGATCTGTATAACGAATAAGCTTGCCATCTCTTTTTAAGGCCACGACCTGATGTAAATATGTCGGTTCGTTGAATTTTTGAAAACTTTCTTTAATAGCTATACGCTGATCAGGGGACTGATCCATATTTGCTTTCAAAGCAGCAGATATCTGTATCTTCCCTACTGCAATACCTTTCTCCTTAAGTTCTTTTAATACATCGGCGTGATCTTCATAGCCAATTGCAAAATGGCATACGTCATAACAAAGGCAAAGATGTCTCTTGGTAAGAGCTTCAGCTTCGATAGCGGTAATGCCAAATGAATCTACAAGATCTGAAATAGCAGTTGGAAGCAGATCGTCTGTATACCAATCTATAAATTCTCGTCCAGTTTCAATGATTCCATCAGGTTCTGGTTCCAAGTCAAGGTGCATAACCGTACCTGTCGCATTTGCTATTGTAACTAATTCTTGTATTACAGCAACTATATTTATCGTAGCAGCATTTTTGGCTTCCGTAAAATCGGTAGTCGTCTTGAACCAATGTCTATAACTAAGCGGCGATGTCGAAATTCCACCGACCATTCCTTCTGGTAATAAGGATTGAAGAATAGTGAAAAGTCTGATTGTATAATCTTTACGTGCTTCTGTAGTCCAGTCAGGGGTATGTACATCTTCTTTGACAACAGTACGGTGAAATTCTCCATAAGGAAATCCATTCATTGTAAAAACATAAGCATTATTTTCTTTTAACCAATGTTTAAATTCCGCTATATTACCCTGCTCGCTAAGTTCTAAACTCGATACATTTGATAATCTTAATCCTATTCCCAATGGCTGGCCAGGCGAAACTGATTCTTTGATAAAAGAAAAATTATCTTTTAGAGCTGTAAAATCATCATTCCAATTTTTCCCTGGATGAATATTGGTGCAATAGGTTAAATGTCCTGTATTAACTTTCATTTTAACTAATTTAATGATCCAAACCAGCTGTTGTGCTGGTAAAATTTAAGACATAGTTACTTGCCGCTATCAATAACTGGTGATCCATGTGGTGAACTTCCTTACCTGTTCCGAGATCCGTCAATAATGTAATGGTCAATTTACCGCCAAGATGTTCCTGGAATTCAGTTAAACCGCGAAGTATTGGTGATTCTTCATCATTGATCTGAATAAATGGATTAGAAATATCAAATGATAAATGAAGCAGCACATTCAATATGCGCAAAAGCTTATCTTCTGTTAACAATCCACTTAAGAAAGAATACGTGCTATCCAAAGCTATTCCCATGGCTACAGCCTCCCCATGCAGCACACTGAAATTACTCAATTGTTCTAATTTATGTGCACTCCAATGACCGAAATCTAATGGTCTCGCAGATCCCATCTCGAATGGATCGGCTGATGCGATATGGTTTAAATGCAATTCGGCACAACGTACAATTAAGTAATCCATGGTCTCTAAATCACGACTCACCAGTTTCGCTGCATTATCTTCGATCCAATAAAAGAATGTAGGATCTTTGATTAAAGCAACTTTAACTGCTTCAGATATTCCTGACCGCCAATCTCTATCCGTTAATGTTAACAAAAACTGATCATCATTAAACACAGCCGCGGGGGGAGCAAAAGTGCCTAAAAAATTTTTCTTACCCTTATAATTTATACCGTTCTTAACACCAATCCCAGAGTCATTTTGCGAGAGTACAGTCGTTGGTATACGAATGTGTTTAATTCCACGATGTGACACTGCGGCTGCGTAACCGACAAGATCAAGCACGGCACCACCACCGATCGCGGCAATGTAAGAATGTCGGTCTATTCCATATTGATCTACTGCTTCAACCAAACGATCGAATAGACCTGTATCATTTTTTGAGGCTTCTCCTCCTTGTATAATCAAAATTTCAGAAATCAGCTGTACTTCTTGCTGATGATCGAAATAGGTTCTGATCGCTGAAACCAGATCTGGGTGTGCATCAGCAACTCCCTGATCTAGGACGAAAAAAATCTTACGCAATACATCTGTAGGATTGCTTTTAAAAAAATCTGTAAAAGTAGGGTTATCGGTGTGAAATAACGATTTAGTAAAATGTATTTTATATTCAAATTTCACACTAAATGACTGTTCTAAAAAACTCATAATTGAAAATCATTAATTAAGTAACTGCGAATGCTTTACTCAGTATAATAGATAATGGTAATAAAAAAATAATGACAAGTGCAATTTTCCAATCAGCAAATACACTTGCCCATGCAGCATTCATGAGGATCAATGCAATCACTCCTGCTTTAACGGCTTTACCTATATTGGGGCCTATCGGATTATTTATAGCTCTTAATAGGGGTTTAAAAATCATCCAAGCGAACGGAATGATAAACAAAAGAGTAATAATAATATCCCCCTTTGTTTGTGCAAAAAATAAAATGTTAGCGATAACAACTGCATAAAGAACAGCGGCAAAATAAAGCATTTTTTTACTTCCTCCATGTACTTCTCCCCGACTAATCATTGTAATAGAAGCGATGTAGATAATAGGTACAATAGCCAAGAACCACCATTGACTTACCTCTGTACTTATAATACTAACTCCCAATAAGAGGTTTAGGCCACGGCAAAGTCCCATATTAAGCGGACCTAAAAATGAATGATGTTTTGCCCATCTGTTGTAGACAAGACAAGCTAAAATAATCGCTATAGCTAATATTACTGTAATACTTCCTACTAAATAGGCTGCTATTAGTCCAATTAAGAAGAATAAAGATCCAAATACTGTGGCCTCTTTTTCGCTGATCAATCCACTAGGTATGGGTCGCTCAGGTCGTTCTATTCTATCCAGATCTGCATCAAAAACATCGTTAAAAATAATTCCACCACTATACAGCCCTATTGTTGAAATGCAAAGTAAAATAATAGGTACTGGAGAATTCCATCCTTCGGTTAATAAATATCCGGATATTGCTATACCAGCGAGTGCGTCGGCTACTGCAGTAACGACATTTGCTGGTCTCATTAATCGTATATATCCTTTTAATTTTTTCAATATGTGTACGATTAAGTAATAATGATCGAATTCTTATCTATCCTTGGTTGTTGACCACCACGCAAAATAGAATTACTTTCAAATTTTTGAGACTGATCAATATTTTTTATAGTTACAAAATCACGTTCGTCTATCTGTCCACTTTGACCAAAAGCGGTAATTGCATTCCGGTAACTCACCAATTCAATATCATCTAAACTAATACCTGATTGTTTCATCAGAGCTGCCGTTTTAGGAACAGCGAGCGGATCAGAAATTCCCCAATCGGCAGCTGAATTAATCATAATTCTTTCAGAACCATATTGTTTAACAACCTCAACCATACGTTCATTTCCCATTTTCGTAAAAGGATAAATCGTAAAAGCTGCCCAAAACCCTCGATCTAAGACTTCTTTAACCGTTTCTTCATTATTATGATCTATAATCACTGAATACGGAGAAAGTCCATGTTCAATAGCAATATCCATGCTTCGTTGCGTGCCTTTTTTCTTGTCTCTATGTGGTGTATGAATCTGTACGGGAAGTCCAGCTTCTTTAGCAAGCTCCAGCTGTAACCGGAAATATTTTTCTTCGGCAGCAGTCTGATCATCAAAACCAATTTCACCAATACCGACCACACCTTCCTTGAAAATAAACTGAGGCAGTAATTCCATCACCTGCTCGGCTAATTGCTCATTGTTCGCCTCACGTGAATTTAATCCTATAGTACAGTAATGCTTAATACCAAACTGAGAAGATCTAAATCTTTCCCATCCAATTAAGCTACTGTAGTAATCCGTAAAACTATCGATCCCTGTTCGAGGTTGTCCTAACCAAAAAGCAGGTTCAATAATTGCCACAATCCCGGCATCAACCATTGCTTGGTAATCATCGGTAGTTCGTGAAGTCATGTGAATATGAGGGTCAAAAAACTTCATTCCACTAATATCATCTAAATCAAGAGTACTTTGGTTTCTTTCGCCTAAATTTCTTTCTTGGAAATTTTCATTACAGCACATAATTCAATATTTTTTTATTTTCCTAATTCTATTAATTGGTAGATTTCTGGATGAACAGTTCTATGGGCTGCCAAGCGTTCCTGTACATAATCGTTCAAGGTATTCGCTAAAGCCTGATTAACGCGCTCTTTTAATCCAGTAATTTTTTTAACATCTTTCTCTGTAAAAAATGCTTTCAAAATCATTTGATTCCATGCTCCTTCTGAAAGCATAACTGATGGATAAGGATTATGATACATAATTGCTTCCAATACAGTACCTATATTACTACGGATTCCTTCTTCACATTTACCGACCCATTCTTCGGTATGGCTCAAGAAAGGTAAAGCGGAGTATAATGCAATCAGTTCATTCATTTCTGAAGCAATAAATAAAGTCTTGATTTTTTTCAGATATTGTTCCTTGTTCTGATCAGGTAACTGCATCAACAACCATACTCTACATAATCGGTCAATGGTCCATGCTTCCAAAGAAAAGCCAGGTAATAATTGTTTTAGATCAAAAACATCTTCGGATTGGACAACAATATTTTCTTTTCCAAGCTTTCTTGGGAGCTGGGAAAAACTCAAATTTAATTGAAGTGTTTTTTCTTCATTTTTAATCAATTCCACTTTATTGTCCAACCAAGACCATGCATCTAATTTTAGGTTTTGTTGGATAATTTTTTGAAATATATCACTTAGCTGTTTTTTCTTTTTTAAATCAATCACAAGTATAAATTTTATAAATTAACAGCAACAAAATAATTTATAGCTAATGCGCCACTAACAATCAGAAGACCAAAAAACTCTCTTGTCTTCTCAATATATGGCTTCGTTGCTTGCATACTTTCCACAATACTTGGTCTACGATATTTCATCAACCAATCGCGAACGCCATCTTTTGCAAAAAAAAGTATAACTGCATAAACTAGATAAAATACAATAGCACCAAGGTATATAAATGGATAGTAGAAATTAAACACGGCTAGTCCGCAACAAATAGAGGCCAGCATATAAATTGGAATCCACAGCCAGGAATCTTTATCATTGAGATTTACATAGGCAAATCCTATAAAAGCAATGCAAAAAATAATATTTAAAATAATTAGCGCCATACGGTTAGGTTTATTCGATGAAATTTCATCATTACTGATACACAAATAAACAGATTATAAATCTGTTTTAATCAGTCAAATTGTAAAAAAATTAAGACGAAAGTAAAATCACAATAAGAGAGATGCTTAAACAACTAATAAATAGGTTTAAATTTCATCTTTTTCTATCCATTTAGTAACCTTGGGTGCTTCGTACCGTTCCATTTTTTCTAATAACTCTTCAATGGTATTTCCAAACAGAAGCATGGATTTATTCTCTTCTTTCAATAAACCTTCTGCCGTCATGTGATCAATAAATAGCAGGAGGTGATCATAATAACCATTCGTATTGAGAATTCCAACTGGTTTTTTATGCAACCCCAGCTGACCCCAAGTCACCATTTCAAATAGCTCTTCGAGTGTTCCAAAGCCCCCTGGCAATGCAATGACTCCATCTGAATAATCGTGCATGATTCGCTTGCGATCATGCATGGTATCTACTGTAATTAACTTTGTAACCCCTGTATGCTCTCTTTCCTTGGAATTGAGAAACTCAGGAATGACACCTATCACTTCGCCTCCTTTTTCTAATGCACCATTGGCAACTGCTCCCATCAATCCAACTCGTCCACCACCATATACTAGACGAATACCTTTTTTCGCAAATACATGCCCGACATGAGCAGCTTGCTCCTCATAGCTATTTTCTTTACCTAAACTAGAAGCACAAAAAACAACGATACTTTTAATTTTTCGCATCATAACACTTTTTTTATTTAAACAATTGAGGAACAAAATCATTGAGATATTTCCTCCAGTTGCTCCAGGTATGACCGCCTTCTGATTCGACATATTGATAGCTAAAATTCATCTTATCGAGTTTATCCCTGAAGCCGGCAACATGCTTGTATAAAAAATCCGTTTTCCCAATGGCAATCCAGTACAAGCGGCAAGCGTTGTTTTTTTGAACCTGAAGCTTGGCATCAAGATTTTCGTAAATCGGACTTTTCTTATTTTCTGGAGGAAGAATTGCAGGAGAAAATAATCCAATATAATCAAAAGTTTTAGGTTGGTTAGCTGAAATATACAAGGAATGAAAACCTCCCATTGAAAGTCCAGCAATAGCTCGATTTTTCGCATCAGCTTTCACCCGATAATTCTGTTCTGTAAAAGCTATGATTTCATTAAAATTAGCTTCCATATCTCCTGTAAAAATATCTGGAGTTACCATATCAATTTTATAGAAACCCTTAGAAGACTCCCCTGGTGCAGCCGCATTACTCGTGTGACCATTAGGCATAATGACGATCATCGGCTCTGCTTTTCCTTGCGCTATTAGATTATCTAAAATTTGTGAAGCTCTCCCTAAGGTCATCCAAGCTTCTTCGTCCCCCCCCATCCCATGTAAAAGATAAAGGACAGGATATTTTTCTTTTGAAGCCTCATAACCGGGAGGTGTATAAACGGTTAATCTACGATCTTCTTTTAGCCCTCTTGAAGTATACCATCTTTTAGCAACAGTACCATGAGGGACATTTTGAACAGTATAATTGGATGATTCTGATCCATTTACGATAAACATGCTCATGACAGAACTCACATCCCGAACCTGATAAGCGTTATTGGGATCAGTAGCTTTAACTCCATCCACAATAAAAGAATAGGTATAAATATCGGGTTTCAGATCTTGATTTGTAAACGACCATACTCCCCTTGAATCTTTAATTCCAGAATTCAAGTCATCAGTTTGCATCCAATTTCCCTGTAACTTTACAGTCTTCGCTTCTGGAGCCAAAAGTCTGAAGGTTATCTGTTTTCCGTTAATCTCGGGAGAAACAATGGTCTTATTGCCACTAAAATCGAGATTTTCCTGGGCTTTGCCAATTAGGGGCCCCAATAGCAATAAATATAAAATGGATGTGATCTTCATTTCTATGTTTTTATGAACATTAACAATACAAGCTTGACAAAAAGCTTAAGGCTAATAAGATATTGATTAACTAAACCCGCTTAATATTGGAGTATTTAAATTTAAGGAATTTCAGTGGGAAATACGAATATTTAAAATCACCATATGCTTTTAAAATGATAAAACGAATATTGTATTTCATCACCCCATATTACAGGACTTTAAGTAATAGTCAATTGAATATAAAATAGACATCACAGTTAATTACCACACACTAGCATCAATCAGATCGATCGGAACAAAATAAACGTCAATAATAGAAAACAGAGTCAATTCTAATTTTTGAGTTCTACTATCCACTATAGCAAACACGAATTTTTATTCAGCAAATCATTAATCACAAAAAAAACACTAACAATTTGACTGTTAGTGCTTTTTAACTGTTAATTATTCCAATTATTATTTTCCGATACAGAATTTAGAAAATATATTATCCAACAAATCATCGGTTGAAACAGAACCTGTAATTTCGCCTAAATGATATAATGATTGACGTATATCCATGGCTAAGAAATCAGATGTAACCGGGTTGTCAATTCCGTTGAGTACGCGTTCCAAGGATGTTCGTGTATGCTGAAGAGCTTCTACGTGACGGATATTGGTTACTAAGA
The DNA here is from genome assembly GCF_037479535.1 of Sphingobacterium sp. MYb388. Lineage (NCBI taxonomy): Bacteria > Pseudomonadati > Bacteroidota > Sphingobacteriia > Sphingobacteriales > Sphingobacteriaceae > Sphingobacterium > Sphingobacterium sp. MYb388. The sequence goes on along the minus strand of NZ_JBBGYV010000002.1, from coordinate 320,703 downwards.
CATCGTCAGTATTTAAGTTAGATAGATTTACTTGATTTAATAGTTCATCTTTTAGCTCTTCTACCCCTATTTGTTCTTTTGCAGATATGTATAGCGGTTTTAAAACCTCATACTGCTTTTTCTGCTCTACTGTAAGCAAGTCAGCTTTATTAATAATTGTAACAAAAGGTATGTTCAACACTGCAACTTCTGCAATCTGCTCCTCAATATCTACCACCTCGTCTTGTGTAGGATCAAATAAATAAATGATTAAACGTGCCTGCTTCATTTTTTCTCTTGTACGCTCTACTCCTTTAGCCTCGATAACATCGATAGTTTCACGAATACCGGCAGTATCAATAAATCGGAAAGTAATTCCTTTGATATTTATTTCATCTTCAATCGTATCTCTTGTGGTACCCGCAATGTCCGATACAATGGCGCGCTCCTCATTCAATAAAGCATTCAACAATGTAGATTTTCCGACATTAGGTTTACCTGCAATTACGACTGGAACACCATTTTTCAAGACATTACCTTGTTCAAATGAAGAAATCAACTTACTCACCACTTGATTAATTTGTTTAATTAAACTTTTCAATTGATCGCGGTTTGCAAATTCTACATCTTCTTCTGAAAAGTCGAGTTCTAATTCTATTAGTGATGCAAAGTGGATCAAATCATCTCTCAATTTTTTCAACTGATTGGAAAATCCGCCTCTCATCTGTTGCATCGCAATTTGATGGGAAGCGGCAGAATTTGAAGCAATCAAATCAGCAACAGCTTCTGCTTGAGAAAGGTCCATTCCCCCATTTAAAAAAGCACGTAATGTGAATTCCCCTGCTTTAGCTGCTCGTGCTCCTTTTTTAATAAGCAAACTCATCACACGTTCAATTATATACTTAGAATTGTGGGTGGAGATCTCAACTACATTTTCTTTAGTATAAGAATTAGGACCTACAAATAGTGAGACCAATACCTCATCAATGATTTCTTCTCCATCTCGTACTGTACCGAAATGAAGCGTATGTGAAGCTTGCTTGAGCAAATTCTTACCCCGAAATACCTGGTTGGTTATTTCAATAGCATCTTTACCAGAAAGACGTATTACAGCGATAGCACCATTACCACTTGCTGTGGCTAATGCCACAATTGTTTCTTGTTCCAAAATAGCGTGTTCAGACATGATGCAAAGATAAGGATTACTACTTTAGTTCATGGGCAAATAAATTACAAATTGACGTATAAAAAACGAATAGCGAATAAATATTTTTTAGTTATTTTAATCTTTCACAAACGTGTAATCTCCATCGATCATTTATCCTATTTCTAAAGTTTGTATTAAAACTTTTCAAAATGAGTTTCAACCTATAGTCATCCTATAAGCTCATTCGGCTATTTGTTGTATGTATATTGTGCATAGCAGGTGCATAGATAACCTATTCATTGTGTCGATCTAGGCTGATGGTATAGTCAATGTTATCTACTTGCAGGCTCAATCCTATGTCGTGCTAGGGTGATCGTATAGCCATTGTTATCATCCTGCAGGCTCACTCTTATATCGTGCTAGGGTGATCGTCTTGTTAATCTTAAAAATACAAAAAGCATCACCTTTGTGGGGCAATGCTTAATATAAATGATAATAATTCAGTTATTTACCGTCGTAAATTAATTTATTTTCGATCATTCGGTTATTATATTGCTGTTCAAAAGCTTTAAATTTTGTTTCCATGGTATCTAGCACTAGGGGTGGTTGTTTCAATAAATCATGTTTCATCAACCTATCTTCTTTTAGATTGTGGAGGGAAATATTTTTTATTCCATCGTTGATCAGCAAATAATCTTTGTAATAAAAATTAAATATTCCTGAATTATTGTTGACTACAAAATTTTCCTTTGTTGGATTTAATGCATCGAAACCAAATGCAAAATATGGTTTATCATAATTCAAATAATTTAATACTGTAGGCATGATATCTATCTGTTGCGCCAATTTATCACTTCTACCTTTTAAATCTCCTCCTGGATGGTAAAGGATAATAGGAATCGCATAACTATTGGCCGCAGTCTGGTATTCTGGCAATGCACTTACCGTTGCATGATCTGCACAGATAACAAACAAGGTGTTTTTATACCAAGACATAGAAGATGCAGTTTTAAAAAATTGACGCAGTGCATTATCAGTATAACCTATAGGTTCTTGAACAGGTAAAGGTCCCTTTGGAAAAACTCCTTCATATTTTGAGGGTACTTTAAAAGGGTGGTGAGAAGAAAGCGAAAAGAAGCTTGCAAAAAATGGCTGTTTAAAGGTGTTAATTTCATTAGCCATATATTGCATAAACGGTTCGTCCCATATGCCCCAGATACCGTCAAAGTCTGCATCGTTATTGTATTCGTTTTTACCATAATAATGTTGAATACCGGCTAACTTCATATATGCAGAAAATCCCATACTTCCATTTGGAGCACCGTGAAAAAATGCTGTTTCATAACCTTTATTTGCTAACAAATTAGCAATACTGGTCGTTTTATTACCTGAATATACCGACAATACAAATGGTTCACCTACAGATGGTATTCCTGTTATAACAGAAGGCAATGCATCAATTGATTTACGTCCGTTAGCATAGGTATGTTCAAAAGTATATCCTTCCCGGATTAAAGAATCCAAAAATGGTGTATATCCTTTATACTGTCCGCCTTGAATATCTTTATTTAACTCTCCAAAATGTTCTTTTGCAAAGCTTTCCAAAATTAGAAAGACAACATTCATTTTTTTAAAAGGCTCCTTACTTTGAGGATAATGAACAGGATTATAAATTGTAGTCAGCTCTTGTTCTGTATACGTATGAATAGGTTTTAAATTAACCGCTTTTAACGTCTTCATTAAACTAAAAGGGGTATTTAATACAATATTCATCTCTTCGGGATTCGTTACATAATCTCCTGCATTACTTAATGTAATAGGCCTTGTACTATGCGCCCATCCTCCACGAACACCTCCAATAAACAGAAAAATAGCAATTAAAAAACAAGCCGATTGAATGCTATATGTAGGCCATCTAAACAGTAGTGGACGCTGCACTTGTACGAGATCATATAGCTTAATTAAAGCATAAATCAATATCGCAAATAGTATAAAAAGATACCAGTAGTCAAGGCAAAAATCTATAGCCAAGGAACCTAAATTTTTTTCATTTGCAAACTGATCAAATACCGTCCCTGTAGTTCGTTTCAAGGTAAATGGATAATAAGCAAAATCAACTAAATTTAAAGCGATTCCGATTGAATTGGTAATAATAAAAATCCACTTTGCTATTTTTTGATATAAGGTATTATACTTGAATGGTGCAGGAATAATCTGCATCAATAAATAGAGTATATTTAAATATAGTAGTGCTACGATATCAAATTTAACCCCACCCCATAACATATACAATAATTGAGCACTATTTACATGGGGAAAAAGAGCATAATTAATCCCATAAAAACCCAGTCTTAAAAAAGCATAAATTAACAACAGTATGAGAAATCTAATCAGCAAACCGAGATATGGTGCAAATGAACCTTTCAACTTTATCATATTTTCTATCTAATATTTTAAAAACTCTTTATACACTTCTTGGTAATAAGCTTTTCCTATATTGAGTAAACTATCTGTTTTTACAGGAGAATAGTCACTATTCTGTTTATAATTAATAATCTTCCCTACATTATCAAAACTCACGACTTGATCTGGTGTAATTACACCAAAAGCATCTTTAGAATTGTAAAACGCAATTTGAGGTGTGGTTGGATTCAATAAGTCGCGACTCCAATGGTATCGAGTAGCCGGAAGATTTAATTGATGAAGCAATGTAGCTACCATATCGGTCTGATTACCGATACGGTCGATTTTTTTACCTCTGAATTCGGGTTTGATTACATCGCCAAAAAATAAAAGTGGGATATGAAAACGATGCGGGTTAGACAACTCCCATTTCTCTGCAGGCAACCGGTGTCCATGATCTGCTACAACAACAAATAGGGTATTTTTATACCAGCTTTTGGTTTTGGCTTGATTAATAAAATCATAAACAATCGAATCTGTATAGAAGGCCGTGCTTCTAAATTTATCTGCATTTGATTTGGTCCCAAATTTATAACGCCCTGGCAAGTTAAAGGGTTCGTGATTGATTAGTGTAAAAATTGTTGAAAAGAAGGGGGTTTTCTCGGTATCAAAATCATGTAGCATTCGTTTTAATACAATATGGTCATAGACACCCCATGAAGCCCGTGAAACATCTACACCAAAGTTTGCATTATCGACAACTTTCGAAACACCGTGCATCAACATGTACGATTTAAAATTGTAAAACTCACTTTGACCCCCATGATAAAATGAGCCATGGTAACCTGCACTGCTTAATTCTTGACCTACGGCCGGCAAATTCTCATGTTTATCGATATACTTGATAATGCTTTCGGGTCCTTGTGCCGGAAAGGCACTGAATATTCCCACCATTCCTTTATCAGATCGATCTGCGGCCGCATAAATGTGATCAAAAAATACGCCTTGATTAATTAATTTCTCAAAATTTGGTGTAATTCCTTTTTCTCCTCCCATTGATTCAATAAGACCGCCAACAAAACTTTCTAACATGATAACAACAACGTTGGGACGTTTCGTAGTCAATATAGAAACGGATGAATCTGGATTTGCATTAAATGCTGGTTTTAAAGTCGAATGGAGCTGGGCTTCATCATTATAAAACTGATAAGGACTTTTTAACCGGGTACTTTTCGCAAAATAGTCCCGCAACAGTGCCCATTGTGTATTTACCGCAGCATGATTATAAAAGCTTTGCTCAGAAAAATAAGCTTTGCTCGGATTTAAAGTTGCTCTTCCATATCCTCCTCTTATAAAGGTAAATAGCAAAATAGCACCAATCAATAATTTAATAGCATTCTGCCAAGGCAACTTAATATTATAAAAATGCACTTTTTTGAACATCCAACGATATAAAAAATAGCCCACAACGATTCCGACAATCATTCCAAAAACTGGAAAGAATACAGGTGTTGATTCGGCAGAAGCAACGGCTCCAGATGGTGATGCTAAAAAAGCATCAATTGCTCTCTTTGAAATTTTATCGCCCCATTCCCGATAAATATTGATATTAATAAAAGAAACAACAAAATAAATAACGAGCAAAGTGATGGTGTACACATCCAATATTTTTCTTTTATAATGTACATTCGGTAAAAAAGATAAGATACAGTAGATAAGAAATGGAACTGCACAGATATAGGATACTGCTGAAAAATCTAAACTAAGGCCGTGATAATAGATTTTGAAAATCTCTGAGAAATTTTTCGATCCAATTTTATCAAAAAAAGCTGTTATAAACAGCAATCGATCAATAAAACATATGATAAGCCAAAATAAAAAGTACTGAGTTAGGGCCTTTAACTCATTGGCAATTCTATTCATTTTTAGTATTTATGTAAAACACGCAAATGTACGCTATTTCAGTAATAATAGTCTAAAATGTTATGATTATGTTATAAAAATATTACCATAAGGTCAATTTCAATTTTACAAGAGAAATGGTTGCAAAACCAACACTACAACAAGATCATACTCAACACATTAAAGCTTGATAAAATTTAAGATATACTCTTAATTATATATTTACATTTACTAATGTGGTTTTATACGCAATGAAAAGCATAAATGAGTCGAAAACCAATTTTTGAAATAGCAATATTAAACTTCTATAAAACAACTAAATTCGCTAAATTTGCAAACGATTTTGAAAAAAAATTATCATGAGTATAGCAAAAACTTACAATCCTAAAGAAGCTGAAGACAAATGGTACAGCTACTGGATGGAGAACGGATTTTTCCGTTCTACACCTGATGAGCGTGAACCGTACACAATAGTAATGCCTCCTCCGAACGTCACCGGTGTATTGCACATGGGACATATGCTGAACAATACCATTCAAGATGTATTGATTCGTCGAGCACGTATGCAGGGTAAAAATGCTTGTTGGGTCCCTGGAACCGATCATGCCTCTATTGCAACTGAAGCAAAGGTTGTCGCTATGTTGAAAGAGCAGGGAATTGATAAAAAATCATTATCGCGTGAAGATTTCTTAAAACATGCTTGGGAATGGAAAGAGAAATATGGTGGCATCATCTTAAAACAACTTGAGAAATTAGGTGCCTCATGTGATTGGGAACGCACAAAATTTACAATGGACGCTGATTTATCAGAATCAGTGATTGACACCTTCATCAAGTTCTATAAAGAAGGTTATATTTACCGTGGTGTCCGTATGGTAAACTGGGATCCACAGGGAAAAACAGCTTTATCTGATGAAGAGGTAATCCGTAGAGAGGTCAACCAAAAACTATACTACATCCGTTATCAAATTAAGGATTCAAATGAACAAATCATCATTGCTACGACTCGTCCAGAGACGATCATGGCCGATGCAGCTATCTGTATTAACCCTAATGATGAGCGCTATACACACCTAAAAGGTAAATCAGTTATTATCCCATTAATAAATCGTGAGATTCCAATCATCGAAGATGAATACGTGGATATAGAATTTGGTACAGGTTGCCTTAAAGTAACTCCTGCTCACGATTTGAATGATTATGCTTTAGGTCAAAAACATAACTTAGAAATCATTGATTTATTAAACGATGATGGAACATTAAATGCCAATGCTCAAATTTTAGTTGGTGAAGACCGCTTCATTGCTCGTAAAAAAATTGCGAAACTTTTAGAGGAAGTCAATCAGATCGAAAAAATTGAAGATTATAAATCTCAAGTAGGCTTTTCAGAGCGTACTGATGCTGCTATTGAACCAAAACTTTCCATGCAATGGTGGTGCAAAATGGATAAATTAGCTCAACCTGCATTAGATTATGTTGTAAGCGGAGAAGTAAATTTAATTCCAGACAAATTTACATCCAGCTACAAGCATTGGATGGAAAATGTAAAAGATTGGTGTATTTCTCGTCAGCTATGGTGGGGTCAACGTATTCCGGCATGGTACAATGAAAAAAACGAATGGGTAGTTGCAAAAACTGAATCTGAGGCAATTCAAGAGTTTGAATCTCAAGGTAAAGTTGCTGGTGCGATCCGTCAGGAGGAAGATGTACTCGATACATGGTTCTCGTCTGGTTTATGGCCTATGTCGGTATTCGACGGGGTTCGCAACCCTGAAAATGAAGAATTCAACTATTACTACCCTACAAATGATTTAGTAACAGCTCCCGAAATTTTATTTTTCTGGGTAGCGCGTATGATGATCATGGGACATGCATATACGGGTAAAGCTCCTTTCAAAAATGTATATCTAACAGGTATCGTTCGTGATAAATTGGGCCGGAAAATGTCCAAATCATTAGGAAATTCTCCTGATCCGATCGAACTGATGGCTCAATACGGCACCGATGGTGTACGCGTAGGTATGCTACTTTCTTCGCCTGCTGGAAATGACTTAATGTTTGATGTCTCTTACTGTGAGCAAGGTCGTAATTTTGCGAATAAAATATGGAATGCATTCCGTTTAGTTAAAGGTTTAGAGACTATAGATGCTCCTGCAACTGAAGCTCAGAAAACTGCGGCAAAATGGTTTGAAAGCAAATTTAATGCTACTTTAATTGAGATCGAAGATCACTTTAATCATTATCGCCTATCCGATGCCCTGATGTCTACTTACAAATTAGTATGGGATGATTTCTGTGCTTGGTATTTAGAGCTTGTAAAACCTGCGTATCAAACTCCTCTTGAAACGGAAACTTTTGAAGTGGTAAAGGGATTTTTCAAACGTATACTTACATTGGTTCATCCTTTTATGCCTTTCTTGTCTGAGGAACTTTGGCATGATGAACTATTTGGAGAACGCGATGCAAAAGATTGTATCATTGTTGCAGAGTATCCAACGGTTGGCGCTATCGATCAAAAAATCATTAAGGAATTTACTTTTGTTCAGCAGATTATTTCTGAAGTTCGAAATATCCGTAATACTAAGCAGATTTCACCTAAAATTGCTTTACCGTTAGCTATCAATGCAACAGAAATTGATTTTACAAACTATCAAGAAAGTATTATCAAGTTGGCTAACATTGAAAAACTAACCTTTGTTCAAGAAAAAGTAGCTGGAGCAGTTAGTTTCTTAGCTGGCAAAGAAGAATGTTATGTTGCGCTTGAAGAAAACATAGATGTAGACGCTGAACGTGAAAGAATCACAAAAGAAATTGATTATTTAAAAGGATTTCTCGTTTCTGTAGACAAAAAATTATCGAATGAGCGTTTTGTTCAAAATGCGAAGCCAGAAATTATTCAAAATGAACAAAACAAGAAAGCTGATGCTGAATCTAAAATTAAAATATTAGAAGATAGCTTAGCTAGTCTTGCTTAAATCATTTCAGAATTAAAAATTTAAGAGGGCCAATTTTAATGAAAATTGGCCCTCTTAAATTTTAGCGTTTCATCCCCATAGCCAATGCTACCCTATATTAAAAATATGTGCGTTTAAAAGACGATATAAACAATTAAAATTCAAACGCATAGAACTGAACAATATTTTCATTTATAATGATGTGTAAAAATAATTACATTCATATCCCTAATTGGAATCAAATTTGTCATCTAATTGATTATGATCATTCCAAAATAAGTATTTTACACAAAAAAACTAGATTGTTAAAAACATGAAAAAAAAAGCACTTCTCTTTCTATTTTCAATTACCTTTTTATTAGTTCGTGCACAGGAACAACCTGCAGCGTATGCTGTCAGTGATGAATACACTTTATGGAATTTTCAGAAAGGTGATACAGCTTATGTATTCGCTGACGTGGCATATGTCCGTGAAAATGCGGATACTAAATCGAAGTTGGTCGATTCTCTACAAGAGGGCGCAATGGTTGTTATTAACAGTGAGGGGTACAATGGAAGTACGATAAGAGGATTTTATGCGCCATGGTATAAAATTAGTTTTATAAAAGACAATGTCAAAAAAGAGGGTTTTATATGGTTAGGTTTACTAGCTCTCAACAGCATACTTAACCAGGAGGGCGAACAGTTCATTTATGGTTTTAAAAAATTCAGATCCTTTACTGAAAATTCACCATCTTATTATGACGCCGAACTCAAAGTTTTTGATCGAGAAAAAAACGTTATTGCGCGCGCTTCATATCAAGCTGAGGTAAATGATCAAACTGGTACCGAGACTAAGATCTTAGGAGGAATGGGATTAAAAAACATTAAAAATATTCATCGTTCTGCTTTTTTAGGTGAGGCATGTGGAATCGCTACCCAATATTACTATTTTGCATGGACTGGTCAAGAATTAATTCATTTTCCAAGCAAAATGTCTGTTTCTGATGCGGGTGTATTCTATTATGATGAAACAATCTTGTTCCCCTCCGAACATAAAGGTGATCCCACTATGATCTATAAAAAAATAGTTGAAGGCGAAAATATTGATGACAATTTAGATGAGCCGAATTACAAGGAAACAAAAAGTCAAAAGAAATACACCTGGGATGGAAAAACGTTAAGTGAGCTCATCGAAATGAGGTAAGCAATTGAAAGAAGGAATTTATTCACCTTTTTATAACCTATGTTCGCCGATGCTTTTTCTAGGTTTACCTAAAAAAGACGTGAATAAATTATTGTAGGATTTATCTTTGGCTAAACAAAGAAACAAAAGATATGATCTTAATAGCAGTATTATTACCTTGGCTTTCCTTTTTTTTAAGAGGGAAAATATTTTCTGGAATTTTATGTTTGATTTTGCAATGCACACTTATCGGTTGGTTGCCCGCGGCAATATGGGCAGTAGCTTCACGAGTTGATGGTAAAAATAAATCCAGATTTAATCAGTTTAAGCGTGAGCAACGCTTTTAACATTTCTATCCAATTATTTGGACAATAATGATTATATTTATTGGACATCATTTTAAAAATCAAATCATTATGAGCATTAAAGAAACTTTCTCGATTACAGGTGAAAATCTACTAAAGAAGATTAAAGAACTCATTGCGGATGGAAATGTGACGAAAATCAGCATATCCGATAAATCAGGAAAAGAAATCATGAGTTTCCCTGTTACTGTAGGTGCTATAGGCCTCATCTTTGCCCCTATATTTGCAGCAGTTGGTGCTATGGCGGCTTTATTGACAGAATGCAAAATAACTGTCGAGCGACAAGAAAAAGATGATAATGACCAAGACAATCAAAACACATCTCAGAGTATTGAAGTAAAATGATAGACATATGAAAGAGAGCACTTATGATCCTCTCTTTCACATTATGCTTTTTATTAAGAACTAGCTAATAACCGTATCTTTTACTTCTACTTTTACCCAATACTTACTATATTGATCAATCCCAGCTAGATGATCTGGATGTTCTTCATATTTTGTAATTGCTTCCAGATTTTCAAAGGTCAACATGATATGATATGAAAAAGAATTATCGACCACTGGTCTTGGATTAGTTTTAGCGGGTTTACCGATATGGCAAGATTGTACTCCTGGCACTTTTTTCAAAATGTCAAAAAACTTTAAAAAATCCTTATCTTCCTCTGCCGTGATTCCTTCTTTTAACCAGAAATAGACGCTATGAAATATAAATCCGGCATTGAATCCGGCTTGTGTTATTGTTGTTTCATTATTACTTTGTGTATTTAGACATGAAGTCAGTACTGTTCCTCCAACGCTCGCTAGCGCTAATGAGCTTAAAAATTTCTTTCTTTCCATTTGTTTTATGTTGATTATCTCGAATATACGTAGAAAAAAAGCAAAAAACCAATCTAAAAGCCAAACTTAAAAATAGAGGTTGTATACTAGAAATAAGGCACTATTTTTGATTAATTTCGACAACATTACAAATACTTCTCCCTATATTTAGTTCTTGGAGAAAAACTGGAATATCCATCCTTCTTTGTAATAAAATTAAATGTAAAATAGTAAATAAGATATAAACATAATCACTTGTTTTACGTTATAATAATAAATTAAGGTTTATATAAAGACTAAAAAATATTTTGAATAAATTTAGCCGTATCGCATTAAAGACCCTTTTATGGATTATTGGATCTGTCATTGGACTCTTACTTCTCATTATTTTTTTGATTCGACTTCCTTCCGTGCAAAATTTTATTGCCGGAAAAGTAGCCACTTATGTTGAGGGCAAAATTGGCACGCCCTTTCATATTGGTAGCATCAATATTGAATTTCCAAAAAAACTTGTTTTAGAGAACATCTATCTGGAAGATCAATCTAGAGATACATTAGTAGCAGGTGAGGCCATCAAAGTGGACATCAATATGATGAAACTACTAAAAAGTACAGTAGAAATCCAGCAACTGGAGGCTACTGGCATTACCGCAAAAATACGTCGGTCTATGCCTGACAGCAGTTTCAATTTTGACTATATCATAAAAGCATTTGCGAGTCCTGAAAGTACCAAAGCAAAAACTGATACTTCTTCTGCTATGGTATTCAATATGGACAAAGTTATCTTTGATCGTTTTCATGTGGTATATGCCGATGACGTAATTGGCACGAGCGCTGACGTCTATTTGAAACATTTTGACACCAGGATCAAGAAATTTGACTTGACAAAAAATATGGCATTTGATATGCCAAAAGTTACTATTGACGGCTTAAGTGCATTAGTCACACAATGGAATCCTACCCAAGAAGGCGATGGCCCCAGTGTTGAAGATTTTGGAATTACTGATTCCACTGCAATTGCCACTTCTTTATTACCTGATATTGGTATTAATACGGCAGACCTGCGAAATATCAATGTTCGATATGAAGATAAAGCGGGAAAACTGAGAACAAGGTTTGCCATTCAAAAGCTACACGCGGATATTAATAGTATTGATCTTAATAAGGAAATTGTTTCAATAAAAAAGATTAATTTAGAAGGATCTGATTCACAGGTGTTTTTTGATAAAATAGCAAAAATAACTAAACCAGCCGCAGATAAAAATACAACAGCATCAGCACCATCCAAGGTTAATTGGATTGTTTCTGTTTCGGACATCAACATCAATAATACCAATGTATGGTATAAAGATGACAATCAAGCACGGATGAAAGGATTTGATTATTTCAATATTAAAATCCCTGCGATCAATACTGCGATGACTGATTTGTATTATAGCGCAGATTCAATTAGCGGATCGCTAAAATCATTAACAGCAAAAGATCACTCCGGTTTCGAAATTAAAAATCTAAAAGGTGATTTTATCTATACCAATACAGGTGCTGAGATCAAAAATCTGTATGCTGCAACTTCTAAAACATTATTACAAGATTATATTAAAATATCTTATCCTTCTTTAGAGGCTATATCGGAAAAACCTGAATTGCTTACTGTCAATGCCAACATTAAAAAGAGTCATGTTGATATGCGCGATATTTATTATTTTGCTCCGTTCTTGGATACTATGGAGATCATGCATCCGCTCATGAATAAAAAATTCAATATTGACGGAAAAGTAATGGGAAAACTGAACGATCTCAATATCCCACACTTAGATTTCAGCACATTATCGAATACAAAAGTAATTGCCAGTGCTAGACTCAAGGGTCTTCCTAATGTTGATAAGATGTCTATTGACCTTACGCTCAAAAAATTCACAACTGGCCGATCTGATATTGAACAACTTGTTGCCAAATCATTATTTCCTAAAAATCTTGAACTTCCAAATGCAATAGGGCTTACTGGAACATTTAAAGGGGGAATGCAATCATTCAACACCAATTTATCCTTAGTGACGGAAAAAGGAACTGCTAAAGTAAATGGTAAATTTGATATGGCAAAGCGTGATACGACATATGATGCTTACGTATCTATTAAAGACTTTGACATCGGAAAAATTTTGAAACAAGATTCTGTTTTAGGTATCTTATCATTTGAAGCCAACGTAAAAGGGCATGGATTAGATCCTAAAAAAGCGATAGCGAATGTGGACGGAAAACTAATCCGTCTGGATGCTTTAGGATATCAATACCATAATATCGATATGAATATGAATGCTAATGTAGGCGATATCGAAGCTTCAATTAATAGTATTGATCCAAATGTCAAATTCAATTTAAATGCTACCGCGAATATGCATGCAAAATATCCGAAAGTCGATTTTGAACTGATGGTCGATAGCATTAATTTACAGAATTTAAAGTTAATGGATGATGACTTCCGTTATCATGGCAAAATGGTCGGAAATTTTGAAACAGCAGACCCTAATTTCCTGAATGGAGAAGCACATATCATCAATTCTTCAATTGCATACAATAATGACCGCTACACTCTTGATAGTATTTCAATTATCGCTCGTTCGGATAGCAGCTCAAATCTTTTAATGTTAAAATCTGCCTTTTTAAATGCCCATTTAGTTGGTAAATATAAATTAATGGAGCTTGGTACAGCAATACAAGACATTGCACACGTTTATTATCAACCTGGAGCTCCTGTAACCATTCCAAAATACGAAGATCAACAATTTGAATTTTCTGCTCAGTTGACCAGAACAAAATTTATAAAGGACTTCTTACCTGATCTGACTGAAATGAAAGACATCACACTTGATGGTATGTTTAATAGTAAGAACAAGTTAATCCAGGCTAAGCTCGATGCACCAAAAATTGTTTATGCAGGCACAGATATTAATAGTGTGACTTTTGATCTGACAACAGTTGACAGCACCATGTATTATTCTGCTTTGATTAACAAAATAAAAGTTAGCAATATCGAATTGATCAATACGGTACTCAGTGGTAAAGTCATTAAAAATAACTTAGATTTTGGCGTTTGGATTAAAGACAAAAAAGATAAAGAACAGTACCATTTAGGTGCCCATATGAAAGTAGATCGTGGCAACTTTCTTTTTAGCTTACTAGAAGATGGATTAATGCTAAATTATGATAAATGGAATGTCGATAGTACGAATGTTTTATCCTTTGGTAAAGCGGGTATTCAAGCTCATAATTTCATTCTGGAAAACAAGGGACAGTTATTGGAAATTAAATCACAGGATAGTGTTCTGAATTCACCTATAGATCTACTTTTTAAAAATTTCAGAATTGAGACCCTCAGTAAAATGATTGCCGCTGATGACATGAATATTGGTGGTGGTATTAATGGACAAGCAACGATTTCACGCCTTGAAAGTAACCCTGTTTTTGTATCAGATATTGGAATTGATAAATTTTACTTAGGGACGGATACAATTGGAAATGTCAATATTAAAGTTAATAATGAAAAAGAAAACACGTATGCAGCCAATGTCAGTATTACTGAAAATGGCAATAACGTCAGTTTAATCGGAGAGTTTATAAGTCCTCCAACTGGAGAAGCTACTTTTGATGCTACGCTCAACATTGCTCCTTTAAAAATGAAGACAATCCAAGCTTTCAGCTTTGGGTACTTAAAAGAATCTAAAGGGGATGTCCAAGGAGAGCTTAAAATATCCGGGACGACTGATAGACCTGTTATCAACGGTGATCTGAATTTTAATGGTGCTGAATTTAATGTTGCTATGCTTAATGCGGCGTTCTTAATTGATAACGAAAAAATTAGTTTTGATAATAGGGGAATCTCTTTATCCAATTTCAACATCAAAGATAAAAAAGGCAATACTGGTGATTTGAATGGTACCATTTTAACTAAAAACTATACAGATTATGACTTTAATTTGAATCTTAAGACTGATAACTTTGAAGTTGTGAATTCGACTCGGGAGGATAATGATCTGTTCTTTGGTAAAATGTACGTTTCTTCTGATCTACGTATAAGAGGCACATTGGATAAACCTGTTGTCGATGGAAATATCAAAGTTCAAGATAAAACTGATTTTGTATTCATTATGCCGAATGATGACCCTGGAATGGTGGAGCGAAAAGGTGTCGTAGAATTTGTTGATAAAAGTGATACAACAAGAGCAAATGTTTTTGCAAAATTGGATTCACTAACAACAACAAAATTAACAGGAATCGATGTGACGCTGAATCTTCAAACTGACAAGAATGCTAAATTCAAAGTTATTCTTGACGAAGGATCTCAGGACGCCTTAAACATCCAAGGTGAAGCTGAATTAAATGCAGGTATCGATGCGAGTAACAAAATCACCATGTCGGGAACTTATACGGTCGACAAAGGAAGTTATTCGTTTTCTTTTGGGCCTGTGAAACGTGAGTTCTTATTTAAAGAAGGAAGTACAATTACATGGGCAGGAGACCCGCTAGATGCGAGAATGGATATCACTGCAGTATACAAAGTCAAGGCCCCTACCCTGGAATTGGTACAAACTCAACTTGGTGCAGATAATTCTAATCTATACAAACAGCGAGTACCATTTAATGTCAATTTATTAATCACAGAAAAGTTATTCGAGCCTAAACTAGGATTTGATATTGATCTGGATGAAAATAACGCCATTGCGTCTCAAGATGTGGTGAGTAAAGTCAATAATGCCCTTTCACAAATACGAACAGACCCTTCTGAAATGAATAAGCAGGTTTTCTCATTGATCGTATTAGGACGCTTTTTGGCTTCTAATCCATTTGAAAGTTTATCTGGTGGTGGCGGTGTCGAATCTATGGCACGTAATAGTGTGAGTTCATTACTAACGTCACAGTTAAACCGACTAGCTTCGGATTTAATTAAAGGAGTGGAATTAGATTTTGACTTACAATCCGAGCAGGATTTTACAACTGGAGTTGGGGAAACACGTACCGATTTAAATATTGGTGTTTCAAAAATGCTATTTAACGACCGTTTGAAAATCACTATAGGTTCGAATTTTGAAGTTGAAGGGAATTCAAGACCTGGAGAGCAAGCTGCGAATATTGCCGGAGATATTAGTCTAGATTATCAACTGTCTCAAGATGGTCGCTATTTCGCTCGCGTATATCGGAAAAACCAATATCAAGTAACACTTCAGGGCCAATATGTTGAAACAGGTATTGGATTTATCATCAATATGAGCTACAATAAATTCAGAGAAATTTGGATGAATTCTAAAAAATTAAATGAATATAATACCCGAAGCAAAAATTTCCGTAAACGTTTTGACGTAGAACGTATGGAAACCGACTCCGTTTACAGGGACAGCGTCCGCTTTGCAATTCGAGATAGTATGATGCGTAACGATCCTAAGAAATATAAAGAACGTTACTTGGATAGAAAACAAATCCAGCAAACCAAACCAAGCAATAAGACTGATTCAACGAATCAGAAAACAGATACAATAGGAGAAAAAGTGATTAGAAATGAAGAAAGGGAGAATAATGAAAAATAGCAATCAATTTATAGCTTTTGTTGTATTTATAGGGCTTTTCATTGCTTCTTGTTCGACCACAAAAAATTTAAAAGAGGGTCAGTCCTTATATGTGGATGGCCATGTCGATATTGAATCGGATACGATTTCCAAAGAACATAAAAAGGCCTTAGCTACGCATCTGGAACAGGTATTAATGCCCAAACCCAATAAGACACTTTTTGGATGGCGTTACAAACTAGCTTTCAACAACATGGCTGGTGATTCAGTTGGAAAAAACTTCATTCGCAGACAACTAAAAAAAATGGGTGAAGAACCCGTTTTATTGAGTGATGTAAATAGGGAATATAATGAAAACCTGTTAAGAAATCGACTTGAAAATATTGGTTTCTTTAATGCAGAGGTAAAGTCTGACACTACAATTAAGGATAAAGAAGCGACCATACACTATATTGCGACGACTAATCTGATTTATAAAATAAAATCTGTTACGTTTAATGTAGACAGTACGATACAGCTTGGCCGAGATATACTCCTATCTCGTGATAAGTCTCTTTTAAAGGTTGGTAAGCATTATAGTTTAGATGATATCCTGAATGAACGTGATCGGATTGATAATGAACTTAAAAATATTGGGTACTATTATTTCAGTCCTGACTATATATTGGTGGAAGCAGATAGTACAATTGGAGATAATAAAGTCAATTTATATGTCACTATTAAACCTGAAACACCTGTTATAGCTAAATCACCATCCAAGATAAATAATATATACATCTATCCAAATTATACGGACGAAGGTACAGGATATCAACGTGCTCCACGTAATGCGCAATTATTCGATAGTTCATATTACTTTATAGATCCAAAAAATACCTTTAGAAAACCCGTTATAGCTAACCATATCTTCTTTAAAAAAGGAGATCGTTATAATCGCGGTGCCCATAATAAAACAATCAGTCATCTTGTAAATCTAAATAGCTTCAAATTTGTTAAAAACAACTTCGTTGATAGTAAAGATGTCAAAAACGGACTAGATGTATATTACTATCTTACTCCTCTTCCTAAGAAATCTATTCGTCTCGAATTGTTAGGAAAAATGGCTTCGGTATATAATGGATCCGAACTTAATGTGAACTGGCAATTACGCAATGCCTTTAGAGGTGCCGAACTGTTAAGTCTAAATGTTTTTGGTGGATACGAAACACAGACCGGTGGAAGTGTAAGTCTAAACTCAAGCTATTATCGCTATGGTGCAGATCTTACTTTAACATTTCCCCGTATTCTTTCGCCTTTCAAAATAAATCCCAGTCGTAGATTTATACCAAAAACCTACATCAAAACGGGATTTGAATTCTTAAATAGAACTCGAGCATATACATTACGATCTCTAAAACTAGACTATGGTTATATCTGGCAGGAATCTGAAGAGAAACAACATGATTTGGGATTATTAGAGATTACATATGTACAGCCCAGCCGTATTTCAGACGAATATAAAGCCCAGATGGATACGGTACCAACGCTAAAACATGCTATAGAGCCACAGTTTACTATTGGTCCAAATTATAATTTTACTTTATCCAATATGATGAACAAAAATCTAAAAAACACCTTTTATTTTAAAGGAAATTTAGATTTATCTGGTAATGTATTGGGATTGATAAAAGGTGCCAACTACAATGAGGGTAAAACATTTAAATTATTCAACGCTTATTTTTCTCAATATATCAAGGTAAGTGGTGATGGTAGACATTATTTAAAACTAAGTGAAAATTCACAATTAGCATCGCGAGTCAGTTTAGGTCTAAGTTACTCTTATGGTAACTCCCGTGCTTTACCCTATCTAAAACAGTATTATGTGGGTGGTCCAAACAGTATTCGCGCTTTTGCTGCTCGAGCAATTGGTCCAGGAACTTTAAAACCTCAAAACATTGGGACCAATAAGTTCTATGCTGATCAAACTGGAGATATAAAATTGGAAATGAGTACAGAATATCGTGCTAAATTGGCTGGTTTTGTCCATTGGGCGGCATTTATTGATGCCGGTAATGTGTGGCTACAAAATACAGATGATGAAAAGCCCGGAGCAAAATTTAGCAAAGATTTCTTGACTGAATTAGCTGTCGGTGGCGGTTTAGGTTTAAGATTTGACTTTACTTTTCTTATATTAAGAACAGATTTTGCTATTCCATTCCGTATTCCATATTTGGATAAAGGAGAGCGTTGGGTCTTGAAAGATATTGATTTAGGAAGTAGCAGATGGCGCAAGGACAACTTAATGTTTAATCTAGCTATTGGCTATCCATTTTAATAAAAAGGAGAACGAAAGTTCTCCTTTTTATTTCCTATCATTTTTTATACAACTTAATTGCTTTCCTACTATTTATTGAGTAAATTCAAAGAAAAATTAATGTCTAAGGACCAAAATTAAAAGGCTTATGAAAGTTACAATAGTTGGTGCAGGAGCAGTTGGAGCGACAACTGCAGATAATTTAATTAGAAGAGAGGTTGCTGAAGAAATCATCCTTTTAGATATCAAGGAAGGGTTTGCTGAAGGTAAGGCACAAGATATGTCACAGACTGCTGCTTTATTGGGATTCGACTCAAAAATAATAGGTGTAACGAATGATTACAGTGCAACCGCAGGCTCCACTGTAGCAGTTATTACTTCAGGAATTCCGAGAAAACCGGGCATGACCAGAGAAGAACTAATCGGCACTAATGCAAATATTGTTAAAACAGTAGTTGATAATTTGATCAAACATTCTCCTGAGGTCATTATTATTATTGTTTCAAATCCAATGGATACCATGACATATTTGGCTTTAAAAAGCTCTGGTCTTCCAAAAAATAGAATCATAGGTATGGGGGGAACATTGGATTCTGCACGATTTAAATATCAGCTAAGTCAAAAATTAAACGCTTCTGCAAGTGACCTTAATGCAATTGTTGTCGGCGGTCACGGCGATACGACTATGATTCCTCTGATCAAACATGCCACATGGAATAGTATTCCTGTAACTGATTTTTTAACAGAGGAGGAGCAAGAAGAAATTATTCAGAAAACAATGGTAGGCGGTGCAACTTTGACATCCTTAATCGGAACCTCTGCATGGTATGCTCCTGGGGCAGCGACTGCAGCTGTCGTTGAAAGTATCGTTAGAAATCAAAACAAGCTTTTCACAGCAAGTGTATTTTTGGATGGAGAATTTGGATTATCGGATATCAATTTAGGTGTTCCAGTCATCATCAATAAAAATGGATGGGATAAAATTGTACCTTTGAAGCTTTCGGAAGAGGAAAAGCAAAAACTACACAAAAGTGCGGATGCTGTTCGAAACATGAATAATGTACTAAAAGATATTAACGTTTTATAAAAATAATATGCAACTCTTTATTAAAAATATGGTCTGCAATAGATGTAAGATGGCTGTAGAAAATATATTTAAAGAGTTGCATATCCCTTATCATGATCTACAACTAGGTGTTGTTACGTTGGACCATTCACTACAACCGGAACAACGAAAGAAAGTGAAGGAAAATCTGCATGCTATTGGTTTTGAATTAATCGATGATAGAAACACGCGTCTTATTGAAAAAATAAAATTGCTGATCATCGATTATACACGCTGTCCTTATAACTATCTGAATAAAAATTTATCAGATATATTAAGTGATCATTTACATGTTGAATACAGCTCTTTAAGTGCCCTCTTCTCTTCTGTAGCAAGTATCAGTATTGAAAAATATGCTATCTTCCAAAAAATAGAATATATTAAGGAGTTATTAATTTACGATGAACTTTCATTAGCTGAAATCGCTGAAAAGCTTAATTATTCAAGCACTGCATATCTCAGCAATCAATTCAAAAAAAACACAGGTTTAACACCAACGCAGTTTAAAAATTTAAATAATCCTACCGCTTTACGGCAAACTTTAGATCAAGTGCATTAATCTATCTAAATAAAGATACTTTAACTTTCATGAAGCACATATTTTTTCTATGTTTGGAATATGGCAATCATCCCCTTACAGATTTTACAATTACAGGAGCAAGGCACTCATATTTTAATAGAGGTCACTTTATACGAAACTACCCATTTAATGGTTTTAGATACTGGAGCTTCAAAGACTGTTTTTGATAAAAACCAATTAGAAAAAATTCACACAGACCAATTCCAATTAGAAAGTACCGATACGCTTTCAACAGGTTTAGGCACGAATAACATGGAAAGTTTTTTGATTCATATTCCTCTTTTTAAAATCCATGATTGGAAAATAAAAAATTATAGGGCTGCAGTTCTTGACCTCAGTTCTATTAACTATGCTTACGAACAGATGAATCTACGTCCTGTGATCGGAGTGATCGGAGGAGATATTTTAGCTCCTTATGGCGCAGTGATTGATTACAAAAAGAAAACGCTTAAATTACTCAAGAGAAAGTTAAAACTTAAAGAGCCTTTTATGAATATGCAGACGTAAATATAAATAATAAGATAAAGCAATCAAAAAACCTGCACCGCCCATAAAGTATAAGACACTACGCAATCCGAAATAGCTTGCTAAAGCCCCTATAAGCAAACTACCTATAGGGAAAACACCTTGAAACGCCATTACATAATAAGAAATTGCTCGTGCTCTATAGATCGGCATCGCATGCGTCTGTATATACGTATTAATACTGGAGTTCTGCATCATCATAGCGAAAGAAACGATCGCCGTATATAAGAGAGCAAGAACTAAAACAGATGAATGCCCGAGTAAAAACAAGGCAGCTCCCATTAACAATGCTGCGCCCATTACTTGGTAGCGCATATTAGTCCCCGATTTTAGCCGTGCCATATTAATAGCACCTATCATTGCCCCAAGACCAGCTGCACTTTCAAACCATGAAAATGTACCTGCATCGCCATTAAACATTTCTTTTGCTACAGCAGGTAATAAAGAAGTATATGGAATCACTAATAAGCTAGAAAAAGTCATCACTATAATAAGCGAAAAAATATGGGGCGATCTTTTCAAATAATAAAACCCTTCGACCAATCCCTGCCAATTACTTCCTTTGCTTAAGCTTGCTGTACTTTCTGTGACATTCATCATCCATAAAGTAATCAAAACAGGGATAAAACTCAGAAAATTACTGCTGAAACACATCATTTCACCGTATGTACTCAATAATATACCACCAATAGCCGGACCAACCATACGCGCGGCATTAAATATAGAAGAATTTAGTGCTATTGCATTAGGCAGATCTTTTCTATTATCCACTAAGTGTACCATCAACGATTGTCTTCCTAACACATCGAAAGCGTTGATTACTCCTTGTGCAAATCCCAAAATAGATAACCACAATACTGTTTCCATCTTCAGGTACACTAATAGTGTTAAGATTCCTGCTTGAATCATTAGACCTATTTGTGTAATAAAAACAAGCTTATACTTTTTATGTTTATCGACAAAACTTCCAATAAATGGAGATAATACCAAAGAAGGAAGCAGGGAGATGAAAGATACAAAACCTAACCAGAAAACAGAATCTGTTAACTTATATACTAACCAACTTATAGCAACACGTTGCATCCAAGTGCCCATCAATGAGATTGCCTGGCCAATTATATGTAATCTAAAATTTGGATACTGAAGCGAACGAAATATCTGCATATCAATGAATAATAGAAGTAAATGAAAGGAATGATCTAAAATGAACAGTAATGACTAAGCAATATTTGTGCAGTAATTTCATTTCTGCACAAGATTAGTGAATTTTAATCGATAACTTTGCCACTTAATGGTAAATAAACCAAACAATTAACAATCAATTCAATACAAGATGAAATTTTTTATTGACACAGCAAACTTAGAACAAATCAAAGAAGCACAAGATTTAGGTGTATTAGACGGGGTAACAACAAACCCAAGTTTAATGGCTAAAGAAGGAATCAGTGGTGACGAGAATGTAATCAATCATTACAAAGCGATCTGTGCTATCGTAGATGGCGATGTAAGTGCGGAGGTAATTTCTACAAACTACGAAGAAATGATCAAAGAAGGAGAAGCACTTGCAAAGTTAGATGACAAGATTGTTGTTAAAGTTCCTATGATCAAAGATGGTATCAAGGCAATTAAATATTTCAGCAAAAAAGGAATCAAAACAAATTGTACTTTGGTTTTCTCTGCAGGTCAGGCACTCCTAGCTGCAAAAGCTGGAGCTACTTATGTTTCACCTTTCATTGGTCGTTTAGATGACATTTCTACAGATGGTTTAGGACTTATCGAAGAAATCCGTTTAATCTATGATAACTACAGTTTCCCAACACAGATCTTAGCCGCTTCGGTACGTAACAGTGCACACATTTTAGGTTGTGCTAAGATTGGAGCTGATGTGATGACGGGTCCTTTATCTGCAATCACAGCTTTATTAAAACACCCTTTAACAGATAGTGGTCTTGCTACTTTCTTAGCTGACCACGCGAAGGCAGCAGGGAAATAAAATCGATATAAAACGACTTTAAAGAAACGGTCAGAAACGAGTATGAATAACTTGTTTCTGACCGCTTTTTTATATTAGAATAATGATGTATTTTTGTATTATGAGTAAAGAGCAACAACAGGAAAAAACAGTACATGAGCGTGTCGATTTTACAACTTTACTAAAACAATATCAGCTTAAGGTTACACAGCCTAGACTGCGAACTTTGGAAGTTATATCGACTAAGAAATCAGCCATTTCACAACCAGAGCTCGAAAAATTAATCGGTAAAGAAATTGATCGTGTCACCCTCTATCGCGTTTTAGCTTCATTTGAGGAGAAGGGAATATTGCATAAAATTTTTGATCTAAATGGTACAGCTACTTACGCCCTCTGTTCGACCAACTGCTCCGAGCACAATCATCATGACCAACATGTGCACTTCATCTGCAGAAGCTGTAACTCCGTATTTTGTATGGATGAAATCACACTTCCCTCCTTCAACATTCCTGAAGGTTACAAACTTGAAGCTGTAGCTATAAATGCCCTGGGTCTATGCGATCAATGTCAGGAAAAATAATAAAAAAACAAAATTTTACTGAATTCAAAGGAAGGTACCAGTATTTCTAAAAACCTTTACTTTGCACACGCTTCTACTAAATCCTGATGCTAAGATTCTTTCTTAATCATCAACTAAAATTCAGCAAAAAGAAATCTAAATAATTGATACAATACACTTTATTAAATTTTAATAAATAAGAATTTGATAAAAACACATTTAGCAAAATATTAAAAATCGAGCAGAACCTGAAAGTATATTGTTTATCAACATCACAAATAATGATTCATTAAGCTATTTAATACTCACTATACTGGTTATCAAAATATTAAATAAGCTAAATAGAATTAAAAATACACTTAATTCTATAACAAAAACAAAGAACATTTAGATATCCACAATTTCGGATTAATATTTGTATATTGTATGTGATAAGACATCGGGAATAGCCTAAATAGCAATGGTATTATATTGCAAACTACAGTAGCCTTCTCCCCCACTTACAACACGATAAAAGTAAATAAAAACGTATGACGACAAAAAAAGAAAACCCGTACCAAGAGGTTTTAACACAGCTCATCATCGACATCTTCGAGAAGTCAAACAACAAGCCACTCAACTATAAACAAGTCGCATCAAAGCTGAACGTTCACGATTCAGATTCCAAAATAGCAATCGCCAACATTCTGACTGACCATCCGAAAAACAGCCCTTTTTTAGAGGTTGAGAAGGGTAAATTCAAACTTCGTCAACTTAAAGTTTACGTGACGGGAAAAGTCGATATGACTGCTGAAGGATCGGCTTATATTATACCTCAAGACGAATTTGAGAATGATATCTTTGTAGCACCTCGAAAATTACGTCAAGCACTGCATGGAGATATTGTTAAAGTACATACTTTTGAAAAGAGCAGAGGCCGTAAAAAAGAAGGAGAAGTTGTTGAAATTATACAGCGTGCAAAAACAGATTTCACAGGTATTATCAATCTTTCTCAAAACTTTGCATTCTTTATTGCAGACGATAGAAAGATGTTGCATGATATTTTTATACCGCTTGATAATCTTGAGGGTGCTAAGGATGGAGAAAAGGTTGTAGTCTCTATTATTGAATGGCCACAAGGTGCAAAAAATCCGATTGGCAAAGTCAAGACTATTTTAGGTAAAAAAGGAGAAAACAACACGGAAATGAATGCTATATTGGCAGACTACGGATTTCCATTAAAGTTTCCTAAAAAAGTTGAAGAAGAGGCAAATGCTTTACCAGAAACCTGCTCTCAGGATGAAATTGCAAAACGTAGGGATTTCAGGGCAATCACCACATTTACAATTGATCCTGCTGATGCAAAAGATTTCGACGATGCAATTTCTTTTCAGCAATTAGAAAATGGGAATTATGAAATCGGAGTCCATATTGCCGATGTTTCGCACTATGTTATTCCAGAGACTGAACTGGACAAAGAAGCTTACGAAAGAGGTACTTCAGTATATCTTGTCGATAGGGTAATCCCCATGCTTCCAGAGCGACTTTCCAATGGTGTGTGTTCATTACGACCACATGAGGATAAACTTTGTTTTTCGGCGGTCTTTGAGCTTGATGAAAAGGCAAATGTTGTAGAGCAATGGTTCGGAAGAACTATCATTCATTCTGATCGACGCTTTTCTTACGAAGAAGCTCAAGAAGTTATTGAAACAAAAACAGGAGATTTTGCTTCAGAGATACTAAAACTAAATGAACTTGCTTATATTCTTCGTGAGCGCAAATTTAAAAATGGTGCAATCGCATTTGAAAGTGAAGAAGTAAAATTCACGTTGGATGAGAACGGT
Organism: Sphingobacterium sp. MYb388; assembly: GCF_037479535.1. Taxonomy (NCBI): domain Bacteria; kingdom Pseudomonadati; phylum Bacteroidota; class Sphingobacteriia; order Sphingobacteriales; family Sphingobacteriaceae; genus Sphingobacterium; species Sphingobacterium sp. MYb388. Next base: position 295,557 of record NZ_JBBGYV010000002.1, on the reverse strand, counting down.
AAACCAACGGGTGTCTATACCAAAGTAAGAAAAGATGCGCATAAACTCATTGAAGATTTCATGCTTTTAGCCAATAGAAAAGTTGCTGAATACATTGGAAAACAAGGAAAAGGAAAAAATAAATTACCATTTGTTTATCGTTTTCACGATGTCCCCAATCCAGAGACATTAACTACATTTTCTCAATTTGCTGCTCGATTCGGGCATAAGTTAACGATCAAATCTGACAAAGAAACTGCAAAATCTCTCAATGCTTTAATGACTAAAATTGAAGGCAGTAAAGAACAAAATATGTTAACATCCTTGGCAATTCGTTCGATGGCAAAAGCGATCTATACGACTAAAGGAACAAGTCATTATGGTCTTTCATTTGATTATTATACGCACTTCACTTCACCTATTCGCCGATATCCAGATGTAATGGTACATAGATTATTAGCATACTATTTAAGTGGAGGTGATAAAATCAATGCCGATCATTATGAAAAAATGTGTGAGCACACTTCACAAATGGAGAAGAAGGCAGCAGAAGCCGAACGTGCTTCAATTAAATATAAACAAGCTGAATTTTTACAGGAACAAATTGGGACTGAATATACAGGAATTATCTCTGGTGTAACTGAATGGGGTATGTACGTAGAAATTGAAACCAACAAATGTGAAGGTATGGTTAGATTACGAGACATTAACGACGACTTTTATGTATTAGACGAAAAGAACTTTGCAATCATAGGTCAACGCAAGAAAAAGAAATATCAATTAGGTGACGAAGTACAGATCAAAGTTAAAAAGGTTGATCTTGATAAACGTCAAATCGATTTTACTTTAATCAGTTAAGTTATATTAAAATACAATGGACGCCTCCAATCAAGTAAAACACTTTTTTGGGGGCTTTTCATTTCAAAGAGAAACTAACCATCCAAATGTCTTAACATCTCATCTGTAAAATGCTCAATATGCCTAGTCTGCGTAAATTTAACAGCATTAAAAACTTCTGATTCGCCTTTCGGGATGGATAATGACTTCCAATTATTCCCTTTCATCATTTTTCCCAACATAACAATTTGTCCTACATGATAGGGATAATGAGCCAATTGTCGATTAATTGCTTCTACGACTGTATGGCCCTGATTACGGATATAAATTAGCTTTCCTAGATCTTCAAATTCCAAACACTTCAAGGTGTTAAATAAATTGTCCCATGCTTCATTCCACTCCCGAAACAACCTATTCTTGTCCTGATCCACCAATTCAAACTCTGCATCACGATTTCTCCATTCTTTTTCACCATCAGAAGTAAGAAAATCTGTAAAACGAGACTTCATATTACCGGATATATGCTGAATAAGTACAGCTACACTATTACTTTCATCATTGTAGCGCCAAAATAACTGGCTATCACTTAACTGATTCAAAGTACTATCAACTAAATGCTTATAATACAAAAACAATTTTTGAACATCCTCTAAATAATTCATAACAATCTGATTTACAAAATAAAATAATCTCTCATACACCTTCCAATTATTCTTAAATCTAAGTAGAAAAATTCACTTTTTTTTAGGTAAAACACAAAAATTGACATTCAATTGAAAAAAACATAGCCATCATTAATAGTATATTTTAAAAAACCATTCGTTTTCCTTGCTCCGGAAAAATAAAATTAACTTTATAAGAATTATTTTCCAGCAATTGCCGTTTAATCGTGTCAACATTATCGGAAACAGGCTTCATATGGGTAACAATAACATTTAAACCTTGTACCATATCTATTCCGGTAAAACTTGCTAGCTTTCCCAATTCCTCGTTTAAAAGTTGAGGTGTTAAATGTCCAAAAAGTGATTTTTCTGGTTGAGCATTAGGAAATGAAACTTCAATCATTAAAGCTTTCAATCGTCGTGATTTAATTATGGGTGCTATAGATTGCCATAAATTTTCAAGATTTGTGACCTTTTCCACACGGTCTGCTCCTGTATCTCCTAGGTATACGATAGAACTGTCGCCTATAGTTACTAAAACTGCTGAACTCTTCATCGGGTTCACATGGCTTAAATCAAAAGCCTGAATAGTCATTCCGGTATTTGTTACCGTATCGATCTGACCAATTTTTAAACGTTTATATTGATATTTCCGTATGGGTAAATCACCTTCATTAGCAAAATTAGCCCATGTATCGTTTATAAAATAATGCGCTTTCAATACATCTATCATTGCTGCTGTTGCGTAAATATTTTTTGCAGCATCTGAGGGAGAATTGATTATCATCCCTGCCAGATGATCAAGATGTCCGTGCGAGATGAAGTACCCTTTGATATAATCTCGCAATACCCTGCCTGCTGGAACCTCAAATGTTTTTAAGGTTATCGCTTTTCGAATTCCAGCATTTATAGTACCGGCATCTAGCGCTAAATACGCATTTGCCTTATACTTACCAATCAAGTATGAAGATAGATTATCTTCATGATCTCCTCCATAAACTCCCAACGGCACTACTTCAAATGTCTGACTATATACTTTAGAACACAACAGAGTCAGCGTAAGCAGGATGATTTTTTTCATATTTATATTTTCGATTTTGATAAACGATACAAAAATATCATAAAAACATGAACGCAATTTCATGTTTTTATGATATTGTCTAAAAAATAAAATGGAACAAAATTTCATGTTTTTATGATATTTTCTAAAAAATAAAATGGAACAAAATTTAATAGGTGAAATAAATTATTTTGTTCAGATTTGCAGTTTACAAGTTACTTTAAAAATGAAATTTAGAAATGATATAGGGGCATTACGTGCTTTAGCGGTACTGGCAGTAATTTTTTTTCATTTCAAAGTACCCTATTTTGACGGTGGCTTTAGTGGTGTGGATATTTTTTTCGTCATCTCTGGCTACTTAATGACCCGAATTATTTTAAAGGGCTTTGAGAATAGCAACTTTTCTTTTAAGCAATTCTACACTAAACGTATAACACGCATTATTCCTGCACTTTTGTTTCTTCTTGTAGGTGTTTCTATTATTGGTAGTTTTATATTACTTCCAAAAGACTTACAGCAACTTGGAAATAATGCATTTTTCAGCATAATCTTTAGTTCCAATATTGAATATTATTTAAATAGTGGATATTTTGATGTTGCCTCTCAAAATAACATCCTTTTGCACACATGGTCATTATCGGTCGAATGGCAATTTTACCTTTTATACCCTGCCCTCTTATTCCCTTTTAAAAGTCTTTACTCGAACAATAAAATAAGGTTTGTTAGCTTTTTCATCTTTTTGATTATCCTGTCATTAGGTCTGAACTTATATTTCAATAATACAGATCAATCCTTCAGTTTTTATATGTTCCCGACTCGGGCATGGGAAATGTTAATTGGGGGACTTGCATTTTTAGGAGAGTCTTATACTCAAAAGTCGATACCCAAGCTCTTCAGAAAAGTAGTTGCAATTACGGGATATGCTATTTTAATTGTTAGTATCTATTTATTTAACGAACAAAATATAAGCTGGCCTTCCTATTATACACTTATTCCTGTCATTGCGACCTTTGGTATCATTATAGCACAGTGCGATTTCAATTTTTTATCCATTAAACCAATACAATGGGTAGCGAAACTATCCTATTCTTTATATCTATGGCATTGGCCAATTTATGTATTCGCCATTTATCTTGGATTGAATCAACCTCTTATTATCATTCCCATCCTCACACTATCTTTACTTTGTGCAAGTATTTCCTATTATTTCATCGAGATCAATAAGAAATTTGATCAACTACCATTTACAATAGCTGCTACCATCGTTGTTGTGTTGCTAACAGGAATTATGATGATATTTCCTTATAATCGATTACAAATAAACAAAGAAATTGATTACCTGACGAACTATAACACCAATTACAGAAAAAACAGACTTGCTTCACAATTCAGAAAAGGCATATGCCATCTGGATATAGACAATACATTTAAGCAATATAATTTTGAAAGCTGTGCCACCATCATTCCAAACAAAAAGAATATTCTTTTACTAGGGGATAGTCATGCGGGTGTTTTCGGACAGAGTTTAAAAGAGCAATTAGAAAAACAAAATATCAATCTTTTACAAGCAACCGTATCCACTACTTATCCACTTTTGGACACCAAAGGGCCAGAGGCATCTTGCGAACTGATCGACTATATGTATCAAAAATTTATACCAGAAAATACGAAAAAAATTGATGAAGTGATACTTGTTGGTTTTTGGGGCTCGCAACAATATCCGGATGAAACCTTAAAAATAAAACTTCAGCAAGTAATTCAATATTTCAAAGAAAATGGTATTCCACTTAAAATGATCGGACAGACCCCTAGTTATTCTATCATCTTTCCAAATATTTTGGCTCTACAGATAAAAAATAAAAGTGTAAAAGAAGAAAACTACGTTGAATCCCGATCTGCACATATCAACACTTATCTAAAAACCTTTATTCCAGAAGATATTTACATTGATATTTACAATTTACCTGAAATAATTAAATACAATGGTCAAGATCCCTACATGCATGATGACGATCATTTATCGAAATATGGAGCTGATCAAGTTGTTCGTTACTTATTACAAAAAAAACTAATCTAACAGCTAACTCTAAGATTTTCAAGCAAAATGTGGAAAACTAATTGACTGGACATTTCGATTTAACAATAAAATGGTTATCTTTGCGAACTTATAATAATTTAAGAATAAAATTAAATAACAAAATCAGGTAAATGCCTACTATTCAACAATTAGTTAGAAAAGGTAGAGTAGCTCTGGTTGACAAGAGTAAGTCACCAGCGTTGGACTCATGTCCACAGCGAAGAGGTGTATGTACACGTGTATATACTACTACCCCTAAAAAACCAAACTCAGCAATGCGTAAAGTAGCTCGTGTACGTTTAACAAACGGTAAAGAGGTTAACGCTTACATCCCAGGAGAAGGTCACAATTTACAAGAGCACTCAATCGTTTTGATTCGTGGTGGTCGTGTTAAAGATTTACCAGGTGTACGTTACCACATTATCCGTGGTGCATTAGATACTTCAGGTGTAGCAGGTCGTAACCAACGTCGTTCTAAATACGGAACTAAACGTCCTAAACCAGGACAAGCAGCGGCTGCGCCAGCAAAAGGTAAAAAGAAATAATTAAACGGAGGAAAGAAAAATGAGAAAATCAAAACCAAAAAAGAGAATCATTTTACCTGATCCAAAGTTTAACGACACTCAGGTAACACGCTTTGTAAACAATATGATGTACGATGGTAAAAAATCTACAGCATACGAAATTTTTTACAATGCAATTGAATTAGTAGAGCAAAAAACTAGCGAAAGCGGTTTAGAAGCTTGGAAAAAAGCTTTAAACAACGTTATGCCAGCTGTAGAGGTTAAATCTCGTCGTGTTGGTGGTGCTAACTTCCAAGTTCCTATGGAAGTTCGTCCTGAGCGTAAAATTGCTTTGGGTATGAAATGGTTAATTTCATATTCACGCAGACGTGGTGAGAAAACAATGTTTGAAAAATTAGCAGGAGAAATCATTTCAGCTTCTAAAGGTGAAGGTGCTGCTGTTAAGAAGAAAGAAGATACGCACAAAATGGCTGAAGCTAACAAAGCGTTCTCACACTTCAGATTCTAGTTTTGAACTTACACACAAAAATATGATTACACCGATCTTTGGTAAACGTTCATTCTTTTATCAGGATCGGTGTACTTATTTAGACAGAAAAATATTTAGCTCCATCTGGGCTAATGCTTAAAAATATTATGGCAAGAGATTTAAAATTCACTAGAAATATTGGTATCGCTGCTCACATCGATGCTGGTAAAACAACTACAACTGAGCGTATTCTTTACTACTCAGGAGTTAATCATAAACTTGGTGAAGTGCACGAAGGTGCTTCAACAATGGACTGGATGGAGCAAGAGGCTGAGCGTGGTATCACGATTACTTCTGCAGCTACTACAGTTTTCTGGCAGTACCGTGGTAACAAATACCAAGTAAACGTTATCGATACTCCAGGTCACGTAGATTTTACGGTTGAAGTAAACCGTTCATTACGTGTATTAGACGGATTAGTATTCTTATTTTCTGCAGTTGATGGTGTTGAGCCTCAATCAGAAACTAACTGGAGATTAGCTGATAACTATGCCGTTCCACGTATCGGTTTCGTTAACAAAATGGACCGTTCTGGTGCTGATTTCTTAAAAGTTGTTGGTCAAGTAAAATCAATGTTAGGTTCTGAAGCAGTTGCTTTGCAATTACCTATCGGCGCTGAAGACACTTTTACTGGTGTTGTTGATTTAATTAACAACCGTGGTATTGTTTGGAACGAGCATGATAAAGGTATGACGTTTACAGAAGTTCCTATTCCAGAAGATATGTTGGAAGAGGTTGCTGAATACCGTGAGCGTTTATTAGAAGCTGTTGCGGGTTATGATGAGTCTTTGATGGAAAAATTCTTCGAAGATCCTAATTCATTAACTGAGCGTGAAATCTTAAATGCTTTACGTGCAGCAGTATTGGATAACTCTATCGTTCCTATGGTTTGTGGTTCATCTTTCAAAAACAAAGGTGTTCAAACTATGTTGGATTTAGTAATGGAATTATTGCCTTCTCCAATGGATTCAGAAGGTGTTAAAGGTACTCATCCAGATACAGGTGAAGAATTATTACGTAAACCAGATGTTAACGAGCCTTTCGCAGCATTAGGTTTCAAAATTGCAACTGACCCTTTCGTAGGTCGTTTGTGTTTCATCCGTGCTTATTCAGGTAAGTTAGATGCAGGTTCTTATGTATTGAACACTCGTTCAGGTAACAAAGAGCGTATTTCTCGTATCTTCCAAATGCACGCTAACAAACAAAACCCTATCCCTTTCATCGAGGCTGGTGATATTGGTGCTGTTGTTGGTTTCAAAGACATCAAAACTGGTGATACTTTATGTGATGAAAAACACCCTATCGTGTTAGAGTCAATGAACTTCCCAGAGCCAGTTATCGGATTAGCGATTGAGCCTAAAACTCAAGCTGACATCGATAGATTAGGTATTGGTCTTGGTAAATTAGCTGAAGAAGATCCTACATTCGTAGTAAAAACTGACGAAGAAACTGGTCAAACAGTTATCTCTGGTATGGGTGAGCTTCACTTAGAGATCTTGATCGATCGTTTGAAACGTGAGTTCAAAGTTGAGGTTAACCAAGGTGCTCCTCAAGTATCATACAAAGAGTCTATCAACGGAACTACAGAACACCGTGAGGTATTCAAAAAACAATCAGGTGGTCGTGGTAAATTTGCGGACATTAAAGTTGTTATTTCTCCAGCTGATGCTGACTACGATTTAACTAAATCTCCTCTTCAATTCGTAAATGAAATTGTTGGTGGTAAAATTCCAAAAGAATTTATCCCTTCAGTTCAAAAAGGATTTGAAACTTCAATGAAAAATGGTGTATTAGCAGGATTCCCATTATCAGGAATGAAAGTTCGTTTGATTGATGGTTCATTCCACGCTGTCGATTCAGATTCATTATCGTTTGAATTAGCTGCTCGTTCAGCATACCGTGAAGCATTGCCAAAATGTTCTCCTGTCTTAATGGAACCAATTATGAAAATAGAGGTTTTAACACCAGAAGAAAACATGGGTGATGTAATGGGTGACTTAAACCGTCGTCGTGGTTTAATGCAAGGTTTAGATAGCCGTAATGGTGCTCAAGTAATTAAAGCATTAGTTCCACTTTCGGAAATGTTTGGTTACGTAACACAATTGCGTACTATCACTTCAGGTCGTGCAACTTCTACTATGGAATTTGATCACTTCGAAGAAGCTCCACGTAACGTAACTGAAGAAGTTGTTGCAAAAGCAAAAGGTAAATTAAAAGGAGAATAATCCTTTCTAATATAAAGTAAACCGATCTCCTGTTGATAATAGCTCTAACGGGAGATCATTTTAAACAAAAACAAAAATGAGCCAAAGAATCAGAATCAAATTGAAATCATACGATTACAATTTAGTTGACAAATCAGCTGAGAAAATCGTAAAAACAGTAAAACCTACAGGTGCAGTTGTTAGTGGTCCTATTCCATTACCTACTGAGAAAAAAATCTATACAGTTTTACGTTCTCCACACGTTAACAAAAAAGCGCGTGAGCAATTCCAATTATGTTCATACAAGAGATTGTTAGATATTTATTCATCTAACTCTAAAACTGTTGATGCATTGATGAAACTTGAATTACCTTCAGGTGTTGAAGTAGAAATCAAAGTGTGATAGAATTGCACTGATTGAAAACAAGAAAGGCTTCTAATGTTAAATTAGAAGCCTTTTTTATATGCTGCTTTTTACTACTTATGGAGCCTTGTAATGAATAATTTATATAATTCCTAACATAGGTGTGACTTGAAGAAAAAACAAGCTTTAAGCTCAAATACAGTATTTAAATCACAATGACTTTTAAGTCAATTCCAAATCCTGGCTTTACGCTGAAATACTCCAAAAAAAAACTAATTTATTGCTACTTCTTAGAACTTATTGTATTACGTATAGTGCAATAAGTATCTCCTTTATGATCTTCTTCTCCAAGCAAGTAGCCCCATGGCTTCAATTCTTTTACACGGTCCATCACAATTTTGCAGATAGCCAATATAGGAATTGCTAAGAACATACCTGAAATCCCCCATATCAACTCTCCTACGATTATTGCCATCATCGCAAATAAAGAATTTACTTTTACTTTTGAGCCAACTACCTTTGGAACAATAAAATTACTATCGATAAGATGTATAATAATAAGTGCTCCAGTCACAATCAGTACATGTGTAAAGGAGGTCGTCGCAAAAGTAAGTAGTGCAATTACTAACATAGACGTGAAAATCCCAATATAGGGAAGCACATTAAACACGCCCGTGATAATAGCTAACAGTAAACTATATTTCACTCCAATGATACTCAAAGCTGCAAATACCAATGTAGAAACGATCAGCATCTGTAGCAATAAACCAATCAAATATTTTTTCACTACATACTGCACTTGGCCAACGACATCCATAACGATATTGTGGTGTTCTTGATGATTTAACAATAACAGAAATCGCACGATGTGACTACGATAGATAAGTAGAAAGAAAGTATAAAGGAAAGTAAACACAAAAAGTATCAACAGAGAAGATAAAGATAACAAAGCTGTTCCCAGTAAGAGCGTACCGCTATCAAGTGACTTAGTTGCCGTCTTATTAAGGATATCCATTTGTTCATTATGCATAACGCCAAAGCGATCCGTAACCCAGATCTGCACATTATGAAATCCCACTAATATTTGTTCCTTAAAAGCTGGCCAATCTTCCTTAATCATCGATAATTGTGAAGCAAGCATGTAAAATCCAAATCCTAAAAGGCCAAAGAAAAGTAGAACGGTAATAATTCCAGCAAGAGTGCGAGGAAATTTCAATTTTCTCTCAAAAAAATTACTTACGGGAACGAGCAACAACGCTAAAAGCAGACCCAGTATAAAGGGGACTAATATTGTATCCCCTATCTTTGCGAGATAACCTAAAATAACAATGGAAATTAGCGTACAAGCTAATTTGACGTAAAATGGTAAGCCCAGAAATTTTATCATAGTATCATCTAATTGTAATTGTCAAACAATACAACTAATGTAAAGTTTTAGTTGACAATAAAAAACCCCTGCTCAAAAAGCAAGGGTTTAATTTTAAAAGATTTAATTACAATCTTAATTCTTTTAATTAAATTCCGAATCCGAGGCCTATTGACCAAACTCGGTTTTTAACATCCCCATTAAACGTTTTTGCTCCAGCAATATTAGTTAAACCTAAACCGTAGCCAGCATTGATCGATAATCCACTACCCAACTGATATCCTGCTAAAAAATTCACACCGAAGTCTGTACCTTTAAGGGTTTCATCTTTACCAAATTTGAAATCATCGCTAATGGAGGTTGTTCCGCTACCGGATTTAGCTTCATATTTATTTTTTCCGCTTAGACCAAATGATACATATGGACCAGCTCCAACGAAGAATTTACCTTCACCAACTGTTGGAAATTTCAACACAAAATTCACAGGTACTTCTAACCACATTGTATTTTGTTTCAATTCATATGTATTGCCATTAAGTTTAACATCTGCAAACTTAGCTCCTTTTCCTTGTAAAGAAACTCCTGGTTGTATATAAAAGTTGCTCGTAACGGGTGCATCTAAATAACCAGTAACATGAAAATTAACAGTGGATTTTGAATCAGAAAGGTCACTTCCTCCGTAACTGTAAGAAGGAAGATTGACACCTGCTTTAACTCCGTATCCTAATCCTCCTTGTGCATATGCACCAACAGAAAGTAATACTGCTGCAGTAGTTGATAATAATAATTTTTTCATCGCTCTATTATGTTATTAGTGTTTTCACAAACAATGCAAGTTACACGCCAAATGGATAAACCACTAATATTCAGATATATATTAAAAAAACAAAAGTCAAGATTACTGTACAATAAAATAGACAAGGACCTGTTTCTTGCTACAGTCTTTCTGAAACGCGGAGTATCAAAAAAAAACACAAAAAACAAAACAGCTTGATAATGATTATTTTAAAAAATAATTGCACAATAGTCTTTTTTAATCCAAATATTAATTTTACTTTTGCATTCCCCTAGGGGAACAAATAGGGTCGGATGGCCGAGTGGCTAGGCTGAGGTCTGCAAAACCTCCTACAGCGGTTCGAATCCGCTTCCGACCTCGTTTTATTGAACAATAAAAAAATTTATCAAAATGGGAGTTACACGTTTAAAAAGAAAAGATAGAAGAAATAAAACTACTTCACGTGTTGAAGTTCAGTTCTTAAGTTTAGGTAGTAATGTTGAACTTGGTTCAAGATCTAAAATGAAGAAATCAAATCAAATCGTTAAAAACGATGCTATCTTAAACCAATTAGTTTTAGAAGCTAAATAGGTTAAAAAATATTAAGAACAATAGCGTTGTAAATTACAACGCTATTGTTTTTTAAGGATGTCTACCAATTGGTGGACTTTTTCTTTTGATGTACGATAGATCGGTTCATTCATACCTTCCACTTCACTTCTATCATAAGACATTTGTGAAAAAACTGTTTCTTTCGCGGAACTATGTATAGCAGTCGCTCCAGTTGTCTTTAAGATCATTTCAATATTATTACTATCCACTCCTGCACCAGGCATAATAACAATTTTTCCTTCCGCAGATTTGACCAATTCTTTAAGTAATTCAACTCCATCCACTGCTTTATTCTGCAATCCTGAGGTCAATAAACGATCAATTCCCAATTCGATTAAAATAGCTAACGAAGACAGTGGATCGGCGCACTTATCAAATGCGCGATGAAAAGTTACATGCATCGGTCTTGCAGCATCGACAAGGGCTTTCGTTCGTTCAATATCAACTGTTGCATCGTTCTTCATTACTCCTATCACCACACCATCACAGCCAGCCTCTTTACAAAACTGTACATCAGCCAACATCTCATCAAATTCCAAATCGGAATAAACAAAATCACCTCCTCTTGGACGTATGAGGACATGTATGCCAATATCGATCAACTTTCTTGCTTGAACAATCTGACCGTAAGAAGGAGTGATACCGCCATTTTCCAAATTTTGACAAAATTCGATCCGCGTAGCCCCACCTTGCGCAGCATACAATGCAGATTGAGGTGAATTGGAACAAATTTCCAATTGATACCCGTTTATAGTGATTTCTTTTCCCATTAATTTAATATACAATAATCTTTTCTGAAGTTTTCGAATAAAAAGGGAGAAAGATCAATTTGAACCTTCTCCCTTCTATATTAAGTACAAAATCCCAATTATACTCAACCATTAGGTAGATGTAGAGTCCTGTAAAAGCCTCTAATCTTATTTACTTAACAAAGGTACAATAAACTAATAATATACACTAAAACTTCTTTAAACTGGGTGTATGCGTGATATAAAAAGCTCAATGCAAAGCAAAAAAACTTTATTTCGTTTTTTTTGTTTTACACTATTGTAATTTAAAATGATCAAAATTTTAATTATATTCATACAAAAAGGGGTATTATGTCAATCGTATCAAAAGATTTTGAAATTCAAGAAAATCTCATTGTACTCATTGAAGATCTTGAAAGCACGATTTATGATCTTAATCATCGGCTTGCTGGTTACGGCCAGCTCTATAATAAGGCACGTAACCAAACGAATGACTCTAGCGTAGCGTATGAAGAAATTGCAGATCAAATTGGTGAAAAGCATCATATTTTGTATCACAAGATGAAATCGCTTAATCATTTGCTCGAAATAATTAATGACTATCGTGACAGCAATGGTATTTTTCAGGACCATAATGATCTAATAATACAAATACAGGATATTATGCTTACTCATGCTGAAAAAGAGTCTTATGAGGAAGCTGCGACTATCAAAAAATGGTATGACCGACTCTATTCAGCTGTCGACGTTAAGTAAAGCTCCTTGAACTTTATTTGTAGTCTGTTAATCTTACTTTTGTACCTTTGCAAAAAGATTTACATGAAAAAACCCCCTGTACAAATAGATTTACATGCTGAAGCCTTTCTATACGACTGGCAGGATTATACACCAGATGAATTAGCTAATGAGTCTCTCATCTACATGCGCGATATGTTGGATGCTGCAATATATTGGGATATGCCTGAAATAAAATTTGTACATGGAAAAGGTAAAGGAATTCTGAAAAAAATGGTCTATGATGAACTGATGATTTATAAAAATCAAAGAGCAATTTCCCATTTTCATCCTGCTTATCATAATGATGATATTGTCGTAGTTGTTATTGGACTTTAATTCCTAAGTCTTTCCTAATTTCAAAATTAACTTTGTTAGCTAATTAAAAGATATGAAAATATTACTAATCGAAGATGAAGTTGCCTTGAGCCAGGTTATCATGCAATCTTTAGAAGCTGAAAAATACCTTGTTGAACAAGCTTTTGATTACAATAGCGCATTAGAGAAAATATCAATTTATTCATATGATTGTATTTTACTCGATATCATGTTACCCGGAGGTTCTGGATTGCAACTCTTAGAAAAGATTAAAGAAATTGGAAAAGAAGAATCGATCATCATCCTGTCGGCCAAAGATTCTGTAGACGATAAAGTAAAAGGTTTAGAGCTAGGTGCTGATGACTATTTAGCCAAACCTTTTCATTTGGCAGAATTACATGCACGGATCAAATCGATTATTCGCCGAAAGAATCAACATGGTGATGATATCATTACGTATAAAAATATTGCAGTAAACACAACAGACAGAAGCATACAGATTAACAACAAACCTGTGATTCTCAATCGAAAGGAGTTTGATTTACTCTATTATTTTATTATCAGGCCAACTAAGCTTATTCAAAAAAATAGCTTAGCAGAGTCAATTTGGGGTGATCATATTGATCAGGCTGACAGTTTAGACTTTATTTATTCACAAATAAAAAATTTAAGAAAAAAATTAAAAGATAATCATGCTGACATCGATATCCAGGCTGTTTATGGTATAGGATACAAATTGATTTAATGACCCACAAAGCAATAATGGCCAAGATCTAAAAATATATTCACGATTGTTTGAATGGCTTCTAAAACTGGTGAAGTGATCTTTATATTGCCACTAACTGCTAATACCATTATTTAAAACTAAATATTTTAATGAAAAAGTCGCTCAAGAATTACACTATAAGATACATTACAATCATGATTTTGATTGTAATTGCGGTGTGGGCAACATTATTTTATGCATACATCACAGAAGAAGTGTATGATAATGTAGACGACGGCTTAAAGAATCAAAAAATTGAAATTATTCGTGCTGCATACCAAGATGAATCGATTCTAAAAACGGATACATTCGGTATTAATCAGTTTAAAATCACCAAATCTGATGTGCAAGTAAACATGGATGAAAAAAATATTTTCAAAAACGATCTCATATACATGCCATATGATGAGGATATGGAGCCTTATCGAATTTTAAATACTTACTTCTATGGTAAGGACAAACAGCTATATCAACTGGAAATTCGAACTTCAACCGTAGAAGAAGATGAACTAAAATATGATCTGGCAACTGCTTTGATAATACTATACATCTTGATTATTGTGAGTATATTTTTACTCAACACACTTGTATTTCACCGAGCTTTTAAGCCTTTTTATCAAATTCTTGACAAGTTAGAGCGCTATCAGTTTGGGAAAATAAAAACAGCTGTACCGATCAACAGTAATGTTAGAGAATTTATGCTATTGGATACCGAAATCGATAAAATGCTTGATCGCAATGAAAAAATATTCCAGCAACAAAAACTGTTTATTGAAAATGCTTCCCATGAGTTACAGACGCCTTTGGCTATCAGTAGTAATAAACTAGAATTACTGCTAGAAGATGAACAACTGACAGAGCATCATTTAATCACGATCAGTGAAACTAAAGAAGCTTTAGAACGTATGATTAAATTAAATAAGGCATTACTTATGCTATCTCGCATTGAAAACAATCAATTTGATTTTACGCAAACAGTGGATTTTAATAGCGTGATTCGCGAAGCGTGTGAAGAGTTAGCAGACTTGATTGAATTTAGGGGAATCACTTTAGAAGTTCTTGAGCATGGAAAGTTCTCAGCTGATTTCAATGCGGATCTGGTAAAGATATTAATTTCCAATTTACTCCGTAATGCTATCAACTATAATAAATCAAAAGATGGATTTATAAAAATCGATATTCATAAGGATTTCTTTACAATTGCAAATTCAGGCAAAAACACTGCACTACAAGCAGAAAATATTTTTGATCGATTTCACAAAGAAAATACTGCAATCAATTCAAATGGATTAGGTCTTTCTATAGTTAAAACAATCATAGAGACAAACAAGACCATTAGCATAAATTACTCATACTTAAATAATTTTCATATTTTTAAGATACAAAAGCTATAATTCCTAATTCTTTACCAAATTGTATAGGAACTTTGTTATATAAATAAATAGGAGGATATATTATGAAGAAAATTAAAACAATGGCGATCGTTGCTTTAGTAGCATTATCGACAGTTAGCTATGCACAAAAAAAGGTGATTAACAGCAATCAATTACCTGCAAATGCACAAACATTTATTAAAAACAATTTTGCCAGCAATCAGATCACAAGTACAATTGAAGAAAAAGAAAATCTACTTTCAAAAGAATACCAAGTGATTTTAAATAATGGTACAAAAATAGAATTTGATAAATCAGGAAATTGGGAAGAAGTAGATGGTCACAATAACGCTATTCCTTTAAAATTTGTACCAAAATCAATTCAAAATTATGTTACAAAAAGTTTTCCTAATACCCACATTGTAAAAATCAAAAAGTCAAGCCGTAAATTTGAAGTTGAAATTTCAAATGGTCTTGAATTGGAGTTTAATAAAAAAGGGCAGTTTACTAAAATAGATGATTAATAGAATTAAAATATGAAAAAGTTAATTTTAACATTTACGGCGTTAATTACAGTTGCATTCATTTTAGTATCTTGTGACAAAGATGATGATCATCAAGTCCCTGCTACATCTTTACCAGCATCAGCATCCACATTTCTTAACACCTTCTTCAAAGATGTAACTATTCGAAAAGTTGAGAAACAAACTCCTACTGCAACAAATAAAACAGCTTACAGTGTGGAGTTAGCCAATGGAATCGAAGTTGATTTTGATCAAGAAGGTAATTGGAAAGAAGTAGAATCCGACAATGATACTGCTATTCCTACGGGTTTTATCTCAACTACTATAGTCAGCTATGTGGATACAAATTATAAAACTGCACAAATCAGCGCCATCGATAAAGTTACTGCTGGATTTGAAGTTGAACTAACAAATGATATCGATTTATTGTTCGATCCAAGTGGTCAATTTGTAAAAATCATCTTATAAAATTAAAAGCCTCCTTCAGTAGAAAGAGGCTTTTTTATTTGTATTGTTATTATTTCTTAGCCGGTGTGATCTTTATTTTTCTAAATTCTACCGGAGCATGATCTCCTTGTAAATATATAGGTCCTGGTTCACCTTCTTTACTATCTAACGCACCACCTGTTATTCCTGGTATTTCTTGATTATTAATAATCGTCTTACCATTTGCGACAATAGTAACCAATCTTCCAACCAATGTAACTTCATACTTCTGCCATTGATCTGGTCCTAATGTAGCCATTTCATTTGGAGCTAGAAAGCCATAGATACCGCCAAAATAGAGACTTCCTGGATGTTGATCCTTTGGACTGTCTTCAATTTGCAATTCGTATCTTCCTCTTAAATAAATACCAGAATTACCACCGGTTGTATATCGAAATTCTGCTTCTAATTTAAAATCTTCAAATTTTTGATCTGTTACCAAATTAGCACCCGCCTTTGCGTTCGTCAAGATACCCTCTTTTACCGACCAGTTATTCTCGCCACCAATCGTTTTCCAACCTGTCAAATCTTTACCATTAAAAAGCTCAATAGCCTCTCCCCATTGAACAGTTCCTGTACGATTTAAATAAGGTGCTTTTTCACCTGTAAAGTTATAGCTAACACCTTTATTAGTCGTCACGGTCCCTTTAATACCCGTAGCCGTCAATTCACCTGCAATCACAAAATCACCTTCTCCACCTTCCCATTGTGGCGGAATAGCAAATGAAAATTTTCCATCCTCAAGCTTTACATGAGAAACAGGGCGAGCACTGCCACTGTCACCAACATAACTTCCTACCAATGTGTTAAATCCAGATAGTTTTACTTCAATCCAAGATGGTACTACTTTTCCATCTTTATCCACATTCAAATCCCAACGACCGATCAAATCTTTAGCTCTTTCAGGTACGACTTGTTTTGCAGGATTATGTTCTACTTCGGGTTCTTTTTTTTGATCTGCCGTTTGACATGAACTTACACTTGCTCCCAATAAACAAAAGAGAACACTATATTTTAAATGATTTCTTAACATTTTTTAAAGAATTGTAACAAAGATTTAGATTTTTTATTATAGTTATCAAAACGAATATACTAAAAATATCAATTATTGAATCTAGTAACTCCGAATCAACACAAAAAAATTACGAATACAGGCTTGAATATAATAAGAAATACTCTTCCTAAACTAGAAATCGTGCATCTATCACTAAAACAAAAAAATTACGTTACATATAGTTTTTATCAAATGTTAAAATTAATACCACTTTTAGTAAAGATATTTGTATCAGCAATTTATATACGGAAACAATATGAAAACAATACTGAGTACAAAGACAATAATCCGATTAATGACCATCTGGATTATTGTCATCGGTTTAATGGTATTTGACCAACAGATTTTTAAAACAACATTTTCTCCTGTATCGGCAATCACCATATTTATTATTCTTTTGGCTACAATTTTAACCGCTTCATTCGGTGTTGTAAAAGAAGCGGACGAGCTTGCACATAAGTTAGGTGAACCTTTTGGAACACTTATCCTTACACTTTCAATCGTTACGATCGAAGTGGTTTTGATTGCTGCTGTTATGCTTGGTCCTGCAGAATCTCCAACAATCGGAAAGGATTCAATCTTTTCTGTCATGATGATTATCATGAATCTTGTGGTAGGACTTTGCATTTTACTTGGAAGTGCCAAATATAAAGAACAAGAATATAATGCTCAGGGAACACTGTCTTATTTTTCAATGATTGTAATACTTGGAGCAACTTCATTATTACTTCCTAATTTTATTCAAGGAGCAGGCAATGGCGCATTTACGACTTTACAAGCGATATTCATTTCAACTTTAATTATACTTGTATACATCGCATTTCTTTACTATCAATTAAAAGGATATAGTCACTTATACATACAACCGGCAAAAGGAAATCTTGAGATTCAATATCCTAGCCAGATACAAAATTCTGTTAATAAAGATGCCCCAAAATCTCAGGATAAAAAGGAAATATGGATTCGTTCAGCCCTTCTTATTTTAATGATTCTACCAATAGTATTGCTATCACATCAAATGGCAGTGGTGGTTGATTATGGTATTGCTACCGCAAAACTTCCAATAGCATTGGGTGGTATTCTTATTGCTATCATTGTATTTACCCCGGAGTCTATTACAGCGGTTAAAGCAGCTCGTAATAACGAATTTCAAAGAAGTATCAACTTATGTCACGGCGCTTTTGTCTCGACTGTAGGTTTAACGGTTCCCGCTGTACTGCTAGTAGGATTACTAAAAGGAAAATTAGTTCTATTTGGATTAACTGGTACAGAGACTGTTTTATTTACAATGACCCTCTTACTAAGCTTGATCAGCTTTTTAGGGAAAAGGACTACTCCTATTTTAGGTATTATTCATTTGGCTCTATTTGCTCTGTACATGATGCTGGTATTTAATCCATAAGTTTGAATTTCGTCATCTTATCGCCAGATAAAAAAGCGCACCTATGTAGTGCGCTTTTTTTATGAACCTTAAAAAAACAACGATCTACATTATATATTGGTCGACCTAAGAATGATTAATTACATCTCCCATTAAAGGATCAGTCTTACTTGGCATCCCATTTTCAATATGTCCAGCAAATACAAAACAAAATTCTGGATCTTCTTTACAAGTTACCTCAAGATCATACCATCCATGGCTTTTGCTGAGGTCAAGTATTTTGGTACCTGAAAAAGATTGATCTAGCGAAAAAGGCTCAAAGCAACCATAATTCCGATCTTTAATCAAATAACTGTGTCCTTTATTAATCTTTTTCAGTTCCAATGCTATGGTGTTTTTTTTGTGATATTGTTTAACGATGATGGCATGTGGCTTTTCTTTATGCAACTTGAACATTCTGAAAAAGCCGTTAGGACCATGTAGCTCCATTTCGATACTATCTCCCTTTAATTGATCCATATGCCAAGCATACCTCAAAGGTTCATTTTCTTTAACCGCAAAATTCCAAACCTGACCTGCACCTACTTTTCCATAAGCCATTTGGGATCTAACCTGAAAAGGAACTCCAATTTTTTTCTTCGATTTAACAGGAACTTTAGTTTCAAAAGTAATTTCAAAACTATTATGTTCCAACTCTGCATTGACTTCCAATGCATATGGCAGTGCACATGCTGGTTTGATACCTTTCTCCTGTATAGCTTTTATTGAAGTTGGTAAACCTTTTTTACGAATTTGATCCAATTCTGAAGGTGCGATCTGTACAAATTCTGTTGGTAATTTCTTTGCACGTGCACTATAAATACGCTCTACATACTGATCCCGATTAACAGGAACTAAAGAATTAAGGGAAGTATCTGTTACTTTACGAAATACAGAATTTAAATCTCCACATACCAATCTTCTCCATGAGGAAATATTTGTTTCTTTGATATCTTTTCCTGTTTTCTGGAGTAGAAATTGTTCCAAGAACTGTAAACAAGAGGTATGATCGAAAACTTCCGAATTTACCCATCCGCCTTTAGACCAAGGTGAAGCAATCACTAATGGAACTCGAAATCCTAGTCCTATCGGGCTTTCCAGTTCCGAATCGGTTTTCCCTGTTCTTCTCCGCTCCTGTTCTTTAGTGACATATTCATCTGCCGTATGGATACCTACAGCAGTCTTTCCGGAATCTCTATTACCTTCCATTGGAGGGACAAATGGCGAAACATGATCGAAATATCCGTCATTTTCATCATACGTCAATATAAAGATTGTTTTTTTCCAGACCTCAGGATCCTTTGTCAAAATATCTAATGCTTCTGAAACATACCAAGCTCCATACCAAGGCGACCCAGGATGGTCAGAAAAACGACATGGGGCTACCAACCACGACACTGTAGGTAAGTTCTTCTCTTTAACATCTTTACGAAATTGATAAAACACATCTCCAGCAGGTACATCAACTTCCTGCTTACCCTGGCTATCTTCGTAAACCAATTTTTCTACCCGATGATAATCAGGATCACCAATATTAGTTACAAAAGCTTTTTTATGAATGGCCTGATGTAGATCGGATAACTTTTCGAAATTCTGTTTTGAAAAGCGCTGTAAATCTTGTTTTAGATCTTCAATTTGCTTTTTTAACTTAGATTCTTCCACTGAGTCTTTTAAACCGATCACATCTTTTTCTAGCTGTTTCAATTTGCATTCCATCCAGGTACGGTGCGCAGGGTGATAGCGGACACCGTATTGTTTGTGAAATTCCAGATTATTATCTGTAAAGTTGGCCAACCAGTCTTCTTCCTCACCTTCAAATCCGACAGGGATGCTCAGTTCGTTTTGATATACCTTCCAAGATACTCCAGATTCTTCTAACCGTTCTGGATAAGATTTCCAACTTACATCTTTGTAATTGATTTGGCCATTATCCACATGGGCGGTTGATTCAGGGTCACGTGGATTTTCGCGCACTGTTCCTGTCCAAAAATAGGAGCGATTAGCACTTGTCCCTGTCAGAGAAGAGCAAAAATGTTGATCACAGACAGTAAAAGCATCGGCAAATGCATAATAGAAAGGTAAATCTGCCCGATTATAATAGCCCATCGTAAGCGGCATAGCTTTATAATCTTTAATACCTGAACTTTTTGCTTCCAGCCAATTGTCCATCCGGCCATCATTACGCGCGGCTACCATATCTCGCCAACCATGTGGCAAAGAACCCATCCAAGTGGATTTACTATTAACAATATCTAAATGAAAAGGTGCAAAATATTCTCCTTTTTTATTTCCTTGTATCCAAACAGGAAGACCGTTAGGTAGTTTTAGTGCTCGAGGGTCATTAAAACCGCGCACCCCTTTGAGTGTACCAAAGCAATGATCAAATGAGCGATTCTCTTGCATTAAAAAGACAATATGCTCTGCGTCCATATAGGTCGATCCCAACGGTGCTTCAATAGCTAATGCGCGTTGAATTGATTCAGGTAACCAATTAACGACTGCTGTAGCGCCAGCTAATGCTGACGCTTTTTTTATAAATTGTCTTCTAGATTCCATTATTTCAACCACCAGGTCTGTAAGTTTATATTATCATTGCCTGCAAATTGACGTTTAATTGCTTCAGAGACTTGTACCGTATTATTATTGTATTCGTCTTGAGGATACATCCAACGGTAAGCAATTTTTACTTTATCGGCTTTAAGCAAACTTGGATAACCCGTTCTTAAATGATCAAAATATGCTGTATAGCCTCCTTGATGAAAAGAGCGTAAATATTTTTGCATAAGGATACGTTCCAATTTTTCTTCCGAAGTTTTTGCGTTATCCAAATTAACCATTTTTTGTGACAAATAACTTTCTAAACGTGATGCATCAACGTAGGTATTTAAATTTTTAGCATAATTCTCATAAAATTTAAAAGATGCCTTAATACCATTCACATAACAATCTTTCTCATTTCCTGTAATCCATCCTCTTACTATTGCCTCCGCTATTATAAATTGTAATTCTGAATAGCCTATCAGAACCAACGGTTCGGCAGTTGGATCTTTGTAAAAGCGCTCGTGTACCTTAGATAGTTTCCCTTTTACAGCTTTTTCATTGACTTCTGCATAAGGTACAATAGGATCACCGCCTTCATATGAACTAAAATCATCAAGTGCCTTACCCGCCTCTTTTCCTAAACGTGTTTGTGTGGCCAAAACAAATAAACGTGGATCTTTATGATCCTGCAATCGTTGAATAAAAGTGGAGTCCATATACATACCCGATCCATAACCACTTGAATTAAATTCGGGATATCGATTACCTTCTTGATTTAAAAAGATTAATTGTCCGTCCTCTGATCCTGTGGCATCAGCGATCAAAGTCTCTCCTTTATAAATCTTTGCAAACTCTGATTTAATATCTATAGGAAAGTCTGCACTTTTACGGGATAAAGTAAGTAATACTTTTAATCGAAATGAATTGATCAGCTTTCGCCACTTATCAGAATTTCCTCCATAAATAATATCTCCATTAATCGGATTGGTATTTGATTTCAATAAAGTATTTGCTTCTTCTAACTCCTTTAAGATTCCAACAAAAACTTCTTTTTGTGTGTCATACTTCGGCAGAAACATTTCAGAACTTTCTCCTTTTGCAGCTTCCGCGTATGGAATATCGCCAAAAGTCAAGGTTAAGTTATAAAAATAATATGCCCTAAAAAATTTGGCTAAAGCTTGATAATTATTATCAGTGATCTTTTCTGCCTCCTCAGTCATTTTAGTGATATTACGCAAAAAACTATACTGCTCAAAACTACCACGTTGCCAGTTATAAATTTGGTTGGCATTTTCACCATCTGTTTGCACAATCATTTTTAATGCATATAAAGGCGAAGTTCCATGCCAAGTCCTAAAGACATCCCATTCAACTTTTGTCAATAGCGCCTGCGGATGTGTTGTAGATGCTTCATTTGGATTAATATTGACATCTGTCAATTTTTTACATGACTGCAATCCTATTACAGTAAGCAGACCAAACCCTAGTATTATATGTTTGAAAACAAGTTTCATCTTATAGAATTGTTTAAAATTTAAAATCAAGAGATAAACCAATATATCGTGTAGATGGATCTTGCAGATTACCGTCATTCCCCACTCCAAAATCTGGATCTAGGTATGGTACTTTTTTCCACATAGCTAAGTTGTAACCAAATACAGACGCGTCTAATGTTTTCAGATGCTTCAATTTAAATAGTTTATTAACATCATAGCCAATCGATACTCGACGTAGTTTGACAAATGAACGATCAAATACATTGGCAAATAGTTTGTTTTCGGCTTCTGAGACACGAGCTTGATAAGGGTAATTTTGACTCCATGCCTGCCAATCTACTGCTCTGCTATTTTGAGCATAGGTACGTGTATCAGAGGTAATATTACCATTAACATCTCTAGTCAGCTCACCGCCGGTTACAACAACACCTTCAGGTACATAAATAGGTTTTCCAGCATCATATTCTTCTTGTCTGTACAATACTGAAGAAGGGTGTTTTCCTCCCCACCACATCTTTTCAATAGTAGTCGAATTCATAACCCCTCCAATAGATCCGTCGATATCTATATTGACCGTAAAATCTTTAACCTTAAATCTGTTCGCAAAACCAAATTGCCAATCGGGTTGAAAGTATCCTAGATACTGGGGAAACGGATTACGAATTGGCATACCTGTATTGGCATTAAGGACCAATTGTCCATCAGCTGATTTCTCCCAGACTGTTGCATAGTAGCTATCGGCACGATCACCAATTTTTAAGTTACCCATTTTAACCTGGTCTTTATAAATCTCTTCCAGTCTCTTTACTGCTCTCGACCAATTAACTGTTGAGGTCCATGAGAACTCTTGTTGTTTTATAATATTACCGGTTAAAGAGATCTCTAAACCTTTAGTGCGAAACTTGTTTGCATTAACTTTACGGGATGTGAAAGCTGAAGCTGCAGAAATACTTAAATCAATGATTTGGTTTTTATCAATAACCTCATAATATGTTACATCTGCTGATAATCTATTTTTAAATAATGCAAATGCGGCACCTATTTCTAAAGAATTAGATTGCTGTGGTAAGATATTAGGATTCACAATTCCTGCAGGATAAGTCACTGAAGGTGTAGAACCATAAGTTACATCTTTTTTATAAGTCGCTAAAATGCTATACGGATCTAAATCGGATGAAACTGATGCCCAAGAACTATATAGTTTAATAAAATCAATTTGCTCAGGTAGTTTAAAGTAGTCCGACACTACGGAACTTAGTGATACAGAAGGATAGAAAAAGGATTGGTTTTCTTTTGAGAAGGTAGATGACCAGTCATTACGTCCTGATAAATTAAGATATGTTGATTTAAATAAATTAAAATTTACAGTGGCATACGCACTTCTGACTATTTTTTCACTAAATGCACTTTCTGCTTTAACAGGTCCTTGCGTATTCCCTAAGCTGTATATAAAAGGTACTACTAATCCATCGGTCGTTTGATATAACTGACGGTATGTTTTTTTGAAAGTTGAAGCACCCGCATTGACGGTAAGCCCAAATTGATCTGAGAACTCCTTATTGTAAGTTGCCAAAACATCAGCATCAAAATTTAACTGATTACTATCCCAGTTTTTATAATCTCCATTTCTTGAATCACCATAGTTCATATAAGACTTAGGGCTTTGCATATCTTGAAAAACATTTTTTTGTCTGGCAGAAGCACGACCTTTTAGTGTAAAATCGGGCGCTACTTTCCAAGTTAATGCTGTCTGACCTTGCAACACGTCCTGGTCATATACTTGATTAAGTTCGTACGCTGCGAAATAAGGATTATTATACCATGCATAATTATAATTTGCTTGACGATATCCTTCTTGACCAGGAATATAGTGATGTGCGTTAAGCTCTTTGCCATTGACATCATTACCCATCCACAATAAAATGGTATACATATGATTTTTGGGACCATAGTTATAGCGAGGATAATTAGGTGATTTAACTTTATTATAAGAAAGATTCAAATCCAACTGCACTTCTGGTCTAAAACGAAAAGATGTGTTTAAATTCAGACCTCCGGTCGTCAATTTTGTATTCGGCACCTGCCCTTTTTGAAAGGCATATTTTCCAGAACCAAATATGCTTACTTTTTCAGAGCGGTAAGATACCGTAGCATTATTTTCTGTAATCAATCCTGTTCCTAAGAAGTCTTCCAAGTTATCGTGTGACACCCAATCTGTTGGTACTCTTTCATAGCGTGATTTATCGTCGTATTTTGTACCTTTTACGTCGCCCCACCATGGTGTCACTTCACCTGTAACCTTATCTCGGATCGGACTATTCCATTGCGGTACTTTAAGTCGTGCATTTAGCTTTGGACCCCAAGCCATATCACCATCAGAAATACCCCCGTCTGCTCCATCCCAAAATTCGTATTTCCCATTTGATCCACTTCCAAATTCCTTTTGTGATTCAGGAAAAACGGTAAATCCTGCAGAAAACATGTTGGTGGTACCAAAAGAAAACTCTAAGCCTTCATTTTTAGCACTTTTTGTAGTAATTAATATGGCCCCATCCTTACCTCGTAAACCGTAAAGTGATGAAGCGGCTGTACCTTTCAACACATTGATGTTCTCAATACTTTGACTTGGTATATCAAAAAAATCTGTTTCCACAGGAATACCATCAACCACGATCAATGGGGGTTTTCCACGCAATTGAAAAGAGGGTGCTTGGAAGATCCCCGTAGGGTTATTTACAATCAAACCTGATACCTGCCCTGTTAGCGCTGTCCCTATGTTCATGGTTTTCGACTCTTTTAAGACATCGACCTTCACCTCTTGTGTTGCATATCCAATTTGTTTTTTCTGTTGCTTGATACCAATAGCTGTTACAACTACTTCATCTAATTTTGATGCATCTTTTTCCAAGATTATCTCTAGAGTAGCGTTTCTGATCTCTACAAATTGGGGCTTATACCCCAACGAAGAAATTCGAAGTCGATCTCCAACTTTTCCCTTAATAGAAAAATTCCCATTAAATTCTGTTCTTGTACTTTGTTTATTGGCTTCGTTTATGATGGTTCCCCCGTCTACAGGATTACCTTGCTGATCACGAATTACTCCTTTAATGAGTTCTTGACCTATTGCTGTTCCAACAGGTGAAACAGAAGCAATTTTGTTTGCCCAAACCACTTCTGTCTGCATAGCATATAGAAGTGCTACACAGAGTGTCATTTGGGTACTTTTCTTAAATAATTTTAATGAGTATGGTTTCATCATGCTAAGCGATTTGGCGCAAAGTAATGATCTACATATTAAAGAAAAATGAAAGCAGTATTAAGTTTAAAAGGATAAAATTAAAGCAACGATAGGTTAACATACCAACCGATTTTTAACATTTAACAACCGTAAAATAGCACAATCAGAAAAATAGGTGTCTTACATGTTTTTGTTCAAGTCTATTTTCATAAATTTATACTTTATTAAAAAGCATTCCATCATGTTTGAAAAAGAAATATACGTCCACAGAAGAAGAGAACTAAGCTCTAAATTTTCATCAGGTGTTCTCCTTTTTTTAGGAAACATTGAAAATCCTATCAATTTTGAACACAATACCTATCCTTTCCGTCAAGACAGTAGTTTTTTGTATTATTTCGGGATCAAGAGTCCGAAATTAGCGGCTGTTGTCGATATCGATGCCGGAGAAACTCTTTTATTTGGTGATGAAATGACCATTGATGATATTGTATGGATGGGTCAACAACAGACTTTAAGAGAAAAAGCGCAATGGGTAGGAATCGCAGCAGTTCGACCTTTTCATGAACTCCAGCCGTATTTGGAAAAAGTGCTTAAAAATAGTAATCAGGTACACTACCTACCTCCTTATCAAGCGCACAACAAGTTATTACTTCAACATGTATTAGGCTTATCCATTGACCAGATCAAACCATCTGTCGAAATGATCCAAGCCGTCGTAACACAACGCAATATAAAAGCAACAGAAGAGATCGTAGAATTAGAAAAAGCGGTGGACGTAGCTGTGGATATGCATCGTCTAGCAATCAAAATGACAAGGCCGGGTATGCATGAGTATGAAATCAGTAATGCTATTCAACATCTTGCACAAAATAGACAAATGTCATTTTCATACCCTCCCATTGTGACCAAACATGGAGAGATATTACACAATCATATACAATATCATAAAATAAAAGCTGGTGATATATTGCTTAATGATTCTGGTGTTGAAACTGCGCTAGGATATGCGTCAGATTTAACACGTTCATTTCCTGTAGGCAAACGATTTAACCCACTACAAGAAGAATTATACGCTGTTGTTTTAAATGCATTTAAAACTGCTGAAGCAGCATTAAAGCCGGGAGTTGCTTTTAAAAACATCCATTTAAAAGCCTGCGAAGCACTTGCTGAAGGATTAATCCAAATTGGTTTCATGAAAGGAAACGCGCAAGATGCTGTTGCGGCACATGCTCATGCTTTATTCTTCCAATGTGGTTTGGGTCATATGCTAGGACTAGATGTACACGATATGGAAGATCTTGGCGAACAATATGTGGGATACACCGCAGACGAGCCAAAAGACACCAAAACCTTCGGTATAAAATCCTTACGATTAGGAAAAAAATTAGAGGCAGGTAACGTAGTGACAGTAGAACCCGGTATCTATATCATACCTGAACTCACTCAAATGTGGGCACAGCAAAATTTGCATCACGAATTTATTAATTATGATCTGCTCAATAAGCACCTTGACTTTGGAGGTATACGAATCGAAGATGACTATGTTATTAAAGATTCTGGATATCATCGTCTAGGAAAATATCTCGAACGTGAACTCAATGAGATCTATGATCTCAAAGATCAAGGAACAGATTAAAAGCACCTAAGTAAAAATATACATGAAACATATACGTATTATAATACTATTACTAATAGTATGCTACTTTCCAAATTTGCTATTGGCACAGCGATTTTGGGCAGAAGATGATGGACAATATTATGAATTCTCTGAAAAGGGTATTGAACTCATCAATCCCAAAAGTGCTCAACGCACGCTATTTCTAGCAAATAAATTGCTTGTACCTGCAGGTAAAACCAATGCATTAGAGATAAGTCATTTTTCCATTTCGAATAATAAAGAACGTATTTTATTGTACACCAATAGTAAAAGAGTCTGGCGTGAGGAAACGAGAGGTGACTATTGGGTCTTTGACAAGAAAACAAACCAGTTGACTCAACTGGGCGCATCTTTTCCTGCGTCTCAACTGATGTTTGCTAAATTTAATCCACAAGGTACCAAAGTAGCATATGTGGTTAAATCCAATCATAATATTTATGTTGAAGATCTTGCAACAGGAACAATAAAACAGATCACCACAGATGGTACTGATCGTATTATCAACGGAACATTTGATTGGGTCTATGAAGAAGAATTTGGATGCAAAGATGGTTTTAGGTGGTCTCCAGATGGAAATGCTATTGCCTACTGGAAACTCGACGCACGCGCTATTCGTAATTTCTTAATGATCAATAATACCGATAGTATCTACTCTTATACAATACCTATTGAATATCCAAAAGTGGGTCAAGTACCTAGCGCATGCACCATTTGGACTTACCAATTAGCTACAGATGCGACGACACAGATACAAGTTCCTGGAGATGCTATTCAGCACTATATTCCAAGGATGGAGTGGAGTCTAGACAGCAAACAAGTCATCTTACAGCAACTTAATAGAAAGCAAAATGAAAGTAAAATTTATTTAATAGATGTTGCTACTAATAACGCTAAAAATATCCATAGTGAAAAAAATGATTCATGGATAGATATTAAATCACGTTGGAACAATAACGATCCAACCGGATGGGACTGGATTCAAAATGGCAAAGCTTTCATTTGGGTTTCAGAAAAAGACGGTTGGCGTAAGATCTATCAAATCGATCTTCAAGGCAATGAGAAATTAATCACGCATGCAGACTATGATGTCATCGATATTGAATTGTTCGATGCAAAAAGAGAAATGATTTATTTCAGTGCTTCACCAAATAATGCAACACAAAAATATCTTTATTCGGTATCAACCAAAGGTGGAGCTCCAAAAAGACTTACACCGGGATCATTTTCAGGAACTTGTGAATATGATATTGCCAAAAATGGGCAAATCGCGATCTTCAATTTTAGTAACAACAAAACAGCCAAGAGCAATGCTTTAATTGAATTACCTACCCACAAAACTTTAATCGATTTTAGAGGTACAATAAGTAAAAAACCTGAAGATGGGATAACTGAATTTTTCAAAGTAACTACAGCAGATGGTGTTAGTTTAGATGGCTGGATGGTCAAACCTTCGGATTTCAATCCCAAGAAGAAGTATCCCGTAGTTTTCATGGTGTACGGCGAACCTGCTTCACAAACTGTATTGGACAATTTTAGAGCTGGTATGAACAGCTTATATAGTGGCAATATGTCTAAAGACGGTTACATCTACATTTCACTGGAAAATAGAGGTGCACCTGCCCCCAAAGGTACAGAATGGCGTAAAAGTATCTACCGAAAAATCGGACAGCTCAATATCAGAGATCAGGCATTGGGAGCAAAAGAAATACTTAAATGGTCTTTTGTAGATAGTTCGCGGATCGCAGTATGGGGCTGGAGCGGTGGAGGTTCCAGTACTTTAAATCTATTGGGACAATATCCCGAAATCTATAAGACAGGGATAGCTATTGCTGCTGTTGCCGATCAATTATTGTATGATAATGTTTATCAAGAAAGATATATGGGTTTACCACAGGAAAATTTAGAAGATTTCCAGAACGGTTCACCACTAAAATATGCCAAAAATATCAAAGGTAATCTTTTGTACATTCATGGCACTGGAGATGATAATGTACATTACCAAAATGCAGAAGTTCTCATCAATGAACTCGTTAAAAACAATGTGCAATTTCAGTTCATGTCTTATCCAAATCGAAGTCATTCCATCAATGAAGGAGAAGGAACTTCTCAACATTTGAAAACTCTGTTTACAAATTATTTAAAACAGCATTGTCCTCCAGGTGCAAGATAAAAATCAAATAACTTTAACATAAGAAAAAGTCGATATCTTAAGATATCGACTTTTTTTATAAATCGTTAACAAGCATGAATAAGATTACATATTTGAATCCAACCAATTTACAAAGGCGCATTTAAACGTAGTGGGAATACATTTTAACATTTTTTTAACAAAAAGCACAAAAACAAAGACTACTTATCAGGTGGATTTTATATATTTGCATCATTAACAATAAATAATGAAAAAACACAGTACCTGTATGTACATAAAACGAATGCTTCTAGGAGGTACTTTAGCTTAATGATACACAACTATCTCCTATAACAAAAGACTCCCTAACTTCATATATTACATCTTATTAACATGATAAAACATACAACAAATTTTGTCGTAGCAGCAGCGCTTTGCCTCAGTTCAAGCGCACTATATGCACAATCTACCATAAAAGGAAAAGTAGTTGACGAGCGCAATACAGCCATTCAAGGCGCTACTATTACTGATATTTCAAGTAAAAAGCAGGTTCAAACAGATGTAAATGGTTTATTTGAATTTCCGTCAAACGAAAATACGGTTACACTACAAATACAATACATTGGATTTGAAACTAAAACGATTCAAGCAAATATTTCAGGCTTAAATACGATACAGTTATCACCTACTAGTTCACAGCTTAACGAAGTTGTTGTAACTGCATTAGGTATATCAAGAGAGAAAAGATCTTTGGGATATGCTGTACAAGAAGTAAAAGGAACTGAGTTACAAACTCGCCCTACCAATGCGTTAAGTGCATTATCAGGAAAGGTTGCTGGTCTTCAAGTTACAACTTCAGGTGGAAATATGGGCGGTTCATCCTCCGTCTTGCTCCGCGGCATCAATTCAATCTCAAACAATAACCAGCCTCTCTACGTAGTTGATGGTACGCCTATTGACAATACAGACTTTAATTCAAGTTCTACAATCAATGGTAGCGCGGGAAAAGATATAGGTAACATGATTCAGGATCTTAATCCAGATGATATTGAAAATATCTCTGTATTAAAAGGGGCGACAGCAGCAGCACTATATGGATCGAGAGCAGCAAACGGTGTTATTATGATCACCACAAAACGTGCATCAAAGGGTGAAAAGGTCGAAATATCTCTTAATACTGGTATTGACTTTGAGAATATTACCAGATTGCCCAAAAGACAACATCTTTACGGCCAGGGTTATTCGACCAATTTTCAAACTCAGAAAATCAATGGAAAAGATTATAAGATTGTCGATTATGCTTCCGATGAAAGCTGGGGTCCAAAACTTGATGGAACACCGGTGTTACAATGGTATAACCTCAACCCTGAAGATGAAGCGAATTATCTGAATCCAACACCTTGGCTTTATCCAAAAAATGATGTTAGCTATTTTTTCAGAACTGGAATAGCTAATACCAACAATTTTGCCATTGCAGGTAACAGTGGTAGCACCAATTACCGCTTTTCATACACCAATAAAAATGTAGAGGGTACCACCCCGAATTCAAGTTTGACACGAAATGCATTTAATTTTTCTGGTGGCACACAATTGGGAAAAGTCAAAATAACCTCCAATTTTAATTACATCCGTAACTCTTCTATAGGCCGCCCATGGACTGGTGCTTCCAATAGAAATATTATTCTTGAAGCTTTCCAGTGGGGTGCAGTACAAGTCGACTATAAAATACTTGAAAACTACAAACGTGCAGATGGAACACCATTAGCTTGGAACCGTACAGGCTGGCAAAATACACCTGCTGCTGAAGCAACTCGTTTTATCGACAATCCGTACTGGTCAGCATATGAATCTTACATGGAAGACAGTAGAGATCGTTTCTATGGAAATATCGGAGCTGAATACAATGTGAATAGCTGGTTAACCGTGGGAGCAAAGGTACATGGTGATATCTATTCATTGCAAGCACAGGACCGTATTGCCGTATACTCGCGAAGCACATCGCAATATGAAGAAACAAACAATAAACTCAATGAGTATAATTATGAGTTTATAGCGACTGCTAAAAAGAACTGGGATAAATTTTCACTTGTGGCATTTGCTGGTGGAAATATCCGAGACAAAAGCTGGCAAAATAACTATGCTATAACCCAAGGAGGATTAATTCTACCTAATTACTATAATTTAAAAAATGCAAATTCTGTTAAAATAGATAATTTCAAATATCACAAACGCATCGCTTCAGTTTTTGGAAGTGCCTCTTTTGGATATAATGATTTATTTTATTTAGATGCTACAATTCGTAATGACTGGTCCTCAACGCTTCCTTCTTCAAATTGGTCCTATATTTATCCATCTTTAGCGGGAAGTTTTGTTTTTAGTAATCTAGAACCATTTAAAAATTTGCCATGGTTAAGTTTTGGTAAAGTTCGATTGGGTTGGTCGGATGTAGGTAATGATACGGAACCATATCAACTTGCAAAATTGTATGAGGCAGAACAATCTTTTGAAGGTTCCCCTTCTTATACAGCACCAGCAATAAAACCAAACGATCAACTTGTTCCTGAACGGACAGGATCATGGGAAACGGGTATCAACTTTCAGTTATTCAAAAACCGTCTAGGTTTGGACGTTACGTATTACAACAACACGACAAGAAATCAAATTTTCCCAGTTCCAGTATCTTCGTCTTTTGGATATGAAGCCAAATGGCTTAATGCAGGTAAGATGAATAATAAAGGTATCGAAATTGTTCTTAATGGTACTCCGATCAAAACAGAAAACTTTAGTTGGGATGCAACAATAAACTGGGCAAAAAATAAAAACAAAGTTGTTAAACTAGACGACCAAGTCAATACGCTAAATTTAAGCAATTCCTTAGTCCAATTAGTGGCAAGAGAGGGACAATCTTACGGTCAATTT
Organism: Sphingobacterium sp. MYb388; assembly: GCF_037479535.1. Classification (NCBI taxonomy): domain Bacteria; kingdom Pseudomonadati; phylum Bacteroidota; class Sphingobacteriia; order Sphingobacteriales; family Sphingobacteriaceae; genus Sphingobacterium; species Sphingobacterium sp. MYb388. Next base: position 263,125 of record NZ_JBBGYV010000002.1, on the reverse strand, counting down.
TTGGGTAATGATTTTGTTTATGCTTCCGATGGACAACGTGTCATTCAAGCAGATGGCACCTACATGAAGACCTCACAATTAGTACCATTAGGATCAATTCTTCCTGACTTTACTTTTGGTTTTCAAAATAGCTTTCATTACAAAAACTTCAATTTAGGATTTCTAGTATCCGGTCGTGTTGGAGGTAAATTCTTCTCACAAACCTATAAGGTAGGTATGTATTCCGGTATTCTGGATAAAACAGCCGCCAATAATATACGTGAAACAGGAATTGTACTTGATGGAGTTAAAGGTGACGTTGCATTTAATAGCGATGGGACATACGATGTAACTAATATTCAACAAAACACAACTAATATCACTGCTCAACAATGGGCACGTAATGAATACAATGGTCCGACTACATTTTCAATTTTTGACGCTACATTTGTTAAATTAAGAGAAGTTACCTTAGGTTATAATTTCAAATTGACCAATACCAAAGTCATTAAAAATATTGGTGTAAATGTCTATGGCCGTAATCTTTGGAATATTTATACCAAAAGTAAATACATTGATCCCGAGTTTACTTCCAGTGGCGGTAATGTCCAAGGCATTGAAGGAGGAAATATTCCTTTGCCTGTCACTTATGGTTTCAATTTGAATCTTAAATTCTAAAAAAATGAAAATAATTAATATATTATATACTTCAGTAATCGGTATTTCAATTGTTGCATCTTCATGTTCGAAGTCTAAATTTGCAGAGATCAATACCGATCCCAATCGTCCCACTTTTGTAACAACACCGACATTACTAGTGACGGCCGAAAAACAATTAGTGAATGCGCTACGCAGCGAAGATATCAGTTTAAGAGGGGCACAATTATTTTCGCAATACTTTGCACAAAATATTTATACCGATCAATCACGTTATCAGATACCAACCGGTTATTCGGACAATTATTGGACAGCGACATATAAGGCTCTTAATAATCTGAATGATATTATTAAATTAAATACAGCTGCCAACACCAAAGCAATCGCTTCGGCAGGAACGGCAGGCAGCAATGTCAATCAAATTGCGATTGCACGTATTTTAAAGTCGTATGCTTTCCATTCATTGACCGATGTATTTGGTAATATTCCATATCAATCCTATGGCAATGCAGATCCCGATTTTGAAGCCCTACAGCAAGATCCAGATAACTTGGCGCCTAAATATGCCAGTCAAGAAAAAATCTATAAAGATATCCTGAATGAATTGAAGCAAGCAGCTGATACTTTGATCAAATATAAAGGTGAAAAAACATTTGGTGCATCCGATGTCATTTATCAAGGTGATAATGCAAAGTGGGCGAAGTTTGCCAATTCGCTACGTTTACGCTTAGCAACGCGGATCAAAACAAAGGATGCCAATCTTGCACAAACTCATATTGCTGACGCGATAAACAAAGGCATTTTCACCGCTAACAGTGACAATGCCGTATTTAAATACTCTAAGACTTCACCAAACGAAGCACCTTTATTTCGTGCTACAACATCAAACCGTAGAGATTTTGCAATTTCCAATGTCATTGTTGAGGCGCTACAAGGAAAAAGAGGACCATTTACAGCTGCAGATCCTAGACTTGATAAATATGCAAGACCAACAACTGCAACAAATACGTATTTTGGACAACCCTACGGCTTACCTTTAGCTGCCGGCAACTTATTCCCAGCCGACAAAGTTTCTCTACCAGGCACGGTAATCAATGCTGCAGACTATGGAGAAGTACTATTAGAATATGCAGAAGTAGCTTTCCTGTTATCTGAAAATAGCAATTGGGATCAAACCCAATATGTAAATGGCACACGTGCATCCCTAGAAAAATGGGGGGTAACAACAACAGACATTACAGCTTATTTAGATAAGCTTCCTGCAGCCAATAAAGAGCGTGTACTATCGCAAAAATACTTGGCTCTATTCAATCAAAGCATTGAATCTTGGTCAGAAGTAAGACGTACCGGTTATCCGTTATACTTAATTAAAAAGGGAGATGTAGTATGGAGTGGCACCATAGATGGAAAAACAGTAACTTATACCTTCACTCCTGAAATCGGAGATGCTATCCCTAGTCGTTTGGTTTACCCGACTAAAGAGCAAAGCACCAATAAAGTCAACTATCAGGCTTCGCTTGCACAACAGGGCGATGATGTGATTACGAAGAAATTATGGTGGAACAAATAAGTGATTCCTAATTTTCTTAAAACAAAGCCAATCTGAAAAGGTATGGCTTTGTTTTATTTAAGCATATTTTCTAAACATCTATCTATCAGATCTATGAATTTTAAAAAATATATTTTTCACTAGTTTATATGATCTTTCTCATAAAATCAATAAAAATGATAACAAAAGCAGGTTTATCTTAAATGAACAATGGTTTATTACTCTTTTTTATTTAATGACTTTGATATGTCACAAATAAAAAGTAAAAATCAGAATTTTGTCTTAACACTGTTAAATCATTTATGCTTATCAGGCATGGCTAGTAAAGATCGCATACAACGTCTTAAAGACGAAAATAGAAGCAATATTCTTGACGCCTCTCTTCAGATTGTAAAAGAAGAGGGATGGCAAGCATTGAGCATGCGTAAGATCGCCGATATCATCGAATATACGGCACCCATGATTTATGAATATTTTGCAAACAAAGATGCTATCTTAACAGAACTTGCTAACCAAGGTTACAGGCTCCTTGCCCAAAAAGTAAAAGAAGCAAAATCTACAGAAACAAATCTGGAAAAACAATTGGAAACTATGTGGTTTAGCTATTGGGATTTTGCCTTCGAGGAACGTGAACTTTATCAATTAATGTTTGGTGTCGGAACTGCCTGCTGTGGTTTTGAAAAAACATATAAATGTGCTGAATCACACGGGAAGATGATCAGTGACGTTATCCGAGAAATTATGAAAGAAAAAAATCCTTCGGAAGAACTGATCTGCAGAAAGTACTTTACATACTGGTCTATTATACATGGATTAATATCGATCAATCTGGTGAATCAAGGTAATGGAGATATTACCAACCAACAAGTTTTAAAAGACGCGATTTACGGAATTACACGTTCGCTTACTGATTAGTTTTTTTTACCTTAAATAATACAACGTTAAAGGATTTAACAGCGTTAAATATACCATACCTCAATTTTTTAATATAACATGAAAACACATCTATTACTGGATTTTAAGAGAATTTACGTCTTATCACTTAACAGTGTTAAACAACTTAATGTAGTAAAGGCGCTTTATTTTTTACCTGCAATTTTCCTGTACAGCTGTACCACAGGAACAAGCAAACCAGCACCTCCTCCCCCTGCTAACTTACCGGTAATGACCATATCAAACGGTGAGGAAACAGTCTATCAGGAATATCCTGCTAGCATCGAAGCATCGGCCAACATTGAAATCAGACCTCAGGTAGAAGGTATTTTGGACCGTATTTTTGTCGATGAAGGAGCAAAAGTTAAGAAAGGTCAGGCACTCTTCAAAATTAATGATCGTCCTTATCAAGAGCAACTTAATCAAGCGAAAGCTAATTTACTATCTGCCCGTGCAGCATTAGAAAATGCGTCTTTAGAAGTAGAGAAAAAGACACGGTTAGTCAATAATAAGGTATTGACAGATTTCCAACTCAAAACAGCAATCAGCGCCCGAAATGCAGCAGAAGCAAATGTTCAACTTGCGATTTCAGCAATTGAATCCGCTAAAATAAATGTTGGATATACGTTGATCCGTGCCACATCTGATGGCTTTATCGGAAGATTGCAAAAAAAGCAAGGAAGTTTGGTTAGCCCATCTGATGCACAACCATTAACGGCTCTGTCTGATGTACAGGATCTACATGTATATTTTTCTCTAGGCGAGAATGATTTCATTGCATTCAAAAACAACACAGCAGGAAGCAATTTACAACAAAAATTAAACAATCTTCCTCCGATTAACTTAGTGCTATCTGATCAAAGTATATATGATCAAACTGGTAAGATCGATATGGTGGACGGTCAATTTGACAAAAACACCGGAGCCATTACTTTACGTGCTACTTTCAAGAATCCCGAAGGTGTTTTAAGAAATGGAAATACGGGACGTGTACGATTGCAGAAAAAATATGACAATACGCTATTGGTACCACAAATGGCAACCCTCGAGATGCAGGATAAAATTTTCGTTTATACTGTTAACAAAGAAAACAAAGTAGTGCAACAGCCTATCACAGTCATCGGCAAAAGCGGATCCAATTACCTCGTTAGTAACGGCCTTAAAGAAGGAGACCGTATCGTATATAAGGGAATTGATTTGCTTCAAGATGGTCAAGTGATCACCCCACAAGCACTACCTAAAGACAGCATCAACTAAAACATAATACGATAAACAAAATGTTTAAAAAATTTATAGAAAGACCCGTACTTGCTACAGTTATCTCCATTCTGCTCGTCATATTGGGGATCATCGGGATCCTAAAACTTCCTTTGCAACAGTTTCCCGATATTGCTCCACCAGCGGTGCAAGTTACGGCACTTTATCCCGGAGCAAATGCCGAAACGGTACTCCGTGCTGTAGCCCCCTCTCTTGAAGAGTCCATCAATGGAGTGGAAAATATGAGTTACATGAGTTCCACAGCCAGTAATGATGGTTCTCTCATGATTACCGTTTATTTCAAATTAGGAACTGATCCGGACCAGGCTGCAGTCAATGTCCAAAATCGTGTTTCACAAGCCACCAGCCAACTTCCAAGCGAAGTTGTACAGGCGGGGATCACAACCGCCAAGCAGCAAAACAGTCTGATCATGGTATTAGATCTTTATACGGAAGATGAAAGCAAATATGATCAAACTTTTATTACCAACTATGCGCAGATCAATATTATTCCTGAACTTAAACGTATCCCCGGAGTAGGACAAGCTTTGCCCTTTGGCGGAAGTAAAGATTATTCGATGCGTGTATGGCTCAAGCCTAATCAGATGGCGACTTACAAACTGACACCAGAGGAAGTCATGGCGGCCATTCAGGATAAAAACGTTGAAGCAGCTCCCGGAAAATTCGGAGAAAGCAGTAAAGAGGCTTTCGAATTTGTTATCAAATACAAAGGAAAACTTAACCAGCCAAGCGATTACGAAAACATTATTATTCGCTCTAATACAGATGGTTCGGTTTTAAGACTTAAGGATGTTGCCCGTGTTGAATTGGGTTCTTATACCTATGCCAGCCACACTCGAATCAATGGTAAACCTGGACTTAATATCGGTGTAATGCAATTGGCAGGTTCCAATGCCAATGAAATTCAGATTGCGATCCAGGAGTTTATGGAAAAAGCATCATTAAGTTTTCCAAAAGGGGTCAAATACTTAGTGCTTTATAATACGAAAGATGCTTTGGATCAATCCATAGACCAAGTTAAACATACTTTAATAGAAGCTTTTATACTGGTATTTTTAGTCGTATTCCTATTCTTACAAGATTTTAGATCAACACTGATTCCTGCCATCGCAGTTCCTGTAGCGATCGTCGGAACCTTCTTCTTCATGCAGTTATTCGGCTTCTCGATCAACTTGCTGACACTATTTGCACTTGTCCTCGCCATCGGTATTGTGGTCGATGATGCTATTGTCGTCGTCGAAGCTGTACATGCTAAGATGGAGAATGAACATCTGTCTCCAAAACTGGCCACAACATCGGCCATGAGTGAAATCACAGGAGCCATTATTTCCATTACATTAGTTATGTCGGCGGTATTCCTTCCAATCGGATTTATGGAGGGATCAACAGGCGTATTTTATCGGCAGTTTGCTTTTACTTTGGCCATTGCTATTGTTATTTCAGCTATCAATGCGTTGACTTTGAGCCCGGCACTCTGTGCACTTTTTTTAAAGCCTACGCATCATAACCAATCTGATAAAAAGCAACTCAACTTTAAAGAACGCTTTTTTGCTGGATTTAATGTCGGTTTTGATCGATTAACTAAAAACTATATCGGTAGTCTGCGTTTCTTAATTCGTTACAAATGGATTGCATTTAGTGCTTTGGGCGTGATATTACTGCTTACTGTTGTCATGATTCGCAAGACTCCAACTGGTTTTATTCCTTCGGAAGACCAGGGTTTTATTGCAATATCTCTTTCAATGCCAGCAGGAGCATCTTTAGACCGTACATCAAGCGCATTAGCCGAAGCAGAACAACAGTTGCAACATGCCGATTTTACAAAAACATTGAATGTTTTAGCCGGCTTCAATATTTTGACACAGTCAACTAGCCCATCTGCTGGTGTGGCTTTTATCTTACTTAAATCACATAAAGAACGGGGAGCTATAAAAGATATCAATGCTATTATGGCTGATGTTAACCAGAAATTATCTAAAATTAAAGGTGCTAATTTTTTCGTCTTTACTTTCCCAACTGTTCCTGGATTTAGTAATGTTGATGGACTTGATATGGTTTTACAAGATCGAACTGGTGGCCAACTGGGTAAATTTAGTACTGTAGGACAACAGTTTATTGGAGAACTGATGCAACGTCCTGAAATTATGATGGCCTTTACCACATTCAAAGCCGACTATCCGCAGTTCGAACTGCAGGTTGATGACATAAAGGCTGAACAGCTCGGTGTAAGTACCAAAAGTATTTTGCAGACCATGCAGGCATACTTCGGAAGCTCGCAGGCTTCAGACTTTAACCGATTCGGTAAGTATTACCGCGTCATGGTTCAGGCTGACGTACAAGACCGTACCGAGCCCTCTTCTATGGACGGGATTTTCGTTAAAAATCGTCAGGGAGATATGGTTCCTATCAATACGCTGGTTACCATGACACGTGTATATGGTCCGGAGACAGCATCACGCTATAACCTATTCAATTCTATTGGTATCAATGCGATTCCAAAACCTGGATACAGTTCAGGAGATGCTATTCGTGCGGTAGAAGAGGTAGCAAAACAGCACCTCCCTACAGGATATACTTATGAATTCTCAGGTATGACAAAAGAGGAAATTGTTTCGGGTGGACAGTCTACTCTTATTTTCATCTTGTGTTTGATATTTGTTTACTTCCTGCTTGCTGCACAATATGAAAGTTATATCATTCCATTAGCAGTTATCCTATCTATTCCAACAGGAATCTTCGGCGTATTTGCTGCGATTAGTCTAACAGATATATCCAATAATATTTATGTTCAGGTTGCCTTGGTTATGCTGATCGGCTTATTAGCCAAAAACGCCATTCTTATCGTTGAATTTGCTATTCAGGGACGTAAACGAGGACTTTCGATTGCAAGTGCTGCTCTAAAAGCTGCAAAACTACGTCTGAGGCCTATCATTATGACCTCTCTCGCTTTTATCGTAGGAATGATCCCAATGATGACGGCAGTTGGTCCTTCAGCACAAGGAAATCACTCTATTAGTATTGCCGCTGCAGGCGGTATGCTCAGTGGAGTTGTACTTGGCCTATTCATCATTCCGGTGCTTTTTATTTTCTTCCAATATATACAAGAGAAAGTAAGTCCAAATCCTACGGAAAAACAAGAATTGGACCAATCAGAAGTGGTTAGAGTACCCGCACATACTAATGTTTAGTGAAACAATGACAAAATTGAAATACATGAATATAAAAGTAAACATACTGATGGCTTTCATATTACCCCTTGTTGTATGGTCTTGTAAAACCGATAAACTGATCAGCAACAAGGATCTTGCTCCTGCCCTTCCTACACAGTTTCGTGATCAAGAAGAAGGAGCAAAAGAAACGAGCATCGGTTCCATTCCATGGCGAGACTTCTTTCAAGACCCTATTTTACAAGTTCTGATTGATAGTGCCATCCATCAAAATGTAGACATGCAACTCGCCATCAAAAACATCGAGTCATCGCAGCTGATGTTAAAACAAGCTAAGGCTAACTATTTGCCAAATTTGCAATTGCAGATAAAAGCAAACAGTACTAATCCATCCAATAATAGTATGAATGGGTTGAGTCTAGGACAATTTCTAGGTCAAAATCATGTTGAAGATTATACAGCATCGTTAGGACTATCGTGGGAAGCCGATCTATGGGGAAAGATCAAGAGTCAAAATACCGTAGCATTAGCTTCTTATTTACAGACCGAAGAAGCAAAAAAAGCTGTACAGACACAACTGATTTCTCAAGTAGCACAGGGATATTACCAGTTGCTTATGCTTTATCAGCTACATGAGATTGCACAGCAAAATCTACGTCTTAGCGACAGTACCTTACGCATTGTCCAACAACAATACGAAGTTGGTGACATCAGTATGTTGGCTGTAGAGCAAGTGGATGCGCAACGTCTTGCTGCGGCCAGTCTTATTCCAGATTTTGAGCAGCAGATCCATTTACAGGAGAATGCCATTCAAACGTTGAGTGGTCGACTACCGCAGGAGATTAAAATCAAAGAAAAACTGGCAAATATTCAACTTCCTGACAATTGGTCTGCGGGTGTACCTGCCGATTTATTGAGCCGTAGACCTGATGTTAAGCAAGCAGAACTTGCTGTTACCAGTTCCAAAGCCTATCAACAATATGCTAAAGCTAGGATGTATCCTTCCTTAGTTATCAGTGCCGAAGCTGGAATCAATGCTTTCAAAAGTAGCAATTGGTTCAACATACCAGCTTCCCTATTTGGTGCCGTCGCAGGAAGTATTACCCAGCCTATATTTCAACGTCGTGAACTAAAAACACAATACGAAATCGCACAAATTGATCAAGAAAAAAATGTTATCCGATTTAAACAAACAGTGATCACAGCAGTTGGTGAAGTATCTGATGCTTTAATTTCAATACAGAAATTAAAAGAAAAGCAACGCATCACTTTAGAAAGAACCAATCGATTGAAGAAAGCTATTCAACATGCCGATGTGCTTTTCGAAACCGGAATGGCAACTTACTTGGAAGTCATCACAGCTCAAAGCAATATGCTACAAAGTGAATTGGAACTTGCACAAGTTAAGAAGGCAGAACTTGCTGCTGTTGTCGATTTATACCGATCACTAGGTGGTGGCTGGAATCAATAATTAACATATACAAGTATAACAAAGGAGCAAGTTTAATAGACCTGCTTCTTTGTTATTTTTAAAACTTATATAGCCCTTTTTAAAAATTATTAATTCTACAGATTATCTTTTCCCCACCTCTTAACCTTTTCGATCCACTTTTTCCGCAAATTTTCATCAGCTGTTTTTACAATACCGATGTAGCTTACCTTTATTGGAGTAACACCACAAAACTGTAGTGTTGATTTTTTCAATTGATTGATACTTGGTCTTCCATAGATAAGACGGTAATACCAGCCCGGCTGATCCAATGTCGTAATGATATGCCCAGTCTTACCTTTCAGCAGTCGATCCCAAAATATTGAATTAGGTCGATACTTAAAAGCCATACCTGGTAAAAACAAACGGTCTATAAATCCCTTCATTAAGGCTGGCAATCCGCCCCACCATACCGGATGTACCCATACAAGATGATCTGCCCACAAAATCATTTCCCAAGCTTTGATTAAATCTGGTTCTAGGTCCATACGTTTGTGATAACCATATTGGAGATTAGGATTAAACTCCATATCTGCAATTGTAATCTCTTTTATTTCGGCTCCTGATTGTTCGGCTCCTTCAATATAGGCTTTTACAAGAGCAAAGTTTAGCGCATCTTTATTAGGATGTCCATTGATAATTACTATATTTTTCATTAGCGTAATTAAATTTGTAAACACTACATTTTAGCCACATCCATTAATATATTTTTACATTAATGGTTTTATATTCCATTAATTGTTGCTGCAAATCCTGTTTTTTATGCAATTCATGCGCAAAATAGACACGATTATTAAAAACATTTTTGCAAAGAGATTCAATATGTATAACTGTTGATAAGGCAGTCAATTCAGCCTGCCCTTTCTCACTGAGTACACTAATTTTCTTAAATTTTCCATCAGTATTTGCTACCGTAATTTCGAAGACTGCTAAATCTCCATTTCCACTCGATCCGAAAACTTTCTTCCTAGTATTAAGAGACAGCTTATTAAAAATTCCGAATTGTTGCATCGTCCCTAATAACCAGGTTATAAATTTAGAATTATAGGTCATCTTGACAGAGACATCTGAGATTTTTTCAACTTTATTAAGGATATACAAATCCGGTACGTCGAAATTATAAACTTGCCGACGGCCGATTCCAAACCCAAAATTAAAATAATCGGTATCCAAAAAATGTTTAATCTGTACGGGCTCATTGTTCTGGTATCGGACAAAAGGTTTGGCAACATTTTCTGCCATAAAATGAGCTGAACTTTCTCCTGCAAGATCTTTAACAGAATAGTAAACGGCTACATCAACTTTTTCAATATCAGTCATGCTGTTTACATTCGCCTTGATCAAACCAGCAATTATTCCTCCCATCCAACCCGATGCAAATACAATCCGGCTATTGATATCATGACCTACGAGCAAGTGGTAGGCTTTCATCAATGCTGGAGTTGGTTTTGTAATATCAATATAATCCAAATGGTGTTTAACCGCAAAATGTAAAACATTGTCTTCGTTATCATTTACACTCAACACAATAATATCTATTTTTTTATCTAAAATAGACTGAAAAGTATCTGGTTGGTTGACATCAATCGTTAGTTCATTATTTTCCACAGTAGCTTTCCGACTTCCCACGAAGAGGTCAGCATCAGGATTTCTGGATTTAAGTATCCGATAAATAGTCTTCCCTACCAATCCTTTACCTCCAATAATTAAGATATTCTTTTGCATATTTTTTTTATACAAAAATATCGCTGAAAACTTAACCTCTACAGGACATATGTCTAAAAGGTAATTGTGACATAAGAACAGTTCTGACTATAAAGATTAATTTTCTGGTTAGTATTAAATTAATCTCAGACCTCTTCTTTTTCAAAAATTAATAAGGGTAAGGGAGCATCCGGTTGTCAGATATAAAAAGGGATACTTGTTGAAGTACTGAAATAATAGGATTTAGTTTTTCTACAAATTACGGCATAGTATTAAAATTTCTCGGAACATTAAAAACAATCAATATGTTAGGTTATTTCATTGGACAAGTTTGTAAATATCGGCTAAGCGTATGCGTACAAAATCTCGCTCGCGCCTTCCCTCACTTGTCCTATCAGGAAATTAACATACATCGTCATAATTTCTACCAAAATCTTGCCCGTATTATATGGGAAAATTTTCATCCTCGTCAGGTAAAATTACATTTATCAGAATCAGCCCTTGAAACGATCAATAGGCTCCAAAAACAACGAAGTCAAGCTATACTGTTATTAGGTCATTACGGAAATTGGGAGCTGATAACGAAAATACCACAATTTACAAACATACCTACACAAGCTCTATATAAACCTTTAAAAAACAGATTTTTAAATTATTTAAGTTATAAAAAAAGGACCAAACATGGTATGCGCCTGTTGCCTGCTCAACATGCATTAAGGATACTTTTACGGGAAAAACAAACTCCTTCCATTACATTATTTATTGCAGATCAATTTCCTGGACATGACAATGGAATTGCTGTTGAGTTTTTACAACAAACTACCTTCATGTTTTCTGGTGCAGAAAAGCTAGCAAGGCAACTAAATACATCTGTAGGATATGTTTCCTTACAACCTTTAAATAAACTAGAGTGGGAACTTGATATTAAACCGATATGTGATCATGCAGCAGCAACTTCAGAAGGATTGATAACTAAGCAATTTGCGTCCATGCTGGAAAAAAGCATACAAAAAGACCCTAGTTGGTGGTTGTGGACACATCGCCGTTGGAAATAAAAATAAAGGGTAAAGTACCTACCAATTGTCTTAATAAAAATTAAATACTTCATATGATCAGAAATTTTGAAATTAAAAAAACAGTGCTTTTCGCATTTATAATGGTTATTTCCTGCCAATTTGTGGATGCACAAGTACAAATAGAAATGAAAACCGAATATATTGGAAAATCGGACTACCGAAAATCAGAGAACGAAAAAAGCGAAAAAGTAGGTGATAGCCAAGGTGCTGCTATGGTTCACCAAGCTAACATTACGATTCCTCTATCTTTAAAATTGAACGAAAATAAACGTCCCACACTCTGGGCTATAAGTGCAAATGGTGCTTATGCAAAGCTGGCCAATAAAAACTTTACAGCGCCCTTAGTCGTAGATGAAATATTAAATATTGGGATGAATCTAACTCATTTGAGACCTTTGAACGACCGGTGGTCTATACTGGCGACTATCGGTGGAGGTATTTTTATGTCTAATACTGATTTTTCACAAGCAGGATTCAAAAATGTACTTGGCAATGTCGGAACTGTTTTCATTCGTCACTTAAAACCAAATTTGGATTTAGGCGGTGGTATTATGGTCAACAATTCTTTTGGTTTCCCAATGGTCTTTCCTGCCCTTTATCTCAACTGGAAAACTGAGGGAAAATATGCAGTAAAGATAGCTCTTATGCAGGGCTTAGAAATGGCGGTAGGATATGATTTGACGAAAAATTTCCGGTTAAATCTTATCGCAGAAATGAATGGCCAGACAGCTCTACTACAACAAGAAGGAAAAGATAAAATGTTTTCACATTTATATATGATTGCGGGTTTTCGTCCAGAAATAAAAATAGGAAAAAAGATATCAATACCGCTAACCGTTGGTATGAATCTGTGGCGACCAGCTCAGATCACAGATAGAACATTGAAAAGTATGTTTCAAGATAAAGAGTATTATTTCAGAGCATCTCCCTATGCATCGGCAGGTTTAAAGATGAATTTATAATAAAGCAAAAGGAGTCAGATATTATTACTATAAATCTGACCCTTCAACATATTTTAAGAAGCAATCTATATTCAAAGATACAAGACAAAAAATAGTTATAACATGCCTCTAAAAATTATTATTATACCCATCTAAACCTTATTGATTGCTTTTTATTCGTTAAGGTCACATTGATAAATCAATATCACATTAGTGACTAAGAAGTAATCTCTTTTCGTATACGACTCAGATGTCTTTGCGTAATACCAAGGTAGGAAGCGAGATAATGTAATGGGATTTGCAAGATAAATTCTGGTTGATTTTTGAGCAACGATGCATAACGTTGGGCGGCAGTTTCCTTCTGCAATTGAAAAACCCGTTTTTCCAATTCTAGATATTGCTGTTCTGCTATAATCTTAAGAAACATAGTCCATATCGGCTTCTCAAGAACCAATTGATCAAGTTTATTTTTCTGAATCACATATAATTCTGTCGGCACAATAGCCTGTATGGCTTCCACACTAGGACCACCAGTTATAAAAGAAGAATAGGCCGCCATAAGATCATTTGGAAATCGAAAACAATAAGTAATATCGTCACCATTGGGAGTTGTATAAAAGGAGCGAAAGATTCCAGATCGAATAAATGCCACTTCATTACTTTTTTCATGCTCACGAGCAAAATAATCTCCTTTACTCAACTTTCTGATCGTAAAAAGTTGAAGAACTTGTGCAATCTCCTCTTCCGAAAAAATTCCAAAATCACGAAAAAATGCTGCTATCATTTATGCTCTATATCTAATTTCAGTACGTTCTAACAAAATTATTATTACAAAGCTACATTTTATCTTTTGCAGATAGATCTATTCATGCGCTATAGTTATTCGTTTTACATTTAAGCCTATAAAATTTATTTTTTGTAATTTTGAATCAATAACAGAAGACTCATTAAAACAGAATATACATTGGAAGAACTACAGTACAGCAAGATATATGGAGCAGAAAACGCGGGTATTCCGTTAGTAGTTATACACGGCTTATTTGGCATGTCCGATAATTGGGGAACATTTGGCCGCAATTTTGGAGAAAAAAGACAAGTGCATCTTTTGGACCTTCGTAATCATGGGCGCAGTTTTCATAGTGAAGAGATGTCTATCGAAGTTATGGTTGATGATCTATCTGCCTATATCGCATCTATTGGAGCGGATCAAATTGATCTTATTGGACATTCATTAGGTGGTAAAGTTGCCATGCAATTTGCTATAGATCATCCTGAAAAAGTAGCTAAATTGATTGTAGCTGATATTGCCCCCAAATCCTACCCTCCGCATCATGAAGATATATTCAATTCACTAAGTGCCGTTAATATTGAAACTGTCGAAAATCGTAAAGACGTACAGATAGCACTTGAGCACTATATTAAAGAACCAGGAGTTGTCCAGTTTTTATTGAAGAACGTGTATATCAAAGAAGACCGAAGTCTAGGGTGGCGTTTCAATCTAGACGTTCTGAAAGGTAAATACACTTCGTTTATCACAGTAGGTGTCAAATCAGGTATATTTAAAGGACCTACTTTATTTTTGGCTGGTGAAAAGTCACGATACATCCTGCCCGAAGACAAAGCAAATATCGAAAAGCAGTTTCCAAAAGCCATAATAAAAACAATCCCTAATGCAGGACATTGGGTACAGGCAGAAAATCCACAAGCATTTGATGCTTTTGTTGCCGAGTTTTTAAATCATTAGTAATAAATTAAATCCTGATATAAATCTTATTGTTATCAATAGATCTATTTTAACAATAACATATAAACAAAATTTAAACACTCCGATATGTGTACCGGAGTGTTTAAAAACTCATTCATTGCGTTCTTGTGCAATTGTTATATCTGGAGTTTATACATCCTCTTATTTTTAAATCGAGTATTACATAAACGATACTCTTGTTCTCATTTATAAGTTAAGATATAACAACCTTAATACAAGGTAATATCACATTGATGCGTTAGAATAGGTGCAGATGATACACTACCAGTACCCAAAGAAGGAAAATCTCCCAAATTACTACCTGCAATACAAAGGCTCTTACTTTTATCCTTTCGCAACACCGAAAAGTTAAATCCTATTGCGATTCCCTTAACATTGGACTGTCCTGAGATTTTTGTAATTGTATTTACTCCAAGATCATCATTTGAAGTAGAATTGATTGCACCATTACCCAATTCTCCATACGTATTAATTCCCCAGCCATAAAGGTCACCGTTATTTTTTGAGGCGAGTACCGTTAGATTAAATGTCGCTATATTTTCCCAATCTTTGTCTGTCCCTACCTGCGTAAAATCTTTCTGTTCGGTCGTATTACCGACTTGTAATAAACCTTTATTATTACGGCCCACAGCCCATAAAGTTCCATCCTCCGCGATAGCAAAAGTATGTCTACTTCTAGCACTTGCTACGGTTTTCCATTTCCTATTTACACCGACTTGAATTGGAGCTGACTGGTTGGTTGTACTACCTGTACCCAACATATAATTTTGAGCCTTGCCCCAAGCCCAAAGTGAACCGTCCGTTTTGATACCAAAAGAAGCTCCCCAATTGTTAAATGCAAATATTGATTTCCAATTTGTATCTGTTCCAACCTTTGTTGGTACAGAAGTTTTTCCATCTGTTTGACCATTACCGATACTACCACTAGCATGATTGCCCCATGACCAAAGTGTGCCATCTTTTTTTAAGGCAAGACTATAACTGCCGCCGATAGCTAACTCAGTCCAATCTTTATCCGCCCCTACTTGAGTAGGAATTAACACATCCTCTCCCGATGTACCTAACCCGAGCTGACCTACGTCATTCTTACCCCATGTCCATAAAGTCCCATCCGATGCAATTGCCATACTATGAGCATACCCGGTCATGGCTTTTAACCATTTCTGAGAAGAAACCAATTTGATAGGTTTAGAAACAACAGCTTGACCGCCGTTGCCCAATTGACCTTCACTATTATCACCCCAAACATAAATAGCTCCCTCTTCACTCAGAGCAAGTGCATGGGCCTGACCAGTCGATACTGAAGACCAGTAATATTCCTGTGGTTTTGGCTCAGGATCAGGTCCAGGTGTTACTGTTTCATCGACTTTTGATTTGCTACAACTGCCCAATATCATGGCCAAAGTTGTCAAGTATAGTACTTGTCTATTGATATATTTCATATTCAGTTAAGATATTATTCCAGCTATAGGACTAAAAAAATAAAAAAAGGGTGAATACCAGTTCACCCTTTTTTTTAAAATCTAGTCTTGTATATAAATCAGTATCCGCATTTATGGAATTTGACAAAAAGCAAGCTTGGCAAAATATCACTCACCGCATCGACAAGACAACATATCGACGCAAAAGAAGACTAAAAGCTATTCATACATGTGCAACAATATTAATTATAGTCGCTGGATTCTTCACTTGGAAACATATGGTGACAGAGCAACCTGTTAACATGATTCTTGTTAGCACCGCAAGTAATGAAATTAAATCTATCAAACTTTCAGACGGCAGTACTTTAGTTATTAATAACAACAGCAGTTTACGCTATCCTGAAAAACTAGATAAAAATCTACGTAAGGTGGAACTACTTCATGGCGAAGCAATCTTTAATATTGCTAAAGATCCAGAACGCCCATTTCAAGTTTCGGTAGATGATTCGCAGATTGAAGTACTTGGTACGATCTTTAATATCAACGCTTATACATCGAAAATTTCAGTCACGCTAGCAGAGGGCAGTATTCGCTTCAGCAATAAAAATTTCAATTGTCTATTAGTTCCAGGCGAGCAGCTCACTTTTGATGCCAACGAAGGAAAAGCAAAACGGCAAACTGTTGAAGCGTATGCTTTGATAGATTGGAAAAACAATAATTGGGTATTTCAGGATATTCCTTTAGATGAAGTACTGTCACAGATCGCTGCACAAAAGAAATTGATCTTTAAAAAGGCCAATCCAAACAAACAATATCCCAAGATAACAGTCTATCAGAATCAAGCCGATATTGCGTTACCTCAATTTATGCAATTACTGCAACATCTTAGCAAATCAGACATCCACTTAGATCAGCACAGCATTCTTTTAAAATGATAACAACTTCCTCTGTGGCGCGCAAAGCATTTTTAGCCACTCTCTTTACCATTAGTCTGCACGGCAGTATTCAGGCCCAACAGCAGAAAATAAATATAGATGATCAGAAGCGCAGTATTCCTGAATTAATTGCGATTTTGCAATACCATTATCATATCAATGTGATCCATCTTCCCGCAGAAGTTAACAAACATCCCAATATACGTCGAGCTGCAAAAGGAGAAAATATCAATGATTATCTCCTTTCAATCTTTGATCCAACCATATTGCAATGGCAATGGCAGGGAAAAACACTGGTGATCACGCAAAGTAAATTAAAACAGAAGAACAAATCCGTAAAAACGACCATTCATGGTCAAATAGTAGATGAAAGTAATCATCCCTTACCTTTCGCGACTGTTTCTATACCTGAATTGCAATGGCGTTCCAACTCTGATGAGTTAGGTAATTTTTCGATAAGTGTACCCAGCAATACTCCAATAGAATTAGAATATACCTATATAGGCAAGCAAAGTCTGAAGATGAATCTCATTCCTACAGATTTCAAAAATAGTATCAAAGCTGTGCTAAAAGATGCAACACTGCAACTCGAGTCGGTAGATATCGATGGCAACCGAGATATGCGTCGCTCCTCGAATAGTTCCATCGTGTTTGATCGTGAGACCATTGAAAATACACAAGCCATTAGTTTAGCAGATGTCCTGAACATGTTACCGGGCAAATCTGTGACTGAAACCAATATGGCAAAGACCAATATGTTGACATTACGATCTGTATCAGGAGACAGTTGGGATACCGACATCTTTAGTCGCAACAATGCTTTTTCAGTAAGTTATTATATGGACGGGGTGCAAATGAGCAACAATGCCAACATGCAGAGTTTAAACCCTGGTGCTAATGGTTTTCTCAATCCCTATATCGCAGGCGAGTATGGATTAGGACTCAACAATCGCAACACAACAAGTGGAGACAATGCGTATGGAGGTATAGATATGCGTAGTATCGGAGTAGACAATATCGAAAGTATCGAAGTCATTTCTGGCGTCGCATCTGCCAAATACGGAGACTATGCAGATGGTGCTGTGATCATCAATACACAAGCTGGGCGATCACCGTGGTATTTTCGCACATCTTTTCGGAAAGGAACCACTCAGTACAGTTTGGGTAAGGGATTTTTATTGCCAAAAAAATGGGGAGCATTAAATATTAATGGAAACTTACTCCAGGCCAATAACGATCCGCGCGATAATTTAAAAGCGTACAGGCGCCTCACTGGTTCATTGACTCATACTTTACAATTTAACACAAGATCCAAAAACAATTTTTCATTCACAGTATCTGGTAATCTCGATGGTGCCAAAGAAGATATAGATGACCGCGCAATGAGAAAATCTACCTTCGAATATTTCAATATTAATTTGACAGATCGTTATCAATATCATTTTAAAGAAGAAAGCTGGTTTGACCAATTTAATGTGAGTCTAGGCCTATCGGCAGGCCGTCAATATTCATCTATGCAATACCTGGTCAATGATGAAAGTTTCCCTTATACAGACATTAAATCCCCTGGTATCTATGAGGCACAGTGGGCAAATGGCAGTTACCTCGGAGTCACTGCAATAGAAGGCAAACCGATTACAGGTAACGCCAATTTTAGCCTCACGGCAATAAAACCCTTCCTTCATACCGTACACTCCTTAAGTATTGGTGGAAATGCATACCTATCGGCCAATAGAGGACGTGGTCAAATCATTGATTTGGAGCGCCCGCTATTTAGCAGTTCAAAAGAACAAAGCTATAATTATAAGCAAGTACCGACCATGCTCAATGCTGGAATATATGTAGAAGACAACTTCCGGTACAAATTAGCAGAACGTCCGCTTTACTTCCGTTTAGGTATGCGTGCCGATAACCAAGCAGGATCTTGGAATTTTTCACCGCGTCTCAATGCCCGTTACGAAATTAACCAGCAATCAAGTGTCGGTTTTGCTTGGGGATATGCCAGTAAGGCCCCTTCCCTTGCTCATCGTTATCCAGGCCCCGTATACTTTAAAATCCCTGTTATTGATTTCCCTAGTGACGATCCAGATCTGAGGCTCTACCTGGTATATGCAGACCTAGCATATGCCAATAACGAAAATTTGAAAGCTACTACTTCCAATATGCAAGAAATCAGCTATCAATATCGCAAAGGCAAGACAAATTTTAGTTTAACCGCTTACCGCAAAATCAGTAGTAATGGTTATTCTACCAAAAGCATATTCAAAGAATGGCTTATACCCCAATATCAATATAAGCTTGACGCCAATGGTAAACCGGCTTATAGTCCAACAGGATTGGCAAACAAAAAAACAAGTTCTTATTCACAGATTATCAACAGCTTAGAATCCACCAACTACGGTATTGAGCTCATGGCCTCTACACCAAAGATATCTTGGCTAGCAACTTCATTCAACATTAGTTCAGGTTATACCAATTCATACTATTATGATACATCTCCCTATCTGAATTACGTATCATTGGATGGGATCGATTATTCTCAAGAAGCGATATTTGGGGTATTTGCGCCAGAAAACAACCGCAATCAACAGATCAGAGCCACCCTCTCATCACAGACCCATATTCCATCGTTAGCCCTGATGATCAATCTAGTAACCGACTTCCCATTGATGACCCACAACAAACGCTATGGAAAATCAGGTGAACCTATTGGATATTATGATAGTAAATTTAATTTTCATCCAATTGAAAACTATGATGCGGACAATCCTGTATATGGACACCTTGCTGTTCTTGGCGAAACCAATACAAAAAATAGCGAACGCCATGCTATCAAGTACGGTAATATTCACCTTCGAGTTTCGAAAGACATTAATAAAAAGCTTCGATTTTCATTCAATGTATACAATATGCTCAACTGGAGACCAAGTTATATGGTACCCGGAACCGAAAATCGCGTGGTACTCAATGCTCCACCATCATTTGGCGGTGAGATCAGTTTAAAACTATAATCCAACTTCTCATGCAAAGAAATTATACGATCACATTTATTTTCCACTTGTTAGCACTTATCATGCTAGGTTCATGCCGTCATGAACTGGAATCAGAACTCAAAGCCACGGTACTAGAAGTGGAGGTGAGCTACGCCGTAGGATCAGCACCTCAAAATGAGACCACTGAAAATTATGTCGTACAGCTCAAAAATCTAATTACCAATAAAGTCGATAGCGCTAAAGTCGACAGTAAAGGCATCGCTAGATTTGATTATGTAAGTAATGGCAAATACGATATTCAGGTTTCAAAACGTTTCTCATCAGAAGCCTATGAATTGGCATTCGGCCAGTCCTCTGAAAATGAGGTCACATTTAACGCCGCAGCAACGAGTTATCGGATCGGTATTTCCGCAGGTTCGGTAACCAATCTCTCGCTTATCTTACGCCAGTCTGTGACCGGTGACTGGGTTATAAAACAACTCTATTACGCCGGATCAGATCTATACAAAGCAGCCTCTTTGCGAGACAATTTCTTCGAAATATACAACAATTCGGATAAAGTCCTTTATGCCGACAGTCTCTGTATGATGTTTGTTTACGGTAGATTATCGACCACCTACCGGGCAGCAGACAAATTACTAGAAAGCGGTCAGTTTGATTGGACTAAAGCTGCTGGTACAGCACCAGCACCAAACAATGCAAATACCGATTACCTATATGCCCAGGCCATTTATATGTTTCCCGGTGATGGTAAAACCTATGCTGTACAACCCGGACAAGGTATTATCGTTGCACGAAGTGCCATCAATCACAAAGCACCATTTACCAATAAAAACGGTAAAGTTTACCAAGTGAGCCGGCCTGATCTAACAGTAGATCTCAGTATAGCAGATTTCGAAGTTATTACCACACCATATCTAGAAGAAGGAGAAAGTGGATCGCTCATAGACATTCCGACAGCTGGAAAAAAGAGCCTTATTGTAATCCAAAAATTTGGAAAAACGATGATGATGGACAACATCGGCCGTATTGGATATGCATTGTTCAAAGCACCTGCTGATATCCATAGCTGGCCGAAATATGCCGAGGTAAAAGAAAGTACCATAGAAGGAAAAACATTGTATACACAGGTACCTAAAAAGTATATTATTGATGCCGTAGAAACACAGCCCAATACTGCAGACCGACGTCTACCAAAGAAATTAAGTGCTGAGCTTGATGCCGGATTTACATATAGCCCTCTAGGCTCATACAGTTCACAAGCTGTGATACGTAAAATAAAAGAAGTACGCAATGGCCGTCGTATCCTTGAAGATACCAATAATTCCAGCAATGACTTTGAATCTATCATGCCTGCCATACCTGGAGGATTTAAAGAATAGTTAGTTAACAACATCATGATTATCAATCGCTTTATACCATTTCTATTAGTATTCTTTATTACACTGTGTATCATTCCCAGTCAAGCCCAAGAATTACTTCAAAAAAAATCTACTAACACAGACAGCAGTACACAAAAACTGCTTCAGTCACCTTTATTGGAAAGCACCTATCATCTTGCTAAAGGAACCAGTCCTCTTCTGCTAGAGCAAGTTATGGGCAAGCAGATCAGTATCACTTCCCTACGCTATCAGACCGAAAATGGAAAGTTTCGTCCCTATCAAGATCCCGAGCATAGCAAAGCAGCAAATTTCAGCGCTCAAGGAGGTAAAAAACTAGCCAAGATGCTCCTTTGGGGAAGTTTTTCCTACAGCAATAATAAATTAGATAGTATACGCTGGGGACACCGCAAAGACTCAGAATTTTCAACACCATTTTATTATGGCTCTCAGCGTGCTGTCCACTATCAACAGACAGACTATGCCATCCAGACACATCTAGTTCATCAGATCATTTCTGGTTTTTCAGGCTCCCTATCAGGTGACTATGGTATGGGAGATCATTTCAGCACCAATGATCCCAGAGCAGCTTTGAAACATTTCAAACTTCGCCTAACACCTGCATTACAATGGAAAAACCAACATTTGGGAGTCGAAATACGCGGTCTATGGGGGTACGGGCAGCAAGAGTCTCAAGTGGATTATCGCAACAAAGAATATTATGAATCATCCCAATATCCTGAGTATCTCAACTGGTTTATCAATGGCTACGGTACTATGCGCAATGCACTTTCTTTTTCCGACCGTGTTTATACCAACAACCAAGATTTCAGTGGAGCAGGGTTTGCTTTCTACTACAAATCGAGCCGCTGGCGAGGACAGGCAAATATTAATTATGAGCGCATCCATGAAGAATATGATCGCGGTAATTCCTCTGGCCGTTATGATGGTTACGACATGTACGGAGACTATGATGTCAATCAATGGAAAGGTTATATTGAAGCCCATGATGTATCACTACGATGGGGATTTCGGTTGCTGGGTTCACAGTCAAAAGGAAAAGATTATAACATTGATCTTTTGGGTAACAACTATGCATCTATTACGCGCGAAGGTACTTTACAGATTTATTACAGTCAACCAGTATGGGGCAGAAACACACAGTTTAGTTTTGAGCAAAAGTTAAATTATCACAATCAGGTTGATGGCAATATGTTAATCAAGCGTGCAGCAGGACGGCAGTCGGCATTATTTAAGCTCAACCATCAACTCGATCAGCATCGCAGCCGCTTATTAGAACTTGGTTTTGGAATAGCTACACCATACGGTACCGAATTTAATCAAAGTCCGCGTAGCAGTAATGATTTTATTGATCAGGTTATTAAGCACGATGTCGCACTAGATAAAGCAAGCTTTTGGCATATTCAAGGCGGATTGCAGCAATATTTCAATTTCACTGGCATGAACTGGATGGCACATATACATACAAAACAAATTCAGTCTACGAGTACAAGTGAGATTTTGTCAGGAAAATCGCGCAATCAGACAACGCTATCTCTCCATCTTTACTTTTAACTCATGTAAATAGAAGAGTATCTCAAAAAAACTATATAAAAACAAATTTAACACAAAAATAAGGCACAGACCCCAGTAAGGAAACGCATTGTCATGAAGAAAATAACTGTTCTATTCACCCTGTTTTTTATTTTACTCATATTTTCATCTTTTTTTAAAAAGCAGGAGCATGAACAACCAGATTTCACTTGGTTACGTTCACTTTACGAACGACCATTATTAGACTGGCCTAGAGCCGAAATTGATTCCGGAGTCCAATATAACGAGTGGGCCCCATTACCTACTCCCCCAATATGGGAAAATACAGATCCAACTACTAAAGCTAAAATAGCACTTGGCAAAATGTTATTTTTCGAGCCACGATTAAGTGCCTCCAAGCAGATTTCATGTTCCTCGTGCCATGATCCTGATATGCATTGGACCGATGGAAGGAAAAAAGCAATTGGAGACGGGCATTCTCAAGGCAGGCGGCACAGTCCAAGCATTCAAAATGTATGGGCGCAAAAAACACTCTTCTGGGATGGTCGAACAGCCACACTCAAAGATCAAGCTAGATCACCAATTGAAGATCCAGCCGAGATGAATACACCTATGCCAGTGGCTGTCCATCAGATCAATCAAATACAAGGGTACAGAATACATATTCGAAAGGCATTTGGATCTGATAGCTTACAAGCACAACAACTACAAGAAGCATTGGCTGTCTTTGAAACATCCATTTCGAGTAATATCACACGTTTTGACAACTTCCTCAAAGGGCGTTACCGCGCACTATCCGATCAGCAGATTTGGGGCATGCATTTGTTTCGTACCAAAGCAAGGTGTTTCAATTGCCACAATGGTCCATTTTTCCAAGATGGCGAATTCCACAATCTGGGTTTTAGTAATTTTGGTAAAAGCAATGCCGATCTTGGTCGATATGAGATCACACATAAAAAAGAAGATTTAGGTGCATTTAAAACACCTTCCCTTCGCGATGCTGCACGTACATTTCCTTGGTTTCACGATGGGCGGTTTTCAGATCTCTCTATGTTGCTCAATCAATATACTGCCGGCATGCCACAACCAAAAGCGACAGTTCATATTACTGGTGATAGCCCATCTCCAAAGCAATCACCATTACTCAAACCACTCAACATAAATCTTTCCGAGCGAGAAGCTATTATTCGGTTTTTAGAAGCACTAAGCGCTCAACCAATTACGGTAGAACGCCCAATTTTGCCAAAATAAATTGCTCAAATGAATATTAAGTCGTATTATTGCATATTATTTATAATTAATCTAAATTAAAATAATAAAAACAGCAACATGTTTAACCGTAAGAAAAGTGTCGATGTAGAAGATCTTAAAATGTATTTTGAGCAATACTATACTACCCTATGTAGTACAGCTCATTATTATATACAAGATGATCAAGAAGCAGAAGACATTGTACAAGATTTCTTTTACTCGCTATGGGAACGCAAACTATTATCTAACATTCAAGGAGATTTTATTCATTACGCCAAAACATCCATTCGCAACCGTTGTCTAACTTTACTTAAAAAGAGATCCCGAGAAATACAATGCAGTTTGCCAGAAGAGCTTATCGATGACAGTGAAGATATTGATCATCGAACAGAATATGAACATCAACTGGATCATCTCTATGCCAATTTTCAACAACTCCCAGATAGACAACGCGAAATTCTAGAGATGAGTGTTTGCGGTGATATGAAGTATAAAGATATTTCAGCTAGGCTGAACATTTCGGTTAACACGATCAAAACTCACATTAAACTTGCTTACAAAAAACTACGAAAATAATCTTGCCTTATTATCATCTCTTATAAAAAGCAAACAGCATAAATCTCTAAAATAAAACAACTTGTGCTAATAAAATATCTTAATTAATTCAGCGTATACTACTTCAGCCTTGATACACGATCTATTTTGTCTCATTTTTTAGATTAATAACTTTCAGAAACAGTCACTTTTTATACACAACCACCATATACAGAATCTGAAAAAGTATCATGAAGCATATCATAAAAACCTACATAGATATGCACCTGTTCATTAATACTCGAAAATAGTGAATGATCCCATACCACCTTACCTGCTGTCGAGATAGCTCCGCCCTCATTTAAAGCCGAAAACCCTTCAATGACATAAGCCAATATAACCACAACAGCTCGACCCCCATTAGCGGCATCCGTATTCCATTCGACATGAAGCATACCTTCTTTTCGCTCCACATTGATGAGCAGAGGAGGTGTTATATCACCCCTGAAAACCACTACTTTTTCAGGATTAACATAGGGCATACTCTCTGCATCATAATCAATCGCATTGGTAAGTAGATAGGATTGAGCTAACTGGAAAGTTCCCACACGGCTACCTTTAGGTGCTATATTTTTATAACCAAAAGCGATTGGTTTTTTAATATATTTCAAAAATTGGGACACGACCTTCACACGCATACGATTAATGATCGTGAGTTTGCTTGGCGGTCTTTTTACAATTGCTGGTAGCGAACGAATAATGGTTTGACCATTTAATTCATAGCCAACAATACTTCCCACTTTACCCGAAAATGGTCCGTTTACTCCTGCTTTTAATATTGCCATAATAGTTTATTTTATTGGTAGTGACTTAATACTTAGGTATCTCTCTAATAGGATTCAGGTTTTCTTCTTTATTCCTATAATTCATCCAGACTTTATCTTCATATATAAATCAGAGTAAATTGAGGTTTTATACAGTTTTACCTCTATGAACCCTCTAGAAACCCTCTAGAATTACTGTATAATAACACTAAAAAATATAACTGATTCATACATGTGTTGTGCACAATTCATACATCATCATGTGCTCATCCTGCTTATCATTACAGCCCTTGGTCACGATCATAGCATCTCAATTTTTATCAAACCAACGTTTAAAATCATTGGCATCCTGTCGGCTCACGAAAATCTGATCTTGTATCTGATCAAAATCAGATTTTAATTCGATAGACAGCACACCGTTATCCAATATTTCGTAACCTTTAATGATGCTCCGGTTGACTATGTACCTTCTATACATCAAAAAATATTGATCGCGATCCAACACCTTCATCAACATATCGAGGCTATAGTTGTGATTATATTGCTTATTGGTCGTCAATGTCAAAAGTCTTTTATCCTCGGCCGAGCTTTTAATGAAGGATATTCCATCTAATGCAATATAATTATCTTCATAACCGTATTTTACTTTCAGACAGGAAACAAGTTTAACTACATCAGATATTTCCTTTATATTTTCAGCTTCTAGATTTTGTTGTTCCTCTTCATAGGTGTGAAGTAACTTCTTTAGCTCAAATTTCTCATTTTCTGTTTCTACATATTGATTTTTGACAAATTGCGCAAATGAGATAATGTACCAAACCATGTATATTAAATTCAGTATGCATATAAATAAAAAAACAAAGCGAAATTCATTACGCATATAATTACCGACAGATTCCCAACCACTCGGAAGAAAAGGTAAAAACAGGATCATCACCACCGCAACCGTAAGTAATGATGGCAATACCAAACCATATATAATCTGCTTTAACAGACGAGCATTGAAGTCCGTTAGCCATGATATTTTTTTATCCATATATTTATTAAACCATTGCGCCCAGTAAAATACGGCCATTACGACAAGAACAGAAAGAAACCAATACAAATAAAATTTTGGCATCAAATAGCGGTAGTCAAATAGTAGGAATTTACTTGGGGTGCAGAAAAAATTTCCTACAATAATAGAGAGAAGCAATTGAATTTTAAGTGGAAAATAGTTGACTTTGATTTCAGAATGAAATCGATTAATTAGTTTTTTTGTTTGCATTAAGTATATAATTTAGTTAATCTCATAAAAATAGCAATTTTCTTAAAGATAAAATAGCACCTGTAATACGAAAACAAACGAAACGCATTACGAAAAAATATAAGTAAACTTAATTACACAATAAACATCATCACTTCATTAAATCACAAACTATTGAAATACAATTAAATAAGTTGTTTTTAAAAATAAAACTAAAATAAAACTAATTTTACCTATAACAGTAAAAAAACATCAAATTATCTAACGAAACGTTCAGTAAAATGTTAAAACTATTCAGAATAATCATGGTTCATAGGGATATTTCATCTTTTCAAATACCAATAAAACCACCTGAATTCATCTGATAGCCACATTTACAACACAAGACCTTTACCATTCGTTTTAGATCAAGTTCTTAGTCTTGTGTTTGAGCAAATACCTACTTAATTTTATAATGGAGAGGAAGACGATTGATAAATTATGAAAAGATAATGTTCAATCGCAACAATAAATTATTTTATCACAAATCAGATTATAGCATAAAGGCTGTGATGGGCTATTGCTATGATCCTTTAAAAAAGTAAATATGAGAAAATTTCATATACCACGCGGGCAATCGTTCTTCAGCTCCCCGACTAATCAATGCTACTACTGTGAACGTAATCTCAATGGTGCAAAGAGCTGGACGAATCTAGAAAGAACAAGTGATCTTTTTCGTCCATCAACAAAATCTTACGGTCACAAAATTAAAGTCATTGTGTGTCATACCTGCCAACGGTCAAAAACTGGATTAGAACCGGAGGAATTTTTAGAACATTTGCAGGAAGCTCTTGACAACCGGCAAGACTATAAAAATATCGATCATTCGAGAATCAAAACTATTGTCAAAAATGTAAATTTTATTTTAAGAAATATTGAAGAGAATCTAAATAAAAGAAATCTGACTATCAGCCGAAAATCAGGTATAAAAAAGTCTATTTTAACCTATCATTCGATTCAAGCACCATCAAGGGAAAACAAAAATACACTTATGTGTTTTTACTGTCAGAAACCATTGGACAATACGCTCTATGACCCCAGTTGCAAGATTACCAGAGACCATGTTCGTCCAAAATCCAAACATCCAAAATCCAGACTGATTGTCTTCAGCTGTCCACCCTGCAATGGTACTAAAAATAACGACGAACCCGAAGTATTTCTCGCCAAACTTAAAATAGCTTATTGCCAGGAGCAAGATTTTAAGAAAATACCTTTATGCCATTTGGAAACAATCATTATGAATCTGGAAAGTTTAATTACAAAAACTTTAAAACCTTATCCCGATTATCCGGCATTGGCACTGGTGCAACATTATGATATCAGAAAGTTGCGACAGCGCATACATGATCATCAGGGAGCATCTTGGCTAGATGAACTTGATGATTATACACTCTTGGATCTATTATTACTTTGCCTTACCCTGCAGCACAAGAAATCCCCAGAAAAACTGCACAGTGAAGCCCGTTTTTTAAATATCCAGAACCTAGAGATACTACTGAACCTCGCTTTACAGATCGGATGGGTCTCTGCTTTTTACCGCATCGATACCATTGATTTTTTATCCATTACCGAAATAAAACAGCTGAATCAGTATTACATATTAAATGATCGTGGCCGAGCTATCTTACAATTGGATGAACTATTTCATAGTGAGCATATCGCCAATAATTCCACCGCGTTGAAACCTATAGATTCAGCTAATGGAAAATAGAGAATCATACAAAATGCTGATTAAGCATCTGGAAACCTATCGAAAGCTTAATGTAGACCAGGAAAAACAATTGCGACAACTTGCAACGGTAAAGTACTGTGCCGAAAAAGAGATTTATCTCGAACGTGGAGGTATTGCTAAGCATCTTTGCTTTATTTACGCTGGTCATGCCTTGGGGTATGAGCGAGAGGATGAAGAACCGTCACTTAGCCGTATTTGGCAACCAAGTCAGATCATACTCAAGACCGACAGCCTACTATCTTTTCAACGTAGTGAGATGGATATAGTCTTTCCAGAAGGTGGGCATATTATCGAGATACCTTTTGATTATCTGGGGCAAGCTACGGAGCTACAGCCATTTTTCAACTATTTGCTCTGGCAGGAAGTTGATTACTATCAACAACAGGAAAACCTATTCCGCCGGCTAAATAGTAAGAAGCTGATCGATTGGTTTCATCACTATTATTCATCTGTCCGTTACAAACTAACTGACCAACAGATCGCTCAGTTTCTAGGTATTACAGTCCGATGGTATAATAAAAATAAGAACATGATCACTAAGGAATAAATCCGGATGAAATAGTCATTTATTCCTATCATTTAGGAATAAATGACTTCAATGCAAGAATTTGTTCTATAGTAAAATCTTCACTTTGACTATAATTTAGCATCATAATCAAAACACTTATGTTATGATGAAACATAAATTTGCAGTGAAAGCATCACTTTTCACTTTAATCTTGGCACTAATTGCATTCGGTACGTATGCAACAGTTGCGGTGATGAAAAAGGACAGTATTAAAATTGAGAAGAAAGTTACCGCTACAGTTTGGCGCTTCACGGGAACAAATTCAAGTGAAATACTCCAAGCAGATAAGTGGGAACAGGGAGCCTCCTCTGACGCGTCTTGCGAAAATAATCCATCCGAACCATTACCTTGTCAGTATACCGTTGCTGACCAGAACATTTCAGATTCGGATGAATTGATGGAGTATTTTGAGACGACTTATCCATTAAACACAGCAAGCGAAATTCGTGACCATGCAGATTCTCAAAAACCCGAAACGCTCTAGTTAACAGTTTAAATTTTAACACAAAATAGGCCCTTTACCATAGGGCCTATTTTTCTATCTGGGGTTTTGAACGATATCAGAAAGTTCAACTATATCATCTGGTATCGGAAGCGCATAACGTAGGTCATTGGCTTGCAATATAAACTCTTTTCCATTAACCATCCTTTTCAACACTATATTTGCTCCGTCCCTATTTAGACGCTTTAGGTCGTACCAACGAACCCCTCTAAAGACCAAGCTTTTTCGACGTTCCAGCAAAATACGTTTGAGTAGATCATCGCTACCGGAGTCTTTTATTTCTTGATAAGTCGTTTTACCATTTTCTTTTTTCCAGCGCGTTACCAAAAGAGTATTCAGGTCTTGTATTGCAATATCTATTTTCTTCAACCGAACTGCAGCTTCCGCTCGAATCAAATAGAGTTCATCTGTGACAAACCCTAAAAAAATCGAAGTAGTTCCTGTATACGACCCTCGAAAGCCATAAGAGCCATCCATATTTTTAATAAAATAGAGATCGAGACGAAGATCATTCGGTTCGTAGCTTGCGATTAGATCAGGTACAATTTGTGCCCTAACATAATTCAAGATCTGAGGAGAACCTGCTAAAGTGTGATAAACAACCTCCTTATTAAATTGTGGCATCGGATAGGATTTTGTTGCATCCAATGTTGAATAATCCATCAATTGGCTATTCAGTTTCAGTGCGGCATCTGCATATTTTAAAGCATTCTCATAATCTGCCATATACAAATATACTTTGGATAATAATGAATAGGCTGTACAGCGATTAGGTTCTACTAGACTACGAGTCTGTTTTACTAAAAGCTCCATAGCCAACGTTCCATCTTTTATAATCTGTTGGTAAGTCTCTCCCAAAGTCGATCTAAAAGAACGTTTGTTAAAATCTGTATCGAGACGAATCGGCATCCCTAGTGCATTTGCAGCAGTTTTTTGATCATATACTTGACACCAGAGCAAACTTGCATAAAATAATTTTTCTGCCCGTACAAATAAAGCTCTTCCTTTGATCTGGTCATATTGGGCAGCATTCCCACTATTTCGCTTAATCTTGGTCAGTCCCTCCAAAGCAATGTTGCAATTATAGATTGTTGTATAGTAGCGTGCCCAATCGGAGGATGCATTCCCTTCCTGAAATAAATTATATGAATCCCATTGGTACATCCTACGGTGGAAATCAGAGGAAAGCGATGCCAGATTAGCATCACTAACAATAAACTCCCCTGCTCCCACTTCCAACGCGTCACTTTCTATAATATGAATGGAATAATTGTCTAGTAGAGCCTGTAAATCATCCAGACTTTCGGGCACAGCCAACTTTTGGTCTGGTTTGACATCGAGATATTTTTCACAAGAGCAGAAAAAGATACAGGCTATAAATAGCAGAAAAAAACTACTCAATCCCTTGGTTTCATATGTTTTCATAATGAGCATTTGATATTAAATGAATAAATTTTTGACGGTGAAAAGCCCGTGCTAGAAGATTTACTAAAATCAGGATCTATACCCACTTTATTCTTCCGGTAGATTAGCCCTAAATTATTGACATTGAGGGAAACGAGAACATCCTTTAGCCAGCTTGTCGCACCACCTTTGATCCGATAAGACAAATTTAAATACTCAAAGCGCACGTGATCTCCTCTCTCAACAAATGGCTCGGCATAGGGATAGAAATTTTCAGCGCCTGATAATACGGGATAAAACATGGCAGGGATATCGCTTTTTTTCTCGTCTCCGGGCTGTTGCCAACGTTTACTAAAATCACCATGTCCATTCCATGTTGAAAACAGCGAACTATACCGGATTGTCTCTCTGCGGAAATAATAATCAAATTTGAATGTCCAGCGCATAGTCAGCGCCCAGTCCCGCCATGCAATTGTATTACCAAAAGACCCAAATACTTTAGGCAAGATCCCCCCATGGAAAACAAGATCATCAACCGTAGCACTCGTCCCCGTAAATTTACGGTATTCGCGCGAAGGCTGACCATCAAGAAGCCCCAATGCTGCACCATCTTCAGGATCCAGCCCCATCCATTTGTACGAATACATTGAATAGACTGGAGAACCTTCTTTGCCAGAAATCAGATTTATCCCACTGATAAATTGGGTTGCTGATGTCGTTTCCATATGATACTTGGTTATTTTATCGCTATTGAGACTCAAATTTAAGTCAGAGCTCCACCGCAACTTTCCTATTGTGTTTATTGAGTTCAGATTAAGATCCAAACCTTTTCCTTGCATAGCAGCCACATTTTTCATGACAAAGGGTCCAATTCCACTGGTGTAATCCAAAGGTGCTATTCCATAAAGATTACTTCCTTTTTTTATATACCCTTCCAATGTCCCTGATATCCTTTTGTTTTTTAGGGCGAAGTCAAGACCAATATTGACGGTCGACACACTTTCCCATTTCAATTCAGGATTTACATAGTTTTCAAACCTCGCATATGGGGTCTGTGTATAGGTATTTGGTCCTGCATATTTAATGGTAGTAAGCGCAACCATTGCAGGATTAAGATTTCCTGTTTTTCCGTAAGTGCCCCGCAATTTCAGATAAGATATTGTATTTGGATTCCAATATTTCTCGTTAGATATTGTCCAGCCTATGCCTGCCGACCAAAAAGGGTTCCATTTATCCTTAACATTGAGACCAAATAAATTAGAAGCATCCCTACGCGCACTAAAAGTAGCCATATATCTGTCATCAAACGAATAAGATGCATTCAAAAATGTTGATATGAACCTATCCTGTTTTTTGTTTATTGAGAGACCATCCATCACATAGTTTTTGGCACCTGTGATATAGTGGGTATAAGGAACCGTCAAATCAAACAAAGCATAAGAAAGGTTGTCTTTGTTGTAACCATATAGTCTTGTACTATTGCCATTGGAATTAATACTTCTTAACTCCGAGCCCAACAGTGCGTAAACTTTGTGCTGTGTCTTTTCCCAGTTAAAATCCACCTGTCCACGGACATTGTGGCTGCTGAGCAAACTGTTGGATTGATCAAAGATACCACCCTTGGGGATCTTAAAATCAACTTTTCCAGTACTAGTATTTAACACTGCATTTGAATTGACCATATTCCGTGCTTCGTAGCTTTCAATGTCACTTAGCTTATCCATCCTACCCGACTGGGATTGATACTGGTATCTGAGTGAAAGTCCAAACCATTTGGGCAATTTATAGCTCAATGCCGTGGACAAGATCGTATTTTGGACCCGCTCCGTCTGAACGTTATGTTTATAATCTTCCAGAGGGTAATACCGCCAATCTAACAGACCTTCAGCTGCTTGCTGTTCTAGATACATCCCGCGCCAATCTTTGAGGACCGGTAAAGCATTACCTTCATTGTCCGCAAATTCAGCATAAGGATACAACCCTCCATTGTATGCATTAACACTTCCATAGCCTGGTCTACCACTTCGCAAATTTTGGAAGGAAATATTCATACCTCCGTCCAATGTAAGAGATTTGGTAAGCAGCACTTTAGCATTCATCAACACATTATTTCTCCTGACTCGATTATCTAAATGATCAATTTGCAAACCATTTCCGATCGAAGCATTCCATATCAGCCTATCCGTTCCTTGCGATAGCCCCACAGTCGTTTGCTGCTGCACACCCAATCGGTATAAGTA
This sequence comes from Sphingobacterium sp. MYb388, assembly GCF_037479535.1. Classification (NCBI taxonomy): domain Bacteria; kingdom Pseudomonadati; phylum Bacteroidota; class Sphingobacteriia; order Sphingobacteriales; family Sphingobacteriaceae; genus Sphingobacterium; species Sphingobacterium sp. MYb388. The sequence goes on along the minus strand of NZ_JBBGYV010000002.1, from coordinate 229,965 downwards.
TTTATTGAAATCATTTCTCACATCCACATCTCTGAGACGCGAAATTTCACGATCAATCTTTGTTATCTCATTTTGATCTTGAGTAGCATTTTTCTGTATGAGCAATTCTACAATAGGAGAAAGTACAGGACGTTGCGCCGAATTTACCGAAGCACTATAATAGCCTTTATCAAAAAGCGAAGTCTCCACATCAATCATATCCGATGAGGAAATACGATCGAGGGAAAACAGATCTGGCTTTTGCTGTATGGTAGTCAATACATTGAGATCTATTTTGAGCTTTTGATTAGCCGTTCCCTTTTTAGTTGTGATGACAATAACACCATTACCCGCTCTCGCGCCCCATATTGAGGCCGCTGCAGCATCTCGTAAAATGGTGACATTTTGAATATCATCCGGATTAATACTATTTAAATCACCTTCAAAGGGGAAATTGTCCAAAACGATCAAAGGTTGAGTTTCCCCTTGGATGGTACTCATTCCCCGCACCAAGAACTGTACCTTTCCACTTTTTGTGTTATGGTCTACCATTAGGCCAGATGCTACAGCCGGCAAACGATCCATGATATTAAAATTGATCTGTTCATTGATCCGTTCCTTTCCAATTAAAGCAAAAGATCCTGTAGCACGTTCCCTAGGCAAAGCATCATACCCCGTTGATACCAGAACCTCATCGATACCAATTGCTGCTGCATACAATTCTATCCTATGCTTAGTCCCCATAGCCAACACGGTATCAACTGCACGATAGCCTATCGCATAGACATGTATAGAAACATTTCTATCAATATCTTTCATATTGATTTCAAAATTTCCTTTTGCGTCTGTTGATGTCCGATTTATTCCATCATACAATTTTACAGTAGCTCCACCTATAGCCTTACCTGTCTCCAGATCTACTACTGTACCGGTCATCTTTCGCTCCTGCGCCGAGGTAAATATCGGACACATTACTGTTACTAACAGTATTAATCCATAGATTTTATTATGTTTCATGATTATTTCCCTTTAGCTTTTTGAACGACAAATACATTCACGTCACGGATTGCATTTTCAAGCTTCATACCCAATTTTTCCAATTGGGCATTAAGCTGGTCAAGATCGTTGGTCACTCTGATATCAAGATCGATCTTTCCCTTATATCCTGTTTCGTTCACAATAAATTTTCCAGCTAGTCGCTGGTCGGTAAGGATTCCCAGCACATATGCTAATGGCACATTTTCTAATTGGATCCTTTTATTCCAGTCAATGGATCTAAAACGCCTTTTTGAGATATTCGATTGAGAAATTTGCCCGACGCGTTTCATAACGAGGCACTGTCGCTTTTCTTTTTGCATCCCAGCGTTATAGCCCGAAGCATCGTTCAGGAGCTCTACCATACCTTTATTCAGGCTAAGCTGATCTTTCATAGAAGTGATCAAGTCCAAAGTATATGGCCTATTAAGCTCGGTAGAATCGTTTAATTTGATCTGGAAATTCTGTTCAAAGAAGGGTTCACCCATGGCTGAAAATAACTTAGGTGCCAGATCCCGATAAATTGTAATCAGAGGAATATTGACATAACTTGTACTGAAATACCTTTCTGACAGATCCCTAGAGAATTTAGTTATCGGTAGGTAATCCTGAAAACCTTTCAGAACCAATTGATAAGACTGCACAGCACTTTTATCCGCGACATTACTTAGCAATACAGGAAGACTTTTATCCATCGTAGGTTTACCTTTTAAGTTCAACAGTTTACCTGCAAAAAAAATATTCAAACTATCTTGACTAAGAGGCTCCTGTGAAGTTTGATGACGAACTATTCCATCTGCATCAATCCAAATCACTTGCGGAACAGAAGCATGAGGAAAGTACAGCCTCAATAGCTTATCTTCTATGATACTCATCAAATGTAGATTTTGCTTTGTCCATGTATTATGGGCAGAGGTCTTATTATCTGAGGTAACAGCTATGAAGTTGCCTTTTTCGTTTAATATGTTGATAAAAGTATTTGTCTGTATAAGAGAGGTAATACAAGGCGGACACCAGCTTGCCCAAAAATCAAACACGATTGGAGTTCCCCTAAGATTTTCTAATGTTCTTGTAACTACAGCTCCGCCCATATAAAATTCATGTTTTTGGGTCCAAAAATCTTCCGGAACCTTTTGGCCTACTGCCAATGCGTGCAGATTGTTAAACCCATCAGCCCCGCTGTCCTTGCGGGGCGTCTGAGCTGATAAACTAAACATAGGTAACAAAGCGATCCCGAGTAAAAGGATTGCTTTGCTCTTCCATAATTTACAGAGTAAAGTGATGGGGTCAATAAACATGATGGCATTAGAAAGTACGAAGCCTTGCAAAGCTATCTGTAAATGTTGTCGGATTGCTGTATTTTTTTGCTGTACAGCATAGTGGGGCAGCCCTTTTAAATAGGCCAGTTCTCTCCCACCCTTGTAAAAATTGTTCATTTTTAAAGGTTTTTAGGGCTGTGACCTAGTAACAAAAGATTACCTAGCAGATACTGACAAAGGCATCCACATGATCCTAAGCCTAGCTTAGGTCACAAATAAAAAAATGGTTAATTGCTGTAGAATGCGTTATAAAGTTATCATACAGGTTTCATATCGGTCATCGATACGCATTCTATTAGAAAATCGCCATAATGGCTACATGAGCCAACCTAGTCAGCCGGAGATTTGATGTTTTTATTTTTTTGTTTTCTACTCATAAAACTCATTTATAATGATTAAACAAGTCTACTAGGTGGGTATATTACTATAAGTATGGAGTCCCTACCTATGGTTCTGGAGGGCTAGCACGCCCTGAACACACATAAGAAGGGAACCCCATACCTATAGTATGGGAGTTCTTACCTCTCATCTTGTGTTCTTTAAAAGTGCTAGTTTCCAGAACAAGACTCGAAGCAGAAGCTTCATTTCTTTCTATTTGAAGTTCTGCAAAGTTACTAAATCAAGTAAACTTTTGCTACTGTGATTTTAAATCAATTTTAAACTATTAATTTGTAAACAAAATTACAGAGAAAGAACTTGAAATACTATTTTTTTTAGTATATTTACCATTGCAATAAGTAGTTAAAAACTACTTGCCAATTAAACTTCAATAATATAGAATGATTAGATTTGTGAAATATGGCAAACGAAGAGAAGCATCCTTATTTAGAACTGGATAATAAAAAAATCGGACACAAAATTTATATTCAACGGAAGATTGCTGAACTTAAGGCTTTTGATGTTGCCGAACAGCTAGACATTAAAGAAGCTGCATATACAAAATATGAAAGAGGAGAAACAAAAATCACTGTTGACTTTATCAAGAAAGTAGCTGATATTCTCAAGATAGATCCCTTTCTTCTCTTGTCTTCAAATGATGTGAACTATTTCGATAATATTCATAATTCACCCATTTTAAGTACTTTTCATACGTATCAATCCACTAACGAGAAACAAAATGAAGCTATTCTATTTCTAATAGAAAATGTAATTGAAATGAACAAAAATATTATGCAAATATTAAACAATAAGTCTGATAAATAGAAGATTGATACTTAAAATTAACAATTATGGCAAAAGATAACATTTTACAAGAAGCTGATCAAAAGAAATTTGGTGTATTATTTCAAATACATCGTCAAATTAACAATTTGTCACCGCTCGAAACGGCGATCCAACTAGATATGGAGGAAACTGATATTATTAATATTGAGCTAGGCGAAGCCGCAATTACATCAGAGACTGTGAGAAAGGCCTCTATTTTATTTAAAACTGATTTTATTTCTTTGCTTTCATCTTCTTCAAGTGTGAATCACTTTGAAAACGTATACAGTTCACCAATAAATAGTACTTTCCATACTTACAAATCTGTGGATGAGAAACAGAGCCAAGCAATTTTGCTTCTTATTGACAATATAACTTCTATTAATAAACGCATATCCGAATTATTAGAACGAAAATAATTTCAAAAGCATGCAAAATAACCATTTTAATGAATTGGCTATTAAAAATAATATTGAGACAGGAAAGAAATTAAGAGCAATTCGAAATCTCTTGGTACGTAAACCTGAAGAAATTACTACCAACTTGGTGAATGACATTTCTAATAAAACTAAACCATCTTTAAGAAAAATGGCTAAGATTTTAATTACATTAAAAGATTACGAAAAATCTAGGTCGAACGTATTTTCAAGCATTGGAATGATAAACGACAGCAATAATGTTATTAGGACTATATCTGTATTGGAAAAATTGAATTTGATTAGGAAAACCAAGTTAGCTCCAAAAAGTAGTAGACAAAAGTATAAATTGACAGAAAAAGGTTCACCACTACTTCAAGAATTGGATATGTTATAATCATCAATTTATCTTCCAAATCACGAAATTTTAAACCTTGATTATACGCAATGCAAAGAAAAAAGAGATTAAAATAAATTATACTTTTTTTAGTAGTATGTTTATTGGAATTTCAATCGCATTTGATAATTACTGTTTTCAAAATTCAGTCGTTGGCACTTAATATCTACGATTTTCCTATATTAATTGCAGATGGTCCCAATGAAGATGATTGTTCTAACAATGGGGAGTAGTTTACTATCATTGAAAAATACCGTTAACAGTAAACATTTATGAAATTAAATCTTCTTATCACCTCCTCCTTTTTATGAACAACATTTTGCTATCTCAAATCAATACCAAAATTGAAGATATTGGAAAAAAAACTACCGAATTTTTAACACAAAGAGGAAGAATCGAAGATTTCAAGTATATAAAGTATTTATATAATTTTTGATACCCTCCATTAATTATTCTATTTTTATTTAATTCAATGTGTCCATGATTTCCTGCTCCTTGTGTGTTTCAATCTCACAGTTACTTATAGGGATGGCAACATCTAAGAGTACATATCCATTTGTGATTTGAGATACATTCAAAAAAGATTGTGCTGATTGATCAACAGCACCGGATACTAATTTTCCTCCAGAGACGGCATCCGCTCCAGCTCTCGCAGCATAGGGGATTTCGACAAGGTTTTTCTCTGCGGCATCTATAATATACATATCTTCTGGACAAAAAATTACTCGTTGCCCATCTGGCATATTAAGTTTGACTTCCCAAACCGCTTGTGTTTTAGAAAGGGACTTGAAATAACTCCTCATACTGATATTTCCCTGTAAACATAAGCTAACAGAGCATATTAACAATAATAATAGTTTATTTTTCATATTTATTAATTAGTCTATAATTGTCGTCCTTTGTTCTTTTAATCAAGCATTCCGGCTTGATGTGTTAATATCACACAGTTGCTCATTGGATAAGCAGTATCAAGCAATATAAATCCATCTTCAAGTTGGGAATGGTCTAAATAAGACTGATCATCATTGTTTACCATTCCACTTATCAATCTTCCTGCTGAAGATGGTTCAACTCCAGCCATTGTTTCGTATGGAAGCTCAACACCTGCTTTCAAAGCAGCAGTAAGTATATATTCATCATCTCTACAACGTATGATGGATTCACCAGTCGGTGTTACTAAAGTAATAGTAAAGGTAGGAACTGGAACTGAATCGTTAATTACGTTATCTTTTATTATTATTTGACCTGCATTCAATAACGATGTGGCACCTATAATAATAAAAATTGCTGCAAACAATACTATTTTTTTCATTGTGTGTAAGATTTTGTTAAGCATTAAGTTACGCACAATAATTCATTATTTAAAATGTTATTATAATATGTATCTTTAATTATGACATAATTTTTATATAAATCTTGATAGTAATGATAAATAAAATTTTTACAATAGAAGAGCTTGTTTGTGACGAATCATTTGTTAGGTTTTGTACAGGGAAAGTCGATGAAAATTTTGAATATTGGAAATCACTTACAAAAAATAATGAGAACGGATCTCAAATGTTCGATAGTGCTAGAGAACTGGTTTTAATACTTTCATGCTCTCCTACTCTTAATGATATGCGAGAAGACAAAAAGAAATTACTTCAATTAATTAATAAAGATGTTGCTTACTAGGAAGTGTACCACTGCCTGTGTCATTAGTTTCTCTTTAAAAGTTTCTATCTAGCTTGAGCCTATCACCAAATTTAATATATATGAGCCTATCACCAAATTTAATATATAATTGTGATATGGTCAATCCCCAATTGTGCATTGGCATCGTCCATTTCTTTGATATATCTTTTATGATCAGGTACATCAATTTCATCAGTGCCTGCTTTGAACTGAATGCATCTTTGGTTTATTCATTCGTGTTAGTTTTATAGGTATTCATGAGCTCGCTATACTCAGTTTTGTAATCTTTCGTATCTGGCGGTGGATACCTTCAATCGGATTGGTCGTGTAAATAACTTTTCGCACCTGACCCTCGTATTCAAAATAGGTAGCAAGATTGGTCCAGTTATTTAACCATGATTTTGAAGCTAATGGATACTTTGACCCCACTTCTCTTCAAACTATAAGAGATTCTCATATCCAATTTTCCTCATTTTAGGCTTTCTAAACGAGATTCAGGTCTTCCATTACTGCTTTTTGTCTTTTTTAGTTACGTGCCGCATACTGATTCTGATCTGATGGACTATACATTACTGTACCTTAGTTTTTGGAAAGATCGCTCGCCTCAAAATGATAGACTTACACAACTTAATAAGGTTGCGATGACCCAAATGAGATCACTGATAAATAACAAAGCTATCTTGAAAAAACTCAAATAAAATTTTGATATCTAATATTATTGAGCTGCGGAATGTGTGTGTTAATTATCAATTTAAAAGTAGAAAAACCTTTCGGATTAATGAACTTTAATATAGTAGGAATTACGATGAAAAGACCAAATTTTAACTCTACGTCTTTAAAGAAAGTAGACAACAACCAGTACTACTACATTTTTAATTCTCCGGGAGAAATACCGAAATACTTTTTAAATGCACTACTGAAATTATTTTGATGTCCATACCCCGTCAACAATGCTACTTCATATACTGTCTTTTTATCCGCTAACAAATAATTTTTAGCTTTTTCCATACGTACACGTGTTAGATAATCGTGAATAGTAACTGAGAAATATTCTTTAAAATCTTTACGCAGTTTACTTTCACTGGTTAACACTTCTGCGGCCAGTTCTTTTTGGGTCGGTGGGTTCGCAATACGTTGCTCCAGAATATGGCGTGCCATTTCAAGCCTTTGAATATCTTCCTCATGAAACAAAGAACCCGTATTTCCTTTTTGTTCGTTGTACTGTTCAAATTGATACATCAGCAATTCAACAATCCGAGATTCGGTATGTAATCTTCTTATTTCTCCTTTTTTCTTCGATTCAATTAATTCAGAAATGGTATGTTGCATTTCGTAAGTAGCAACAAGATCTTCTTCAGAAAATGAAGCATATTGCCCTTTTTCGATCTCATGCACAAACTGCTGATGGAGCAATGAATCTCTCTTAATTAAATTAAGGTAATATTCTTTAGATATAACTGCTATAAAATAAATATATTCAATACCAGGTTCTACTTGATGGGTCGTTCGCACAGAAGGAATGTAACGAATATTATGTCTACTCATGCCATAGGGCATTTTTGCATCTTTTGGTTTAAAAAATATAAATTGACTTGTAATCGTTTCACCTTCTATTTCAGTGAGGATCTGTACAGGTCTATCAAAGTTCATTTTAGAATGTAATATAAAAAGACCAGAAGTTGAAAGTTGAAAATTCTCCATATGTACAGGCCCCATTTCAATAATGGTTTTGTTTTCAACCAATGGTTTCTCTGGCACATAACCGTCCGGGATTTCTTCCTCAAAAAGCCAATCTTCCAACTCTACTATTTTACTTTTCACTAACATGATTACAGTTTAAAATAAGCTTTGCGCAGTTAAAATTAATGAAATAAGCTGGAATATTAAAATTATTTATAATCTTTCTAAATAACTATCAAATTCAACATGCATTTCTTCAAGTTGAACATAAGGTTTCAATGTTCTTGGATTCATCGTCACATTTGATTCCACTGAAAAAATAGTATAGATTTCTTTCTTATTCAAAACCTCCACAGGCGTACCATCAAATAGCTTTCTTCCATTTTTGAGCATCATAATGCGATTGGCATATGTAGCTGCAAAATTAACATCATGTACGATCAAGATAACCATGAGTCCTTTACGCGCCAATGCTTTGGCAATACCTAAAACTTTCTGCTGATAATGTAAATCCAATGCTGAAATAGGCTCATCTAAGAGCAAGAGTGCATCTGGATTATCCCATATCTGCGCTAAGACCCGAGCTAGATGGACACGTTGCTGTTCACCACCTGATAAACTTAGAAAATCACGATCTGCAAATGATGCTACACCACAAAGTTTCATTGTTTCGGCTACAACTTCAAGATCATGTGCTTGAGGTACATTTTTATAATGCGGATAACGTCCCATTAATACAATTTCATCGACTTTAAAACTTAAAGTCATTTGCTGTTGCTGACTCAATAACGCTCTACATTGTGACAAAATATATGGAGTATAATCCGACAGTAGCTTTCCATTTAAGTGAATGCTCCCTGAACAAGGTTTTTTTTCTCCACAGAGTAATCCCATCAAAGTAGATTTTCCTGCGCCATTGGCACCTAATACTGCCAATACCTCACCCTTTCGTACTTGAAAAGTAACATCTTTCAGAAGTTTTCTTCCCTTGATTTCGTAATTAAGTTTCTCTACACGTAACATAACAGACCCTATATTTGAACTAATTATTTTTCCTTTATCAAAATATATAAAAACAAAGGAGTCCCCAATAGGGCGGTGATCACGCCAATTGGAAGCTCTATTGGAGCAACCGAAACCCGAGCTATAACATCTGCTAGCGTCAGCACCAAAGCGCCAAACAGCAACGATCCAGGTAAAACAAATCGATGATCTGCCCCACCTATAAGACGAATAATATGAGGAACAATCAAGCCCACAAAACCGATAATGCCTGAAACTGCTACAGAAGCTCCTACAGCTAAAGTTGAAAGGACTACAACCCATCTTTTGATACGGTCGGTTTGTACACCTAATAAATCGGCCTGCATTTCACCGAGAGCGAATGCATTTAATGATTTTCCAAAAAAAGGTAAACAGATTAAGGGAATAATTATAAACGGAGCAACTGCCAATAGATTTTCCCAAGTAGCTCCGCCTAGACTACCCAGCAACCAGAATGTTATGGTCCTTAATTGCTGCTCGGTCGAGACATAGGTCATCAAGCCCGTCAGTGCACCAGCAAAAGCATTGATAGCAATTCCAGCCAATAACATCGTTGTTACGGATGGCTTACCATTTTTACTAGCTATGCGATAAACCAAAAATGCTGTTAAACCTGCACCTGCAAACGCTCCAAAAGCTAACACATAGTAACCGATCCAAGCTGAAATTGAGGTGAAAACCAGTGCTTCAAAAGCAATGATCATGACCGCAAATAACGATGCGCCAGATGATATACCGATGAGTCCGGGTTCTGCTAATGGATTACGAAATATTCCCTGGATAGCTGCACCAGAGATACCTAATGCTGCACCTACAAGTATTCCCAGCAATAAGCGTGGTAATCGAATTTCAAAAATGACATCCTCATGCATACTGTTGATGGGTGTTGCTGATGCTAAATGCGTTTTTTGCATCAACAAGGAAAAAATATCTTTGGGAGGAATAAAATAAGCCCCTAATCCCAAGGAAATTATACACACGACAATTAAAATTGATACAAGTGCCAGTAAAATTAGCTTCTGTCTTTTATACACATCGATTACTTTGACTCCATTATTCTTACAAAACCTCGGTGCAATTCCAAAATTGCGTCAGGTAGCCGATTACTAAAATTGACTAATAAAGAAGCATTCATTGTAAGAATACGTTTATTTTTTCCTGCATTGGTAATTCTCATACCGGGTAATTTTAAAATCGCTTCTTCACCTCCTAAGCTACTTGCTCCAAAATCAAACAGCAATATAATATCAGGATTAGCTTGTACCAGCGCTTCCGTCGTATAAGGTTTAAAATCAGAAAACTCTTGAATAGCATTCTTTCCTCCAGCTAAATGGATGATTGCATCTAAACTACTCCCCTTACCGGCGACACTCATAGTGCCCGTACCGCGTGCATAAATAAAAAGAACTTTTGGAGGAACTTTACCCTTATTTTCACTTTTAACCACTTCAGTAATACGGTTCAGACTTAACTTTGTTTGAGACACCACTCCTTTTCCGAGCGCAGGTTGACCAATAGCATCAGCCACTTGTTGGATATAATTTAAAGCGCCTGGAATTGTATAGTTGGGTTTTAAGGCTATATATTTTACACCAGCTGCGCGTACTTGTCGAATGATTGCTGCAGGAACTTCACCTTCATTTGCTAAGATGATATTCGGTTCAAACGAAAGTAATCCCTCTGCTGAAACTGAACGATTTTTACTTACACGGGGCAAAGCTGCGGCAGCCATAGGTGAGACACTGGTCACGTCGGTAGCAACAACACGATTCCCCACACCTAATCCAAATATCGTCTCAGTAATGGAACTGTTCAATGTAATAATCCGTTGCTGTGCATGACCACCAAAAGCAATATACATACAACAATGGATTATTATAATAAAGCAAAATCTACTCATTCTTTTTTCTTTAATTCAAGTTAAACGCATCATGACAGGAAAACTTATCTAACGCTTTTCAACACAAAACAAATCAATAATCAGTCTAAATACAAATTAATTTAAATTTACCTTTTGCTTGTACTTTAGATAAAAACAAGTCAAACACCACTATAAATCAGTCAAATACATCAATTAAAAAATTATTATAGGATATAATCAAATCGAATTAAATAGAATTAATGCCAGTTTTCATATAGAAAAGTTCAATTCAATTGCCTTTTTTTGTAATATTATTTAGATTGATTAAAAATAACCTAGTGTTTACAACAAAATCCTTACTACGAACAAGTTCTCTCCTGATATTTTGTGCATGCAACTTAATAGTAGCTCATGCCCAAGATAAATTACAGATTAGTGGCACTGTAAAAAACGAATCTAACAAAGCGATACCAAACGTAACGGTTTATTTATATCCTGATAAAAAGGCTATAAGGACAGACACTTCGGGCCATTTCTATTTTAATCAGCTTTATGCAGGTAGCTATGATTTAGAAGTTCAAGCTCTTGGCTATAAGAAGTTCCAACGAACCATTGATCTAGAAAATAAAAAACAACATCTGAACATTGTATTGGAGACCGATAACCGCCATATTGATGAGGTACAAGTAAACCGTAAACTGGAAGCGGTAGACAATCTTCTTAAAGCGGAAAATGCAGCTATGCCTGTTAAGATTATTACCAAACGTGAAATCGAATTGATGGGTAGTCGCCGACTGGATGAAGTACTGAAAGAACAAACAGGGATTGCCATAGTCAATGACATTGCTGGAGGATCAAGAGCTGTCGGCGTACAGATACAGGGTTTTAGTAGCAACTATGTGATGGTATTGGTCGATGGACAGCCCATGTTAGGGAGAAACAGTGGGAATTTTGATCTATCAAGAATTTCAGTTACAAATATAGAACGAATAGAAATTATAAAAGGGGCTTCATCTTGTCTCTATGGCAGCGATGCTTTAGGCGGTGCTATTAATATCATTACACGACATGGTGCATTGACGCCACAGCTACACAGTTCATTTCTATATGGCACATTAAATACGGTAGATGCAACTTTAGAAGCTGAAACACCTTTTGACAATCAACGTGGAAGTATTGTTTTATCCGGGAACTACTACCGGACTGACGGATTTAATACCGACAAAAACTATCTGGAGTCAAATAGTACCACTTATCCCCCATATACCAATTACAGTTTTCAAGGACGCACACGTTATCGTATCAGTAAAAATGGAACAATGGGTATTACGGCGAGGTATGCTGGCCGAGTATCAAAGATGATCAATGCCTGGTCTGAACAGACCATATTGAAAGATACCCAGAAAGATCAGGACATCAACATAGCAGCAAGTTATGATCATAACTTTGAATCAGGGATTCGGAGTATGTCTCGCTATTATTATTCTCGTTTTCACTCAGAAATTGCGGCACAGTGGCTACAACAAGGAGTATTGGCCGGCGCTGAAGAATTTGGTCAAGATGTACATCGCATAGAACAACAGTTTGCTTATAGTCCAATTACAAAACTAAAATTTACTGCCGGTATCGGTGGAAGTCTAGAGGTAATGGATGATCAAAAACTGGATGCTAAAAGATCGCTAAATACCGGTTTTGTATACCTACAGACCGAATGGAAACCGGTTGACAGGCTACTGACCACATTGGGACTACGCTATGACCAAACGAATGTCTATAATGGTCGTCTCAGCCCAAGTCTTGGTTTACAATACCATATTAATTCAACTCTTGTTGCCAAAGCAGGATTTGGGGCAGGATTTAAAGCTCCTGATTACAAAATGCGTTATCAGGTATTCTACAATCCAGCGGCAAACTATATGGTAGTTGGTACTGAACGCGTGGCAGATGTTATTTCAGCAATGGATGCGGCTGGTGAATTGAGCTATAAAAACAGTTATATGTTAAATTTAGTTGCGGGAAATTTGGAAGCGGAAACTAGCCTATCTAATAATATTGGTTTAACATGGAATGCTAGTCAAAAAATTCAAGCTGATATTTCGGTATTTTATCATCGCATTAATAATCAAATTAATACGGTCAGTGTTGGTAATGGAACTAATGTGGCTCAAATATACAGTTACCGTAATCTACCAAAAGCCATGAACAAAGGCTTCGAAACTTCAATTACTTATCAGGCAAACAAAGTTTTACAGTTTTCTGTAGGCTATCAATATTTGATCGCAAAAGATTTAAGTGTCTTAGACAGTATAGCAAGCGGAAACTTTCCTTACAATCAAATCAATAATCCGCAAACAGGAGAATATCGCCAAAGTAAAAAATCAGATTATTGGGGTATTGAAGATAGATCAAGACACATGATCAATTTTAAAACACAATATGAATATAAACCCTGGGATATGAATATCAATGCAAGAATTAATTTCAGAGGAGATACGCCATTTCAAGAATATAATGGAAACCAATTCATAGACAAGAATGATATCTTCATTCCATACCACACTCTTTTAAATATGACTGTTGAAAAAAGTCTTATGAAAGGAAAACTTACTTTTCGTCTCATTGGAGATAACCTGTTTAATTTTACTAGCCGGTATTTATTGGGACAACCAGGTCGCATAATTATGGGTGGACTAAGTTATCGTTGGATCAAAGAATAAGTTTTCACCGATCACATTCCATGTAGGCATAGAATAACAGAACCTAATTTTTTAATAGTAGATAATCCTCATTTCAAGATGAATTATAATTAAAATTGCTACAAAATGAATACAATAAAACTAATAATAGCTGAATGCAGCATATTGATTTCTTTTAGTAAAATAGGTCGCTGTATTTTCTATACAGTTATCGTACTCCTTATTGCTTCTTGTGGCAAGGATAAGGAGTATAATATTGTACTTGAAGATGGCAAGAGTATCGTCATTAAAGATCTTCCAGGTGATACCGATGCTTCTATGGGAGATGGAACAGAAGGTAAAGAAAAACGCAACTTTTATACTTTCTTATTTCGTTTCAAGGATCAGAAACAAATTTGGATTAAGACAAAAGCAGATTCGGCGCAATGGTTAAAAACCAAAGATTGGGACTTAGCTTTTACTGGCCCTTATAATTCCGAAGTTTTTGTCAACAATTCGCAATATCAATATAACCCAGGATATCAAGGAGAGGCTAACAATACCGCAGTCATTTTACTCAAACAACCCTATCAAAGTATCGCCCTCGCTCCTTCGGATGACGAGTTTAATAAAAGTGAAGTTAACAAAATCGGATGGGCATCATCAGAAGGTTCAGATGGGTGGTTTCGTTATAGCCTGAACAATCACATTATGCAAGCGCTACCTAACAGAACATATGTCATTCGACTTCCTGATGGAAAATATGCTAAGTTACAACTTATCAATGCCTACAAAGGCAATCCATCTGCCGTTACAAATATGAACTGGCCAGCTCCCTATTATACATTCAAATACTATGTACAAGAGGATGGTAGTAAGGCGTTAAACACAAATAATTAAAAAAATCTACTGTTTGACACCTATTCGATAACATATACACTGACAAGCAAAAAACATAGATTAAATATCAGTTTTAATATACAAAGGATTAGCTAAACTCATTACCTTTACTATTATTTAGAATTAATATAAATAAAGATAATGATCAACCACAGGAATAATTGAAATTATAGTATTACAATATATAACACTAAAAATGAAAATAACAACAAGCAATAACCTCTTAAAATTCATCGCAATATTTGTTTTTTTAACACTACTAGGGGCCTGCAGCAAAAGCGATCCTAAAATAGAACCAGAACCTAATCCAGAAATTTCAGAAGGAATGTTCAATCGCTTAATTTCAGTAAAGAACTTTGGAGAGGACTTACCAACGGGAACTTTACCCACAACGAAGCAATCGCCTATATATTATAGTTTAGAACAGAATAAGGCTATTACGCCAGATTATAGGCTGACAACACGTTGGGATATTTCTTTCGCAGAGATATACAGGAGTTTTGTCAATTGCAATAATAGTTCAAATGGATACGGAGTAGGTGGACCTGGTAAAGGTGGAATTTATCTAGTCAAGAAAAAATTTGAAGATGTTATAGATATTCCCTCCGATGCTGAATTCCGTAGAGGAGAAAAGGCCTATGGAACAGATGACTCTGGAACTTTTGGAGAAGGTCTGGGATGGTATCTATATGATTTTGGTGGAGACATCAAAGGTGGTGGAGCCGAAAACAAAAAGCATGTTTGTTATCCAATTGAAGGGCATACCTTGGTAGTACGCACAGCTAATGGCAATTATGCAAAAATCAAAATTCAGAGCATCTACAAAGACTTATTAGATCCAAAAGATTGGTATAAAACTTCACCCACGCCATTCTTTACTTTCCAATATGTATTAGCGAAATCCGGGAGTACCAAATTTGAAATCAAGAATTAAATAATAATATCCATAAAATACGATAGTTCAATATTTAGATAAAATGAAAAGAATATACACTTTTATAAGCATACTATTCCTAGGGTTACTGTTTAGTAACTGTACTAAAACGGAGGATCTGCCTTTACTTCCCAGCGACAAAATACTGGAATATAAGGTGACCAACCTCCCGAATGACGATGTTATCTATGGTGCTATAGATAATGGGGAAAATACCATAACGGTTTACTTACCCTATTATTATGGATTATTAGTAATTGATCCTACAATCCAGGTATCATCTGGAGCCAAAATCGTGGAAGAGATTCTGCCCGTTAAAACGGATGAAAAGGATAAAACATATACTGTAAAATCCGCAACAGGAACAGCACGTACTTACAAATTAAAGATTGAATTACAAAGTACACCTTCTTTTGAAGCGGCTTTTGCATCAACATCTTCCATTGCGCTGACACAAGGACCAGGAACCGCTTTCCCTGCAATAAACGGAACTTTCATGCATACAAACTCTACTCTAGTCAGTATAGTACTCATCAACCAAGAGACGAAGCAACGTGTTCAGATGCCAACGCCGAATAGTTTAAAAGTTTCTCCTTTAGGATATCAACTATCTTATTCTGGCACAGAACGGGAAAATCGTATTCCTTCGGATATCCTAGCGGGCATATACGATGTCGAAGTGACCAATCTTAATCATACCATTAAATTAGCCAATCCGCTCAAGATTACTTATCGACAACCAGATGTGGCTTTAACATTATCAGGTTTAAAACTAGCTAAAAACACGGATTGGACAATCAAAGCCTATTTAAGCAAAGTAATACTTGATCCTACAGCAGTTATTATGACACTTAATGGCAAAGATTATCCGCTTACAATCAAATCCCATACCCGTAGCGAAATGCAGGTTTCGTTACCGGCAAACCTTCCAACAGGGAATTTCGAAAATGTTCAGATCAAATTCCAGTTCAAAGACTGGGCTGATATCGTGAAAACACAACAAAATTCAAGTACGATAACAGAATCATAAATATGCATTCACAGTATGCCAAGGTGGCATCAACATTAAAAAAATAAAAAACAGGAGGTCAACGTGAAATTAAACATTAAAACAATCTTACAATCAGCAATGGCTGTAACAGTGCTTTCGGCAACAGTGTGGGCAACAACTCCAAAAACAGAACAGGCTACAGCTGCTTTGCCTCTTACTCAAACAAAAGCAAATACCAACTTCACCGTAATAGGTCAATGGTGGACTCCTTCAGATGTTGCAAACTGGCCTGTTATTTATTTAGATCTTACTACAGGTAACCAAAGCTTAAGTAATGGTGGACAAATCATATTATCCCGTTTTGTCAATGCAACTATTCGTGCCAATGCAGGTTTCGAAATTAGAACAGTAATGGCAGACATGTCGGCTGTTTCGGCATCTGATTGGTCTGCTGCTAATGTAGTAACATCACTAGAAAAAAACGAGTGGTATGAATTTGATTTATCAACAATTAGCATCCTACCAATTCAACCAATTACTGTAATGGTTGGCAACAGTTCTGGAGCGTTGTATGCATTAACTCTAAATAGCTTCAATGATATACAACAAAAAATAGTTAATGGCCAAATTCAAATGAAAACTGATCTAAACATTGAATATAAAGTTTTATAAAAAACTTTATATTATTAAAATGTATTTTTCAAACATATGGTTTAAATAGTAATAACATGCATTCACAGTATGCCAAGGTGGCATCAATATTAAATAAATAAAAAACAGGAGGTCAACATGAAATTAAACATTAAAACAATCTTACAATCGGCAATGGCCGTAACAGTGCTATCGGCAGCGGTATGGGCAGCAGCGCCAACAACAGAACAAGTAACAGCGCCTTTGGCACTTACTCAGACAAAAGCGAATACGAGCTTGACGATCAATGGTCAATGGTGGAGTCCAAGAAATGCAGCAAACTGGCCTGCTGTTTATGTAGATTTTACAACAGGTTCTCAAAGTCTAGGTAACAGTGGACAGGTTGCATTCTTTAGCCATGTCAACGGATCGATCAAAGCCAATGCTGGTTATGAAATCAGAACAGTAGCTGCGGACATCTCGGCTGTTTCTGCATCCAATTGGAGTACCGCTACACCAGTAACATCACTAGGAAGTGGTACTTGGTATGATTACGATTTATCAACCAATGCAAATGAGGCAATTCAACCATTAACTGTTTTGGTAGGTAATTCTTCAGGTGCCTTATATGCCGTAAAACTCAATAACTTCAGCAATGTAGGTCAACAAACAGTTGCTGGTCAATTGCAGGTAAAGGCCGATGCTAATATCGAATATAAAGCGCTTTAAACAACAATAATTTCTTAAAAGATGTCGCAACCGGTGAATGGGTTGCGATATCTTTTTATAAAAAAAAATCATGCTACTTTCAATATCTAAAAAACAAATACGTACATTCCAATTGTTGGCTATTTTCATGCTGACTATGGTATCTTGGTCTTGCAAAAAAGAAACCCCCAATCTACCATATAACGAAATCGAATCGTTTAGCATCAAAGATGCCTCGGGCAAGACCTTGTCGGCAAGTATTGTGGAAGACCGTATTATCCTATACTGGCCACCGCTGGTGGACCAACCAGAAAGCATCACACCGACCGTAAAGATTTCTGACCTAGCCACTGTGACTCCTGCTTCGGGTACGCCAATACAATTAAAGTCTGACAAACCCATTATCTATACCGTAAGAGCACAGGATGGTTCCAGCAAAAACTATACATTATCTTTTCAAGTCAACCAACCCTTATTACAGGTGAAAATTAACTTCCTTTCGCCTTATCGTCTCTATTTACCAGGAACAAACCCATTTGTTTTAGTTGGAGAAAACATTATACCAAACGAAGCTCAAACTAAAGGGTATATCGTAGATAATGATGGTAAAGAAACCTTACTTTCTTTTAACCAGCCCCCAAGCACTTTCGCAGTTAATTTTACTCGTCCAGATGATCTTAAGCCTGGCACATATCGCCTGAAATTGGTATCGGGTCGTTATACTGTATTAACTGATCCCTTCGATGTATTGTTACCCGAGTTCTACAACTTAATCAAATTGGGCAACTACACCGTAAAAAAAGGAGAAAATCTGGTGATGCCGATTGCAAATAAATCAATTTATGAATTATTCTTCAAAGCAGATTTTGATCATTTTATTGCTATTGATAACCTCAACAACACCTACAAATTAAACAATGCAATATTTGACGTAGCAAAAATGACTGTTACAATACCGATACCAACAACTATACAAGGTAACCAGTTAACAAGATTGAAAATAATAGATAAATCTGACAAAGTAATGACTGAATACGAACAGTCCATTACATTAAATTAACATCTTATAATAAAGCTTTTTTGATGTTGTTAATGAACTTATATTTGCCAAAACAGGTAATCCTTGCAACTTTACTAACCACTTTTTTATACAGCTGTAGTAAGGGTAAGTCATCGCCGGAGGAGCCGACAATTGTACCTAACCCAGAAGAAACGCTACGAGAAAAATACAGTAAAAGTAGCGCACAGTGGCCAGTAGCAGAATGGTATAAAAACATTGAAGTACGAGAACTAGCAGCATTGCCCGATAATCCTTCAAAAGATAAGGTTGAGCTTATTGCGCTAGGCAAAGCCCTGTTTTTTGATCCCCGTACAGGTAATGGTCTAAAGACCTGTGCTTCGTGCCATAATCCGGACACATACTGGATCGATCAGAAAACAACAGCGGATGGTATAGCTTTACATCACCGTAACACACCATCCATGGAAAATGTCTGGTATCTGGAAGGGAAACTCTTTCACGATGGGCGTGCGAAAACCTACCGTGAACAAATTGCAGAAGCTATCAATTCGCCAATTGAAATGGGCGGAAATACGAGTTCTTTATCTTCCAAACTAATGTCCATACCTGGTTATGTAGATCTGTATGAATCGGCTTATAATAATAAGAATATGACAATAGAGGGTTTGCTAGATGCAATAGCTGCTTATTCCAAATCCATTAGCAGTGGAGAAACTACATTTGATAGGTTTGTCCAAGGTGATTATCAGGCGCTAAATGACCAACAATTGGAAGGGTTGCATCTATTTCGTACGAAAGGAAAGTGTATCAATTGTCACAACGGCCCGTATTTTACAGACTTAGATTTTCATAATCTCGGCTATGCAGTAACGAACAAAGCTGCATTGGACAACGGACGATTTGAGTCTTCTAAATTAGAAAGTGACAAAGGTAAGTTTCGTACACCTGGATTAAGAAACGTCACAAATACTGCACCATATATGCACAATGGTACTATTGCTACTTTGAGTGAATTAGTCAACTTACTAAGCCAAGGAATGCCTCAAAAGACTGGTCAGCAGATTAATGGCATATTATCACCACATATACAGAATTTAAGACTCAGCAGTAAAGAGCAGGAAAATATCATTATCTTTCTATCAAGCTTATCAAGTGAACCGATAAAAACTGAAAGACCAATATTGCCGTAACAAAAAAATCCCAAAGGAGGTCGCCTTTGGGATCTTTGAGCATCCAAAGATATGGAAGCATCAATATTAAATAAATTGGGACAAAATTAGGCTTTTAACTCGAATAAAAAAGTTTAAATGAATTAATTTTAAACTATCTGCTCAAATGTCGCTCAGTAGCCACAAATATAAAGGACAAATTTTAATTGAATATGGCTCAATCATTTAAAAGTATTTCGATGCTTTTTTTGCTATTGTTTAGCTCAGCCTGTCAGAACAGGAATAAAAAAACAATGCAAACAGATGAAATAATAAATCCTATAGAGGGAACAAAAAAAGAACTGATTCTCGATTCAATTTTTTTGTACGCTCAACAATTATACCGATGGCAGGAATCACTTCCCTCCTATACAGATTTTACTCCTCGTAAGAAGTTTGGAAGCATTAGTCCCGAACAGACTGCTTATGAACGTGAGCTTTTCGCAATAAGTCAATACTCATTGGCCCATAATGGCAAACCATATGAATGGTCTCCAATTGAAGGAAAACCCAAATACTCTTATCTGGAGCGCAGTAGAAACACAAAAAAAGGTAACGGACATGTGGCAAATACAAAGCACCAATACAGATACGCGACACACCTGTCCTATTGGACTTCAGGCAATAAACAAATAGCCTATCTTTATATCGCTTCCTTTCCCGAACTCGCTATTGTTCGAACAGAACTGAACAGACTTTTTACAGAACTCTCCAACAAACAGGTGACTCATCTGATTTTAGATCTGCGTCACAATGGCGGCGGATATGTTGAGACAGCAGAATATTTAGCCAATTTGATTGTACCTAAAAAACTGGATGGGAAAATCATGTTCAGTGAACAATTTCATCCGAATGTCCAAAATGGCAAGGCTACCCTTTTAGGTAAACAACCCTATTTAGATGCAAATGGAAATCCTGTAAAATATAAAGGCCGTTCCGCAACCTTGGCCGATGTAGACTATAGTGAAAAAGCCAATACACATTATTTCGTCAAGAAAGGAGTATTCAACACATTACAACACTTATCATTTATTGTATCCGGACGGACCGCATCAGCTAGTGAACTTCTTATTAGTAGTTTTAAACCTTACTTTCCTGTGAGACTTATTGGTCAGAAAACTTTTGGAAAGCCAGTAGGATTTTTCTCTCTTAAAATTGATGCTTTCGACATTTATCTTGCATCATTCCTGATTCGTAATGCTGATGGTTGGTCGGACTATTTTGATGGAATGTCTGTCGATATTTCCCTAGCCACCCCAAAAACAGACCTACATATAGGTAATCCGAAAGAGCCTTGGCTAGCATCTACACTGCAAGACATTGTTTCTATTACAGACCCTAAACTGGAAAAAGGGGTTGATAATATTAAAGATTATCCTAAATCCGTCTTTTGGCCAGAAACAATAGGTGAGAATCTGCTGTTTAAAACAAATTTTCAATTAAAGAACTAAAAAATTATGTACAATATAATTCAGATCGTTTTTCATAGATGATAAATCATTATACAGCATAAAGGTTTTAAAATAAATACGAATATTTGTATAGAATAATTATAACTAAATACTAAAAAAATGCTTAGTCAACATATCAAAGAGCAAACACATGCTGCCCATCAAAACGTTGAGGGAACTATAGTACGTCAATTAAAAAGTATTCGTTCAGATGCAGATTACGCAAAGGTTCTAAAAGGTTTTTATGCCTATTTCCGTGCCGTTGAAGATCGTATTGCGCCTTTTGTAACTTCGGATATTTTGCCCGATCTAGCAGATCGTCGTAATTCTTCTTATATTAAAAAGGACATCGAAGCATTGGGCGGAAGTGTAGAAAATCTTCCAGAAGCTAATGCTCCTCTAGTTAACAATGTGTTAGAAGCCCTAAGCTCACTTTATGTTCTTGAGGGATCAATTATGGGTGGGCCATACATTGTGCAGATGCTGAATAAATATGGAATCACTAAAGGCACTTCGTTTTTTGAAGGGTATGGTGAAAACAGTCGTGAAATGTGGGCAGGATTCACTACTGTCTTAAATAAACATGCTGAAGATCCTGCAAGTTATGAGCTTGCGACAGAGAAGGCAAATCAAACTTTCTACAATTTTGGAAACGTATTTTCCCCAATTGTAAATGTAAACTAAAACACCGCATTATTGTTTATATTTACGAATGGAGCAAAAAAATGATAAAACAAAATGGGTAAAACGTTTAGGGGTAGGCGCTTTTCTCTTTTTCCTTTTTAAAGGTTTAGTTTGGTTAGCAGTATTCTTCTTTGCCGCAAAATCTTGCAACTGGTCGTTCTAAACAAAACCTGATCAAATCATTTAATAATACATGTTAGTCTCGATGTTCTCTATTGGGACTAACAAATTATAATTTTTTGTGAATAGTGAGTCTGGCTAATAATTACCAGATTAAATATACTTGCCTATTAATGGTATATTTTTTAATTCCTTCCTCTCCATTTTTACTATAAAAAAAACATAAAGTATCATCAAAATAAAAGCAACAGGAATACGTAATAAAAGTTGCATATCTTGAGTCCAAGAATCGGAATATACATCAATACTCCTTTTCATAAAGAAACATAGCAACATTGCCAATAGATATATTCCTATTTTTTTTACAGGATAGGGTATATAGTAATAATTTTGACCAATGAAATAAGTCACTAACATCATACTCGCATAACAGATCAAGGTAGTCCATGCGGCTGCATACATGCCCCAATAGGGAATAAAAAAATAATTACCAACGAGCGTAATCACAGAACCAAATATCGTGATATACAAACCCATACGCATCCGATCAGTCAGTTTATACCATACTGAAAGATTATAATATATTCCCAAGCATATGTTAGCACATAAAAGTATCGGTACGATGCCCAAACCGGAACGATAGGAAGCCCCGACCATATATTTCCAGACGTCAAGATATAAAGCAGAAAAAAGAAAAGCTAAAGAAAGTGTGATTACAAACCATTTCATCACATTTGCATACAGAGCTGGTGCATTTTTGTCTTTGGATTTATTGAAGAAAAATGGTTCTGCAGCCATTTTAAATGCTTGTATAAATAACGTAATAAAGATCGCTAATTTATAGTTTGCTGAATAAATCCCAACGACACTTTGCGCATCGACATCCTGTGGCAGCAATTTCGCCAGCATTTGCCGATCCATTACTTCGTTTATCATGCCCGCTAACCCAATAAAAATCATAGGAGCGCAATATTTAAAAAGCTGTTTCCAAAGACTGAAATTTATCTTAAACCTAAAACTCTTCCATTCTGAAAATAATAATAAGAATACAAAGAGATTTTGGAGCACATTTGCTAAGATTAAAAACCCTATCCGGTTATTATTAATGAACCAATGTACAATAGCATCATCCGGATGATGCAACGCATATTTGGGCAACCATATTAAGAAAAATAAAGTAAACAGTATATTGATAATAATACCAGATAATTTTACAAAAGCGTATCTTTTGGGACGGTTTTCCTGTCGTAGTTTAGCAAATGGAATAGCAGTTATTGCATCTAATCCAATCAGATAAAGACACCACAAAATGTATTCTGGATGTCCATCAAGGTTCATAAAATTGTTGATTGGAACAGTAAAAAAAGAAATAAACGAAATGAGTAATGTGGTACTGAGCAATATTGAACCAAACGCTGTTTGAAAAAGTGAGTGTCGGTCTACGCCTTCTTTATTTGAAAAACGAAAATACCCCGTTTCAAAACCATAGGTAAATATAATGTTTGCTACAGCAATCCAAGAATACAATAAACTGTAACCACCATAATCTCGTACACCTGAAGAATCTATCATCAGGTAAGTAAGAATAGGTGTCAGTAAATAGTTTAGAAATTTTGCCCCAATATTACTTACACCATACCACAGAGTTTGTCCTGCCAATTGTTTTATAGCTGCCAATAAAGTATAGATTTTGACGCAATATTAGTGAAACTTTCTTAATTGCTATAATACAAAAAGAAAGTATAGGGTAAGATAAATAGTTGGAACAAATACTAATAATGATCAACTATTGTCCATGCTATATAAAGTAAAAGTTTTATTTTGAAAGACTATTTACTATTCGCACCTGATAAGCTCCGTTATAATGATCACCAACCATAAGATTCTCACTAACCGTAATATAATATTGGCCTGTGTCTTTAAATCGATATTCGAGGACTTTTCCGAATGGACCATCAGCACTCCCATTTGGAGAAAAAAGCTGACCAATACGGATATTTGCCGTATTGGTTGGACTTTCAAGTATAATATGAGTGGAATCCGGTTTATGGACAGATATAAAAATAGTGTCTGTAATACCTGATTTTTTCTCCATTTTATGAGTAAGACCTCCCTCTAAAAAAGTAATTCCGGACTGCCGATGCAATTCGGTATCCTGAGACTTGTCTTTCACAGCTGGCCTCTGATGAGAGGTATTTGGTTGGCATGCAACAAAAGTGAGAAATATAAAAGAAGTAATGACGAACAATCTAGACATAGTTTTATTATTATAAACAAATAAGAGAATAAAATAGTTTACACCCAATTATTTGGTTAAAGCAAATCGTCCTTTATGATTCATCATCAAAACTCTTCCTGTGTTAATTCCATATTGACCATCGCTCCAGCTGTATTTCCAGTACTTACAGCACTTGCTACGGAGCGCATCATTGTGGTGGAGTCACCACAGGCAAAAACACCTGGAATATTGGTTTTCTGAAAACTATCAACTTTGATATGCCCAGCCTCAGTAAGCTCACATCCCAAACTCACTGGCAGGTCTAAATGCTGCACGAAGGGAACTGGAGCATACACAGCATCAAAAGTTTCTGTTCGACCATCATCAAACACCAATTGCTTAACATATCCGTCTGTATGAACAATTTCTACTATTTCAGTTTCAATTATACCAATTTGATTTTTAGCTAATTTATCTTTTTGTTCTTCTTCAAAATTTGCGTCACCTCTTGTCAAAACCTGTAATTGATCAGTGAGATTATGAACTAATGAAGATAGATGGATTGCCTTATCCCCTTTTCCAATAATACCGGTTTTTTGATGTTTAAATTCATAACCGTGACAGTAAGGGCAATGAATAACTGAAATCCCCCAGCACGCAGAAAAACCCTTTATATCAGGAAAAATATCCTTAACTCCAGTTGCAAAAATAAGTTTCCTACCGATATAAATATTCCCTTCTTCAGTACAGATCTCAAAACCTTCTGACGCAAACCTACCATCTGTCACGACACCATTTTCAAAAATAATGCTTTCATATTGCTCAACCTGTTGCTTTGCTATGGTAGCAATCTCCAAGGGTGTCTTACCATCTTGTGTCAAGAAATTATGGGAATGTGGCGTCTGTCGATTGCACGGAATTCCACTATCAATTACCAACACATCTCGCAAAGAACGTCCTAGTGCCATGGCTGCAGAAAGACCTGCATAGCTACCTCCAATAATGATGACATCATAAATTCTATTTTCTTTCATAATAAACCTTTAATACACCATCAACAATTACTTTTGTGGGATGGTGTATTAAAGGTAACAACTATTGCAACTTAATTGCAATAACATTGGCAGATATTATTATTTCTTACTCTTTCATGACAGATGCATTTCTATCAAAATTTGGATGGATAAATTAACATGCCTACAAACCATATAATTTCAATTATTTTACAAAATAATTGAAAACACTACTTAATAAAAAAAGGCTATCTTAAATTTTAAGTTAACCTTTTTTCATTTTTGCAATACGAATAAATTAGAAGCTATCTTCTAAATAGCCAATATCCAACGCACATCAAATGCATCCGTTATTTCAATCAAGCTTTGTTTGATTTCATCTGGAGTATAAGTAATCTTTCTATTAACTTTCAATTTATGAATTAATAATTTGCGATCTCCCGCATCATTACAATGCAGAAATATAGATAAATAATTTCCGACCTGACGACCTTCATTATGTACCAAATCTGAACCATGAATTACAATCATATCAGAAATTAATGAGCCAATAATTATAGGTGACTCCGGATAGTTATTCATCTCATTTTTAAATGCTTCAAAATACAACTTACCACCAAAACAATTTTGGTAAAATTGAAGTGCTTTCTTACAATTTCCTGAAAATGTAATAAAAACACCATTCATCATTTTATCGGTTCTCTGAAATAACATATTGCTATAAATTATGCATCAGGTATTTCAGGTTCAACCAATCTCTTCATTTTATCTAATGATTCCTGCCAACCTAAATAGCACATTTCAACAGGTATTACATCTGGAATATTTTCTTGCACAATTTGAAGTTCAGTACCACAGGACACCTTATTCAGTGAAACTGTCGTTATCATTTCTCCCGGAAGATTAGGATCATCAAAACGATCACTATATTTAATTGATTCATTCGGTAAAATTTCTAAATATTCTCCACCAAAAGAGTGCCCATTGCCAGTGCTGAAATTTATAAAAGTCATTTTAAAGTTACCGCCTACTTTAAAATCCATTTGTTGCACTGTACATATAAAACCATAAGGAGGTAACCAGGTGGCATGTGCTATTGGATCAGCAAAAGCACGAAACACTTTTTCAGGACTGGCCTGAATAATGCGATGTAAGGAAACTGTATTCTTTTTCATGACATTAAATTTTAGGAATTAATATTTTTTTGATTCTACATATTTTACAAAACTATTCAAGATGGCCTGCCAT
Source organism: Sphingobacterium sp. MYb388 (assembly GCF_037479535.1). Taxonomy (NCBI): domain Bacteria; kingdom Pseudomonadati; phylum Bacteroidota; class Sphingobacteriia; order Sphingobacteriales; family Sphingobacteriaceae; genus Sphingobacterium; species Sphingobacterium sp. MYb388. The sequence goes on along the minus strand of NZ_JBBGYV010000002.1, from coordinate 203,556 downwards.
CCTTGTTTTTGAAATTCAACCTCATTTTCGCTCTCCGCATCAAAAACTGTCGAAAGAGTTGTTTTACCATCCTTTTCCTTAAATACGGTACGTACCTTTCTTCCATCATTCATGCTGTAAGCCAACTCCTTAAACAATTCGACCTTATCATAAATACCTTCAAAATCAAAGCCAAAACTACCATCTTTAGCTTCCATTCTATTTTTAAATTTTCCATTTACCCGGACATCATTTTCACTTGCAGGACAGTGCCAATTTGGATCTGCACTATTCCATTGCATGATATCACTAGGTGTATTCCAAGCGTCCCATACGATCTCGATGGGAGCATTTACTATTGCTGTAACGTTAATTTTTGTTGATTGTATCATTCCTCTTTTCTTTATGTTTATAATGCTTATACAAAGATGGAGATCATTTCAAAATGTCACATGTTGTAAAAACGACAACTATAGGGGTGGATAACGACAAAAACTATTTGTACATTTATCTAACTAAATTAAGAGATATGCAAATTTCCATTTTCGTTCCACAACATGGTACAATAGAAGGCATTACACCCGCATTTCGTACTTTTCAAACCGCCAATGAATTTCTTACCTTCTTTGGCAAGAGACCCATTTTCAATGTCGAATATGTTGGCTTAAATGAATATATCACTGCAAATAACGGAGAGTATACCATAAAAACAAACCGCTTATTATCTGAAGTTACCAAAACAGACCTCCTCATTATCCCTCCAACATTTGGAGATATGGATAAAGGGATAAAAGCAAATGAAGAGGCTTTACCCTATTTCAGAAAACTTCATTTAAAAGGAACAAGCCTTGCAAGCTTATGTGTAGGAGCTTTTTTACTAGCAGAAACAGGATTATTAGATGGAAAAAAGTGTTCCACCCACTGGGCATACATAAACGAGTTTAAACAAAGATACCCTGCAGTCGAGATCGAAGATGGAGCTGTGATCACCGAACACGAGAATATCTATAGTAGTGGCGGTGCAAACAGTTTATGGAATTTAATACTGTATCTGGTCGAAAAATATTCAGATCGAGAAACAGCTGTCATGATATCAAAATATTTTGCATTGGATATCGGAAGAGATAACCAGTCTCAATTTGCAATTTTTAGAGGTCAAAGAAACCATAACCACACTGATATCCAAAAAGTACAGGATTATATAGAAAAAAAATACGAAGAAAAGATTACTGTAGAAGATTTAGCAAAACTCATCAATATTGGTCGTAGAACGTTTGAAAGAAGATTTAAAGATGCTACAAACAATACACCTATCGAATACATGCAACGCGTACGCATAGAAGCTGCAAAAAATCATTTTGAAGCCTCACGAAAGAATGTCTCCGAAGTTATGTTTAACGTAGGTTATACCGATACAAAAGCGTTTAGAGATATTTTCAAAAAAATAACAGGCTTAACCCCAATAGAGTACAGAAACAAATTTTCAAAACTTGGAGATGAAATATAAACCTAAAAATTATAAACCAATCCAAAGATCACAAATCACTATTATCGATTATTGACATTTATAGCCATAAGCAATACATCAATTCCTCAGCCAATAAACCATCCGGCCATCGTGATTCTTTTGAATAAGTATACACAAAACCACATCGCTGATTCGCTGCTTTTGAAGCTTCATTACCCACCCGATGTGATACAATAACCTGAGCACACTCCTTTTGCCTAGCCCATTCAATTCGTGCTTGAAAGAATAATTGAGAAAGTCCCCTGCCACGATAAGCCTCTTTGATGAACGAAGAAATTAAAATGGCCTCAGATTGATTATCTCTGTTCAGCACTACACCACTTAAACCGATCAATAAATCTAAATGATATAAAGCAAAAATTGCCCGTGCATCGTTTTCCAATAAAGCAATCCAATCATCCTGACTATACAATACTTCTTTTGCATATGAACTACCAAATAATTCAGGATTTGTCTTTAAAGCCTCAAGTCTGATTAACTTATAATCTTGCCATTGAGATGGGGCTATACGCTCTATCTTATAATCACTTAAATTAATATTCATTTTTCATTAACTAGTTTCATTTTTCGAGAGAAACAAGTTACTGATAAAAATTTTAAGTTTGATATGTAAGCCTATAATCCACCTTAGTAAGCAGATCAATATAACAATTTTCTAATTATTTCTACTTTTCACAACTCATTTAAGACCATTAACAACAACGTGAAAAGTCAATAAATTTGACGCTATCTTAAAAAGATTTAAATAATTACAAACATACAGCAATAAAAAAAATAATTTTTTATTGCTACATTTAGATTAGCAAAGTTTACAATCGAGCTCAACAGTACTTTTATTATTTTAAAACAGAAAATAAGGGATACTTTTATTAAAATTACATTTTCGAAGACATGAAAATTCCAAAAAAGTTTTTAAGCCGTCAACATGAAATAACTGCTGATTTTTTAAGAGAAGTAGATAACCATCTGACAGATATATTATCGGGCAAAAAGGATCAAATGTTTGAGATTAGAGATTTTGCAGCTTTGCTTTACATTCACCCTATTCACCTCAGCAATACAATCAAATCCGCAACAGGGTATTCACCTTGCTATTTCATGGAAAATAGATTAACAGAAATATCAAAATCACTCTTACAAAATAGCGATATGTCAATTGCCGAAATTGCGCGCACATTAACCTATGACCCCTCCAACTTCACCAAATTCTTTAAGCGTTTTTCAGGAAAAACTCCAAAGCAATATCGGGTAGATTATTTCCAATCATTATCATCCGAAGTTAATAAGATAGCGATATAATACTTAAACTGTCACCATTTTAATCAACATTTGTCATTTAACTTTGTTTTCAATAAAAAAGAAACAAATGGAAACAAAAAATAAAATTGCACTTGTAACCGGTGGTAGCCGTGGACTAGGAAAAAATACCGCTCTCAAAATCGCATCAAAAGGAATTGATATCATCTTAACCTATCAGTCACAAAAAATTGAGGCAGAAAACACCGTACTAGAACTTAAAAACTTAGGTGTAAATGCTGTGGCTTTACAACTTAACGTTGCGGACAGCAAAACCTTTGACAGCTTTTTCACTGATATCCAATCGACACTTGTATCGGTATTTAATACCGATAAGTTTGACTTTCTAATCAATAACGCAGGTATCGGTATCCATGCTTCTTTTGCAGAAACGACTGAAGAACAATTTGACAACTTGGTAAACATTCATTTTAAGGGAGCCTTCTTTCTAACGCAAAAAGCTTTGCCACTGCTACGTGACGGCGGTGCTATTATCAATGTATCGTCAGGCTTAGCTCGTTTCGCTACCCCCGGCTATGCGGCATATGCAGCAATGAAGGGAGCAATGGAAACTTTAACTAAATATCAGGCAAAAGAATTAGGAGTAAGAGGTATTAGATCCAATATAATTGCACCAGGAGCAATTGAAACTGATTTCGGAAATGGTTTAGTACGAGACAACGAACAAATTAACGAAGCAATTGCTTCACACACAGCACTGGGAAGAGTGGGACTTCCAGACGACATCGGAGGTGTAGTTGCTTTCATGTGCACAGATGACGCAAGATGGATCAATGCACAGCGAATCGAAATTTCAGGTGGCATGTTCTTATAGAAGAATAAAAAAATTCAGCTACTAAAACCTGCGTATTCAAATATCATTTTGAAACATGCAGTATTAGAAATCATTAATTTAATACCATTTTAAATTAATGATTTCTTTTTTCTTAGTCTAGTCAACTTCAAAATCAACAAAAACAGCTCCATCAAAATGTTGTTCTTAATATTCCTAAGGGCATCTTCGATAACAATTAGTGCTGGTTCCCCAATTCCAGAAGTATAGTCCAAGCGAACGAGATAATCCCATACATCAGAAACTTGGATTGGATAGTAACTTGGATTTTCATGATCAATACCTTGCGCAGAGGCTAATATATTGTAACCTCTAATTTGCAATTGCAGTAATAGGTTCTGATTAACAGGTAAAAATTGCATAGTCATTTAATAAAACAAAATGTATTAAGCTTAATCAAATCAAAAACACATCTTTTAAAAGAATTCTTACAAATACTTATTGAGTGAACCTATGAAATAAATTATTTAAAGACATATCCTTCTAGCTTAACTAAGTTTTTATCAGATATTTTTTGTGAAATATCCTAACTGATTCGATCGCTACATAATAAGTTACATCCAGTGCAAAATAGCATTTAATCTGATTTGTAATGTTTTTATAGTTAAACAAATAATTAGAATAAAATGTTTTAAGAATCAAATTGAAAAATACAATTTTTATGAATTTATACAAGGCAAAAAAGCGGCACCAGAAAAAATTATAACCAATACATTAAACCTTATATCTGTTAAGTTTCTCACTTCAGAGCACTGAAAATAGTATCAAAAAAAGCTCCCTGTTCATAACAAACAAGGAGCCTCACTTCAAAGCATTATACACTAATTTTTAATAAACAGACTTGCAATATTAAGAACAGCATCAGCTCCTAAAGGCTCATCAAAAGATTGAGTAGCCGCAGCCAAAGATAAATTACCTGTAACACCTTTCAAAGTTGTAATATCAACATTTGCTTGAACTTTATTATCTTCCCCCATATAAACTGGATCTACAACAGCACCAATTCCACTATCATTTGCACCTGTTATCCAAGGTTTTTGATTTGCAGCAGCACCCCCTCTTGCTCTACGCATCTGACGTATATGCGAAGCATGACGAGCCTCTACCGAATGTATCTGTAAAGCGGCCGTTAGCACAACTTTATTTCCGAGCAAAATACCTGCCTGTCCCTTATATGCACGGACACCAGTATCTTCAAAAGCTTGAGCAAGAGCTAAGAATGTATCATAATCACTAAAAACATTTCCAAAGGTACCTCCAGCTGTAAAATCAAAAGTAGGTTTAGAAACTGCTTTATCCCCTAATACCTGCTTAAGAAATTTAACATGCGCATTTTCATGATCACGAATGGTTGTAATAGCTCCCAAAGGTCTACCTGAAGGAATTAGATTGGGGGCAGCAACCCCTTTAGTATAATATTCCGCTTCAAGATATTCCAACGTTAACGCATAATTCAACACACCATTAACATCTGTAGGAGCTGTCGCGCCATAAGCTTTCTTAAAAAGATCACTTATAAGGAAGGGTAATGCGGCCAAAGTAACTTTTTTTCCAAAAGAAGTCATATTTCGAATAACTTCTCTGCGTGGACTAATGCGATCAGTGAATTCTGGATCAACATTATTTATTTCGTCAAAAACATTTAATAGATTCATAACAATAAGATTTAGAAGGTTAATAAGTAGGTAAATCCTTTACATCAATTTTAGATTTGATAAATGGGGAAGCCGCCTGAAGTACCATTGTGGGACTTTTAGCAACATCTAAACCATTTGAATCAATAACTTCCATATTCGCAAAACTTCCGTTATCGATCAAATCTCTGATCAATGCAGCATGCCTAGCTTCAACAGATACAATTTTACCTGCTAAGGCAAGATAGTTGACATCTTTGATCAGCCATCCAGCACCATTATAGGCAGAGACACCCAGATCTTCAAATGTTTTGGCGGTGCTAAGCACACTTTCTCTACTTGAAAAGTTAATACCGGAAAGATTAAATTCTAAATTTGAAATAGCTTTCCCACCTAAAGCTTTTTTAAAGAATTCGCGATGCGCAACCTCATGATCTCTGATATCTGTTAAGTAAGTCTTTTCCAAATCTGATATACCAGAGTATGGACTATTTACAACCTGAATATAAAAAGCCGCTTCAAGTTGCTCAAGTGCGTAGGCATAATTTAAAATAGCGATGTCACCACTGCCAAAATAAAAACCATCTGCCCCCATATCTTCATCATGGCGGTCCTTTTTACAACCAGTTACCCCAAGTAGGGCAAGACTTGCTACGCCTGCACCGGTAAATTTTAAGAAATCCCTTCTCCGAAGGTCTTTTTTATCGAGATGTTCGTTTTCTTCTACTAAACACTCTTTTTGAGATGACATTTTTTCCATAACATATTCGTTTTTAGTGTATAATTTTTTAGTTTATGAATTTATATACGACAACTTTTTATGAGTGGATTGGAAGATTTTCTTTTTTTTCAATATTTTCTCAAAACAAGTATATACCACATATTACAAGCGTATTAATTCACCCTGCTTTATTTTATGTAAGCTTTAGAAAATATATTATATTATTTCGATTCATAAAAGAGTATACTACTCCTAGATTCTCATCCCCTATTAGTACACCTGTGCAAACGATACTTCCTGCATAAAAAAATAAAGTAGCGTTAATTTCCGATAGAAAATCAATGCTTATTTTTAAAAAAAAGGCAAAATTGTGGTATAATTTTAGCTGTGATATAATGCAGATCCAACAGCAAAATATAAAAAAGCTAGTTGATAAATGTACCAGTAATTAGAAACCGAAAATTAAATTTAATAGCATGTCTTTTCACACATACCTAAAGAATATTGAAGAAAAAACCGGAGTAAGTCCCGAAGCATTTATAGACTTAGCAACCCAAAAAGGATTTATAGAAAACAATAAAATTAAAGCTGAAATAAAAGCTAATCAGATTATCAATTGGTTAAAAGAAGATTATCAGCTAGGACATGGTCATGCACAAGCAGTGTATGCTTATATCAAAGGGAAAAGAGATTAATTCGCATTAGCACTAACTTAATATTTGTTTTTATATGATTGATCAATATGTTATACCTAAAAAGTGTTGAAAATACTAAGCCACATGTGGATCGTATATCTTACCCATACAACATTCCATCCATCCACAGTTTAGATAAGCTTACTTTCCGTAGCCCAGTCACTTTTATCGTAGGAGACAACGGATCAGGAAAATCTACTTTTATCGAATCAATTGCGATTAAGTCAGGATTTAATGCCGAAGGTGGAAGCTTAAATTTTAACTTTTCAACGAAAGAATCACATTCGAACCTTTATGAGGATATTAAACTGATCAGAGGGCCATACCGCTTTAGAGACGGTTATTTCTTAAGAGCGGAGAGTTTTTTTAATGTTGCCAGTGAAATAGATAACCTTTACGAAGGCGATCAAGCGAAATTAGAAGAAGCATATGGCCAATCATTACATCAATGTTCACATGGAGAAAGCTTCTTAGCACTGATGCATAATAGATTATCAGGAAAAGGGTTTTATATTTTTGACGAACCAGAATCAGCACTTTCATTTGATAGTCAACTCAATATGATGATTCGGATAAAAGAATTGGTCGATCAAAACTCTCAATTTATTATTGCAACACATTCCCCTATTTTATTATCCTATCCCGATTCAGAAATATATAAAGTAACAGATAGCGGACTTGAATTAACGCATTATGAAGAAACAGAACAGTTTAAATTGACCAAGCTTTTTATTAATAATTATCGACAAATATTAAATGAACTGGGACTATAAATTTCCCATAAAAATAGAGATGGCTTAATCCCTTAATTTTAGACTAATATATTTTAAAATTATTTTTCTCTAAAGCCTTAATAGCGTTCCTTTCATGTTCCTCAAGCATCACTAATTGCTGTGTATCCAAGCTTGAAACGGCAGGGATAAAAATAATTGGAAATCGCTTAGGTGCTATAATATCCCATAGAATTTTTATACGCTCCATGTGAAAATCTGAGGTGACTAACATTACCAGGTCTGGTCTTTCTTCCTCCAATATTGGTAAAGCCTTCCTAATATCATCAACTGAATGTGCCGAAAGGGCAAAAGGTAAAAAAAATGATTTGGGATTCCTTTTGAAACGAGATATGCTTTGCTGTATGTTGCATGTGGAAGATCTGTAGGATTAAAACCTCCAAATCCGCCTGAACATAAAATCTGGCAGGCATCATTATACCTGCAGAGTTCAAATACACAATTAAGTCTGTCAGTTGCAATTTGACTCAGATTTCCCCTTTCATCATTTGGCGCACCCAAAACCAAAATTACTTTCTTCATGAATTAAACTTAAAAAAAGTATCTGAGATTTTATAATCTAATAGCGACACCAACATAAAAACGACTGAAAAAACCTACTAAAATATTCATAAACAATCCTTTTTTAGTTTAAAAGATTAAAACTTAAATCGTATACCTACCCCAAGCTGAAAAACATCAGCAAGAGAAAGTGCTTTTATATTCTGAAAATAATTAATAATATAATAGTCATTTGAATTGAATTCAGTATAAATTCCAATCTTTTCTATTCCGATTTCCTTCCATATTTTATTCATATTGAGTTCAATTTCATTAGATAATGAGATGTGAGGTCTCAAAGCAGGAGACCAATAATAATAACCGGATGGATATTCCGATGAATTAAATTTAAATGATAAATCATCATGAAAAGTATAACTGAGAAATACACCTGGATTAAGCGGATACAATTTCCCCCAATTATTTAACTTTATTTCAAAAGGCTTGTAAGCAAATTTTGCGGTTATCGAATGTAGCTCTCCTCCCTTAGAAACAGGTACATAACCATAATTAAAATCAATGTTACCTCTCTTATTTTTAAAAATATCATATCCTGCGCCAACACTTATATAACCAATGCTTCCAGCATATTGAATAATTGCCGCATCTGGGATTAAAAAGTTCTTTTTCTGTGCATTACTCGGATTGACTGTGCCAATTAAAAAAAGGACTAGTATGCTTAATTTAAAAAGATATTTGTTCAAAGCTCAGTTTATTATTTACAATTTCGACTAATAAAAATTCATTTTTTCCAATTGCACTCGTGACCACAAAAGGTGTTTCAAAGTTTCCAACTGTAAACTCCTCAAAAACATGATTATGAGCATGAAAGGATGTGAGAAAACCTCCGGCATTGCTAAATGTTGAAGCATAATCGTATTCCAGATTTTGATCAAAATCTGGAGAGGTAGGTGGAACATGAGAAATAGCCACATAACTCTCTACATGAGGCTGTGGCTCTAGCTCCTTTTTAAGCCAGGGTATATTAGGTACCTGACCATTAAAATTATACTCCCTACTGTTCGTATCATGACAGATAAATTTAACTCCCCCATATACAAAAGAATAATTGAGCTTTCCATACATATGCTGAAATGCATCTCTGCCACGTGAAGTAAGATCATGGTTGCCAATAACCGCAAGAAATGGTCTATTCAGCTTAGTAAGGTTTTCGGCCACCCATTGCATTTCTTTAAGGTTACCAAACTCAGTTATATCGCCAGCCACAATCACAAAATCAATCCCTGTCATCGTATTTACTTTCTTATAAAAATTTACTGTTTCATTATGTGACCGCTGCGTATCTCCTGTTATTATAAACCGGACAGTATCATCTTGCTGACCATCCCCCAACTTATTTAAATTGATTGCGTTGAGATCGCGATATGAATTTTTACTAAAAATCTGATTTGGACTATATTCAAAATCACTACAACCGGAAAAAACCGAAATGAATACTATAAAAGTGACCTGAATTGCCAACCTGATTGCTTTTTCTCTAATCATTGAAAAATAATTGAAAGATTAAATAAGAAATAAAAGCACATTAACACCATTTGTGAAAACGATGAATCACTATGCAGTTTCGAATATTATAAGATATTGAAGGCATTTACATGCCGCTATAATATTTATTAAGTTTCGAAGTAATACAAATATTAAAATATAAATTGACCTTTTGACTTTAAAAATCAGAAATAGTTTTATTGAGACTTTTAAATGACAAAAATGACCTTTAAAAGGAACAACGAGAGATCGTTCTTCATAATTTTATTAAGTAGCTTTTCGATATGAGTAAAACTGGAATAAATGAAACATTAGAATACTAAACAACTAATAAATCAAACTTAATATTAATACATAAAACTATATTATTGATTTATAAATCATAAATTAAATAAATGACACCAGCTACCTTACGAAATAGTTGTTAATAGAAAATAGTATTTACAGATTAAAATTTCTTATAATTCGATCATCAATAAGTTTTAAAAACGCACTAATGGTTATATAAAAATTTGAACGATTTAAAATCTAAAATTAAACTGACCATATTGGACATATATAGGAAATATAAAATTTGAGATTAAATTATTGCTACATTAAATACAATAAAAACGCCATAATCAACCCATCTTACATTCCTCACATGGCTCAAATTAAAAAATTTAGAACACGCTAAATGCATAGACAAATACCATCTTGGATGAAAATCTTACAGTGCAATAAAATATGCGTCGCTGAATATAGATTAGAAGAAAATAACGATATTAGATTTAATAAAATGCAGTAACCAAGCGATTATCAAGACCCTTAAAAACTATGACTCATATAGCACTGCTTATTGGCAATGACATCAACAATATCAACAAGGGAACAAGTTGGAATGATCTGTTAATGAGCATTAAAAAAAAATACCATGTTCAATCCTTAGAAAATGGTCAAAAACCATTCCCCATGCTTTACGAAGAGATATTCCTGAATGCCATAAAACAAAAGCATGTGGATGAAAAAGAGCTTAAAACTTTCATTGCAGATGCCGTTTCTGCCATACAACAAAATGAAATCCATGAACTAATTAGAGCATTACCCGTTCAAAATATCATGACAACCAATTATGATTTCAGTCTTGAAGGCATACATCCGAAAGTAAAAACAAGTTTAGTGAATGAAACGACCTACAGTGTATTTAGACAATATCAATCTTTAAACAAAAACTACTGGCATATTCACGGAGATTGCAATAATCCATTTTCTATTAACCTTGGCTATGAACATTATTGCGGACAGCTACAAAAAATGCGTGAGTATGTTATCAATGGACCAAACTATGCCCCTAGCACAAAAGTGTATAAAACATCCCTTATTAGAAGATTACAGACAGGCAGACAAATGGTTTTACAATCATGGGTTGATCTGTTCTTCACAAATGATCTACATATTTTCGGTCTCTCCTTGGATTTTGTCGAGATCGACCTATGGTGGCTTTTAACCTATCGAGCTAGAAACAAGTTTTACAAGAAGAATACCTTTATCAAAAATCAGATTTATTACTATATTCCTAAGAAATATGTAAAAGATTCGGCAGACAAAATACAGCTTTTAGCCGCCAATGACGTTAGAGTGAAGATCATTGATGATGAAAACAAAATCAAGTATTACAAAGCGGTTATAAAAAGTATTAAGGATAAATTGTAGGACAACAACGTAAGAACTAAAATACACAAAAAGTGCTCGCTTTACATCAAATTGCGAGCACTTTCAACAAAGTTAAAACTTCATTTTCTGAATTCTTACAGCATTCAGTATAGCAATCAAAGATACACCGACGTCAGCAAAAACTGCTTCCCACATTGTAGCTATCCCGCCTGCACCCAAAATCAATACAATTCCCTTGACCACAAAAGCTAAGGTAATATTTTGCCATACGACACGCTTAGTTTGCTTTCCGATCCGAATTGCAACTGGTATCTTAGAGGGTTTATCATCCTGTATAACCACATCTGCAGTTTCGATGGTCGCATCACTACCTAGGCCTCCCATTGCAATACCTACATCACTTAGAGCCACAACAGGAGCATCATTTACACCATCACCAACAAAGGCAACGCGTTGATTTTGTGCTTTGATTTCTTTAAGTTTATTGACTTTATCTTCCGGCAATAAATCTCCATATGCCTGATCAATTCCCAATTGATCAGCCACATACCGAACCACTGTACTTTTATCACCACTTAGCATAGTTGCTTTTACATTTAGTTTGTGTAATTGCTGAATAGTTTCTAATGCATCCGTCTTAATGCTATCTGCAATAGTAATATATCCGACAAACTTACCGCCATATGCAACAGCGATCAAAGTATACACAATCGTTGCGGGATCAACATCATAACGGATATTAAACTTATCCATTAACTTAAAGTTGCCGACCAATAATTGTTTTCCATCCACTGTAGCCTGCAATCCATGCCCACCTATTTCTTCCACTTGATCTAAGCGAATATTATGATCAACCTCACCTACATATTGATGGATAGCTGTAGCTACAGGATGAGTACTGTTACTTTCCAAAGCATTCACCATCTTTAATATTTCAGCTTGATTAAAATTAGTATCAAAATTAACCTCTTGCACCTGAAAGACACCTTCAGTCATCGTTCCAGTTTTATCCATGACCACATGCTGAATATTCGCTAGTGTATCCAAGAAATTACTTCCTTTAAACAAAATTCCATTGCGGCTTGCAGCGCCAATTCCTCCAAAATAACCCAAAGGAATAGAGATTACCAGAGCACAAGGACAAGATATAACTAAAAATACCAATGCCCGATACAGCCAATCGCTAAATACATAATCTTGCACAAGCAGCGCAGGCAATAAACAAATACCGATCGCCAGAAAAACTACTATTGGCGTGTATACTTTAGCAAATTTACGGATGAATAATTCAGTTGGTGCTTTTTGAGCAGTTGCATTCTGTACCAGCTCTAGGATCTTACTTAATTTACTATCTGTATAAGCAGTTGTTACTTTAATCAAACTAACCGTATTCAAATTAATCATTCCAGCAAGAACGGTCTCTCCTTTAGATTTACTATCAGGTTTACTCTCTCCAGTTAAAGCGGCCGTATTGAAAGATGCGACATCAGATAACAATTCACCGTCCAAACCCAGTTTTTCACCTGGTTTTAGCTGAATGATTGAGCCGATTTCTACATTTTCAGCTTTTATGATCTGGGGTTGATTATTGATTAGAACAGTCACCTCATCTGGACGTTGATCCAAAAGTGCTTTGATATTCCCTTTAGCCCTTGATACGGCTAAAGTTTGAAAAACTTCCCCAACAGCATAAAATAACATGACCGCCACACCCTCAGGATACTCTCCGATAGCGAACGCACCGATAGTAGCTATAGCCATTAAAAAGAATTCGGAAAAAACATCACCTTTCCGTATACTGACTATTGCATCCTTAATGACCGGAAAACCTACCGGAATGTATGCTATTACATACCATACAGACCTTACCCACCCTTGAAACCAACTCTGTATTACCCAGTTATCCAAAGCAATAGCAAGCATCAAAAGAACAAAAGATATAATCGCAGGAGTAAACAGCTTCAAAGGGCTACCTTCTACATGAGAGTGATCGTGTCCATCATCATCAGTATGTTGAACTTGACCATCTCCATTATGATTATGTCCTTCACATTTACCCTGATGACCGATGAGTTCCTGAGCACCAGTCTGATTATATATTTTTGTTGTCTGTGTGCAGCAAAGCTGCGTACCAGCTTCGTCGTACTTGTGTTTATGTTGTACAGTCATTGTATAAGATTCTTTAACTTAATTAATAATATCAAAGATAAGCGCTCATGCTATGCAATACTATTGCATAGTTTCATTCATACAATTTTCGCAAATACCTTTAGCAAAAAGTCGGACCTCATCAATTCGAACCGAATTATTATCGGGCGCAGAAAAATTAATATCTGTCCGGCAAGTGGTATGCTTACAGATCTTACAGTAAAAATGAAGATGCCAGTCTTTATGTGTTTCCTCATTACAATCATCATGACAGAGGATATATTTGCTCGTATTATTTTCCTGTATACTATGCACGATGCCTTTTTCTTCAAAAGTTTTGAGTGTACGGTATAAGGTTATCCGGTCTGCTGGATAGAAGTGGGCCTCCATTTCAGATAAGGATAAAGCAATATGTTGAGAGGCTAAAAAATCGTATACTAATATCCGCATACTTGTTGGCTTTGTATTTTTATCCCGAAGTTTATTCTCTATTTCATTATTCATGCACTTGTAATTTAAGCGAATATTCTATTTGTTCTCATTAAAATAACAATTAGAAATCCTTAACAGCACTTAATATCTTGTATTTTTAACATTGATTTCAGCATAAATAAGTCTTAAAAACTTCTATTATCATACCAAAATATACACATAAATATATGAAATTTAACTCCAAAATAAGTTTAATTTCTCTCGAAATAAGATTAATGAGGTATCAAGAACAATAAAGAGTCAACTTTTACAACTACAAAACTTACTATAATTTTACAGCTTGCCAACTATTTTTAAGCAACAAGGATAACGAACTGCATAAGGTAATTCATTATTTTGTGAAGACACACCCACTTCTATAAAAAATAACTATTGTACTACTGAAACTTACTTTATTCTGCGTTTTAAATAAAATCCTATCTACACTAATAATAACTTATTAAATTGTAGCACACAAAATGAATCTATTATCCACATTTTTGTATCTTAGTTTAGACTCAGCAATAAAAAAGAAACAATTCGACAAACCATTAATTAACAATCGCTAAAGATATGTTCACAATTGATAAGCAAACCCTCAGTGACTTAAACGCTATTGATCATAGAGATTTTAGTTTATGTAATTTCTTTGACAATACCAGCACCTTAGGCGGACGGTCCCTATTATACAGCTACTTCATCAATCCATTAAAAGATATAAAAGAAATCCAAGACCGAAACGAAGCAATCGAATACTTATCAAACGTAATGGATAATCATCCATTCGATAAATATATGTTCCAAGATTTAGAAAAATATTTAAGTCTTGGAGTAGAAACTGATTCAGCAAATCTACTTCGTTACTTCTCAGAAAAATTATCTTTCAATTTCTGGTCCGCAGAAAATCAAATGGAACGCGTATTAATCAAGCGCTCTATTGCCGAAATCGCCATGTTAATCACATACTTGACAGAATTATTAAATAAAGCAGTAGAACAGGAAAAACCTATAGGACGACTCACGGAGATGCTTAAATCTTTAAACGAATTAACATCAGATTTTAATCTATCAGAATTAAAAGTAATAGCCAGTAAAAAAATATCACCTGCTTTAATTCTCAAATATGATTATAAATTCAGAAATTTAAACAATCACAATATTAAAAAGATTTTTACTCTTATCTACGAACTAGATATCTATCAAGGAATTGCGAAATCCATGACGAAAAATCATCTTATCTTTCCCACATTTCACAATAAAACCGATTTAGATCATATGTTAGTAATAAAAGGAGCCTATAATCTATTTTTAAACAAACCTATAAAAAATGATATCATAATATCACAAGAGAAAAACACCTGGTTTTTAACTGGAGCAAACATGACTGGTAAATCAACCTTGTTAAAAACCCTAGGAGCATGCATTTATTTAGCTCACTTGGGCTTACCTGTTCCTGCAGAAAAAATGGATACACTTTTTTTTGATGGCCTTTTAACGACAATCAATCTTGGTGATGACCTTAGCTCTGGTCATAGCCATTTCTACAACGAGGTACTTAGAGTAAAAAAAGCAGCTGAACTACTTGCTTCAAAGAAGAGAATGATTATTTTGCTGGATGAATTATTTAAAGGAACAAATTATGACGATGCTTATCATGCTACTTTAAAACTAGTCGAAAGATGTGAAGAATTAAACAATTCTATTTTTCTGATATCCTCTCATATAACTGAACTAAGTACGAAATTAAACAAAAATCATGTTGAGCTAAAACATTTAGAAACATTAATTAATGAAGAATCACATATTACCTTCACTTATCGATTAATCTCAGGTGTCTCCACAGAAAAGCTGGGTCTGCGATTGCTCGAGAGAGAAAAAGTATTTGAATTATTTAAATCAATTCCATCTCAAAGATCTTAATTTTAACAATACCAAACTTAGGTTCAAATATTTTAACGAGATTCGATTGATCAGCACTAACACATGTATATAGTAATAAAGTTCAAATTAATGGTTTGGCCTTTAAATTATTAAAATAAGTGATTTTAGATAAAAACATAGTTGCCATTTTATCTCCTCTATGGATAGCTTCATCAGCTTTCTGTCCTTCAAAAAATTCATGGACCGTAGTATGCCAAAGCTTTAGCCAAGCATCAAAATGAGCATCAGTAAGAGCCATAGCAGCATGTGGCGGAAATGGACTTCCAAAGTAAGTATGCTTTTCCAACAAGATAGTTTGCCAAAAACTATACATTTTTTTCAAATGATCCTCCCAGCGGCCAGCCAGTAGATTATTGAATATAGGACCAATTAGAGCATCCTCACGTACTCTGCCGTAAAACGTATCAACAAGTAATTGAATATCTGCTAGTGAAGTTATATCGTTCTTTTCCATATTCCTAATACACAAATTGATAAAGGGTTATTTTTAAAATTGTATCGACAAACAAATATAACCATAATTAAAAGAGTTAAACATCTTTTATAACTATATTTGTACTAATCAAAAAAAACTGACATGGAAATGAACAAACAAAACATTCCGATATCAATCTATAAAGAAGTGTCATATAAAGGAGAAAAACCATCAGTAACAGTCTTACTCGAAACATCATCGGCCAAAGAGATTCGGATATGTCTAGCAGAAGGAGTAATCATGACCGATCACAAAAGCCAATTTCCCATTGTCATACACATCCAAGAGGGTTCCATAATTTTAAATGTAGCAGGAGTTATACATAACATGGAAAAAGGAGATCTCATTGGCTTAGAAGGTGCCATCATGCATAATCTTACAGCAAATAAAAACAGTATCATAAGACTTTCTATACACAAGCAGGATCATGTCCAACGCGTGCAAAATGTTATAAATACCAATTAGAACAGTATCTTTGCACATAAGATTACAATTAAAGAAAATATAATTTAAAAATGGGTGTTTTTTCTAAAACCTGTGAATATGCTATGCGTGCAGTCTTTTACATCGCTCAAAGTTCTCATGAGGGTAGAAAAGTAGGCATTAAAGAGATTGCTGAAAAAGTAAAGCTACCAGAACCCTTTCTAGGTAAGATCCTTCAGAACCTCAGCAGAGTAGGTGTAATACAATCTTCAAAAGGGCCAAATGGCGGATTTTACATTGATCCTGCAGGATTAAAAAAACCAATTGCTGACATTGTCTTAGCTGTAGATGGAGAGCAGATATTTATCGGATGTGGCATGGGATTAGATTATTGTTCCGAGAAGAACCCATGTCCACTGCACAACGATTTCAAAAAGGTAAGAAATCACCTTAGCGCTATGCTTAAAAATACAACAATTGGTCAATTTAATCTAGAACTCATAAAAGGTAGCTTAACATTATCTAAATAATAATTATCCTGAATTCTTAATAACAAGAAAACAAATTCCTTCATAATATCAGTAAAAGAATCAACTATTATCGGAAAACAAAAAAGTCCTATCTTTCGACAGGACTAACATAAACATATGATACTTAATTAAACATTTTCTATTGATAACAATTAATAGATTTTGAAACTTTCCAGGCTCCGCCTTCATTGACCAAAGTGACCAAATCTGTTTTAGTAAAATTTTCAAACTGCATGGAAACTTTCGCTACCATATAATGCGCCGATTGTTCCAAGATTAAAGTTGTCGTTTTACAATTTAACTTTTCTCCTTTTTGTTTTTTCAAAAAACTAATTACTTCAGAGCGGCTGTTTGTTCTTGCAATCTTACCCTGTACTTTTTGATTAAAATCAGATGTAAATAATTGTTCTAAACCTGATGACTGCCCTTCAGTCATCACATCAACATAGTGATCAATTGCAAAATTTGCAGTTGATAAATTGATTGCCTTTTCTGGATTTTCTACGGCCATCGTAAGTGTACTGATTGCAACTAGTACTGCTGCAGTGAATGTTTTTACTAGCGTTTTCATAATGTCTTTATTTTATAAATTTAGTTTTCTTGATTTATCAGTTAGTCAGTTAAATACTCCATTTGTAAAAAGTATTTCTTTTAACTTTCTGATTCAAAATTAAGACAAGGAACACGCTCTTTTTATTACATTTAGATCAACAATATAAAAAACTCGGTGAATAGCAGAAAAATAAAGGTAAAGTATTAGACACCTATCAAATGATCAGCCTCTAGTTTGTCAAATACCATTAACACACCAATTACTTGAATTTGTTCTTGCATATATGCAGGTCTCGAGAAGTACTGAACTGCCCCGATTTCATTACTGGGATGAATTTCTTCTTTAAGATCATAGATAAAACAATCCTGCTCCATAATAACTACAGGATTTTCACCATATGCAGGAGCTGTGATATGACAATAAAATTCTAATCTGTCGTCATTCAGCTCAATCATCAATTCCTCTCCAATCTCTCGTTTTAGAGATTGTAAAGAATCCTCACCTTGATCCACCTTGCCGCCAGGTAAATACCATGCTTTTTTATTATTGCTATAAGCGAGCAATAATTTATTATCCTTTAATGTGATCAGACCTGCAGTGTAAAGATTAGAAGGCAATGTATGCATATTAAAAATTTTAAATGTGTATGGAGCATAATCTACTAATTTCTAAAGAAAAATCAGTAGTCAGATTTACTTATTTTAAGTATACAAGAGAAAAATCAAAACCTAACTTGGGTAAACCTCAAAAAATAATTTCTACGACAACAAAAATATAACTCATCGAAACTTGCTATCTTTATAGCACCAACATCAGATATGCGTAAAGAAAATTCAACAAATTCTATCAATGAAAGATCGTTACTAGAATTTTGTAAAGCTCATAAGGCTCTCTCCCAGATTAGTGGCCGATGGAAATTATCCTTACTATTTGCACTCTATGAGGAAGATTTAAATTATGCCAGTTTTAAATCAATACTTCCAGATATTTCTGACCGGATACTCGCTAAACAATTGAAAGAATTGGTAGAAGATCAAATTGTAGAAAACAAAAAAGATAAAGTCCAGTCACTTTACATTTTGACCGAAAAAGGCAAGAAAATTGTAACCACATTGACCGCTTTAGGCGCAATAGATGAAACCTAGAAACATACCTGTTCTAAAAACTCAATTACCTCTCCGTTTGGACTATAAACTAAACTATTATGAACATGAACTGATCTAAATTCATTTTTTAATTGAATATCAAATACCCCATTACTAAGATCTGTAGCTCCAGCTTTTAGTGCTTCCGCCCTTGCTTTAGCGGCATCTCTCACCACAAAGCAAATGTGAAGAATAGAATTTTCAACCATTTCCTCACCCAAGCCTCTCTTTCTTCCCTGTGCAGGTATATCGGCATCACCATCACAGATTTCAACATATACATTGATTTTTTCATGATACAACATGACACATTTTTCCAGCTTAAAATCCGGCAATGACCAAGAATGCACAGTTACAAACCCCAATTGTTCATAGAACTTTACTGTTTCATCAAATTGAGGAGCCTTTAACGAATAATGATGAAAACCGACTATATTTTCTGATAACTTCATACTATATATTTTAAAACAAACTTATGAAAGCTTATCGCCCTATTAAAGAACTTACAAAATTGTTAGTCTATCTATAATTGTATATTCTAGAAACTACACATCCGGCATATAGCAGGAATATCCTTACATTTATCAAACGATTTTTAACAAATACTGTTATTGAATTAAATAGACAAAATATGGCAAGCTCCAAATTCATCCGATTTTTTAATTTACATACTGGCGAAGACAAAAAGGAAAATGTTTTAGAAAATGTTGTGAATAACATTTCCTTTCGAGGAGCCAATCTCTGGATTTTAGCCTGTGCTATTGTCATTGCCTCAGTAGGTTTAAACGTTAATTCTACTGCAGTAATTATTGGAGCCATGCTTATTTCACCTTTAATGAGTCCAATAGTAGGTGCAGGATTCGCGTTAGGAGTTTACGACTTTCCATTATTAAAAAAATCATTAAAAAACCTCCTCATTGCTACATTTGTAAGTTTACTGGTTTCTTTTTTATATTTTACCCTAAGCCCCTTTAAAGATGCACAATCCGAACTCTTAGCACGCACCTCGCCCAATATATACGATGTATTGATTGCATTCTTTGGTGGACTTGTTGGCGTTATTGCTATCACCCGTGTCGAAAAAGGAAATCCCATCCCTGGAGTTGCAATAGCAACGGCACTAATGCCACCTTTATGTACTGCAGGCTACGGTTTAGCAATTGGTAATCTATCTTATTTTGCAGGAGCACTATATCTTTATATGATTAACTGCTTCTTCATTTGCCTTTCAACATTCATTATTGTTAAATACCTCAACTATCCAAAAGTAAACTTTGTAGATGCAAACCGTGAGAAGAAAATAACACGTGTCATTTCGCTCATCATTCTGGTTCTTATTATTCCCAGTGTATATTTTGCTTACACATTATTAGAACAAAAACAGTACTCTCAGAAAATTAATAAATTTGTTCAAACCACTTTTACAGACAAAGGATACACAGTCGTTTTCGAAAGAACTAACTATAATACCAATCCTAAAAAATTAGAATTAGCATTCCTAATCAAAAAATTCAGCAAAGAAGAGGTAGATGGAATAAAGAGAGAAATGGAAGATTTTGGAATTAAAAATACAGAATTAATTATTCGTCAAGATAATAACGATCTCAAAGCAGATATACTAAATGAAATTAATAAAAAACAACAAAATCTTTCAGAAAAAGATCTAAGGATAAAACAATTAAATGCCGAATTGAACAAATACCAAATCAATACGCCAAATTTACAAGAGAATATCAAAATCTTATTTCCTCAGATAAGCAGCTACAGCATAGGTGTACAGAATACGATAATCACTACGGATAGCGTAATCAACACCATCTCTTTAATTTATATGGCAGATAAAAAATTAAGTGAAGAAGAATCTGTAAAGCTCCAGAATTGGATGAAAATTCAATTTCCCGAAAGACAAGTATCTGTTATTGAAAAACAAAATGATGATTTCGCACTACGGCGGAAGGAATCTCCGAAATAAATTTTCAATTTCCCCACACGGGGAAATCATTTCGTCCCCTATCGAGAGCAGTTCCCCGTTTGGAAGTTTCATTTCCTCTTTTGGAATATTGATTTATCAATGTGGCAAAATCAAGGAGAGTGTAGTACTTTCGCTGACAGAACTCATCACTAATATACCTATAACTCATTGTTTACACCCCAACTTTTTCTTGCAGCAACAACTCCCCCCAGGCATTCAATTTCCACAGTACCTCCACCAGTTTTTCACCCAGAGGTGTAAGCGTATATTCAACACGAGGAGGTAATTCATTAAAGCTCTTTTTACTTAAAACCCCATCTTCTTCAAGCTCCTTCAGTTGCTGGTTTAATACACGTCGATCCACTTTCACTATCCCTCTCAACATTTCACTAGGACGTTTTTCTCCTTCATTGATGCGCCAGATAATCGGAATTTTCCATTTTCCACTGATGGCATTCACAGCAAATTCCAATGGACATATTTTTTCTGTTATAGCCTGTTCCTTTGATTTCATAAAATTGACTTTTTTACCCCATAGGGATAATAATATGCGGTATTGCTATTCTGAATTTACTTTTAAATATTTGCAAAAACAAATCATATCGCATGACAAACTTAGCAAAGAAAATAGATGAAATTAATAAAAACTTAGCCGCACAGTTGTCGGCTGACATTATCGAAGTTTTTAGTCAATCAATTCAAGAATTAAAGAGCAGTAAAATTGAAGAAAATAGCACACAGGTCGGTAATAAATTCCCCAATTTCAGCCTAAAGAATACCAGTAATCAAATCATCCACTTAAATGAATTACTAAAAAAAGGCAAAGTAATTGTAGCTTTTTTTCGTGGTAGCTGGTGTCCCTATTGCAATGTAGAATTAAAGGCATTACAGGACCATATAGAATTTTTTAAAGAAAAAAACATTTCGTTAGTTGCTATAGCTCCACAATCGGAAAGTTATAACAAAGAATTAGAAGTGAACCACATGCTCCATTATGATATTTTGACGGATCAGGATAATACACTAGCCAAACAACTCGGCATTTCATTTGAGCTACCAAACTACGCCGTCACCACCTATGAAAAGTTAGGGATTAAACTGTCAAAATATAATAAAAATGATCATAACGAATTGCCAATACCAGCAGTATACATCATTGATACAAATTATAACATAACCTATCAATTTGTTGATAGCAATTATATGAACAGAGTAAATATTCAAGACCTTATCGACCAATTATGATCGAAGTAAAAAGAAAAGGAGCAAGATCAACTAAAGATCTATCTCCAGCTATTTTAAAGCAATTAAATTGTGGAGAAGTCGAAACAGCAAATCTGGTTGAGTGGTTAGCAATTGATCAACGATCTTTACTGATACACATATTAAAGCAACATAAACGCATAGCATATCTAAAACCAGTTTTAGTAGCTATTGATCAGCTAAAAACACAAACAGTCAAAACGATCAATGAAGCTATCGGAACAGCGCTCTTTGAGCAGTCATTCAAAAATGGAGATCAGCAATTTCTAAAAATATTATCCCAACATCAGGCCGATATGGCTCGCTGTTGGGCAACATACACAATTGGCAGAAATCATGAATTGAGCATTGAGCAGACGCTAGAACAGATTAAGCCATTTGCTGCAGACACACATTTCGGAGTGAGAGAGATCAGCTGGATGGCGGTAAGACATAAAATTAAAGACAATTTATTTTCCAGCATCAGCATCCTTTCCAACTGGACTTCGCATGAAAACAAAAATGTAAGAAGATTTAGCAGCGAGGCTACAAGACCACGCGGTGTATGGTGTCAGCATATTGATCTACTCAAAAACAAACCTGAGCTAGCATTAGAAATTTTGGAACCACTTAGATCCGATCCAGATCGTTATGTACAGGACAGTGTTGGCAACTGGCTCAACGATGCCAGTAAGACAAAAGCAGATTTCGTGCGCTCACTTTGTGAGCGCTGGGAAAAAGAAAGTGGTACAAAAGAAACAAAATATATCATCAAAAAAGCATTAAGAACAATTAGATCATAAATAACCAAATACTATTTTTCTTGTCATTTGCAAAGTAGAAACCAGTGAAAATTATTGTAAATTCAGTCCGAAAGACCAAGAATTATCAAACACATATAATTATTTATATAAAATATGGATCCCTATATTAGAATCTACAATAGTCAACTGAATCAAGAAGACCAAGCCATATGTGATATGCTAGCTGAGGAAATTTCCCAACATTTACCAGATGCTGAAAATAAAATATGGCATGCACATCCCGTATGGTTTATAGAAAAAAATCCCATTGTAGGATACAGCAGACAAAAAGCTGGAATAAGACTGATGTTTTGGAGTGGTTCAGATTTTGAAGAAGAAAAATTAAAGTTTATCGGTGCTAAATTTAAAGATGCATCGATTTACTATAATTCCATTTCTCAAATCGATAAAAACGATTTAAAACGCTGGTTAGAGAAATCAATGAAAATACAGTGGGATTACAAGAATATTATAAAACGGAAAGGAATATTGATCCGATTGAAGTAAAGCCATAATTTCAAAAGCCCACAAATAAAAATATGAGCAAAAACATTTTCATCAACACCTTAATACGACCAAAACCCTTATATACAAAACTATTAACTTAAAACAAAAAGCGCAATATAATTTGCGCTTTTTGTTTTAAATATTAATTTATTTCGGTATGACGATCACCTCCATTATCCAGATCTTCATTGATCATTTTTAGTCTTCGACCAATAAGACTTAGTACCACATGCATGACCCCTACCGTTATTAATCCTATTCCCATCCAAATACCAATGGTAATACCTGCTATTAATGGATTCCAAAGCAACAAGAATGAAAACAAAAGTCCTAAGATACCGGTAAACAGAATCCAGCCCCAATTACCTATTCCAACACGCTTGATCTCAAAAGCATTGGCAATTGTTGTAATGGACCTAAATAATAACCAGGCTCCAATAAATACCGATAACATCAATGCTGTCAATCCCGTATTGGCAATAAGCAATACACCAATAAACAAATTCAGCATACCACCAACCAAATGCCAACCCCAATTATCACTGTTCTTACGGTTCGATAATGCATAAAACAATTCAAATACGCCACTGATCAAAATTCCAACACTTAAAAATATACTCAAAGCCAGAAAAGAGCTAAAAGGTGCAGCTGCTGCATAAATACCTACTATAATATACAATATGCCAGCAATTAAAGGTAAATACCAGAATTTTAAAACCTTTTGAACAATACTTTTCTCCATAATTCGTGTGTTTTTAAATGTTAAATATAAATTGGTAGATCATTACTTGTAGATCTACACTGACTATTTACATTAGATTTAGTTATTTTGTTTTAATGATTAAAAAAACTTTTTTAAAAAAAAGTTCAAATACTAAAAATTTTATTTTCACATCTCAAACGTATAAATACTCAATTAACCTTAAAAACCTTTTTTCCATATTGAAGATTTTCATATAACTAGATTCCTTAAGTAATAAATTTATACATTTTTTCTCACAAGAGAGAAAAAATGCATGTAAATAAACCCCAGTTATTCAAAATAATGGAAAATGAAATTACCGCTTGAAGTGTTTTTATATGTCAATAAGTCTCTATTTAATATATTAATACCCCATTACAAAAGGACTACTAACTATTTTTAGGTAATGAAACGGCAAATACTGAACCTTTATTCAACTTACTTTCTACCCGAATAGTTCCTTCATTCAATCGGGTAAATTCAGCACAAAGAATTAACCCGAGACCAAACCCCCTTTCTCCTATCGTCCCCTTTGTAGATAACTGAGAGGAGGTAAACAACATATTTATTCGGCGGTCATCCATTCCCATTCCCTCATCTTTAATAAAAATATCAATCATGTTGCCTTTAACATCTGCAAATACCTTTACACGTCCGCAAACCTCACTAAATTTGATCGCATTGCTCAATAAGTTTCTTAAGATAACAGCCGTTTGATCATAATCAGCAAAAAGACTCATGGACTCAGGTATATTTATATCAACCGTAAGTTGTTTTTGTCGTACAAGGAAATCAAAAAAATGAAATAATTCCAGCACTAAAGGCCGAAGTAAAAAAGTAACTTTTATAGTTTGAATTCCCTGCATCCCCCGCACACTCCATCGTAATAAATTGTCCATAACCGAGCCCAACTGGGAGACTTGATCTTTCAAAAGACCGATAGTTTCGATTCTTTCATTATGCGTCAGCAAATCCTCATGAAACATCTGCAGTAAATTTTCAAGTGTTACCATAGGACTGCGAATATCATGTGCCAAAATTGAAAACATCTTTTCTTTATCCTTATTTAAAGAAAATAAGGCTTGACGCTGTTTTTCAATTTCTTGCTGATAGGTACCCTGGATACTTTTAAAGAAACTCACCACACCGACTATCAATAGAATCCCTACAATCATATTAGCATAAGCCTGTTCTGGAGGAACGGGAGATCCCAGTAAAGGTGGTTGAGGAAATAAAATCACGGCCCCACATGCTATAAAAATTAAAAAACATAAAGAAAACCTGATCCATTTGTTATCAATCATCAAGCTGGTCGTGATCAGCAATGCCACCAGAAAGTATTCGCCACCGTTATGAAAATACAATCCAGCCACAGTATAGATAATTAATCTTGAGATCACCATTACTAGTCGTGCACTCAGATACTTTCGATACTTATTTAATATAAGCACTGTTGTCGCATCGCAAACATTCAATAAATTTAGAAAAGAAAGAAAATAACGTTCATTACCGAAATTAACAATAGCATAACTAAGCATACAGCACATTCCTATCCAATTTAAGATATTGATCAGCTTAGTATACTGAGATTCAACATAAGACATTTCAGGGTCAACCCCTACATTACTAAGCCGATATAGGATATTCTTTACATATACAGATAACGTATTGGCCATTAATTTTTGATGGTTAATTTGGATATTAAATCTAGTACAATTTTCTATTTAGGTACTTTCCTGCTTTATTAAAATAGATATGAAATACTCCCCCATTACAAGAGAACTTCATTATCCGAATTCATTCAAATAGAACATCTACTAAACTAATGAAATACTTTCCGGGTATGATCTCTTCATTTGAATGGAGAAAGTAAACGAGATTCAGAATTTACGAAACAAAACTAGTAAAATTTATAAGGTCTTTCCAACTTTTTATAACTGAACTAAAATTCGACAAAAACACTTCGTATTAAGAGATAAAGAGAGCTAGTCCTATTTCAATGGCCTATGAGAGGAACCTAAAAAATGAGAAACACAAATAAACAAAAAGCACAACGTGAAGTTGCGCTTTTTGTTCTTAAACCTAATTTCAAATCCATTGGCAATTAAGGTAAATTAACCAAAAGATTGTTATGCATAAAATCTATTTAAATATGCGGCATATAACACAGATCATAATGACCATATAATCATTTTTAAAAAAAAATATTTAAAATGATTATGTTAAGTTAGTCCAGTATTTTAATTTTCATATCCTTATATTCGATTTTCATCGGTGGTCCCACATGGACCTGCACACCGATCAATCCACTCTGCTTCCGATGTTGCTTATCATTATCCACGACCTCCGAAATCAACTTTCCATTGATATAGTGAGATAACTTATTACCTTTTGCAACAATTTCAATTTCGTTCCAGTCGCCAACTTTAACCGCATCAGCAAGTTGCGTTGCCGTCGCCAAAGTGTCTCGCACGATCAAGGTACTCCAGGCATTACCTTTCGAAGCGCCAGATTCACCTGCAGTTGGATTCGGTATCTCTGTCTGTTGCCCGCGATAAGCTAAAGTAGTACGATTACGTTCTTCATAATTTTGGCCGGTATAGAGATGCCGACCATCAATATCAGCCTGATATCCTTTCAGAGCATACGGTAAGTTCCCAAAACGTTCACTCCGATAATTAATACCACTGTTACCATCTGCGGAGATCCTAAATCCGGACTTCAATACAAAATCACCCGGTTCTCCACCTTTCCAAATTAAAAAAGTATTATTCTTTAAAGGTTCTGCATCAGCTTTAATTTCACCAATCAATATACCACTCTCCATACGCCAATAGCTACTATCTCCCTCCCATCCTTTCAATGTATTAGAATCAAGCATTGCGACAAACCCTTCTTGTACTGAACTATCAAGAACGGCATGCTGCCCCTGATCATGTTTCGTATTTCCGGCATTGCAGGCCAGCATCAAAAGCGAAGCTGTAGCAGTCAGATATCCATATTTTATCATCTTGTTCATTGTTATGAGCTAAAAGTTAATTTAACATTAATTGTTCCAATCTACATCAGTGTCCGCCCAACATTTGTTTTTAGCAGACAATAAAACGGCTTCACACACCTTTTGGGTCCCATAGGCATCTCGAAAAGTAGGATGACATTCTTCACCAGTTTCTACACTTTTTAGAAAATCTGCTACTTGATGAACAAATGAGTGTTCATAACCGATGGATAATCCCGGTACCCACCATTTATCCATATAAGGTTGATCACCATCGGTCACATGAATCGAGCGCCAGCCTTTAACGATTGACTCGTCTGCATTATTAAAATATTCCAATTTATTAAGATCATGCAGATCCCAACGTAATGAACCTTTCTCTCCATTAATTTCAAATGTAAAAAGTGCTTTATGCCCTCGGGCATAGCGCGTAGATTCAAATAACCCCAAGGAACCATTAACAAAATGACAATGAAATATGCAAGCATCATCAATTTTGACATCTTCCATTTTCCCAGTCTCCTCACGTAAACGTTGCTTCACAAAAATTTCTGTCATTGCAGAAACATCTTTAATACCACCATTTAGCCACATAGCTAAATCAATACAATGTGCCAATAGATCTCCTGTTACACCAGAACCTGCAGCTTCGGCGTCCATACGCCAAAAAGCTCGACCTCCTTGTGGTAAATTTTCATTTATAGTCCAATCCTGCAAGAAATTCGTTCGATAATGAAAAATCTTACCCAACTTGCCACTTTCCACCAGTTTTTTAGCCAACGTAACAGCCGGCAATCTGCGATAATTGTACCATACCGTATTCTTAACTTGACTTCTTTCCACCGCCTGGACCATCTGATCTCCTTCCTCCAGATTTCTAGACAAAGGTTTTTCACATAAAACCATTTTTCCTGCCGCCGCCGCCGCAACAGCAATTTCCATATGCATATTATTCGGAGTACAAATATCAACAGCATCAATATCATCACGACTGATTAATTTTTTCCAATCCGTTTCATAAGATTCATATCCCCATTGCGTGGCAAAAGCGATGACTTTATCCTCACTTCTAGAACATACCGCCTTCAAAATAGGCTTATAAGCTAAATCAGGGAAAAAATCCCCAACCCGTTTGTACCCATTAGAATGAGTTCTTCCCATAAATCCACAACCGATTAATCCAATTCTTAATTCTTTTTTCTTCATAATAAATAATCTATAAGCTATTTATACCGACCATCCATGTGCGTTTCGCACTTTAATCATTGTTTCCAGGATTGAATTCCAGGTCTCTTGCTGATGCATCACTTCATTTGGAAACATACAGCCATCCCAGCAGATATGGTCGAAAACTTTGTTAGGGTTACCATTCTCATCGCGCAACCAGTATCCGGCATCCTTCACAATATCCAGCTTACCATTCGGATCGGTTGGCAAGCAATGCCTTCCAGTTTTATCATGCGAACCAGAGCCAAACACAGTTCCATCATTCTGAGCAACATGAAAATCTATCGTCCATGGACGAAGCTTATCTGTTAAAAATTGAAAGCCACGCTCCAGCTCTACGCTATCTCCCCATTGAAAATCACTTTTCAGAATCCGGTCCTCAGGTTCATTATACCCCAATAGATACAAGAAAGTGTGAGACATATCTGCCTGAAACCCCATATTATCCCTATCCACCATCTCCAAGGTTTCCAGCATCGTTCTCCAACTTTGCATGCCACCCCAGCAGATTTCTCCTTCCGCAGCAAGTCGCTCTCCATATCCAGCTGCCACGTCACATGCACGTCTAAATGTTTCTGCAATTTTTTTTGTATTTTCAGTCGGATTTTTAGCCCATTCAGCTACACTGGTAGCCGAATCAATACGGATAACATTATTAGTTCGAATACCTAGTTTTCTTAGTTTGTATCCAAACTCACTAGCCTTTTGTACAACATCAACAAAGCGATCTCGATCTACTTGACTACCCATTGCAGAACCACCATCAGGTGGCCAGATTGGTGCAATCAAAGTACCGATTTCTAAATCATAACCACCCACTTTGTCCACAACAAAATTGACATTGTCATCTGTAGGATCTAATTTTACATGTGCATTGAAAAGACCTAGATCAATGCCATCAAACTTGACACCATCGACGTTAGCATGAGCTGTTTTCTCTAAAAGCTCATCTAAAGAAATAATTGGTTCATGATCACCTTTACCCACAATACCCGGCCAGGTCGCATTATGCAATTTTGGAAAATTATTTTTGCTCATATCTACGTTTTTTTAACTTCAATAATTAAGGTTCAACAATCAAATCCGGATTATCTGGTCCAAAGTGTTTCAACATCACGATCGGATCTGTCTTCGAATCATTTGTAATAATGACACCTTTCATCGCCGCCATTTCTGAAACAAAGTATTCGTCGTATGTCAACTGCCCATAACGGATCAGAGCCGGTGTTTCCAAAGTCCAATCATTCAACTTCCCGTGACCCTGCATCATAATTAATCCATAAGCCGCACTATCGGAGATCGTAACAGTTTGACCCGGAAAAACGGTCAATTCTTTTGCACTAAAAGCTGTAGATTTATAGCATATCCATTTTTCACTGTAGCCAGCATGCTCCATTTCAGCTTGAGATTTCACCGGTTTAGGAAACATAAATCGGTTCTGCATCATATTGGGATCCACATTCAGATCCCAATCAATAATATCCATTAATGCATTATAATCACCATGTTTATCATCAGGCACTCCCTTCCACAACAATTCTTCTGGAATGATCGCTTCATTGACCAAGGACTGATACATCGCAAAAACATCGGAAGCTTTTTGCGGTTCATAGGTACACATACTACCTGGAGCATGTAATAATCCAGGAGGAACATCCCAGCCTGTTCCCGGTTCTAAACGGTAGGCCTGTGAATAATTCGTTATCTTATTATCCCCTTTACTAAAATTTTCTAAGCATTCTTTGATCTGTGCTTTTGAAGTTCCTGGAGCTATACCCATAAAAGTATAAGGAAAGTCGCCACCATGATTATTCAGCTGTGGAGGAAAATAGTAAGCTTCCGGCTTTCCCGCTTGCTCAATCAAAGCCGCTTTTTCATCATTATGGTGAATATGATGTGGCAATGGTCCCATGTTATCAAAAAATTTGGAATACATTGGCCAGCTTTGATAATCAGACCAGATACGATTTCCGATCAATCTTTCTTTGAGATGGGAAACACAATCCGATAACAAAAGTTGTTTAATCTCTCCTTCATGTTCATATACCACGAAACTAAGACCTTCAAATTCGCCCGTCAAAGGACCATTTTTCGCAGGAGTAGTAGAAGACAACCACCGCTCATCGATACCACCACGTTCACCACCCAGCACATAATAATCGTCTGGATGAAGTTTTATCCTTCTTCCGGGTACACAAAATGATCTAGGCACCCAGTTTGGCGCCAATCTAAATATCCCTTTACCTTGTTCAAAAGCTTTTTCTATATTTTCCATTCCTTCGTATTTATGTTTATAATCTACATTTTATCCTTAAAAACCTGAATTCCTTCAAGTGTATCTAATATTCCCAAAGAAAGTTGATATACTTTTTTTTCCTTAGGTTTAAGAAAAATCAGTTCTTTTCGTTCACGCATCACCTTTTGCCCCAACGGTGGATTTGTACCGGGCTCTAATCCTGTCACATATTCTCCCGGACCCCAGTGTTGCCAATTGGTCAACCAAGGAAGTTGTTCCTTTTTAAAAGTTAGCGCAACCGCAAAATCCAATTTTTCATTAAATAGACCACAAGAGCTATTTCCGCTTTGATCGCTTTCCGGAGCTATAAATACAGCTTCTTCTCCTGCCCCCCGATGATCTTCACGAGGTTCTTGACAGGTTTTAAAATCAAGACCTGCTTTAAATATTTTATTAGACTCACCAGATTCCCGAGGTTGCCATTTTCCATTCCACAGTAATTCAGTACCAGCATCCACAAGAGGCCAACCAAAGTTAAAGTGATAAAGCAGCATATGTGGCACATCCATATTACCAACATTTTGGACCACATCTTCAATATATATTGTAGGATCCCCTAAGTAACATCGAATCGTACGTGTCAACTCAATATAATGTCCAAGAGGATGTCCCTGTAATATCTTTCCAGAGATCGACATTTCAAGATCTCCACTTAACAAATCGGGTTGTTTTATATAAATTATTTCCGCTGGGATATTACTAATTTGATCATGCAACCCTCTACTTCCAAAAGCATCCACTTCAGGACCACCAACATGTGTAAGTCCACAAGTAACCAACAATCCTCCTCCAAAAGTGCTTAACCAATCTGCACCTTTATCTGACAAAGGCTGTGGTCTTGCTACCCCAAGCCTACTAATCCAGCTCAAGTTAAATTGGTTGAAATAAGCATCCGCAATATCCATGGCTCGATCTATAACAACTTTAAAACGTAATCCTGTACCTGTATTTATCCAGGCAATACGGGTTCCACGTCCCCGTCCATTATCCAAAACCGAAGTCTCGATACCACCGACCTGTGCCACATGCGACACTTTTTCCAACCAATCTTTCTTTGAAAAATCCACTTTTATTTATTTTTCTTTTTATAAACGTCATTATTCTCATTCCCACCCGACATGAGGTAGGCCATTAAATCACGCAGTTCCTCTGGATTCAAGACATTTAATGTTCCAGGAGGCATAATGGAAACTTCGGAAACTTTGATATCCTGAACATCTTTTTTTGCAATTTCCTTAGTTAACTGCGGTGCATAAGGATTTTGTGAAATAATATAAGTCTTCTCTCCTTCGCCCATCAGTCGTCCCATTTGCTTAGTGCCATCTTTCAGATGAAAAACTTTAGATTCATATTGATCAGAAATCACTTTGCTTGGTTCAATCATCGCTTCCAACATATCCTTAGGAGAGAAACGTGTTCCCAGTTGAGTAAGATCAGGTCCAACCGAACCACCCGAACCTTTCATAGTATGGCAAGAAGCACAGCGCAAGGCTACAAAAAGTTCACCCCCTCGTTTGAAATCACGTATCGCAGTATGACCATTAATATATTTGAGAGCTGTATCGATCTTCCAATCTCTTCCGGGACCCTTGGCATTCTGAACTTTTTCTGCTAGGCTGTTACCCGATTGATTAACCAATGAATCACCAGAAATCTTACTGTAATAGGCCAATTTGTCCTTATTTACATGACTCAGTGCAATTTTTCGGGCTTTATCAATAAATCCGATGTAGCTATTGCCTCCTTTGTAACCAAAACCTTTATAGAACCACTTGAAATATTCATCATGCAATTCTGGGGTCCAACCCGTATGTGCAGAACTCAACATCGTTGCTAAAAATATCTGTTGCGCAGGAGGAATATTGGCCAACATGTCAGCGATATCCAGACCATACTGTGGATTACGCAAAATAAGATTGGAAGAACTCATAAAACTGGTATTGGTCGAATCATCCTTTGCTGAGTATAGTAATGGTACAGTCTTAGGTACAACACTCGCATCGCCAATAGCTACCAATACTTTTCCCAGTTCACGATTGACAAGGTTTATCTTCGAAGGATATAAACCCGCTAATCGCTCCGAAAGTAGAATACGTTGCGATTCAACAGGTGTCCCCATTCGAGCTATACTGACCTCATAAACACGCAAGAGATTTAAAAGCATCTGTTGCGGAAGCTTCCTAATGTCAATAGTTGCCAGCTTATTAAACATTTCTGCTTGTAAAGATTGATCTCCATTTCTGGCCAGAGCCAACATCGCTTCGGTGAGACGGAGTACATTTTTTTCCTGAAAAACAAGATGCTTCCATGTATCCACGGGTTGATGCTCCACTGCAATGCGTGCTGCATAACGAATAAAACGATCTGGATCACCAAGGTATTTCCACACTTTCTCAGCAGTGCCTGGTGCAGATGGTTTATGAAATTGTTCAATCTCGCGACGCAAGGCAATCCCCTTAGGAATTTCATTTTTCGTTTTCTTAGGCTCAATATCAGCATGTCCCTTATAATACACGCGATAAAGATCAGACTCCAACTTTCTCCCCCCTGTCAAAAAGTATAAAGCACCATCAGGCCCAATCTCTCCAGATGTCAATGCAAGTGGAGATCCCGATATAAATTCTTCCGCTTTTGCCTCATAAGTCGCTCCTTTTGGTGTTAACTGAACAGAATAGATAATACCAAAACTCCAGTCAAATGCCAGAAGACTATTTCTATACTTATCCGGAAATTTCGCTTTGCTTGCATAGAGAAGATTCGTTGGCGAGCCCTGTCCGATATTCAGCGTACCCGGTAGGTTATCGGGGTAACTGGGATCCCATTTGGCATTACCAGTCCTCCATCCGTACTCAGCACCACTTGTTACATGACAGATCCTTGTTGGGCGATACCAAGGCATCCCAAAATCCCATTCCATATCCGAATCGTAGGTAAACATTTCGCCATCATCATTAAAAGTAATATCAAACGGATTTCGATACCCACCACTAATCATCTCCCAGTGTTTACCCTCAGGATCGGTTTTAGCAATCCAGCCACCCGGTTCTTTACGATCGGTGGCATGACCCTGTGGATCTACGATATGAGGTAACAAATTATCGTGATGCCAGTTTGAAGGTAAACGATAGGCATCCATCTTGGGCAAATCAGTATGATTACCCGCAATTAAATATATAGCAGAATCTGGCCCAAGTACAACACTATGCGGCCCATGCTCACCTTCACCATTTAAGACCAATAATTGTGTTATCTTATCCAATTTATCATCCTGATTTGTATCCTGTAATCGGTACAAGCCACTACCTTTCGAAAACTGCTCATCAGGATTATGGTTTACGACGACATAAAGACTATTGTGCGCCCACAACAAACCTTGAGCAAATCCAATTCCTACTTTCGTTGAACTGGTATCAGCGGGATTATCTAATGGAAAATCCAACTTTTCAATCTTAGGCTTCATCGTAGTATCCGATCCTATCGGTGGCAGTTCGATACGGAACAATGCTCCATACTGATCCGAGGTAATCATCCTCCCTTTATCATCAAAGGTCATCGCAACCCACGATCCCTGTTTATTATCCGACGGACTGTAGATATGATCTACTGCAAAACCCTCAGGTAAAACAATTTTTTTAGTCTTCGGATTCTCATCCTTAGCACCTTCATCTTTAATCTGTTCATGACATGCCCCTGCTAAAGTGAGCAGGAAAATGGCAAACAACACGAGTTGCATGTTATTAATTTTTCTCATTGTTATTCGTTAAGCTGATATATTGTTTGATTTAAATCATGGATTAATATCCCGTGTTTTGCGAAATCCCATTGGTTAGCACTTCACGCTGTGGAATAGGAAATAATAACTTAAAGGGTTGCACATTATAGGAAGCCGAACTTAAACGAGAAAGACGTTTTTTCTCTGCCGCTCCGTGAGCATTTAAGACTTCCTCTGCCTTTCCCGTACGCAACAACTGGTACCATCTATGGCTCTCAAAAGCAACTTCAACACGCTGTTCAGTGGCGATAGCATTTCGCAAGCCTTCCTTAGTCAAACCTGATAAAGGTTCCAGTCCTGCCCGCTTACGTACCAAGTTTAAGTTTAGATAAGGATTTCCGACTCCGGACTCATTTTGCGCCTCTGCCAACATCAATAAGACATACCCATATCGGTATACTGGCCAGTTCTCATTGGACCGTCCATCTTCAATATAAGGTGCATGATAAAATTTCTTGATGAAGGGCATTTTTCCACCAAAAGCGATTGCCTCTTGATAGGACGCATTTGAAGGATCATCGAACAAGGCTATTGATTTATCCTTCCGCAAATCCCCCGCTTCATATAGGTTATATATACTTGACGTTGGAATATTAGATCCACCAAGATTTCCAGAATACCCCACTAACTTCAACTTGCCATTTCGGGGTCCGAACATATAAATAAAATTACTATTCTCACCTTCAACAGATTGATCATATTGCACTTCAAAGACAGACTCCTCATTATTTTTATTATTCGGGTTGAAACAGTTGGCATAATCAGGCAATAAAGCATAGCCCAATTGCGTAACCTCCTGAAAAGTAGAAGCTGCTTCAGCAAATTGCTTTCTTGTTAAGTATACCTCACCCAACAGCGTCAAAGCAGCCCCTTTAGTAATCCGTCCGGCATTATTCTTATCATAGCTATTTGGTAGATTTGCAACTGCATCCTTAGCATGTTGTATAATTACACCGTATACTTCTTCGACCGATGCCTTACCTTTGGTAAAAGCATCCGTTGGATTCGCAACTTCCTTCGTGTGTAATGGAATTTCTCCGAATAAGCGTACCAAATGAAAGTAGGTGAAAGCCTGTAAAAACTTCACTTCACCTATATATCGCTTTTTCAAACCTTCGTCGGCAAAAGAAACCTGATCAATTCGGCTAAGGATAACATTAGACTCTTGTATAACACTGTATAATGTTGCCCATACAGTATTGATATAATTATTTGAAGAGGTTATCAAAAATTCATCTATCTCTTCCCGTTGCTGCGCCCCTCTATCGGTTTCATCATATTG
Organism: Sphingobacterium sp. MYb388; assembly: GCF_037479535.1. Classification (NCBI taxonomy): domain Bacteria; kingdom Pseudomonadati; phylum Bacteroidota; class Sphingobacteriia; order Sphingobacteriales; family Sphingobacteriaceae; genus Sphingobacterium; species Sphingobacterium sp. MYb388. Next base: position 167,833 of record NZ_JBBGYV010000002.1, on the reverse strand, counting down.
ATAGTTGGTGTTATCGGCAACCATTTCGGTCATCGCCCAAAAATCACTGGTGTACAAACCTTGTAAGCGGCCATAGACCCCGTTCACAGCGCGAAGGACTTGTCCTTCATTTTCATAATAATTATCACCGCTGGAAAATGTATATGGTTTAACATCTAATAGGTGATTACATGAGGAGAAGCTTAGTAGTCCCAAACTCAATAAAATATATTTTATATTCATAACAGTAGACTTAAAAATTGAAATTTAATCCGAGTGTATAGATTCTTGGAACTGGATAAGCAGAGTAGTCAAGTCCTTGCACCAATGGACTAATATCACCTCTATTTATGTTGGTTCCTTCTGGATTACCATCATAACCCGTGATCAAGAAAGGATTTTGAATATTTCCATAGACTCGAATGTCCTTGATAACTCCCTTTATACTTTTAGGAAATGTATAACCGAAATTGATATTACGGATCCATACATAATCCGTTTTCTCTATAAACAAGGAGTGCGTATCGCGATACATAACACGACCCCTGCCTGTACCATTTGTAGTCGGGACTAATCCACTACCGGGATTCGCTTCCGATCTCCAACGATCCGCAATCTCTTTACGCACATTAAAAACTCCATCAATATTATCCGTGTAAAACCGGGTGGCATGCAACATCTCTTGTCCCATTGATCCGACCATCAGCACACGCAGGTCGAAATTTTTAAAAGAAAATGTATTGGTCATGCCCCATGTAAAATCCGGATATGGGTTGCCTATGACGTCAAAATCATCATTCGGTGTTATTTCACCATCACCATTAACATCGCGCATCCGCAGATTTCCTGGAATAGCCCCTGGAAATGCAGCGTATTTCTCCAGGTCAGCTTGATTTTGATAAATTCCATCAACCACATAGCCGATGATCATACCAACAGGCTGTCCGATTCGGGTAACATTAGTAAAGTTTCCTTCCGAACTTGCCCCAGAGAAAATCGGATCAGTGCTTCTTCCTAAAGCAATCACTTTATTCCTATTGAAAGAAATGTTGAAATCGGTATTCCATTTAAAGTTATCATTGGTAATATTGACGGAACTCACGGAAAATTCAAAACCGGTATTTTCAACATCACCTCGGTTTTCTGTTACAGATGAAAAACCAGAAGACTGGGGAATCGGCGTATTTAACAATAAGTCTAAAGTATTACGCTTGTAGTAGTTTGCTGCAATTATCAGACGGTTATTTAAAGTCGCAAAATCTAAACCTATATTTAACTCCTTCATCTTTTCCCAACCTAAGAAACTATTACCTAAGCTGTTCATAATACGACCCGGTGCCAAACTACCACCAAAGACATAATTACCCGTTCCAATACTACTTAATGGCGCATAATTAGAAATATTGAAATTACCACTTCTACCGTATGATGCTCTAAGTTTCAATTCATCAACCCAAGTCGCATCTTTTAAGAATTTTTCTTCTGACAGCCGCCAGCCCAGTGCGACAGATGGAAACGAGCCCCATCGATTATCTTTACCAAATCTCGACGAACCATCCGAACGGAAAGATGCGGTCAGGATGTATCTATCTTTAAAAGTGTAATTTACACGGGCCAAGTAAGAGATTAATGCCCAATCTTCAATGCCCGTACCACCTGTGATCCTAGCCGCTGCATTTAAGGTCTGAATATCGTCATCCGGGAATTGCGACCCATTGAACCCTGCTGACTTATCTTTTTGGGACTGAATGGAGTAACCCGCCAGCGCACTTATTGCATGACCATTATCCGAACTGTAATCATAGGTTAATGTATTCTCATTTGCCCAATTGATATATTGACCACGTGTATAATTTCCACTGGGAATCGACGGTCCTGGAGCATTTTGATTTGCTAGAGTTGAAGGTCGAAAGTATTCACCACTTTCATCCTGATAATCAACATTAAAAGTTGTCTTAAATTTTAGTTTAGGAAGAATGCTATACTCCGCATAGGCACTCATCAACATTTTCATTTTGCTGCTTTTATCAACACGTTCATTCAAGAACATAACTGGATTAGGATTTCCAAAAGTACCCGGTGAAACGATATATGGATTGTAAGTACCATCTGCATTATAAATGGTAGAAACGGGTGTGGAAATTTCGAAAAATTCATCCCTACCCTGCCCACTAACACCTCCTTTGAGGTAAGATAATGTAGGTGCAATATTCATCCCCAATTTTAATTTATTAGAGATATTGGCATCTACATTACCCCGGACGGAAAACCTTTCAAAACCAGTGTTTAACATCACCCCCGATTGATTCAGGTAACCTGCCGAAACAAAAGAGCGTATCTGTTCATTCCCTCCACTAAAACTCACATTAAAATCAGACATTGGTGCAATTCGGGTAACTGCATCATACCAATCTACACCAGCTCCTAAAGTTTCAGGATGACGATATTCTTCCGGAATATCATTTAATGTAGGTTCCCTACCTTCCTCATATCGAACTTTATCTTCTATAGCCTCTTTACGAAACTGAGCAAATTCCATAGCATTCATCATATTGGGACGACCTTTTTTTGGTACTTCCTGAATACCTGAACTCGCCGCAACATTGATCTTCAATTTTCCAACTGTACCCTTTTTCGTATTGATCAAGATAACACCATTAGAACCTCTCGATCCATAAATGGCTGTTGCAGATGCATCTTTTAATACGGTCATAGATTCAATATCACTCGGATTTATCGCCGTCAAAGGATTTGAGCGTTCGCTTGAAGAAGACGGAACCGGAAATCCATCAATAACATATAATGGCGATCCTCCTGCTCCGATAGCACCAATTCCACGTATACGAATCCTAGGACCACCTCCTGGTGTTCCATTGGAGGTACTTACCTGCACACCTGAAATTTGGCCAGTTAAGGCTTGATCAGGACTAGCAATAGCTTGCCCCCGAACATTACTCATCGATACCGATGCGATAGATCCAGTAACATCCTTTTTCTGTTGACTACCATATCCCACGACCACCACTTCATCTATATCTTGTGACATACTGATCAGTGTAATGTGCTGCTCACCTGCTTTTGTAATCACAATTTCTTGGCTAGAATAACCTATATTCCGAAAAGACAAACTTTGGCCTTTCTTTAAAGTCATAACATAGCGACCATCCTCAGCAGTAGATGTGGCAACATCTGTACCTTTGACCTGTATAGTAACACCCGGGATAGGAAGTCCTTTTGCATCACGTACGATACCGCTAACAGTGATTTGCTCTTGGATATTGCTATGAGTAAAAAGCTTTCCATGATTTTCCTCAAAATCAAAGACACGACCCGAAGAACTCACCACTGAAGCTTGAATATGAGACAGTTGAATAGAAAATATTCCAGACAATAATAATGATGCTTTCAAAAGACTAGAACGTCCTAGTAGCGGATTTGAAAATTTTTCAGTCTGCGTTCTACATAAATTTTGGACTGTAAAATTCTTAGTTATTTTTTTGTTAAATTGATCATATTGCATAACTTTGCAAGGTTTGATGGTTTTAAGATTAAGAGTTTAGACGCTCTCTATTAATTTAAAATAAGGCCTTAAATGCATACCGATGGTGCTAGAACACTATCGGTTTTTTATTCAAGCTCGTTCTTAGTACGATTGTTCTCCCATACCTAAACCTCCTTTTTTATTAAAGTTTTTCATTCTATATTCTATTAAAGATATTAGGACCTAGGATAAAAGGCACCTATAAGTTGTTTATAATCAAAAGTATAAGGGTTGCTTTTTTTAGCTACCTCAAATATAAAAATCCGATATAGCTTAAGCATCCTGCACTATCCTGACTGACAATAAAAAATTAAAAGCAATTTGTTAAAAAGGGCTAATCAACGAAAGTAGAAGCATGTTTTTATAGAGAATCACCCATTTTCATTTCACAACAGGTAGATTGATGACATACTAAATATGGTTCTTTTAATGTCACAAATAGCCACATAAGATTTCTGTAGGGCTACATTAATCTTTTTGATAGATTCCATATTGTTACTTTAAGCTTATGGGGAGAAAAGATGGATAATCTTTCGAATAGTTACTTGAGCAGTCTCTTTATCCACGTCAAATATGTTTCATTTTTGGTAAAATCATTATGTCCTTCGCCAGGAAGGGTGATAAACCGATCTGTTGGTTTTATAAATCTTGATAATTTCTTTGAGGAACCATAATATACAGCATCATCAGCATCTCCGTGTATCAGAACTAACTGGTAGGTTATTTTCTTCAAATAACTATAAATTTCCAACTTAAATGAGTTATTTACAATTTTAAGAGCTGGTACCAACTGATGTATCCAATCCGCTATTGAATAATAAGGGGCTTGTAAAATTACCATTTTCGGCTGGTTGTGAGCACTAAGGAATGATGCCGCTCCAGACCCAATGGATTGCCCTATTACCACTATTCTGTTTTCACTATATTTGGCTTTTAAAGTGTCATACATCAATTATACATCGTCGTATAATTGTTCCTGATTGGTCACTGTTCCCCCACTCTTACCATAACCCCGATAGTCCAGCAAGCAGAAATCATAACCTATTTTGGTATTTACACAAACGTAGGTCCTCTCTTTAATTTTTAGGTGCAGCAAACGAAGATCAGATGATTAACAAATTATACTTTTTAACATTACTTGTTCAGTGTTTGTTCAGTGCTTGCTCAGTGATTACTCAGTGTAGACTGTATCAATATTGACTGATTACTGTCTAAAAATTGATTAAAAATTGCTACTAGCTAAAATTTGGTATTAGGATGTTCCCGTTTTAATTTTTATCTTGATTATCTGTAAACTAATCAGGTAATTATGGCAATCATCAAAAATGGCGTTAAGGGGACTGTTTCCGGGAAAGCAGGTTCTGTTGTGGTTGTCTTAAAGAAAACAGGAAATTATTTGCGTTCTCTTCGTCGCGTTAAAAAATGAGCACCTACACCTGAGTAACTACTGAGTAGAACACGCTTCAAAATTGTTAGGTCGCATATTAGTATGTTAAATCCCATTATCAATATTGGTTATAAGGCATACAGCTATCCTAAGCGGGCATATGATGTGGCGATGTCTTATAATTTGAACGAAACACTTAATACTTTTACTTGGCATAGAAATTTAGTAATAACCCGTTGTGCATTTTAAATAATACTGATTTTTAAATTATTGATATTTCTGATGAATATATTTTTGCCTATGTATTAAATGATGTTATAGCTATAATCTTGGTCAAGATTCTGGTTTTAAATCCATCGAAAGATTTAGCATAATTAAGCCTTATCATGAACTGATCACACATTTAATGAAGGTAAGCGTAATTGGATAGCAATGTTATAACAATATGCTAACTTAGCTATATGAAAAAGATAACTTTAATACCTTGTTTATTTTTGTTTCTATTTTTGTTTTCTTGCCAAAATGAAGCTAAAAAAAACAGTGATGTTGCTATACAGTGGCATTTGTAAACCTACTATTCACTTGCTATTCACTTTATAAGTCCTCATCGCACTTTCAATTTGACTCTCTTCTGTTATGTCAGGATATAAAAATAACTCGGCACCTGAATGCTATTCACACCGGACACTATTTTCAGTCTTACTGCTATTGGTCCTTTGGGAAACATAACTATACTTGTTACGTCTACCTTTAGAAACGAAATGAATTTTTTTTTGTTTCACAAGCGAAGGTTACTTATTGTTCAATTTCTGTAAACGTTCTTTTGCTGACGGGATGATATCATCTTTTTCTTCATAATTTTCAATTACACTTTCCAACGTACTCTTAGCCTGCAAAGCATTGCCTTTACGCGCATAGCTATCAGCAAGCAATAGGAAACTCTTGGCTTCCCAGTATGCATTTTCTTCCTCACTATTAATCACCTCAAAGGCAGTTTCAATGGCTTTGTCGTATTCCTTGTTATCATACTGCAGTTGCCCAACACGGTATCGCGCTTCTGCGCCAACCGCCTTTTGGCTCTTCAGAGCAGCCAGATTGAGTTCCTTCATGGCAGACACGATGTTCTTTTGTTGTAGCAATACCCTTCCACTGTATAAATGAGCTTTAGCAATTTCCTCCTGCGATGCGCCATCGTAATCCTTTATCAACTTCGCATACTTGGCCATCTGCTCCATGTCGCCGAGTTCAAAATAACAAATCATCAAGTTACTTATTGCGTAACCATAGTTCTTTTTATACTCTGAATTGAGTTCCAATTTTTTGAGGTGCACAATTGCCTCGTTGTATTCTTTCAGGTCCAGATATAGCGCAGCCACTGTCAGCAAGGTGTTTTCCGTATACTTACTTGTCCAGTCGTTCAGGATAATATTCAGATCGTGCAACGCCTCCTTTGGATGCCCGGTACGGTACGAACTCACCCCGCGAATGTAACGGGCATATTTTTCTTGTTTAGGCTTCGGAAATTTATCAAAATACGCATTGATGGCTTCCACGGAAGCTGCGTATTGCTGCTTGGCAAACAGAGATTGGGCTGCTTGAAAAGCCATATTATCTTGCTCCGCAGGACTCAGATTACTGACATTGGTGCCGATTGCGTAATGAATATAGCTCGTAGCGTCCCCTTGGTCTAGATAGATGTTTTCAATAAAACGCATCGCTTGCTGTGCCTCATTGGTTTTGGAATATTTTTCCACAACACTTTTGAAAGTGGCTTTCGCCGCTTCGGAATCATCTTTATTATACTGCACGAGCCCTATGGTCATCAATGCGCGGGGCACATAGCTGCTACGCGGGTACTTTTCGATCATCCGTTGCAAACCATCGATAGCGCGATCATAATCTCCCGTAGTGAAAGAGGTATAGGGGATCTCAAAGGCGGCGTCATCTGCATAGTTCGAAGCCGGAAATTGTTTCAAAACAGACTGCAGGATCTTTAGCTTGGTTTCATGGTCTCCCTGCAATCCAAAGATAACACCTCGTTGGAACAACGCATAGTCCTGATTGGAAGTTTTGCTGTTGATCAGCTGATCATAATATTGGTTGGCACGGTCGTAATTGCGCATGGACAAATACGAATCGCCCAAACGTGCGATTACGTCATGACGTATATTTTCATCTAGCGAACTTCCCTCGACAGCCAAAAAGCGCTCAAAATAATCGGCCGACATACTAAAACTGTTATTTCTGAACGCGGCATAAGCCAGCCCATAATTTGCATAATTATATACGTCGGTATTTTTTGCAACAGGCAACCGTAAAAACCGGGAGAAGTTTTCTACCGCCTCCCCATATTTGCGCACTTCATACATCGCTTCCGCTTTCCAATAAGTAGCCAGCGCGGCCATTTTTGCATCGATCGGGAATTTTTCAGATCTCATGAATGTCGATATGCTATTTTCGAAAGCGCGCTCGTTATAAAACTCCAATCCGCGATAGTAAGTTGCTTTTTGATAAGTAGCATCGACTTCCCGCCCTCTATCTTTCAACGACTCCAACAGACTTACTCCAGTATGGAAGTTACTCGTCCCCAACAGGATTTGAGCCGATAATATTTCCGCACTTTCCTGTGCTTGAGCGCCTAGTTCACGACCCCCATATTCTTGAGCAATATATTTTTCCAGAACTTGCTGAGCGGCTTGGGTAGAGTCCATTGCATACAAGATTTTGGCATAGTTAAATTGCGCATCTGCTTTCAATTGGGGGTCGAAATCTAGTCTCATCGCTTTGACAAATGCATTTCGTGCGCGTTGCTTATCGCCGGTTTCCAGTGCAATATGACCCAAAGTTATGATCGAACCCTGATAAAAGGCATCCGAAGCTTCCAGCGACTCCAAAATAGAGGCCGCTCTTGGATATTCACGTGCCTGGTAAGCCAGATAGCTAATACGGTAACTATCAATATTGCTGCGTGAAGCGTTTGGATGCTGTTTAAGCAATATAGTGTAATAAGCTTGTTTGAACGTCTTATTTGCAAAATAGGTAGCTGTGGCTATTTGACGTAGCTCCGTCTCAATGGCTTCCCGATTGATATGACTCATATCTGGGCTCCTGCGAACCTTTACGGCATCGGCCAGAACAGGTCGGTAGTCGCGTACGACATCAATGGAATCCATCGTTTGCACTTGCTCTGCATTTAGTTGCTTCTCTACTTCCTGCCCATAACCCGTAACCACCAAAGCGGAAAGCATCCCGGTACACAGGTATTTGAAGCCAATTATTTTTTTTAATATCATTATTCGTCCGTATTTCTGAGTTTTTCCAAACGTTCCTTGCCGAGGAGGCAATAGTGTAATCTTCCTTAGCTAACAAGCTAAAACTAAATAATTCCAACCATATTGAGTAAATCGTCATGGAAAAAATTGAATCCTAAAAGTCAATTTATAGATCATCACCATCTCGTTTCCGCGATTTCCAATTTCTTTGATTGCTATCGGCAACTGAATTGACACAATAATGGAGCCAAGAAGACAGATCGAGGGAAAGAGATCACTTTGTGACAAACAGCGCAAAAACTAATGTTAATTGTTGAGCATATTTCAAAAATCAAAGATTAGTATAGAAAATGAGTAACCGAATTGGTCATTTTCTTAAGGTTTGAAGTTTCTCGATCGGGAGGCTAGAATACTTTAAACCTGTTGGTCACAAGCTTATTCCAAAAGATCCTGCGATTCGAATTAGCACCAAAAAAAAACCTAACTTTCGTTAGAGCTTTTTTAGTCGGGGTGGCAGGATTGGCTCAGCCCCCTCACCCCAAACACAATCCCTGAGCCTCCTTCGGATCGAACCAACGGTTCTCATTCAGCCAAAAACAAAAAAAGCCCTAACTTTCGTTAGAGCTTTAGTCGGGGTGGCAGGATTCGAACCTACGACCTCCACATCCCAAATGTGGCGCGATACCGGGCTACGCTACACCCCGAAAAGGTATCCCCTTTTGTTTACTGTGATGCAAATATACAGCGTTTTTTCAATCTGTCAAATATAATTTTAACATTATTAAATAAAAGCCTGATTTATTGAGAAATAAAATATCAGCATTCAATTCGATAGCATTTAAATTCACATCCTAACCTCGATGTGTAAAACTTTTTAAAATATATCGTGAGCAAGGGTCTAAATATTAAAAGTGTTTTTCTATCTTTGCAACAAACTAAGGCAGCTCAATATTTTTTGAAAAAAGTATTTCTTAAAGTAAAAAAAAAGCTGTAATATTGCATTCCGATTTTTACAGGCTAATAATCGTATTTAATTACTCATAATCATGGATTTAGTAAAATTTGTAGAAGAACAAGCGGTAATCAGAAATGAAGTTCCCGCATTTAAAGCAGGAGACACCATAAGCGTTCATTATAAAATTCGCGAGGGAAATAAAGAGCGTATCCAAATTTACCAAGGTGTGGTTATCCAATTGAACAGCGAAGGTGTTAATTCAACTTTCACTGTACGCAAAATTTCAAATGGCATTGGTGTGGAACGTATCTTCCCTATAAATTCGCCAAACATTGAAAAAATTGTAGTAAACAGCTACGGTAAAGTACGTCGCGCTAAATTATTTTATTTACGTGGTCTTACTGGTAAAGCTGCTCGTATTAAGTCTAAAAGAATCTAATTACGACTACACAAGTATAAAAAAAGGCATTGAATTCAGTTTCGATGCCTTTTTTTATTGCCATAAATCCCCAACATAGCAACATTTTCTTTACAAGTCAAATACTTCTTCCATGCTAAATCTTTTTAGTTTATCTTATGACCTGAAAAGTATTATATGAACAAGTCTATTTTTACCCTCGTATTCCTGTGCTGTTTCCTGAACAGCTATGCCCAAAATTCAATTCAAGATTTTTTAGCACTCCAGTCCATTCCAAAAACATACCCGGTACTTAAAATCAGTGAACCGTTAATAATTGACGGTAAGGACGATGAAATTAGCTGGACAAAAGCAAAAACAATTAATAATTTTGAAGATATTCAAGGTGCCGAGTACAAAAAACCTTTGTATAAAACCGAAGTAAAAATGCTTTGGGATTCCACCTACCTATATGTGTACGCAAAACTGTATGAACCTCATATTTGGGCAGATATCTACAAGCACGATGAAATTGTTTATCTAAACAATGACTTTGAAATATTTTTAAAACCCAATTTATATCAAGCAGAATATTACGAAATAGAGGTCAATCCATTACATACCATTTTCGATCTTATGTTACCAAAACCATATCGATTCGGGGGTCAGGCCATTACACATTGGGATGTTAAAAATCTAAAATCCGCAGTACATATCAATGGTACCCTTAATAATCCCCAGGATATAGATACATACTGGTCTGTTGAATTTGCAATTCCACATCAATCATTATATGCTTTCGGTAAATCCTCAATGCCTAAAGCAAATGATTACTGGTTATGTAATTTTTCACGTGTACAATGGCAACATGATACCACAAATAATCATTACAGTAGAAAAAAAGAAAATAATAAGCCCTTAGCTGAAGACAATTGGGTATGGTCACCGATCGGTTTAATTAATATGCATTATCCAGAAAGATGGGGATATATACAATTTGTAGAACAAGCACAAAAGCAGGAAGCAACACTTCCAAATAGTTATGCCGTCACTAAACTAGCTTGGAATATTCATTATTTACAACAATTGTTTAAAAAGGAAAATCGTCGATATAGCGATCAATTAACGAAACTTTCATTATATAATCAATACCTACTACCCGCTTTGAAAGATTATGAGGTCACTTTGGATCTAAATAAAGACAAACAAAGTTATAGTATGAAGATCAAGGAAAAACAGTCAAAAAAAATTCAAGTATCCTTAGATAATAGAGGTAATTTTGATCTTTATAACCAGTAACTCTACCATATCTTATCTGAACGTCTGCATCAATTCAAAAAATGCTATTCACACAACATTTATAACGCTATAACAATAATTTGTAGAAACAAAATAACGCAGAAACATAAACTAATATTGCTATTTTTACAGCAACAATGTATAAGAACATATCTTTTTTTCCAAATCTAAATGCGTTCCGTTTTTTTGCCGCACTCCTCGTTCTATTTCACCATGGAGAAGTCATTCGGACAAAAAATGATTTCATCACCTATGAACATTTTAGTTTTTTTCAAAACGGAACTACTGCTGTCAAATTTTTCTTTGTCTTAAGTGGTTTCCTCATCAGTTATTTGTTACTGAAAGAACAAGATCAGAAAAAGACAATATCCATTAAAAATTTCTATCTGAAAAGAGTCATTCGCATCTGGCCTTTATATTTTTTATTAGTCGCCATAGGCATAGTTATCTTCCCTTTTCTATTTCAAGTCTTACATATTAACTATTCATTCCCATATACCATAGGGCAGGTCTGGCTGTTATTTGTTTTATTTTTGCCTAGTATCGTCACCTTTACCTATGGCTCACATCTACTCGAACCCCTATGGTCTATCGGCGTTGAAGAATGGTTTTACATCATTTGGGCACCCCTATTTAAATGGATAGACAACAAGTTTGCACTTATTATAGGTATATTTTTACTCAAAATTCTTTTACTGATACTATGTTTTAACAACATCATTACAGACGTACTTGTTGTGCATCTTATCAAAACTTTTGCTTTCGAATCAATGGCAATTGGTGCACTGGGAGCTTATTTCCTATACCACACCAACATAAACTTACATGCTTGGTACAAAAAATATGCAGCGGTCAATTACTTTTTATTAGCCGTATTATTTTCATTCTTATTCTTCCGAAATACATGTATAGCATTTATTGGATCAAATATTTTTGATCATTGGATCTTTTCATACATCATCCTAAATGCACTCTTTCTCAATCTCATTCTGTTTATCGGTATCAGATTAAATTCAAAATCATTTTTCAACAATACTTTTTTAGACTACGGAGGCAAAATCTCCTATGGAATTTACATGTATCATATGATCGTGATCTTTGCCGTTATTCATTTAGGGAAAAAACATTTACTAACACTTGATCCCTACCTAAGTTTTCTGATTTTCTACAGTTTAGTTATAGCAGGTACATTTATAACAGCACATTTATCAAAAAAATACTTTGAAGATTTTTTCATGAAGTTTAGATCTAAATTGAATTAGCAAAGATTAAACCTCATGCAACCGTCATGTCAAAAAATTAGCGTTTTAAAATTAAAGACAAAAAAAAACGTCGTCTTCCACAAATATTCTTATCTTTGTATCCCGTACATAAAGCAGATATTTAGGCCATTTTAGGCCTTATATTTTGAAATCCATTATTGATATGACTAAATATATTTTTGTTACGGGCGGCGTTACTTCGTCGTTAGGGAAGGGTATTATTGCATCCTCTCTTGCTAAACTTCTCCAAGCACGTGGCTACAAGGTTACGATTCAAAAATTTGACCCTTACATTAACATTGATCCAGGAACATTAAATCCATATGAGCATGGTGAGTGTTACGTAACGGAAGATGGTGCTGAAACAGACCTTGATTTAGGCTATTACGAACGTTTCTTAAACGTACCTACTTCACAAGCTAATAACGTGACGACAGGTCGTATTTATCAATCTGTTATTCAAAAAGAACGCGCAGGTGAATATTTAGGAAAAACAGTTCAAGTTGTTCCTCATATCACAGATGAGATCAAAAACCGTATGCGTTTATTAGGTGAAACAGGAAAATATGATATTGTCATCACAGAATTAGGTGGTACAGTAGGTGATATCGAATCTTTACCTTTCATCGAAGCAGTTCGTCAGTTAAGATGGGAATTAGGCACTCATGATTCTGTAGTTATTCACTTAACATTAGTACCTTACTTAGCAGCAGCTGGTGAATTAAAAACAAAACCAACACAACATTCTGTTAAAACATTATTAGAATACGGTATCCAACCTGATATTTTAGTTTGTCGTACAGAACATAAATTGACGCAAGAAATTCGCAAAAAATTAGCATTATTTTGTAATGTCAATATTAATGCTGTTGTAGAATCGATTGATGCTCCTACTATTTATGACGTTCCTTTAAATATGCTGAAAGAACAATTGGACAAGACTGTCCTTGCTAAATTGAAACTTTCGAATAAGAATGAACCAGATTTAGATAGCTGGAAAGCATTTTTAGGAAAATTAAAAAATCCTACTAATGAAGTAAATATCGGATTAGTCGGTAAATATGTTGAATTACCAGATGCATATAAATCTATAGTCGAAAGTTTTATCCACGCCGGAGCGGCCAATGAATGTAAAGTAAAATTACAATATATTGCCGCGGAAAGTGTAAATGATCAAAATGTCCAAGACAAGTTGAGCGAAATGGATGGCGTACTTGTTGCTCCTGGTTTTGGTGAACGTGGATTAGACGGTAAGTTAGCCGCTATTAAATATATACGTGAAAACAATATTCCTTTCTTTGGAATTTGTTTAGGCATGCAATGTTCAGTAATTGAATTTGGCCGTAATGTATTGGGATTAAAAGATGCAAATAGTACGGAAATGAATCCAGATACACCACATCCAGTGATCAACTTAATGGAAGATCAAAAAAACATCACTAACATGGGCGGTACAATGCGATTAGGTGCGTACGATTGTGATATCAAAAAAGGTACAAAAGCATTCAATATATACGGAAAAACAAGAATCTCCGAACGTCACCGTCACCGTTATGAGTTCAATAATGCTTATTTAGAGCAATATGAAGCAGCTGGAATGATTACTTCAGGGATCAACCCAACTTCAGGATTAGTAGAAATTGTAGAGTTGAAAAACCATCCTTTTTTCGTAGCAGGACAATTTCATCCAGAATTAAAGTCAACTGTTGCAAATCCTCACCCACTTTTTGTTAGCTTTGTAGCCGCTGCTTTGTCGAATAAGAAAAATAAGATACAAAAGCAGGAAACAATTAAGTAAGTTTAATTTAAAAAAATGGATAGAAATACCCTTATTGGTTTACTTCTGATGTTCGGAATTATAGCCGGTTCATTTTACTTAATGAAACCGTCCGACGTAGAAATAAAAAAAGAACAAGTTCTACAAGATTCGTTAGCACGTGTTAAAAAAGGTTTAGCACCTTTAACAGACTCGACAAAAGCGAATACACAACTAGGAGCAACACAAGAGGCCAAGCCTCTTGATTCTGCAGCATTAAAACTTCCTTTTGGAGCCGCAAAATTTGGAACAGAAAAAATCATTACAGTAGAAAATGATAAAATCATTGCTAAAATAAGCTCTAAAGGCGGTCGTGTAAAATCTGTACAATTAAAAGGTGAAACAAATTTTAATGGTAAACCATTAGTATTGTTTGAAGGTGACCACAATAGATTTGGATTGAAATTTAATGTCGCCGGTGAAAATATCAATACCAACGATTTGTTCTTTACTTCTGAAGATGCTGATGTAAAGATAACAGGCGAAGATTCAAAATCAATTAAATTACAATTAGCTTATGGAGCTGATCAGTATATTGAATACGTATATACCATCAAAGGCAATGGTTTCAATCTAGGTCTTGATATTAACACAAAAGGTATTCAAAACAAGATCGATCAAAAAACAATTGCTTTAGATTGGGAAACGATTTTACTACAGAAAGAACAAAACATTGATTCTGAACGTCAAAAATCTACCATCTATTATAAAGAAGCAGGTAATGTAGACCATTTGTCAGAAGCAAAAGATGAAGAAAAAGAGCTAAAAGAAAAAGTAGAATGGATTGCATTCAAGCAACACTATTTCTCAAACATTCTTTCAAGCAAAACAGGATTCACTACAGCAGATGTAAATGTAAAAACAACAATCGAATCCGATGTTGTTAAACTTTATGCAGCTACAGCACGTCTTGATTATGCAACTCAAAAAGACAACAGTTATTCATTAAACTTCTTTTTTGGACCTAATCAATACAAAACCCTTAAAGCAGAAGGTCATGATTTTCATAAAATCATTAATATGGGATGGGGACCAATGCGTTGGATTAACCAATTTATTACAGTACCTGTATTTGATTTCTTAGACAATTTCCATTTGAGTTATGGTATAGTTATCCTTGTTCTGACATTATTGTTAAAACTGGTATTATCACCATTAACATACAAATCTTACCTATCAATGGCTAAAATGCGTGTTTTGAAACCGCAATTAGATGAAATCAAAGCTAAAGTAGGTGAAGACAATGCAGTACTGTTACAGCAAGAACAGATGAAATTGTATAAAACAGCTGGAGTAAACCCATTGGGAGGTTGTCTTCCATTGGTATTACAAATGCCATTTACAATTGCTTTCTTCTACTTCTTCCCGAATTTATTCGAGCTGAGAGGTGAAAGCTTCTTGTTTATGAAAGATATGTCAACATACGATACCTTATTCTCATTCGCACCGATTTTCGGAGTGAATCACGTATCATTGATGTGCGTATTAATGACTTTAACAACATTATTGACCACTTGGTACAACAATGCGACTTCAGGAGCTACAGGACAAATGAAATACATTGGTTACATTATGCCTTTAATTTTCTTTTTCGTCTTGAATAGTTTCCCTGCAGGATTAAACTATTATTACTTCTTAAGTGCAATCCTAACATTCTTAACACAGTTGATCATCCGTTCAATGGTTAATGATGATAAGATCTTAGCGAAATTAGAAGACAATAAAAAGAATCCAAAGGTGCAAAAGAAATCGTCATTCCAATCAAGAATGGAAGAAGCGATGCGTCAAGCACAACAAAATAAAAAATAACAGCAATTCTATAGTGCTGATTAAAAGAGGAAACCCGAATAGGTTTCCTCTTTTTTTGTATAAAATGTAGCATTCACTCAAACCAAACGTTCTAATTATTGTTAAACAATCATATCAAAAAAAGATAAAAGATGAAATTTAATCAGATTTTAATCATGGCAACGCTGATCGTAGGATTAAGCAGTTGTTCAGTTTTCAAAAAAAATACGAACAAAGAGCATTCGACTACCGAAACTATGCAACTAAAAGGAAACAAGTGGCAACTGATCGAAGTTGATGGAAAAACAGTACCAGCAAAAGTAAACGGCCGCGTACCATTCTTACAATTTGAAGACGATAGATATGCTGCGAATGCAGGTTGTAATACTTTAGGTGGAGCAGTAAATATCACAGGAAAAAACAAAATTAAATTTGAACAAGGTATTTCCACGATGATGGCTTGTCCTGAGTTCGAGATAGAACAGGCGCTGTCAAAAAACATTATAGCAGTAGATACCTACACAATAGAAGGAGAAGTATTGAGTTTAAAAAAAGGTGGAAAAACATTAGCTAAATTTACGCTTATCAAAGCAGAAAAAGGTGAGCAAGCACTAGCAGGTACATGGGAATTAGATTATGTATCTGGACCACGTATTGCATTTGAAGGTCTATATCCAAATAAAAAGCCTACGATCAGCTTTGATTTGACAGCAAAAAAAGTATCTGGAAATAGTAGTTGCAATAATTACAATGGAACTTTCAAAACCGAAAACAACCACATTAGTTTTGGTCCACTAGCATCTACTAAAATGGCCTGCGAAGGTTCAGGAGAAAGTGTATACTTCAGCACGCTGGAGAAAATCACTTCCTTCGACGTCAATGGAAATACATTGACTCTGATTATGGGCGATATTGCGATGATGCGCTTCCAAAAAAAATAATAACAATAAAAGATTAAAACTAAACATAGAAAAGCTCCAAATCGGAGCTTTTTTTATGTGATATTATGACGAAAAATTCCAGTTAAAAACAAATTTTATCGATAGGATTACACTGTAAATTAGGTCGCTAAATCGTATATTTGTACATACACAATCTCTTTCATCAACATCACATGAAAAGGTTTTTTAGAGAAATAGCACTATGAAATCGTCGATTAAGATTATCAACAATTACGAATACAAAAAGCTTTTTTTGCCTGATGTAACAGATCATAATCTATTCAATGAAAGCAAAATACAGGTATACCGAATCGAAAATTACCTACGAAGTATTCTCATGCCTGTCATTCCTTACCGTACTACCTTCAATTTCCTAATCTTTGTTACTAAAGGAACTTTAACACAACATCTGGAATCAGGAGCATACACTTTAGCTGAAAATCAAGTGATTAATGTCAAGCAGGGAAATATTACAGCTACATTGGCGATTTCAGATGATGCCGAAGGTTTTTTTGTCGTTTATGAAAACGAAATCGTTACAGATATTGAATTAGGCATCAATGATATCCGATTTTTCAATTCACATCCCTTTACCCCCCTGTCAGAGCATGTCTCGGTATGGATTCAAAAAATGCTTGAACTCTTGGAAGAAGAGCTTTTTACCGAAGGAAAGGTTATGGAGATCTGTGTATCGATGCTACAATGTGTACTGTTAAAAATAATTAAAACAGATTACGAAGTAAAAGCACCGATGAGTAGACAATTGGATATTGCATTTCGATTTAGAGAATTCGTACAAAAATTTCACACAGATCACAAGAATGTTTTATTCTATGCCAACTTATTACATATATCCGAAAACTACCTTAACAAATGTGTGAAGGAAGCAACCAATAAGCCTCCTAAACAGTGGATCAACGAAATCAGTATACTACATAGTCAAATCTTATTACAGGATGCTACAAGAGATATTGCAGGCATTGCATTCGAAATGAAATATAAATCCCCATCCTACTTTACACGTTTATTCAAGAAAGTCACCGGTTATTCACCCAGTGATTATCGCAAACACAAATTTCTTTCCGATTAATGCTTCTTTTTATAAGGCAGATTCCAAATCAGATCAACAGCAAGATAGTGAACACCAAAGTCCGCTTGACTATAGCCTTTAATTAAATCATTCATATATCCAACATCAAGGTGCAAGGGAGTATGCGCAATATCCGTCATGTAATATAAAGCGAAACGCGCTTCCTTATAAGCAAATTTTGACCACTCATCTTTCGGCTCATACATTTTGCTTACTGCAAACAGACCCTCAGCACTAAATGCAAGTTCCTGTTTATTTCTATCCGAGAGTTTCAGATTGATCTGTGTTTTAAGCCTAGTCCGCAATTGAAAATTCTCCTCAGCTTTATTAAAATCTGCTGTAAAAAATTTACGAAATTCCTGTCTGACTGTATTTTTCCATTTCCAGCGCTCACCGAATCTGAAACTATAAGCATAGCGCCCATATAAGCGAAACTCCTGCTCTACCCCTTCACCATGATAAGGAGCATCTGCATCATATACATTTTGACGACGATAGCTCAAAGCATAACTATATTGCTGGTTCTTAGCAAACTTATGATATACCTCGTGATTGAGGACAAAAATAGCTTGTTTATGAAAAGGATTTGAATCATCAGGTGTACTTTTGGTTCCTAGGCCGAGGTAAGTTAAAGCTTCTTTCGTACCAGTACTATCCAGTTGTCTTTTAAGACCAATGGCAGACCAAGAAGCCGTTTTTGCTTTTCCCAATCCAGGAGGACTAATCTGAGCATGAAGTAATAAAAATGGACTGATAACAAGAAAGAGTAAGGATAATATTTTATAAAGAGTATTTTTCATCGATTATATAGTTTTTTATGACCACTGGTCTGTTATATACCAGTACAAACTGATCAATGGCCACTCAACCATTGATCAGTTTGTATAGCAGCTAAGTTTTATTGTTTTAGGACAATCGGCTTTTAAAAGTTTCTTCAAACCGCCCCACGATCCATTTATCCAGACGTTTAACAGGTTCCATTGCCCACATAGCCACTACAAACGGAAAAGTCAATGTCGTCCACCCATAGTGCACAAGCACATGATCACAATAAGTAGCAATCACGACAGCAATAAGGACATATAATCCATCCCGCACACGAGTACCGCTTAAAGCAATGCCACAGAGTACAGCATTAAAGCTAAACGTTCCGTTGCTGATCATAGTTTCCGATTCATGACCATAATGAGATAGGTAAATGCTGATAATCACAGCGGCGAAAGCATAAAGTGCAGCCATCGGATTGCTCATAAATACCCCAAGGAAAAAGATCAATCCCGCAATCAGGCTTCCTTGAAAGATCACTTGCCCGAAAGCATGTCCCTCGATCAAGAAATCATCCATTTCTTGGATATCAACAAAATGTTGTGATACAGTAGGCATTGCAAGCTGTGGGATACTCAGGATATACAGTGAAATCCAGGTAACAGCTATGAAAGGAAAAGTAAAAGCAGGTAAATTTCTTTTGAGCGCAAAACCCATCATAAGAGTGGTTAACATGGAACCAAGAATCAATGTCATCCAGATCCAGATATTCGCTTCAAAGTAAAAAACAAGCGCTACACCAAACAAAGAAGCATTAAAACCAAATAATCCATTATCAATATGATCTTCATCATATTTCAGTATTTTAGCTGTTGCAACCCCTACAACATTAGCCAATATACCCGCAAAGCCCATTAAGGTCGAGTCATATAAAATAGCACCAATAAATAATATGCCTGTCCAAGCATTACCTTGCAACATGATCTGTCCGAAACCTCTAAAAAAAGCTTTTATATAAGCTAAAACTTGATCCCTCATTTTGAGATAAATTGATAAGATAAGACTAAAATATAGTCTCATTAAAATGATTAAATAAGGAGTTCAGCATCCCACAGTTCCTGCTGGATCTCCTGAAAAATAGTAAACAACTGCTCGGCACCATAACCCAATATTCGGATCATAAACCCATCATACTGAAGCGCACTGATTCCAAATTCGATATCCGTGACATGTTCATACTGTTGATGGAATTTTTCAATCCAGCCCCCAACAGCTTTCCCAGCAGAATTGAGATAAATAAACGTTCCCTGATGGGTAAAACCTTCCAATATCCCGATATCCTGTATCGGCAATTTATCAGGTTGCAACAGTACATTATCTTTCAATATCAGTCGGCCATCCACATAACATTGAGTCAGATTCTGAAAATGATTATACTCAAAAATCTCTCCCGACAGTTTCCGTCCACAAGTCACAATATCACTCAAGATGAGGTGACAGTTTTTTTGCATGTGGATAATATTATGGCTGAGAAAATGAGAAGAATTTTGAGGAACAATAGGGTGCGGAACAAAAGAAAACACCGCACCTTCGCCGAGCGTAACTTCCGTTTTTTGTACCGATTTACCTTTCATATGAAAAAGACGCTGATACGCTTGAGTCTGCAATTGCAATTTAGCACCAGGATCTATCGTAATTTGGATACGATGATCATCACCATCCAATAACCCCGGTGATGAGCTCATAATCATCAAGTATGCCCCTTTATCCCTCCTGTATTGTCCTACTGGAACGATACGAAAAGGCTGTGTGACATAAGCATCCTTGAGATAAGACTTGCCTTCACGATGGGCAACGTTGATATTTAAAGAACAGATCATATTAACGCAATAAATTAGGTTCAGCTACATCATGCAGTAATGCATATTTTTTGATCCATCCAATGATTTCATCCAATCCCGTTCCTGTCTTCAAATTCGAAAATAAAAACGGTGCCCCTTTTCGCATTTTCCGAGCATCATGCTCCATCACCTCCAGACTAGCACCAACATAAGGAGCTAAATCCATCTTATTGATCAACAATAAATCTGATCGGGTAATCGCCGGTCCACCTTTACGGGGCATCTTTTCGCCCTCACCCACATCGATCACAAAAATGGTGATATCCGCAAGATCAGGACTATAAGTTGAAGTCAAATTATCACCGCCACTCTCAATCAAGATCAATTCAAGATCTGGAAAGCGTTCAGCAAGTTCTTCCACAGCCTCTAGATTCATGCTCGCATCCTCACGGATAGCCGTATGCGGGCAACCACCTGTTTCTACTCCAATAATACGATCAGGAGACAACGTACTGTTTTTAGCCATGTATTCAGCGTCCTCCTTCGTATAAATATCATTGGTAATAACCGCTAGATTCAATTCATGTTTCAAACGTTTACATAAACATTCCAACAGTGCAGTTTTTCCAGATCCAACCGGACCACCCACACCTATCTTAACATATTTTCTATTTTCCATTTGTTCGTATTTAATTAAGAAATGTAAACCCGTGTGTACAACCGTTCATGTTGCATACAGCGGATATCAAATCCAACATTACATAGACCGATCAGATCACGATCCACCTCCAGAGTCTCATCACATAAAGTCATCAGATCATCGTGCAGATAAAACAAGATATCCTGCCCATCCAACTGCCCAAGAGGCACCAATTTTACCGCATTGGTCACCATCGTGATTGCAGCATTATAATAGTAACCATGCAGAGCCTCACGAATTGGAATATCCAAAAGTGCTGCCAACATACCGTACACCAAACAATAATGACTATCCACCTTTTTCTGTTTAATCAATTCACCCCAGGAAATCAATATCGGTTGCTCTTGATACCGTGAAAAAATCTTATACAAGCGCACACCCAGTTTCTTACTTGCTTCACGGATTTCCTTCGGACTCTTCAATGCCGTACATTCCTCATCCAAAGACCGCAATAGATCGATATCAAGATTTCGGGTAGCATCATAAGCAAGGCGCATCAAAGCCGCATCATTATACTTCAAGTTATACCACAAATTGTGTCTGACGTACGACTCAGCAGTAGCTTTATTATGTACGATCTCCTTCTGCACATAGGTCTCTAATCCATTCGAATGGGTAAACCCACCGATTGGTAACGTCGGATCTGACAAATGAAGAAGCTTGCCTAGAAATTTATTTTCCATATATTTTATGCTTTAATAAATAAAGGGATACCCTTTGTCGAAAATTTGAGCTCACGATGATAATTTGCATCGACATTAGCATTCAACTGACTTAATAACTGACGAGAAGCAAGCGTGTAGGGAATCCCCTGCTTATTCAGCCAACTTTGCATCGTTCGCTCAAAAGGGATAAGCAATTCATTCCCCTCAATAAATAGAGGCAAATGCTTATTTCCTATTTCACAACTAATAAAAGCAATCTCCAAAAAATTCAACGATTCTATACAGATTACATCACAACTACGAATAGCAATCACAACAATTTTGTCAGCATCCTCATATAGAATATCCCCATTATGCAATTGAGAAGTATTCCCCAATAATTTAAAGGCGATATCCATGCCCTCCTCCGTACGCAAACGTTGAATACGTTTCGTAGATTCGTACCACTCAATAATGAGCAGATCACAACGCTTACTGACCACCTCATTTTTGATATTCCTTGTGATTTCTGTAATAATCATTATTATCCCTTAATAAATAAATTTTTTGATATCCCTAGACCAACCGTAGAACCATTGATTCCAGTGATAATTTCATGATCATTTGCGATAGAAGCATCTTTACTGTGTTTTTTCTTATAAGAAAGCTCTGCAACTTTTGCTTTAAGTGCCCAACCTTTACCTAAGCTAATACCAACCAGAGGATAGGCTCTCAGTAAGTAACCGTTATAGCTACCATCAGCCATCACATTAGCGGCATTGACAACATGCTCATTTCCCCATATATAATGAGCCTCAACCTGACCAATTAAATTAAAATGTTTACCTAAAGGCCAAGTATTGCTGTAAAATGGTCCGACCTCATGAAAATGATCAGTAAAATCCAATGCCTTATTTTTCGAAGTATTGAAACCATAGTTCAGCCCCACATTCATATTATCATTAAAAAAATAACCGACCCCCAGTGGTGCCGCACTTAGCTGATGACCTGCTTCAGTTTCATGGTAATTAAATGAACCATAAAGCATAACACCACCTTTTTGTGCGTAGGTAGATTGTATCGAAAAGCATGCTATTGCTAAACAGCTTGCCAAAAATAGTTTCAAATTTTTCATTATTATTTATTCACAATTTATGGTGTGACCTAGTGTCACACCATAAAAATTAGCGATCATATTAAAACAAGAAATACAATTGTCCCAAAGCAACCTTATCAATCGGTTCACATTTGATCACCTCACCATCGACACTCACTTCATAGTTTTCTGGATTAACGATGATTTCTGGAGTAGCATCATTATGAATCATATCTTTTTTGGAGATATTACGGCAGTTTTCCACAGGTAGTAATGTTTTACTCAATCCGTACTCCTCTTTGATTCCCTTTTCAATCGAAATTTTAGAAACAAAGTTGAAACAAGTCTCTGTCAATGCTTTACCATAACCACCATACATCGTACGCAAGATGATCGGTTGAGGTGTAGGAATAGATGCATTGGCATCTCCCATTTTCGAAGCGATAATCATTCCGCCCTTAATAATCATTTCAGGCTTAGCACCAAACAAAGCAGGACGCCAGATCACCATATCCGCTATTTTACCCTGTTCTATAGAACCCACGTATTTAGAGATACCGTGTGCTATCGCAGGATTGATCGTATATTTAGCAACATAACGTCTAGCTCTAAAGTTATCATTTCCAGTACCTTCATCTTCAGGAAGCGCACCAGTCTGTTTCTTCATCTTATCAGCAGTTTGCCATGTTCTGGTAATAACCTCACCTACGCGGCCCATTGCTTGAGAATCCGAACTCATGATACTGAAAACACCTCGATCTTGTAGAATATCTTCCGCAGCAATCGTTTCAGGACGAATACGGGAATCCGCAAAAGCAACATCTTCAGGAATATCTTTACTTAAATGGTGACAGACCATCAACATATCCAGATGTTCATCAATCGTATTTTTAGTAAACGGACGAGTCGGGTTTGTAGACGCAGGCAATACGTTCGGGTACATCGCCGATTTAATGATATCTGGGGCATGACCACCACCAGCACCTTCAGTATGGAAGGTATGAATGACGCGACCATTGATCGCTGCCATAGTATCTTCTAAAAATCCAGCTTCATTCAACGTATCCGTATGAATTGCGACTTGTACATCATATTGATCAGCCACAGAAAGTGCACGGTCGATAGTCGCAGGAGTAGCGCCCCAATCCTCATGAATTTTCACCCCCAGTACACCAGCCTCGATCTGCTCCACGATCGGTTGTTCTGTCCCCACATTACCTTTACCGAAAAAACCAAAATTCATAGGTAAAGCTTCAACAGCCTGCATCATTTTACGGATATTCCATTTCCCTGGTGTTACCGTTGTCGCATTCGTACCATCAGCAGGACCAGTACCACCACCGATCATAGTCGTAATACCACTGTATAAAGCAGTTTCCGTCTGTGTAGGACTGATGTAGTGAATATGCGTATCAATACCTCCTGGAGTAACAATAAATCCAGCACCACCATGAACTTCGGTCGAAGCACCAATAATCATATTTGGTGTGATATTATCCATCGTATCCGGATTACCCGCGCGACCTACACCAACAATTTTTCCGTCTTTGATCCCGATATCACCTTTTACAATACCCCAGTGATCAATGATAATCGCATCTGTGATCACTAAATCCAATGTACCTTCATCACGCGTATGCACCGAAGATTGACACATACCATCACGAATAGTTTTACCGCCTCCAAACTTTGCCTCATCACCATAGTAAGCATAATCTTTTTCAACTTCTATGATGATTTCTGTATCTCCTAAGCGAACTTTATCTCCCCCTGTAGGTCCAAATATCGCCGCGTAATTTAATCTACTAACCTTTAAGCTCATGATTTTTTATTTTTAAAGCCATTTGCATCTGCTTTTTTCAAAGCGTTCATTTTTCCTACCTCTGTTTCAGTATCGCCATTCACCAGATCGTTGTGACCATATACTCTTCTCGCTCCAGCATATGGAACCAATTCTACAATCTTGGATTCCCCAGGTTCAAAACGAACAGCAGTACTCGCGATAATATTCAATCGTTTCCCAAAGGCTAATGCACGATCAAATTCCATCATTTTATTGACCTCAAAAAAATGATAATGAGAGCCCACCTGAATCGGTCTATCTCCCGTATTGACAACTGTCAATGTTGTTACTTCTCTACCTTCATTACAGATGATATCGCCATCTTGAATGAAATATTCTCCAGGAATCATATTTTCAATGTTCTTATTAAATTAACGAATAGGATTATGTACCGTTACCAATTTGGTACCATCAGGAAAAGTTGCCTCGATCTGTATATCGTGAATCATCTCAGGCACACCCTGCATCACATCTTCACGGGTCAACAAAGTCGCCCCATATTGCATCAGTTCTGCAACAGTCCGACCATCTCGTGCACCCTCCATAAGCTCACTGCTGATATACGCAATAGACTCTGGATAATTTAATTTGACACCTCTGGCCATACGCTTTTTTGCGAGTTCACCAGCTACATGAAGCAACAGCTTCTCAGTCTCTCTAGGTAATAAATGCATCTAATTACTATTTTATATTAACTTATATGTAAGAATTATATTACTATTATTTGATCCACAACGTACTCTTTTGATGTTTATAAGAAACAAAAAAACATGCAGATAATGCCCGAAAGTTTATGGCACAACCTTACTGGCCTGCATAACTTTTGGCAAAAGAAAGAAATTATATTAAAACTAAATTGGAATTTTGATACACTTGAATAGTATGTATCGCGGATTGAGGATTACTCCTATGTGTTCAGTTGGGAAACTAAAATCCTGCTTCCTATCATACGTTACCCCCATTGCCGATAGCCAAATAGGAATAATAGTAAAATAAAGCAATTGATCCGGCTCATTGAGTTCGTGCGGATCGTTACACTCCCATGCATCGAGCATACCTGAAAACAGCGTCAAATGATGGACATTGGAACTGATTTCAGGTAACTCAAATGATGAATAGTCTGTTGATAAAAACTTTACCTGTTTCGAAACACTAGCCTCCTGATGTAAATACGTATTCCCTTTGGCCGTAACCAAAGCAAACAGCATTACAAAAAGTGTCAATATATTCCGAAACATTACTTTCATTTTCATCTAAATTTCCAAGACAAAAGTACCAACTAAAACAAGTTTTAAATAGCACAAATCTTGAATAAAATAGTCTATATTATATCTTAAACTAAGATTTAGCTGTTTTTTTTCATTAAAAAGCATAACCTAATGAAACCATCACGTTGCGCGGTGCTCCAGGAAATGCACGTGTATAATCAAAGCCACCCAAAAAGTAGTACTTATCAAACACATTATTGACATTAACAGCCATCTTCAATGCACCGATATGGTAATATACCGCAGCATTCACAGTAGTATAAGAAGGCCAGTAACCCCACATAGCTTGACCATCACTATCTTTACCAATACTATTATCCATACGACGGCTATCCACGTAATAAACCCCTGCACCAAAACCAAGACCTTTCAAAGCATGTTGTGAAAACACATATTTTAACCAAGCACTTGCCATATTTTTAGGAGCTCCCGGTAATGATTGCCCAACCTCAGAAGCGATCGATGATGCTTTCACATCAGTATGATTATAAGTATAGTTTGCCATAATCTGAAATTCTTTGGTCAACTGCCCACGGAGATCCAATTCAACACCCTCAGAAATTGCTTTTCCAGATTGACGATATTCAGAAAATCCTGAATCTAATATCACACCAGTTGCGATCATCATATTTTGACGTTCTATACGGAATAAGGAAAGATCCATCTGCAACTGATCTTTAAAAAAACCAGTTTTAAAACCTGTTTCTAATTGAAAACTGCGTTCCGGAATAAAAGGTTTATCTGCACCATAATCTTGGTAATTTTGAATAAAACTTGCACCTACCGGGACGAAACCCTGAGAATAGCTCGCAAAATAGTTGATCTGCTTATTCAATTCGTACGTTAATCCCGCTCTAGGTAGCCAGGCATTTTGTGTAGCTTGATAACGCTTCTGCCCGTCGATAGTCTCGGAAGCATAATGTTCGTGACGTAATCCTACGATAACTTTAAGTTTATCAGCAATCGACATCTGATCTTGTATGTATTTTCCTGTAGTTTTATAAGGACTTAAAAATGGATAAGCTACATGCTCTCGCCACACGTAAGAAGTTAGATCATGTGTCGTATAAGTTGGATTGTTCAAATCAAATGTCAGAGGTACAACCTGTCCGTTCACCGTCTTTTGTCTAGCTTCCCGCAACTGATTTTCCTGATCACCTCTATACTCCGCAAAATCAACTCCTGCTACAATGTGATGATCTACAACAGCACCATAATGGTCCCATTTAAAATAACCAACGACATTATCCGTATAATCTTTACCATGACGATCAAAAAAACGCATATTCATGATCGTATTTTTAGGAGCATCAGCAAATGTATTCAACGTCCGATGTTCATTGACATCTTCTTCATACACAGATTTCATATAGCTCAAGTGAAAGCTTAAATTCTCCGTAAGCTGTTGGGACAACCTACCGCTCAGTGAAAATGTCTTCGAATTATAAAAATCGGAAGGTTGACTTAACGTAAATGATCGAGGTAAAGCATAAAAATCATTTGCTTTAATTCCCATCCCCCGATCGAGATAACCATTAAATTGGTTATAAACCACATCAACGTCCACCTGCGTACCAGCTGCAGGTTTAAAAGTAAAAGATGGTGCAACAAGAATTCTTTTTTGACGATTGACATCACGGAAAGTTTTAGTATCCTCATACCCCGCATTGAAACGGTACAAAACACGCTTAGCGCTATCCAAAGGCCCTCCCAGATCCAGTGTTGTACGCATCGTCTGAAAACTTCCAGATGCAAAACCGATATTCCCCTTAAAACTGTCCAACGGTTTCTTTGTGGTCATATTAACCGTACCACCTGGCACCACATCACCAAACAAAGAAGCTCCTGGACCTTTCAAGACTTCAAGACTTTCCAAGTTCAATGTCAATGGTGTATTGTAGTAACTATTACCATAACCATAACCCGAACGTAAACCATTGACCAAACGCACACCCGTTTCATATCCACTTTTAAAACCACGGATAACCACATCATCATAAGAAGAAGCTTCCGTCACCCCTGCCAGATCTTGAAACAATGCACCTGTTGTAAAAGCTTGCTTATCTTCTATAAACTCCCGGCTTAAAACAGAAACAGATTGCGGTAGATTCTTTAATTTCCCAGAAAACTTACCCCCCAATTCCAGATCATTGGTGAGATAAGATTTGTTACGTCTCCCTGTGATCAATACCTCATCCAAAGTTTTATTATCTTTAATCAAGACAAGAGATAATCCTTTTTTTACATTCCAGTTACTCGCCGAAAGTGTTATTTTTTGATCGATATAACCAATTGCAGAAGCATGGATGACAATTGGAAAATTAATCGCTTCAGAAAAAGTAAATTCCCCTGACTCGTTGGAAGTTGTCAACTGCTTTGAACTGTTTATTGTCAATGTTACGCCAGAGACGATATCTCCAACCTCATCATAAGTTTTTCCAAAAATTGCTGTACTATTCTGCGCATGTACAGCCACTGGGAAAACAGTACCTAAGGCTATTGCAAAAGCCAAGGTCTTTATATTATATTTCATTGGAATACAATTATCTATTGTTTGTTCAATTATCTGTTATGCATAAATGCATAGTCTTTATTTTACAGAGCTTGCAAGCTCAAATTGTGGAGTGTTTTTCCTGCTCCAAAATGTTCTCCAATATCACAGCACTTTCCGATTCATTAACCATCAGTTCCATGTGTATAGTGAGAAATCCAGATTCATCACGGTATTCTATCAATTGAAACCCCTGCTGCAACCAAAATTCATATGCACCCTCCAAAAATGGATGGGTATGTAAATAAAGTCTTTCAATCTGTTTTTCCTGCGCCACCACGAGTAAACTTTGAAACAGCTCTGTCCCCAGTCCAGTCCTACGATATTTGGGATCCACAAATAAGCGGGCTACTTCAACGGTCTTCTTAGCATCAATATCCAAGTGAGGGAACCGGTAATCATAATTAAGCATACCGATCACTCCGATTAATATGCCATCCGCGGTTCTTGCCTGTAGAAAAGTACCAGCGCGGTTCTGTAAATAAACCTGTTCAAACGCCTTTAAATCTTTAGGCACCTGATTCGGATCCAACATCGGAAATAGTTTTCTTCTGAAATCCAGAACATAAGGCAGAACTTCTACCACATCTTCTGATCCAACATGATATATCGAAATATTTTTCATTATTGATTTTCATTAAGCATCGGAATAAACATCCATTTTCCTTGCTTCTCTATACTCAACAAAGACAATTCATAAGTTTCTTCCAACAAATTTTTCACTTCTTCGCGCTCCAGACCATTAATATCAAGAACACTTTGATCACGCATTAGGTAAAATTGGTCACCAAACATATAAGCCAGATTAGGATCGTGCATAACACATAAAACTGTCGTCCCCTCCTTAACCAGCTCTTTCGCTGTTCGCAAAACAGCCATTTGATAGTTTAGATCCAAGTGATTAGTAGGTTCATCCAACATGAGGACATCAGGTTGCTGCACCAGTACACGGCATAATAAGATCAACTGCCTTTCTCCTCCAGACAATTCGGTATAAGGCTTATCACGAAGATGTTCAAGATCAAACTTTTTTAAAATCGCATGTACAGCTTCATGATCTTCTTTACTTGGTGAGAATCGTGAAAAGGAAGCCCTTCCAGTCAAAACCACATCAAACACTTTATAGGGAAAAGTCATCTGATGAAATTGATTGAGAAAACCCAAGCGCAACTGACTACTACTACCGATCTTAATCTTTCTACGTTCTACATCGCCGATAGTCACTTGACCATCGTAGCGTTTTTCTAAGCCTGCGATCACATTAAACAACGTTGATTTCCCACTGCCATTGCGCCCTAGGATGATCGACAATTTTCCCTTTGGAAAAGAGACGTTCACATCACGCAATACGATATCATTTCCATAAGAGAAAGATAATTGCTTTGTTGAAATAGTAGCTATCATGAGTTCCAATTCATCGCGTTTCGACGCATCAAGTAAATAAATAAGGGCGCTCCCACAATCATAGTAAACACACCGATCGGAATTTCGAAAGGCATGACAGCACGAGAAAAATCATCGATTAAAAGTAGGAAACTACCGCCGATGCTGATATTAGCCCACACCGAAATATTATTATTAGGTCCAAATATCATTCGGCTAATATGTGGAATAATCAATCCAAACAGACTGATCACCCCTACCGCAGCTACTGCAGATGCTGTAATCATCGTCGCAACTCCAATTAGAATCAATTTAATGATTCTGGGATTGACACCGATGGCTAAAGCTTCCTGATCACCGAGAGACAATAGATTCAGCTTCCAACGATAGAGCACAATCACAAATAAACCAACTGAAATTGGTCCCATAGCGCTATATACCTTAGACCAAGAAGCAGTATGTAAGTTGCCCATTGTCCATTGAACAATAGCTTGAAGTTTATAAGGATCACTTAAATACTGCAATAAAGTTAAAAGAGCAGTAAAAACCCCAGAAATCACCATCCCAGCCAATACCATCCCTACAATAGAAGTCCTTGCTCCAGAGTAAGAAACCAAATAAGTCAGCCCCACTGCACAAACTCCAAAAATAAAAGCAGAGAGATTAACAGACATAATCGGAAACAACATTGCGAGTGCTGCTCCAAAAGCAGATCCCGAAGAGATACCTAATGTAAACGGATCTACAATTGGATTACGGAAAATAGCTTGTAGAACTCCTCCTGACGAAGCCAAAGCTGCACCGACCATAAAAGTCAATAACACCCGTGGCAATCTCACCTGCCATAAAATGGTATTTAAACTTGCATCCGAAAGCAGATGTTGATCTTGTATTAACCCTAATTGCAAACACATCCGCTGAAACAATTCGACCAGACCGACATGTTGTGTAGAACCAATAGTAAGCGACAACACAAAAAGCGACAGTGGAAATAAGATCAACAGGACGATGATTTTTATATTTTTCATGATTATAGTAAACCCTTTTTACCGTACATGACTTCAAAAGCTCCCTGCATTTCTTTTTTCAATTGCTCTTCCGAATAGCTTGGAAAGCTCCAATGACGAACTTGTTTAGCAAACAATAAAAACTTAACAGTATGTGGATCGAAAGGAAACGATGGTGACATGACAAAAACCTGTTTATTTTTCACAGCAGGAAGATCTGCTAACTCTTTCAGATCATAAACATCCGACAATTTAGAGTTCCACAAGATTATTAAATCGGGATTCCACTTATACATCGTTTCTGCACTGATATTTGGAGCTTCCATAGGTAGAGGACATGCATTTTCAGCTCCAGAAAGACGAATCGCCATATCAATAAGACTTCCTTTTCCAGAAGTAGACATGACACGGCCTTTTGACCAAGCATAATAAACAGACTTCGCATTTTCAATCGATGGAACTTGCATACGATCGAGCTCCCCATCAACATAATCAACAATTTCCTGTGCTCTTTCTTGTTTTCCAACAAGCGTTCCCATGCCCAGCAATTCCGCCATTATACTTTTGTCATCTGCCGAGGAACAGGTAAAAACAGGGATATCAAGACCTTCTAATTGTTCTATATTATCTTGATCGGTATTGAAGGTAATCACCAAATCAGGTTGTAACGCAATAATACTCTCGACATTACTGGACTGCCCACCATAAGTTGGGGTTGGCAATGTTTTGGCAGCAATCCTCGAATCAAGTTTCGATAAAAAAGCATAAGTATCTTCCATTTGATATACCTGTTGTGGAATACCAACAACCTGATCACCGGCTTGAAGCATATACACCTCATCAAGCAACGAAGGAAATAAAACGACAACCCGTTTGGCAACATCGTTCAACTTGATCACTTTTCCACGGCTATCGGTTGCGCTAATAGATTTCGATAGATCATTCTTAATAACATGACTACACCCACTAAAAGTGGCTATAGATAAAAAAGCTACTAAGCAAAATAATTTATAACTCATTTTCATTTCTTGATTTTTTTATCAACCGCTTTACTAGATTTTCTGACAGTAATATCCCATCTTCCAACTGTACCTGAGATTGAAATTTTGCAAGCAGCTGCTCATATAAACGACCATCATAAGGAACACGATACATCGCGCGATCGGTCTCCATAAACAATGGTAAATGCCTATTCCCCAAATAATAAGAAAAGTCAGCCGCCTGTACTGTATTAACGGGATTAAAACAAATGGTCAATGTCGGTTTAATCGCAATAGTAGCAATCAATTTTCCTTCATGGAACAGACCATCTCCAGAGCACCATTCACGACCTTTTTCCAGCTCCATCAATAAAGTTTGCCCAGTAGTAGTAGCTCTTGTCAATCTTTTTTTATTCACTTCAAACCATTCCAGCTGAAGTAGCGATACAGTATCCCGAGCAAACGCTCCCTGTGGCAGCACAGCATCAATATATACCAACTCTGCTTGCATAGCTCCTATTTTACTTCAGCTTGAAGTCTTGATTCTTTTTTTTGCTTAACCTTTTCTTTCAACCAGGTGCACCACTCATCAATACCCTCATTCTTCAATGTACTGATAGTAATCACTTCAATATTCGGATTTACTTCACGGGCATCTTTAGTTACAGCATCTACTGAAAATGGCACATACGGCAATAAATCAGATTTTGAAACTAGCATCAGCTCACTCGTTAAGAACATACGCGGATACTTTTTAGGTTTATCATCACCCTCAGTGGTTGCTAATAATGTAACACGATAATCTTCACCTAAATCAAAAGCAGAAGGACATAGTAAATTTCCCACATTCTCAATAAATAAAAGATCTGTACCTGTAATATCAATATGATCAAGTGCTTGCAAAATCATCTGCGCTTCGATATGACACATACCACCAGTTACAATCTGCAACGCGTTGATACCTACATCACGCATTCTAATCGCGTCGCGCTCCGTTTCAGGATCACCCACTAATACAGAAATATTAAGATCATTTGCAAGTAGCTTACCTGTTTCTTGCATTAAAGTTGTTTTACCTGAACCAGGAGATGAACAAACATTGATCACACAAACGTCTTTTAAACGTTCACGGATAGCATTTGCAACATAATCATTGGCTTTTAATAAATGTAATGTGGTGTTATCACACTGTACAGAACCGACGCGGTTTCCAGCACTTTTTGGACTAGATGTGTTAGTTGACATAGTTTCTTATTTTTCTTGTTTAAAAATTACTTTTGATATATATAATTCATTTCCCTGAACGATTGTGGACGAAGGTTGACCACAGGTGCATACAAAACGATGATAAAGCACCGGAAAATTTTTTTGACAATGTTCACAGTAAGCCATGATCTCGTTGACGACAACCTCAAGTTCCATATCCATAAAGCCATTATTATCTAAAATAAAAGCATCAAAGGCATTTTGAATTAAGACAGGCTGCACATTTGAAAGCAGACCCGCAGTTACTTGAATCTTTTGAATATCTTCAACCTTGGCACCATAATGGCCCTCCAGAGTATCGAAGATATCTTTTACAATACTAAGCTCGTGCATAATAGTGTTTAATCTTAGATAATATAGAATTGTTTCATGTGAGTAGCAGACAGGATATACCTGACTCTACCACTTACAAAGTAAGTGAGTGGAAGGGAGATTAAAGAGGTATCTTTATCTGCTCGAAAAGGAGAAATTTACGAGATTGAACCGGTAGATCAGCATAGGATGTATAGGAATCCAGATATGCTGTTTGATTAGGATATAACAAATGAACCGTTAGATCGTAAATTGCGAATAATGTGTCCAATTTGAAATCTTTATCAAGATCTAAATCGATATCCCAAAAATACATCTGTTGAAAAAGTGAATTTCTTTTATCCGACAAATGGGAATCGCCGTTTTCGACAAGCTGATCAGCAGGATCAAATCTTCTTTGAAATGTAGATGAATTAGCACGATTCCGTACTGTAGCAAGTGAGGTTGATCCTAATGATTGAAAAGGAAAAAACCAGATTGACAGTACAAAAATAACCAGTCTCAACATCATAAATAGCGAATTTAAAAACTTATTGTTTTTAACCCAACAAATTTACTGTAAAAAAGCACTAGTAAAATAGCACAAATCTTGAATTTTATTTCACGAAATAGGGTAATTTCTTATTTCTCCATTATGCAATTACAGATCCCTAGCTATTTTATGTAGTTATTAACAACCCATAAGTTACAGCTATTCGTAAAGTCAACGGAAGTAACTAGATCAATATTTAATAATAAAATCCAACACACCCTCCTTATAGTAAGGGAGGATGCGTTGGATGAAGAAAATTCGAATAATTATTTTTTACTAAACGTAGACTCAACCTGAAAGTTTTGAAATTTACCCCTCAGTATCATCTTTTTTGAGGTAAGATCATAAATATCAAATACCAATGTCTGTCCTCCATTCTGTCTTATTGTTATTTTCTGACCATTATCAGAAAGCACATATGTACCAGAAATCGCAATCTTTTTAGTAACAACATCACTACCATCAAAATCAATATCGACACTAATACCTGTAAACGTTTCGTCTGCTTTAAATGTATATTCAATACCATCTGTATAAGGAACTTCCTTCATCGTATTTAATTCGATCATCTCTTGGAGAACCCAGCGCCCAGTTACACTATTAGACTCTCCCATATTGTTATCTTCCTTTGAACAGGACACAACAAACACAGTAACAAAAAGGAAAATAATGGCTACTATTTTTTTCATCTATAATTTATATTTAAAATTTTACAAAAAGCTAACTGAAGATCCAATAATACAAATTTCCGTCATCAAGAACAATAAAGTTTATCTTGTACAAAGGTATCATGTAAAGCGATAAAGTCACAAAATTAAATAAAGCATGTTCCTATACAAATTAAACCCTGGAAATTGTGGCTTATAAGCCACCTAATGATAATTTTATGATCACGCTATCAATTAACTTATAACTATTCGTTCGCTTTCAGAAAATTATTAACTTACAGTATTTCCAGTATCCATCTACAGTCCTATCCCATAGTGCACGATGATCAGAATCTTTCTCTACAGATAATAATATCAATAAAAAAAGCTTGTTGATATGAAAGAAAATTAGGTAATTTAAGCTCATTTTAAGCATTCAGAATAATAGAACCAATAGAGTAGAACAATGATTTTAAAAGATAAAACAGTTTTAGTAACAGGAGCCGATGGAGGTCTCGGAACAGCGCTAGTACAAGAACTCATCAATAGAAACGTTAAGAAAGTATATGCAACAGGCTTAAAATTACAAAATTTAAAAAATCAGTTTCAGAATTATGACAACAGAGTTGAACTTTTAGAACTTGACGTAACAAGTACGGACAGTATACAAGCGGCAGCCCTAAATTGCAACGATACAGAAATACTGATTAATAATGCCGGGATAGAACTTAAAATTCCTTTTCTAAAAGAAGAAGCTGCAAAAACTGCTTTATTTGAGATGAAAGTGAACTATATAGGTGTAATCGAAATGATTAACAACTTTATCCCACATCTTCAAAAAAATAAAGACACTTGCATCGTCAATATTCTTTCAATAGGAAGTTTAACTGTTATAAAAAGATTAGGTACCTATTGTGCCTCCAAAACTGCAGCTCATATTTTGACAGAAACAATCCGTGAAGAACTTGAAGCTTTAGGAATCAAAGTTATCGGTGCTTACATGGGGTATGTCAATACGCAAATGACAAAAGAAGAAACGAAATCACATAAGTCAGAACCTGAAGAAATAGCTTATGAGATTTGCAATGGCATTGAAAATGAAGAAGAACGTATATTTCCCGATGCTACAACGTTAAACTTTGTTAAGAAAAATCCGATCAAAACGGTCTTTTTTGATTAAATTAGGCTCAATTAATAATAAATATTCTTTTACAGGTCGGTACTGTCGAAGCTAAAAGTCACCTAGCTGTCCCCGGTGACCGATAAAAACTGATACAGTATCATCTACAACTTGAGTTACCATCCGTTTCTTTTATAAATGAGAATATAATCTGACAAAAAATAATCACTAAAAATAAATATGGATAGAAAAGTAATCTTATATATTGCAACAAGCTTGGATGGTTATATTGCCAAACCAAATGATAACCTTGATTTTTTATCTATAGTAGAAAAAGAAGGAGAAGACTATGGTTATGCTTCATTTATAAAATCAGTAGATACAGTAGTTCTTGGCAGAAAAACATATGACTGGATCATTGCCCATGTTCCAGAATTTCATCATGCTGATAAAAAGACATATATTATAACCAGAACTGCTAGACCAGATGCAGGTAATATCACGTTCTACACCGAAGATTTAAAAGACCTTATTTTAAAATTGAAAAGTGAAACCGGCAAAAATATTTTCATTGATGGTGGTGCAGAAATTGTTAATGAACTTTTAAAAGAAAATTTAATTGACGAATTTGTGATTTCAATTATACCAATACTAGTAGGTGACGGAGTAAGACTTTTTAAAGATGGAAGACCGGAGCAAAAATTAACACTTATTTCAACAAAACAGTTTGAAACTGGACTGACACAAATTCATTACAAGCGAATTGATAACTGATTGACATTTCAATTCTTCTCATGCCGTATTTAACTAAAAAATAGAGTCTGATTTCTGTCCCCAAATTAAAATAGCACGATAGCGATGGACCATTGGTAAATTCTATTTTTTAGTTAAAGCGCCATCAAATATAATTCTAAATTGCAGTACAACCCAATATCTTTTTTAGGTTAGTCTATAACATCCTATTTTTTATTTTCTGGAATATTAACCCCTTTTCCAAGGAGATAAACCACAAAAATAGAATAATTAGTTTATCGGAAATTGTTCAAGAATAGTAAAATAATCTCTTACTAATATAGGAGCATTTATCCCCGAAGCGACACAGATACTGTTCAAAATCAACATCAAACTTCTTTTTAAAGGATTGAAAATATAGTTTTGAAAAGTGTAACATGAATAATATATTTGCACTGTTTATAATTAATCTAAATAAAATCAATAAACACTATGAATAAATTTATCATCTACCTTATGTTGTTGCTTCCATGCTCTCTCCAAGCTCAAGCACAACAAAAAACGGAAATATATGGGAAAATATTCTCCGCCGATGGAAAGCCTGTAGAAGGTATCACGGTCAAACTGCTTCCTCAGGACATCAGTGTTTCAACGAAAGCCAATGGTTCTTATCTCCTCAAATCCTTGAAACCAGGTCCTGCACAAATCCACATCTCAGCTATAGGAGTCCAATCTCAAATCCGCGACATCCAGCTAGAAGAAAAAAGAAATATCATTTCCAATATCTATCTCACCGAAGATCAGTCCACTTTAGACGAAATTGTAATAAACGGAGCAAGCAAGAATAAGTATACTCGAAAACAAAGTTTATACGTTTCCAAAATGCCACTTCGTAATATGGAAAACTCTCAATCTTATGCTGTCGTTACCAAAGAGTTACTTAAAAGCCAGATAAATACAAATTATGATGACGCATTGGCAAACGTTTCTGGTATAGACAAATTATGGTCATCCACTGGACGTCCTGGAGATGGAGTCTCTTATTACACATTACGAGGATTCACCACACAAGCCGCGATGGTCAATGGCGTCGTGAGTATTGCTAGCACAAGTCCAGATCCGGCCAACTTAGAAACCATCGAGGTTATCAAAGGACCTTCTGGCTCCTTATATGGTGGCGCTGCTGTTGGTTTTGGTGGATTGATAAATAATGTCACTAAAAAACCGCTTGATACCATAGGTGGACGGATCAATTATATCTTTGGCAGTTATGCACAGCACCGTGTAACAGCTGATGTCTACGGACCCCTAACAGCTAATAAAAAACTTTTAGGCCGTATCAACACAGCATATTCACATACAGGAACATTTCAGGATGCAGGATTTAACAAATCAATTTTTGTTGCTCCTTCATTACTATACAGACCGAATGACAAATTAGACATTCAATTGGATGCTGAAATTTATCAGAGCAAAGCGACCAATCCAATGATGGTATTTCTCAATCGTTCCCGTCAATTGTTTGCAAGAACGCCCGATGAATTGCAATTTGACTTTAACAAGTCGTATACCAACAATGATGTTACTTTTAAAAACCCAAGTACCAACTTACGTGGAAATGTAAATTACCGCATCAACGAGCAATGGACATCCAATACAACTGTTAGTTATAATAGACGTAAATCTGATGGTTACTTCCAATATATCATGTACTTGCAAAATGCAAATGACACATTGATCAACCGATATGCAGCACTGCAAAATTATGTAGCCAATAGCATCAATGCACAACAGAATTTTATTGGAGATTTCCACATCGGTGGTATGCGCAATAGACTACTTATAGGACTGGATCTCCTTTCCCAAAAATCGGAAACGCACAACTCTCCTTATGTACAGACAGATCAAATCAATACGTCATACGATGATCCAGATTACTATAAATTTAACGCAGCTTTCATCGATGCGGCAATTGCTGCTTCCAACGGTGCACAGACCAACAACCGTAGCCGTACACAGGTATTTGGAGCATATGTTTCCAATGTCTTAGATGTAACTTCACAATTACATTTAAACCTTGCCCTGCGCATGGATTACTTTAATAATAAAGGAACGTACAACATTGATAAAGATACCACTACTGGAAAATTCAACCAAACAGCCTTCTCACCGCGCGTAGGTCTCGTGTATGAAGCCATAAAAGATCAAGTTTCATTCTTTGCTAACTATCAGAATGGCTTTAAAAATGTTTCACCAGTAGTACAGCCTCACCCCAGTGTATCCGGCGATTTCAAACCGCAACAAGCATCACAGTGGGAAGCAGGAGTAAAATTCAACCTACTTGAAGACAAACTAGGCCTTACGGCTAGTTACTACGATATCAGTGTAGACAATATGATCCGTCCTGAAACAATAGAAATTGATGGTAAAAGCTACAATATCAGTGTACAGGATGGTACACGCCTAAGCCGTGGTCTTGATTTCGACTTAACAGCAGCCCCTATTCAAGGATTAAATATGATCTTAAGCTATAGCTTCAACGATAGTAAAACAACAAAAGCGGCCGCTAATGTGAACAACCTTCGCCCAACCGAAGCTGGACCAAAACATCTGGCCAATATCTGGGCAAATTACACTTTGCAACAAGGAACGTTAAAAGGTGTAGGTATTGGTCTTGGAATCAATCATGCTAGTGAAAATATCATTACAAATAGTATCCCGACAGGAACTTTTGTACTTCCTTCGTATACTTTACTTAATGGTAGTCTTTCTTATAGTTACAAACATATGGAGTTTGCTGTTAAGGCAAATAATCTGACTAACCAAACTTACTTTAAAGGTTGGACAACAGTTAATCCGCAAATGCCGAGAAATATCTTAGGTAGTATTGCTTACCACTTTTAAAATAAAAAAAGGAAGAATCTATAAATAGATTCTTCCTTTTTTTATTGGTCACAACAGATGCTGTAACTGCATCCAGAAAATTAAACAAAACCAATTATTTCAACCATGAAGCCACTAAAGATCTATTATCTGCTACCCATTGTTTCGCTGTAGCTTCTTTATCCTTACTTTCCTGCATTTTCATCAGCAAGTTAGACATGGTGGCTACATCAAAATGAATCTGAGAAAAGAAGCGGGTCAATTCGGGTTGGTCAGCAGGAAATTCCTTTCGAGTAAAAATCTTGATCTGCTCTGCAGTTCCTAAAGATTCTCGAGGATCTTCCAGAAATTTTAATTTCATCTTACCAAACATCCAGTGTGGTTGCCAAGCTGCGACAACGATCCAGCGTTTTTCCTTAATCGCATTTTGCAATTCAGTAATCATCGCCACTGTAGACGAATTTACCTGACGATAATTTAAATCATAGTCTTTTATCGTTTGATCTACCGCAGCTGTTATACCAGCTCCTTTTTCAATCCCCATAATCTGATGCTTAAATTGATCTTCGTGCACTTTTAACTCTTCAATAGAATTAATTGGAACATAATCGGGTACAACTAAACCATTTTTAGCGTGCGCATAACTCGTACCGATATCAACAAGATTAGGAAATTTTGCAATTTTAGAACCATGAGTTAAAGGAAGCCAAACATCCATATAGAGATCCGTATCACCATTATTCATAGAAGCTAATATCATATCTGGTGTAGCACGTTGGATGACCAGATGATAATCCATCTCCTCCAAAACTGCTTTAGCAACATAGGTCATAGCGACCCCTTCGGCCCAACCATCGACCATACCTACATTGATATATTTTTTATTACCATCTGGTTGACAAGCGCTAAGAAATACGATAACGCAACAGATTAAAGCTATTTTAATGTTCTTCATATTATTTTTTATTCTGTACAAAACCCTGCGTTATCCTATCCAAGATAATAGCTAAGATCACAACAGATAAGCCACTTTCAAATCCAAGTCCTATATCTAGGTTATTAATTCCTTCAAGTACTTTCTCTCCTAAACCACCCGCAGCAATCATTCCGGCAATCACGACCATAGAAAGTGACAATAATATGGTCTGATTTATACCCGCAAGAATAGTTTTCATAGCCAGTGGTAGCTCAACCTTAAACAAAATCTGTCGATTAGTCGCTCCAAAGGCACGTGCAGCCTCTACAATATCTTTTGGAACTGCATCGATACCCAGAGTCGTCAAACGGACAGCTGGTGGCATCGCAAAAATAATAGTCGCAAATGCGCCAGGAACCTTACCGATACTAAAAAACAACACTGCCGGTATCAGATAAACAAAAGCAGGCATCGTCTGCATCAAGTCTAACATAGGGCGAATAATCTTCGCAGCTAGTTTATTTTTTGCCGCCCAAATACCCAAGGGGACAGAAAGTATCAAAGCTGTCGCCGTTGCAACTAAAACCAATGATAAAGTCTCCATCGTCTCCTTCCAAAAACCCATCATGTAAATAAGTGTCAAGCCTAACAAGGTTATTAGCGCAACGCCTTTACCTGACTTCCACCATGCCAAACCTGTAAAAAGTCCGATCACCACAAAAAAAGGGACTGCTAAAAATATCCACTCTAATCCAATAATGGATGAATTACCCGTATGTTTTATAAAATCAAATAAAGGCTTAAAATTTTCTGTAAGCCAATTAATTGCAACTTCAATGTATTGACCTATATCTATTATTTTACTCATTGTTACTGATTATTTGCTTTTTCTTTTAATTCGTTAATTTCCTCTTCGTTAAACTTTGTTGCTTCGATAATAAGTGAAGTTTGCGTCACAATACCTAACAATCTATTTTGATCATTGACCACTGCAATTGGCGATCTTGTTTCCGAAATCAACGGTAACATTTCTTCAACAGTAACATCCTTAGATACCGAAGGAACATTCATATGAATAATAGATTCTACAGTAGGATCTTTCCGCTTGGCAGCTTGAATAACTTCATTGATATTGACAAACCCCAAGAAGGTATCATGAATATCCACTACAGGGAGTATTTCAAGTCCCGTTGTTCTCATTTTCCGAAGTGCCCCTTCAGGACCATCTTTTTTGAACCTAACCAATGTCGGTTTCTCGGTCATCAATGATCCTGCTGTGATAATCGATTTTCTATCCACCTTATCCACAAAAGCTTTTACATAATCACTCGCTGGATTCGTTAGAATATCTTCGGCTGTACCAATCTGCTCAATAACTCCATCTTTCATAATCACGATACGATCTCCAAGCTTAATAGCTTCATCCAAATCATGAGTAATGAAAACAATCGTTTTTTGCAAGGTATCCTGAAGCTCCAATAGCTGATCCTGCATCTCGGTTTTGATCAAGGGATCTAATGCTGAAAAAGCCTCATCCATCAACATGACTTCCGGATCATTGGCCAAAGCACGCGCCAGCCCTACTCGCTGCTGCATACCCCCTGACAGCTGAATTGGAAACTGCTGTTCAAAACCATTAAGACCAACTATGTCAAGCGCTTTTTGAGCTTTCGCCTCGCGAGATGCTTTATCTTCGCCTCTAATTTCTAAACCAAAAGCGGCATTAGTCAAAACAGTATGATGTGGTAATAATCCAAATTTCTGAAACACCATACTCATTTCAGTTCTACGTACTTCCAGAAGCTCTTTATTGTTTTTACTTGTGATATCATCATTATTGATAAAGACTTTACCCATTGTAGGTTCATTCAATCGGTTCAGGCAACGTAGTAAAGTAGATTTACCACTTCCAGAAAGTCCCATAATGACAAAAAACTCTCCTTCGTAAATTTCAAAATTAGCTTTATTGATACCGATTGTACAGCCGGTTTTTTCTAGTATTTCTTTCTTTGGGTAACCTTCATTCAGTAATTTAAGCGCCAATTTCTTTTGTTTACCGAAAACAATTGTTAAGTCCTCGACTTTTATTTTAACTTTTCTGTTTTTATCCATTTTTAATTTTTTGGTATGAAACGAATTGTCATGGCACAGATGGTATATTCAATAGAAAACACCTTCATGTTATTTTAATAACATAAAAAACAATTTCTAAAGTTGAGTTAGTTCGACCGAAGAACTCCTTCTTGTTCAATCAACTTGATATTTAACACACTTTACTCTTAGTTCGATGAAGAGCAATCATGAAAAAGAAATGAATCTTTTAAAAGACGAGATATTAATAAACACCTCTAAAATACTATAACAAGTATATCGCGAACAACTCAGAAATAGCTCAAAAAAGAGCTATAAAATAACGGAACAAACCGATGCATCCGTGTCATATGACGGTACAAAGGTACGAAAAATAAAATAAACAATATTTATTAGCGTTAACACACTGTACGACAGAGCCATCAAAACAAACCTAATAACCAATCATTTAAAAATAAAAACAGGCCATCGACTCGGTTTTTATGCCACTAAGTTTGCCTCCTCTATTAACAATAAATGTTAATGTATGATAACCGTTATGAAAAGTATTGATCACGGTCAACACTTATTTCTCCAATAAAAAAATAGGATGTGATTAATAATTTAACACCATGCAAACATGCCTAAAAAATCAAGAATCTAACCATTCTTTTAATAAAACCGATTTTTCTCTACTGACAATAATATCAAATTCAGAATTAAAAAGAACAACTTTCAATTTACGATTGAAATAATGAACCAATTGACTTACAGCATCAATCTGAATAATGAACTGACGATTTGCCCTAAAAAAAATTCTTGGATCTAATTGTTTCTCTAGATCATCCATACTTTGATTAAGAACAATATCTTTTCCACTCTTGAGGCGTGCTTTTGTCAATTTTAAATCGACATAAATACAATTCACTTCATTAACTAATATGGTTTGATAACCATCACGAAAGGGAACTAAGAAGCGGGACCGATAATCTTTAGGTTTTACATAATGAAGTAATTTATCAATGGATATTTGGTTATTCATCATTGAACCTAGGCCCTCAACCTTTCGCAATGCAGTTGATAATTCCTCTTTTTCAACAGGTTTCAAAATATAGTCGACACTATTATATTTAAATGCCTGTACAGCATATTCATCATACGCCGTAGTGAAAATAATAGGACAATCGATCGTCACTTTTTCAAAAATATCAAAACTGATTCCATCAGAAAGTCGGATATCCATTAAAACTACATCTGGAATTTCTTGATTTCGAAACCAGTCTACCGTATCAGTAACACTATCCAAAACAGCTACGATCTGAGCATTTGGATAAATATCCCCAATTAAACGTTTAAGACGATCGGCATTCAATTTTTCATCTTCAACTATTACTATTTTCTCTATCATATGCTACTAATTGAATACATACCCTAAAAATATGCTGATCCTTTATAACTTCTGGCACCTTCTCTCCTAAGAGCTGAAAACGACTGATTATATTATTAAGCCCAATACCCGTCGATACAATCTCAGGATTGTCCATGGGTGATAACGTATTTTCAATCACAACTCGACCTACTTCATCATTGGAAATAGTAATCATTAAAGGTCGCTTCTTTCTTGTGGTATTATGTTTAATTGCATTTTCAATAAGCAACTGCAAAGTTAGTGATGGGATATACATACCACGACTATGGTCATTAATGTTAATTGTAAAATTAACACCGCTACCAACACGGTGCTCAATTAAAAATATATAAGCATTTAAAAATTTAATCTCCTCATCAAGCGTGATCATATTTTTTTTACTATTGACCAATAAAAAACGATAGACCTTGGCAAAATTTTCAGAATACTCAAAACCAAGCTGCTGATCTTCAAGAATTAACTCAGAAAGCACACTCAAATTATTAAAAATAAAATGAGGATCCAATTGCATCTTCAATGCATTTAACTCTGCTTCTACTGATGCTTGCCTCAATTCTGCTGCCTTTATCTTATGTTCGGACATTTCCGTAGCTGTTTCAATCCAATTATTAATCAGATAACTCATGGTATTGATAGAAATAATCATAAAAGAAATGACCAAACTAACCACAATCCACTGTAACATACCTTTTATTTCTTCAATAGATGGAACGGATTCTACCTTCGCAGATTGAGGATCTAAAATCGCGAAACAGACCATATTCATCAAAATAAGAATCATAACCGCCGAAAAATTGAGCGTAATCTCAAGAAAAAGTCTTTTAGACTTATTTTGTGGCCAAGGAACCCGCAGATTTAACCTCCTATGTATAAGTATACTTGATTCAGAAATTAAAAAGCAAAATAAAAATGATATCCCCCATTCCGTTAAAAGTTCAGAAAAGCTCCTTCCAAAATAATCTTGCCAAAATTCAGAATAAGGATCTAAGATATATGAAACCAAATAATGCAAAACAAATGCAAAAATCACCAAGAACATACGTTTAAAACGAGTCGGTAATAATCGCTTTGTTTTATCAGAAATATATTTGATTTTTTCCATCTTTAAATAAAATCTAATTCAATATTTGCCATCACGATTCTGGCCATCTTCATATAGTTCAACAGGCTTTTTTCTATCAGATATAAATTTGCAATATGACAAATAGTAATCAAATAGAATTTTT
Organism: Sphingobacterium sp. MYb388; assembly: GCF_037479535.1. Classification (NCBI taxonomy): domain Bacteria; kingdom Pseudomonadati; phylum Bacteroidota; class Sphingobacteriia; order Sphingobacteriales; family Sphingobacteriaceae; genus Sphingobacterium; species Sphingobacterium sp. MYb388. The sequence goes on along the minus strand of NZ_JBBGYV010000002.1, from coordinate 122,895 downwards.
TTATCCATCTGATTATCAAACTCATTGACAGTTTGTTCAAGAATAAAAAAATAAAACACACATAATTTAAAAAACTCTTCGTCCTTACAAAGATGCCCATTTCTTTCTTCTTTTAACAAAGATCGTTTTTATGAAATACTATAAACAAGATATTCAGTCCCAACCATCATATTTTGTAACTGAATATGACGAAATGCATACTGAACCGAATAAAAGAATAATCTCTTTATTCAAAGTACAAAAAAGCGTGAAGACCGAGATAATAATAGCAAAATAACCAATAAAACAAGTTGAAGACAAGTATCCTAATAAACTGGATTTTACAAATTATATATTTATAAAAACTAGTGCAAAAAGTACCATAAAACAAGTAAGGTGCGGCAAAAGCCACACCTTATCAAGGGTTAATATTGGTAGTATGAATATCAATTCTACAATTCCTCGTCGTGTTGAGTAATATCTAAACCAAGCTCTTCCTCGACCTCATGAACACGAAGTGGTGTAATTAAATCCGTTAATTTGATCAAAAGGAAAGATCCAAAGAATGCAAAAACAGAAACTGCAATCAACGCAACAATATGTGCTACAAATAGACCTGTCTCACCAAAATATAAACCATTCGTCGTAACAACACTGTTAACACTACTATTTGCAAAAACCCCAGTAAGCACCATACCGACCATACCGCCTACACCGTGACAAGGAAATACATCTAACGTATCGTCAATACTGGTTTTACTACGTAAGAATACGACTAAATTACTAACTAAAGCCGCTACAAGCCCAATAACAATCGAATGTGATATCGTCACAAATCCTGCTGCCGGTGTTATAGCAACTAATCCAACAACAGCTCCGATACAAGCTCCCATAGCAGATGGTTTTTTACCTCGGATCAGGTCAACAAATATCCAGGCAATTGAAGCTACAGCTGACGCAGTAGTTGTGGTTGCAAAAGCATAAGCGGCAAGACTATTAGCCCCACCTGCAGAACCTGCATTAAATCCAAACCATCCGAACCATAAAAGAGCAGTTCCTAAAATCACGTAACTAATCCGAGCTGGCGAATGCGTAGGCTTTTTACGGCCTTTTAAATAGATAGCTGATGCCAAAGCAGCCCATCCTGCCGACATATGAACAACTGTACCACCTGCAAAATCTAAAACACCGAATTTGGCCAAGATACCTTCAGGATGCCAAGTGGCATGAGCCAGTGGCATATAGATAAAAATACTGAACAAGATAATAAATACCATAAATGAATTAAAGCGAACACGCTCTGCAAAAGCTCCTGTTATAAGAGCAGGAGTAATAATTGCAAATTTAAGCTGAAACATAGCAAATAATACCAGTGGAATAGTAGGTAGAGCTGACCAACTCACATTCCCCAACATCCCCTTCATCATATAGAACGTGCGAGGATCTCCAATAATACCCCCAATATCATCGCCAAAAGCTAAGCTAAAACCGAAAATAACCCAAAGGACAGAAATAATACACATACAGATGAAACTTTGCATCATCGTGGAGATAACATTCTTCTTGCTCACCATTCCACCATAAAAGAATGCCAAACCTGGAGTCATAATCAAAACCAAAGCCGAGGAAGCGAGTAACCAAGCCGTATCTCCGGTGTCGATCTCCACACCTGCAACATTACTGACTTCTAATGAGGGTGTAACTAAGCCAATAATCGCTAAACAAACCAAAATAATAAGCGGAATGAATTTTTTCATAATATTTCAAGATTTAAGTTTAATAATTTCATAACAAAATGTGTTTATCAGTGAAAAACAATCAAAAATAACTATTATAAATTTGATTTCGATCAAATATAAGTTCAATTAATTAAAAAATCAATAAAATATTAAATAAAATCATATATTTACATCAGGATCCTAAATAAATCAACCTAAAAACACAAAAACAACTAGATTAAATGCTAATAAAACAACAAAACAAGAGGAAAAACAATAATATTTACATAAAATATTAAAAAAACTAGATGTTTAAGTGCTTTTGAATGCTAAAAAATAAAAACAAACATTTAAAAACATGAAAAAATGAAAAAAATCATCTTAACCACACTAATTTCAATAATAGTAAGCAGCAAAATATATGCACAAACAAAAAAATATGATTTATTAGATCTAGAAATATCTGGATCAGTGGATACATATTGGAAATATGATTTCCAAAAACAACCGAATATAAACACCTATTTTACTGAAGACAATAATTCAGTATCCATAGGAATGGTTGATCTTGCTCTGAAGAAAAAAACTGGAAAAGCATCTTTTGTAGGTGAATTATCATTTGGGCCGAGAGGACAGTACCGCTCCATAATTAATGGAGACGGTCAAAATGGGGACGACAAAAATAGCTTCCACATTCAAAACCTCTACATTTCCTATGCACTGACAGAAAAATTAAGTTTAACAGCCGGTTTTATGGGGACTTTTGTAGGCTATGAAGTCATCTGTCCATCATTCAATTTCCACTACTCAACCTCATATCTTTTTGGTGCAGGACCTTTCCAGGATGCAGGACTAAAAGCACAATATGCTTTTTCTGAAAAAGTAGGGCTTATGGTCGGAATCTTTAATGATTGGAATGTCTACCAAGATTTAAACGGTGTATCACACTTTGGATCACAATTATCAGTTGCACCAAATGACAAATCAAGCTTTTTCCTTAATTTTCTGACAGGATCTTCACAAGGCGGCGCCAGCAATTATAGCTCAGGAACTTTGATCGATTTTGTAGGAAATTATTCATTCTCTCCATTATTTTCATTAGGTGCAAATGCGACCGACTACAGCAGAAAAGGAGAAGGCGGCTATTCGGGAGTAGCATTATACCCAAAAGTGAATATAAATGAAAATATTGGTATAGGAATCCGTGGTGAATATTATAAAACTAAAAACATGCCCGTAGCTGAAGTTACCAGTAATGAAATCTTTTCCACTACGTTAACAGCAAACTTCAAACATCATGGCTTTACTTTTATCCCTGAAGTTAGATTTGATAACAGTGAAACACAGATGTTTGTAAAACAAGACCTATCTCCAACAAAAAATGCCGGACAATTTTCACTTGCCTTAGTATATGCCTTTTAAAAAACAACAACAAAATTAAAATCCAGCAAAATCGATTATAAATAACAGATATTGTTCTTTATAAAAGTAATTGGATCACAGTATAAGGAAACTATTTGCAATATTAACAAAAGGGATTATTCATTTTATTGAATAATCCCTTTTGTTAATATTGAAGTATCACCATCTCAACGAAACTAATATATATTATTTACAATTAGTATATAAAAAACAGTCATAAATAATAAAACAAGCAAAGACATTAATTCTTCTTATGAAATCCCATCCGAGCCCAGTATCACACAATGATAAACCTAGGCAAAGCCTGCAAACACACAACACTGACTATACAATCACCCTACAAGCACACAAGAAATAACCTAGCCTCACACAAGAACGAGACTAGAAACACACAATCCGAATTACAGGCCAACCCTTAGCACACACAATAAACAATCTTTCTATGCACCATCTATACAGAGGACAGACACAATAAAATCCTTACCACCTCTATAGGTGTCCTATAGGTAAGAACATCGTTCTTGCAATTATTAGAAACACACTTCATATAGAACAAAATCCTGAAGCGACATATTTAATTAAACATCATAGAATTTCATATTGCTTTTTAATAAAATCATCATTACATTCATCTACATCAAATCATTCATCAACGTACTGAAGCGATTATTAAGAATAAAGATTTATGAAAGAAATAACAAAAACTAATGCTGCCCGCATCCTGGACAACTTAAAGTTTACTTATAATTTAAGAACTTACGAAGTAGTGGGTGAACACCAAAGCGCTACCGATGTTGCTGAGGCATTGGGAATTCGCGAAGAAATAATCTACAAAACCCTCGTGCTCACCGGACAAAATGATCCTTACATTGTTGCTGTCATACCAGGAAATGCACAGGTAGATTTGAAAAAGCTAGCAATTATATCAGGTAATAAAAAATGTGAAATGCTTCCTATGAAAGATTTGCAGCACATAACCGGATATATTCGAGGGGGATGCTCTCCTATAGGAATGAAAAAAATATTTCCAACATACATAGAAGAACTCGCTTCCTTGGAAAACAAAATTGTCATTAGCGCTGGTAAAAAAGGACTTCAGATTGAAATAAATCCTCAGGACCTTATCAAAGCTACAAACGCAATCTTTGCCGATATTATCATTGGCGCATAAAGAAGCATAAGCATCTTTAATCCTCAACATTAAAAAGCATCACAACAAATAGAATAGACAAAAAAAGAACTCAATATCTGGCTATAATTAGATATTTTTTAATGAAAAGCAATTGATATACACAAAAAAACACGATCTTGTATAAACATAAATAGTTTGGATAACTATCAGTAAATCATGGACAAGAATAAACCCTTAGACCAGTTTTATCATGGCACTAAAACTGATCTTAAACTAGGAGACCTGATTGAGCCAGGCCATCCTTCTAATTATGGCAAACGAAAACATGCTAAATATGTATATTTAACTGCAACTTTAGATGCCGCAATATGGGGAGCTGAATTAGCACAGGGAGATACCCCTGAAAGGATTTATTTAGTAGATCCGTCTGGCCCTATCGAAGATGATCCTAATCTCACAAATAAAAAATTCCCCGGCAATCCGACAAAATCCTACCGAACAGCATATTTTTTACGTGTTGTCGGAGAAATAAAAGATTGGCAAGCTCACTCCTCAGAGCAACTAGAAGCAATGAAATCACATCTCAAAAAACTCGAACAAGAGGGCATTGAAGCAATTGAAGACTAATCAAAGAATGAGAAACCCAACCTCATTACAAACATCAAGTAACATCACAGTCCATTATTTTGATCACAGCTTTGTTTTCAAAAAAATCACACTATGACACACAATGTTGATTTCATTAAAAACCTATATTCACATTACCGAAACATTACATTATAAAAAAACAGTCCCTGAACAATAAAATATGAAAAGCAATCCATTTTAATTAAATAACAAACAACACCATTAAAAAGACATTAACAAGCTATACCACAAAGCAATACCCCAAACAAAGCAACCGGAGACTGCACCATGCAAATGTCCAAACACGAGCACTCTTCAAAATAAATCGGTTATTAATTCCTATTTTCGTAATATATTTTTTTATCGGGTCTACATTTTTTAGAATAGACCCAAGGAGCAACAACGTATCAAAATCAACTTTATTGATGACAATTTCGTTTCTCAACAGATTAAACTCCACACATACAGATGTCAAGAATATGAATCATTCCAGATAATTAAATATATACTTTTCTTCAATACAAAGAACAAAATGGATTATCTATTGACTTCTTTTTTAATTAATGGAGATGATAAATTATTTTATAAATGAACTAAACGTATTATCATAAGGATAAGACATCATATAATAAAACAAATCCAATGAAAAAAATTACTGAAAATCTTCTCTTTAAAGTAATCGTCGCCATCATATCCGGTATTTTACTCGGCCTCTATCTCCCTGAGTCATTAGGAAGAATCTTAACCACATATAATTTTCTTTTTGATCAATTCTTAAAATTTTTGATTCCACTAATTATCGTTGGATTAATCATTCCATCAATTGCTCAACTAGGAAAGACTGCAGGAAAATTATTATTGACAACTGTATTGATCGCCTATGGTTCTACCTTATTTGCTGGACTTTTTTCGTACACGATCAGCATGAGTATATTTCCAGCTTTACTTCAAAACCAGATCAACACAGACCTAATTACCGAAACAACCAAAACACTGAGTCCCTATTTCAAAATTGAGTTCCCACCCCTCTTCGACGTCATGTCCGCCTTAGTGCTTGCATTCTGTATCGGTATTGGCTTGTCAAAATTAGAAAATTCGACATTAGAAAAGGTATTTATCGATTTTGAAAAGGTAATTAGTTTTATCATCGAAAAAATGATCATACCATTATTGCCCATTTTCATTTTAGGTATCTTCTACGATATGACGTACACAGGTAAAGTTTTCACCATACTGCATGTCTTCATCAAAATCATTGGAATTATTTTCGTCATCCATATTCTTTTGCTTGTAATCCAATTTATCATTGCAGGGATAGCCTCTAAACAAAATCCATTCAAATTATTAATCGGTATGTTGCCCGCTTATTTTACCGCCTTAGGGACACAGTCTTCTGCGGCAACGATTCCTGTAACACTAAAACAAGCAAAAAAACTTGGTGTTGATGAAGACATCGCTAATTTCAGCATCCCATTATGTGCAACAATACATCTTGCAGGAAGTACGCTGAAAATCGTTGCATGTGTACTTGCACTTATGATGATGCAAGGTATACCAATAGACTTTGTACAAATGATGGGATTTATCTGCATGTTAGGGGTAACAATGATAGCAGCACCAGGAGTACCGGGCGGAGCAATTATGGCAGCAATAGGTATAATCGGTAGTATGCTCGGTTTCAACGTCGAGAATCAAGCTTTAATGATTGCTTTATACATCGCAATGGATAGCTTCGGAACAGCCTGTAATGTAACAGGTGATGGTGCTATAGCAATTCTATTAAATGCTATTTTTAAAAAACAAGAAGCGAGTAAAGAAGAAAAAGCAAATGCTTAAGGAAAATTAATCGTAATAAACAATTTAGAATGAGAATTTCCACCCATTCTTTAACCCTTAAATAGAAAGCTGTATAAGATGGGCTGGTTAAATTTTCCAGCCCATCCTATAAATAATAAAGTATAAAACCAAGTTATCTCACAGAGCTGACTACTTCCAACTCAATTCTTAAATACAGATCAGCACTAAAGATAACAGACGGCTATTCAAACACAAACAGATAAACTAAAAATTATTAGCATATACTAACAAAAATGTTAGAAATATATTTGTTAGTTCAATCTAACTTATTACTTTTGTTGCATACCATCTAAGATTAGACTTGCTTAACTTCTAATGAATCATATTTTAAAACACACAGCCACATTAATGGTAGATGATCCATCCAATCCTGAAATATTAAGTGTGGATATCGCAAAAATATGAGCACATTTCAAAGATGAATAAATAATGAAATAATATCAAAACTATGATTGAATCAGTTATTACATACCTAGAAAGCATCGACCCTATTTTAGCCGCTCTGTATGCAACATTATTTACATGGCTAGTCACTGCTTTGGGCGCTTCATTTGTATTCCTATTTAAAAAAATGAATAAAAATGTCATGGACGGCATGTTGGGATTCACGGGCGGGGTAATGGTAGCCGCAAGTGTCTGGAGTCTCCTCATACCCGCCATCGACATGAGCGAAGGCACTGGTTTTGCACAAGTCGTCCCAGCTGTGGTCGGATTTTTAATTGGCGCGGCATTCCTATTTAGTATAGACAAAGTTTTACCTCATCTACATATCAATTTTAAAAAAGTGGAAGGAGTAAAGACCCCATGGCAAAAAACAACTTTAATGATTTTAGCCATTACACTTCATAATATCCCTGAAGGACTTGCGGTAGGTGTTCTTTTCGGGAGTGTTGCTGCAGGGATTCCAGAAGCGACAATTGCTGGGGCTGTCATCTTGGCGACTGGAATAGGTTTACAAAATTTCCCTGAAGGTATAGCAGTCGCAATGCCACTAAGAAGAATGGGAATGAGCAGACGAAAAAGTTTTTTCTACGGACAAGCATCCGCAATTGTAGAACCAATTGCCGGTGTTTTGGGAGCAATGGCAGTAGTTACTTTTACACCCATACTTCCTTATGCACTAGCATTTGCGGCCGGAGCCATGATCTTTGTAGTCGTAGAAGAAGTTATACCTGAAGCGCAACAAAATAAAAATTCAGACATCGCAACAATCGGATTTATAGGAGGTTTCATTTTAATGATGACTTTAGATGTAGCCCTAGGATAAAATTCAATTAAGCATAAAAAAGGATCAAAATAATAAATTTTGATCCTTTTTTATTGTCGCACCGGAAATCTCAAAGAAAATAGGATAAAATAACCCACAGCTAAGCTAAAGATCATCGGTTAATTAAATAATCAAATTTTGAATATAATCTACGGTAAAAGAATTCACAGTTAAACATGACTCTCAATTATTATACAAAAGCACTAAAACCTGTAATGCTACGTCCTACAATCAATGAATTAATTTCTTTAGTCCCCTCATATGAGTAAATAGCTTCCGCATCTGCTAAAAATCGAGCAACATTATATTCAAGTAAAATTCCATTTCCCCCCATCACCTCTCTAGCTTTAGACACAATATCACGTGTTCTTAATGAGCAAAAAACTTTTGCAAGTGATGCGTGCTCATCTTTTAAGTCGCCGTTATCCTGCATTTCAGATAAACGATAAACCAACGTCTGCATAGCCGTTAAATTAGATAGCATTTCAACCAAATGATTTTGAATCAACTGAAAAGATGCAATAGGTTTTCCAAATTGCTCTCGCTTTCGGGTATAATCAAGCGCATTTTCATAAGCTCCTCGTGCACAACCTACCGCCATCCAGGCAACTCCAGCACGTGTCATCTGCAACACTTTAGCAGTATCTTTGAAACTATTAGCATGCTGCAATCGGTCCGATTCAGGAACGACACAATCCGTCAATGTAATCAAACCATTCTGAACGATTCGCAAAGCCATCTTTCCTTTTATTTTTTCGACAGCAAAACCTGGATTTTCCCTTCGCACGATAAAGCCCTTCACTTGTCCATCATCCAGATCTCTAGCCCAAATTATCGTAATATCTGAAAAAGTACTATTTCCTATCCATTTCTTTTGACCATTCAAAACCCAGCCAGATTCAGTTTTTTTACAAGTACAAGTCAATCCCCCCGCAGCTCCGGATCCTACTTCAGGTTCGGTCAGTCCAAAAGCTCCGATCACCTTCATCTGCTGCATACGTGGTAACCATTCCTGCTTTTGCTCATCAGATCCACATATATATATTGACCCCATTGCCAATCCACTCTGTACCCCAAAAAATGTCGCAATTGAAGCATCGACCCGGGCAATCTCTGCTGCAATAACGCCCTCCATCAAAGAACTTCCTCCAGCACAGCCATATCCATCATAAGTATATCCGCATATATTTAAAGCTGCAAACTTTTCAATAATTTCAAAAGGAAACTCATCCCGTAACCAATAGTTATTAACAATAGGACTGATCTCCTTCTCCATAAAATCACGAACTTTCAATTGCGTAATCTTATCAGCGGTCGACAATTTTTCTTCAATATGATAAAAATCTCCATTGATCGGAGGCAACTCCTTTTTCTTGCTTGTTGCCGTCAGTAATTTCATAGCACTCTTCAATTGATTATCATCCATTTTCGAAACAGCATTCAATACCTGACCCAAGTCAATTTTTTGAGAAATCTTTTGCAATTGTTCTAAATCAACAGCTTTTAGCAGATCTAGTATATTTTTCATTTTATCAAACATAGCATCATTCTTTTAGTAACAGTTGTCTACAATTTGTCTTTTCAATATACACTATTTAAAACAGAATGTTCTATAACATCGAAAAAGACCAAATAATAATTAAAAATAAAAAACTGATTTACAAGTCATTACATAATTTTAAAAAAATAATATTTTTTTCAGGTTACCTTTTAACTTTCTAAGTATTAATGTTTAAATAACAATTTTGTTTCCATTAATTTAGAAAAATCAAAATGAAAAATTCATTCAAATTCGCTTTCTTAGGATTAGCTTTAACTGTAGCTTTCGCTTCTTGTGGTGGTGCTGAAACTAAAACTAATGCTACTGCTGACTCAGCTGCTGCTTTAGTTGATTCTGCTGCTACTGTTTTAGATTCTGCAGCTAACAAAGTTGACTCTGCTGCTGCAAAAGTTGATTCTGCTGCTGCGAAAGTTGATTCTGCTGTTACTAAAAAATAATTTTAGTACTGTCCGAAGACATAAAAGCTTGCATTTTAACGATGTAAGCTTTCTTTTAAAAAAAAGATAAAATAAACGGGTTACCTTTTCAATTTTAAGGTATAAACCTTTAAATAAAGAAATTTTAATAAAATTTAATAAAATCAAAATGAAAAATTCATTCAAATTCGCTTTCTTAGGATTAGCTTTAACTGTAGCTTTCGCTTCTTGTAATGGTACTGCAAACAAATCAGAAACTGCTTCTGATTCAACTGCTATCGATTCAGCTAACACAGTTATCGATTCAGCTAACACAGCTATTGATTCAGCTAAAACTGTAGTTGATTCAGCTAAAGTTGCTATTGATTCAGCAAAAGCTGCTCACTAATTTCAGGGAACTGATTTTAAAAATATAAAAAGCCCCACATGTTGGGGCTTTTTTTGTTATATACCTCGCATTTAAATTGATAAGCTCCTCTCATTTTTTTACCTTTGCACAAACAAAAATGTATTATGGCCTTATCATCACTTACCGCCGTATCTCCAGTAGACGGTCGCTATCATAACGCAACGCAAGAATTAGGCGCTTATTTTTCAGAATTTGCCTTAATTAAATATCGGGTTTTAGTAGAAGTTGAATATTTCATCGCTCTTTCTCAATCAGGAATTGAACAATTAAGTCATTTTGACGGCTCGTTGAATGAAAAATTACGTGATCTATATAGAAACTTTACTGAAGAAGATGCTATTTGGATAAAGAATACTGAAAAAGTAACGAACCATGATGTCAAAGCAGTTGAATACTTTTTAAAGGATCAATTTGAAAAACTTGGCCTACATGACTCTTTAGAATTTATTCATTTTGGCTTAACCTCTCAAGATATAAACAACACGGCTATTCCATACTCATGGAAAGATGCGATCGCAGCTGTCTATACACCAGCGATAGAAGAGTTGATCCAAGAATTAACAACATTATCTAGTGATTGGTCCAATGTATCCATGTTAGCACGTACACACGGCCAACCCGCGTCCCCAACACGTTTAGGAAAAGAAATCAAAGTTTTCGTGGAACGTATCCAACGCCAATTTGATCAATTAAAAGCGGTGCCTTACTCCGCAAAATTTGGTGGAGCTACTGGTAATTTCAATGCACATCATGTTGCATACCCACAGACAGACTGGGTAGCCTTTGGAAATAAATTTGTTAATGAATCTCTGGGCCTAAGTCGTTCACAAACAACCACCCAAATTGAACATTACGACAATTTTGCAGCAAGCTGTGATGCTTTCAAACGCATTAACACGATATTAATTGATTTGTGCCGCGACATCTGGACTTATGTGTCAATGGAATATTTCAAACAAAAAATTACTGCTGGTCAAATAGGATCCTCAGCAATGCCACATAAAGTAAATCCGATTGATTTTGAAAATGCAGAAGGAAATTTAGGAATTGCAAATGCATTATTTGAACACTTAGCAGCAAAATTACCTATTTCTCGTTTACAGAGGGATTTAACAGATTCAACAGTATTGCGTAATATCGGCGTTCCTTTTGCGCATACACTAATTGCAATCAAATCTACTTTAAGAGGTTTACGAAAATTGATATTAAATGAGCAGGCATTGCAAGCAGATCTAAATAATAACTGGGCAGTTGTTGCAGAGGCAATTCAAACAGTATTAAGAAGAGAGGGCTACCCTAAACCATACGAAGCTCTAAAAGATTTAACACGTACAAACACGCATGTAACGGAAGAAACAATTGCTGAATTTGTGGACAATTTAAATGTTACAGATAAAGTTAAGGCTGAACTAAAATCAATAAGCCCTTCTAGTTACACAGGTGTAAGTCTATAAGCTTTTACGCTTTAATGACTAACATCACCTGATTTTTAACTTATATTTGTCATTCGAAATAGACAAAGATTAATATGGCAACAATTAACGTATATACTGAATCCACTCCGAATCCATCGACGATGAAATTTTTGGTCAATAAGTTATTGATCAACGGCAGCTTGGATTATGCGGATAAGGATAAAGCACAAGAATCAGCTTTTGCAAAAGAATTATTCAAATTTAATTTTGTAAACGGTGTATTTTTCGCAAGCAACTTTGTTACAGTAACCAAGAGTGAAGATGCTGAGTGGACTGATATTGAAGCATTATTAAAAGACTTTATAAAAGGTGCAGTAGAGTCTGAACTTGCAGTAAAACCTATTGAACATACCGAAGATGTAGCTTTTGAAGGTTCTGATATTGAAATTAAAATTCAACAGGTATTACATGACTATGTACGTCCTGCCGTTGAACAAGATGGTGGTGCTATCGCTTATAAATCATTTAGTGATGGCGTTGTAACTGTTGAGTTACGCGGATCTTGCAGTGGCTGTCCGTCATCAAGTATCACCTTAAAATCTGGGATCGAAGGCTTACTAAAACGTATGGTTCCTGAAGTCGAAGAAGTTGTAGCTGAATCGATGTAAAAGATACAGTTATCTAAAGTAAAAAGCCGTTCTATTATGAACGGCTTTTTTTTTGAATTCTTAATTTATAAACGTGATATTCATATCCATAAAATATGCATGCGATATAATTCTTGCTTATAAAAAAATGAACCATAGCCACCATACAATCAAGCTGATAACTATTATAACACACATACATAATTGGATAAGTTCATTATTTATGACTCATGAGTTAAATAAAAAACACATCTTCTAAATAGAACAAACTAGAAGACAATTTTGAATCGTTATTTTGTCCCTAAAATTTACAATTTATAACCCCTACTCTATTAAAAATGACTAACTTTACGGCTAATTGTGAAATCAATATATTAAAATGAGTGCAGATATCAATAAACTAGAACAAATTGCATCACAAGTAAGACGTGACATCGTACGTATGGTACATGCTTGCCAATCTGGCCACCCAGGTGGATCATTAGGTTGTACGGACTACTTAGTTGCTCTTTATTTCAATGCAATGAAACGTAATCCATCTTTCGATATGGATGGCATCGGTGAAGATTTATTTTTCTTATCAAATGGCCACATTTCGCCAGTTTTCTACAGTACACTTGCACGAGCAGGATACTTTGAAGTAAGCGAATTAGCTACTTTCAGAAAAATCAATTCTCGTCTTCAAGGACACCCGACTACACACGAAGGTCTTCCTGGAATTCGTATTGCATCTGGTTCACTAGGCCAAGGACTTTCTGCTGCAATTGGTGCTGCTCAAGCTAAAAAATTAAACAAAGACACAAATTTAGTCTATGTTTTAATGGGTGATGGTGAATTGCAAGAAGGTCAAGTTTGGGAAGCAGCAATGTATGCTCCTCATAATAAAGTAGACAATCTGATTGCAGCGGTTGATTATAACCGTGCTCAAATTGATGGTTCTACAGATCAAGTTCTTTCATTAGGCGATCTTCGCGCTAAATGGGAAGCTTTTGGATGGGATGTATTAGAAGTAGCAAAAGGTAATGATATGACCTCCGTAGTTGCTGGACTTGAAGAAGCAAAATCTCATACAGGTAAAGGTAAACCAGTAATTATATTATTACATACTGAAATGGGGAATGGTGTTGATTTCATGATGGGATCTCACAAATGGCACGGTGTTGCTCCAAATAATGATCAATTAGCTTCGGCTTTAGGTCAGTTAACAGAAACTTTGGGCGATTATTAATTATATTAGATATTAGTATTTAAAACATTAGTATTTAGAAATTGACCCACAAACGTCATTTGAAGAAATCTAAGTACGAGCTATTCTATACTAACTACTCCATACTAGTAAAAAATGAAAAAATATACTTTCACAGAATCAAAAGATACCCGTTCAGGATTTGGTGCTGGATTATTAGAAGCAGGTAAACAAGACGAAAATGTTGTTGCTTTATGTGCTGATTTAATCGGATCATTAAAAATGAATGATTTTATAAATGAATTTCCAGAACGTTTCTTCCAAATTGGTATTGCTGAAGCAAATATGATGGGAATCGCAGCTGGTTTGACAATTGGTGGTAAAATTCCTTTTACAGGAACATTTGCGAACTTCTCAACGGGTCGTGTTTACGATCAAATTCGCCAATCTATCGCCTATTCTGACAAAAATGTTAAAATTGCTGCTTCACACGCTGGATTAACATTAGGTGAAGATGGTGCTACACACCAAATCTTAGAAGATATTGGTTTGATGAAAATGTTACCTGGAATGACAGTTATCAATCCTTGTGATTTCAATCAAACTAAAGCTGCAACAATTGCTGCAGCAAAATTTGAAGGTCCTGTTTACTTACGTTTTGGACGTCCGGTAGTTCCTAACTTCACTCCTGCTGACCAAGAATTTGTAATTGGAAAAGCAGTAACACTAAACGAAGGAACTGATGTAACAATTATCGCAACAGGACATTTGGTATGGGAGGCTATCCAGGCTGGTGAGCAATTAGCAGCGTTGGGCATTGATGCTGAAATCATCAACATCCACACCATTAAACCTTTAGACGAAGAAGCTATTTTAAAATCAGTTGCTAAAACAAAATGTGTAGTAACTGCAGAAGAACACAATCGTTTAGGCGGTTTGGGAGATAGTGTAGCTCAAGTTTTAGCTAAAAACTTACCAACTCCCCAAGAATTTGTAGCAGTAGATGATAGCTTCGGCGAATCAGGTACTCCTGCTCAATTAATGGAAAAATATGGTTTGAATGCGGCAGCAATTGTTGCGGCAGCACAACGTGTTATTAACAGAAAATAAAAAAACAAACATCACAACGTCAATATATGGAAGATGCTTTAATTATTTCAAAATTTGCTAACGAAAGTACGCGCGAAGAAGCATTTAATCAGCTGCTGACCAAATATCAGCAAAAAATATATTGGCATGTGAGAAGAATGGTCATTGATCATGATGATGCAGATGATGTTGTCCAAGACATATTCATTAAAGTATGGCGAAATCTGGCGAACTTCCGTGAGGATTCCCAATTATATACTTGGCTGTACCGCATTGCGACCAATGAATGTATTACATTCTTGAATAAGAAAAAACTTAAGCAGAACGTATCGTTGGATGACGATAGTTCTGCTTATTTAGCAGACTCTTTATCAAGTGGTAGTTACTTTAGTGGTGATAAAGCACAAATGAAATTACAACAGGCTTTATTAACACTTCCAGAAAAACAAAAACTTGTTTTTAACATGAAATACTTTGATGATATGAAATATGATGAAATCTCAGAAGTACTAGGAACAAGTGTTGGTGCCTTGAAAGCATCATATCATTTAGCTGTAAAAAAAATAGAAGCTTTTTTTCATAACAACGATTAAACCTTTTTTGATTTAGGTACTCTAATGATTTATAATGAAGGAAAATAACACATATCATGAGGGAATGGAAGCTAATAATCTACCCGATTCACTGCGTGTAAATCCTTTTGACGTGCCCAAAGATTACTTCAAAGATTTAAATGAATCTTTGATTGCTCAAGTCAAATTGGAATCATCACCAAAAGAAATCCGAGATGTACCCGTTGGCTATTTTGAAAAACTTCAACAAAATATCTTAGGCAAAGTAGCTGAAGAAAAGCTAAAAGATCAGATTAAAACCGATGGCTTTAGTCATCCAGATGATTACTTTTCGTCTTTACAAAATAATATATTACTAAAAGTAACGGAAGATAATTTAAAATCTAAAGTGACTCAAGATGGATTTGAAACCCCATCTTTATATTTCAATGAATTTAACGAGCAGATAGCCGCAAAAATAATTACGGACAATTTAAAACAAGTAGTTATTACAGATGGTTTTGAAGCTCCTAATAAATATTTTGAATCATTAACGGCTAAAATTACTAAATCGATTCATGCAGGCTTGCCATCAGATCTTCCAGCTGAAGTTCCTATTCATTCTATTAAAAGGAAAATTCCTTGGAATAAATATGCTGTAGCAGCATCTCTAGTGGCCATTTTGGGTATTGGAAGTTATTTTGGATTCCAAAATAGCACTCAAGAACAGAAGAATCTTACACATGTGTCAGACCAGGAAATCATTAATTACCTAGCACAAACAGGAAATAGTGATGATTTATTATATGTTGCAAAATATATCGATGATGAAGACATAGTAGGAACAAATGGTAAAATTAAGGACAAAGATATTGAGGATTATCTTAAATACACGTTATAATGATGTCAAAGATTAAGAATATAATTATCATATTTTGTTTCTGTATTGTAGGTCTATCAACCACTTATGCACAGGACAATGAACGTTTTCAAATCATTGAAAATGAAAAAATTGCTTTTATTACAAGAGAATTAAATCTATCACGAAAAGAAGCTCAAGATTTTTTTCCTATTTATAATGAATATTCAAAGGAAATGTGGAATGTTAAAAAAGCTAAAACAGGAAATAGTCCTTCGAGAAATAATCTCCGTGGAAATTCTCGCGATGTTATCGCTTATGATGCAAAAGAACTAGAGATCAAGAAAAATTATCGTGAAAAATTTTCCAAAGTTATTGGAACTTCACGCTCCTCTCAATTTTTTCAAGTCGAACAGGAGTTTCGAGAATACTTGATTAAATCGCTCAATAATCGAAAAAACAATAATTAATACGCATATAAGAAGAAGTCCAAAAGACTTCTTCTTTTTTTTAAACAACTAATAAGATGCTAAATAATCGGGAACTTTTTCTGCTAAATACGGCTCAAACATCAAATTCACCAAGGATGATTGAAATAGCAAAAGCAGAAGGAGTCTATTTATATGGACCAAATGGTGAAGAATATATGGATTTGGTTTCAGGATTCAATGTCAGTAATATTGGGCATAGAAATCCAAAAGTTATCCAGGCAATCAAAGATCAGCTTGAAAAATACTTACATGTTACTGTATATGGTGAATTTGTACAAGCTCCACAAGTTGAATTTGCAACTGACTTATTAGCTGTACTTCCAAAACAATTTGAATCAGTCTATTTTACCAATTCAGGCGCAGAGGCCGTCGAAGGAAGTATGAAGGTAGCAAAGCGCTTTACTGGAAGAAGACAGATTATAGCAGCGAAAAAAGCATATCACGGCAGTACACAGGGAGCATTAAGCCTTATCGGAAATGAAGAATATCATACTGCATACGCACCATTACTTCCCGAAATAGAATTCATAACATTCAATAATAGTGATGACTTATCGCTGATCACAGAAAAGACTGCAGCTGTAATTATTGAAGCTATACAAGGAGAAGCTGGAGTACGTGTTCCTGATATTTCATATATGCAGGCTTTACGTAAACGTTGTAATGAAACAGGAACATTGCTAGTCTTTGATGAGATTCAAACAGGCTTTGGTAGAACTGGAAAGTTATTTGCATTCGAACATTATGATATCGTACCTGATATTCTCATGCTTGCCAAAGGTATCGGTGGCGGTATGCCTTTAGGAGCATTCGTTGCATCGAAGCAAGTGATGGATGTAATCAAAGACAATCCGATGCTCGGTCATATCACGACTTTTGGCGGACATCCTGTTAGTTGTGCGGCCGCAAAAGCATCTTTAGAATTCATCAGAGAAAATCAATTGGTAGAACAAGTTGCTGAGAAAGAACAACTATTCAGAACACTATTACAACATCCTAAAATTATAGAAATTAGAGGAAAAGGATTGATGATGTGTCTACAGCTTGAAACTTTTGACCAGGTTTATAATGTGAGTAATTATTGCGCACAACAAGGAATCATGATTGATTGGTATTTACATTGTGAAACAGCATTGCGTGTAGCTCCTCCTTTGACCATCACAAACGATGAAATTGAAAAAGCTTGTAAAATTATCCTTGATGGTATAGAAAAATATACTTAGTTTTTTTATATTTAGTCTATCAACGTATAACTAAATATGAAAACGAATCGCAGATCATTTATTACAAAAAGTATTATTGGCGCTAGTTTATTAACTAACGCCAATTTATTTTCTGCTCAGGCTGAAAGCCTGGACAACCTAAATAAATCAAAAAGAATAAGTATAAGCAAAGACGATGTAATCTTATTTCAAGGAGACTCAATCACGGATAATGGTCGGGATAGAAAAAATAAAAATGCAAATGACAACTGGGCGTTAGGTTCTGGTTATGCAAATCTAGCCGCCGCGGTGCTGTTAGAAAAATATGCCGATAAAAATCTCAAGATATACAATCGCGGTATCAGTGGAAATCGAATACCAGATTTGCAAAATAGATGGCAAGAAGATACCATCGATATTCAACCCACTATTCTAAGTATTCTGATCGGTGTAAACGATTTTTGGAGAACAAAGGATAGTGGTGCAACAAATACACCAGAACAGTTTAAGAAACAATACCAGACTTTATTACAGCAGACGCTATCAAAATTACCGAACGTAAAGCTGATTATAGGAGAGCCATTCGGCGTTAAAAATGTACAACATGTTACAGAGGACTGGTTTCCCGACTTCGCAGGTTACCAACAAGCTTGTGTTGATATCTCAAAAGAATTTAATGCTTCATTAATTCCATATCAATCAATATTTGATAATGCCGAACAAAAGGCCTCAGGCTCTTATTGGACAACAGATGGAGTTCACACTTCGTTAGCTGGAGCCAGTTTAATGGCAAAAGGATGGCTCGATGTTATAAAATAAATAAAGCGCTCCATGGAGCACTTTATTTATTTTATGTAAAGCAAAGAAGATTTACATCACATCTTTATAAGGTGTTTTTTGTAGATTCGGCAAGAAATATGCAACGACGCCAATAAGCGGTAGATAAGAACATACATGATAAATAAACTCAATCGATGTATGGTCCGCCTGCCAGCCTAATAACGCTGATCCCAAACCACCCATACCAAATGCGAAACCATAGAATAAGCCAGAAACCATACCTAATTTTTTAGGCAACAGCTCCTGTGCATAAACAATGATAGCTGGGAATGCCGATGATAAGATTAAACCTATAATAACCACTAATACACCAGTCATGGTATAATCTGCATAGGGCAATAGTAAAGAAAAAGGCGCGACTCCCAAAACTGAAAACCAAATCACATACTTTCTTCCGAAACGGTCACCAAAAATTCCACCTAACAATGTGCCCGCCGCAACAGCAATTAAGAAGTAAAATAGATACACTTGCGCTTGAATTTCCGTTAAACCAAACTTCTCCATGGTATAAAACTGAAAATAATTAGTAATACTAGCAATGTAAAAGTACTTCGAGATAATTAATAGCATCAGGACAACAACCGTTAGCACTACACGAGCTTCCGATAGATCCGGTATACGCATACCAGCACTTGCATTTTTAGCTCTATTTTTAAGCTTTTCACTATACCAACTGCCAATATAATAAGAAACAATCTGCCCTATGATTCCAATAACACAAAACCAGGCAATAGATGATTGTCCTTTCGGTAAAACAAGATATGCGACGATAATTGGAGCCAGCGCAGTACCTGCATTACCTCCGATCTGAAAAATAGATTGTGCCATACTTCGTTTTCCGCCAGATGCCATATAAGCAACTCGGGAAGATTCAGGATGAAATATCGAAGAACCTATCCCAACCAAAAATACAGCACACAAAATCAAAGCATAACTTGGCGCATAAGCAAAAAGTGCCATGCCCGAAATCGAAAAAGTCATACCGATAATCTGCGAATAAGGCATTGGTCGCTTATCTGTAAACGAACCTACAACAGGTTGAAAAATAGATGCCGCGATCTGATATACAAGCGTTATAATTCCAATCTGAGAAAAACTCAAATGATGTTCTTCTTTTAATAAAGGATAAACTGACGGAATAACACCCTGAATCATATCATTTAATAAATGAGCGAAACTAACTGCGAGTAAAATAGAAAACTCGGGCCTAATCTTATTATTTTGTACTTCCATAACGTAAAAAAGAGGTTCCCCACATTTAGAAACCTCTTTTATTTTTTTAAATAACTCTTACTAATAATCCTTTTAAATATTCCCCTTCTGGGAATGATGCTCTTACCGGATGGTCATCTGGTTGATGAAATTGTCTAATAAACTGTATTTCTTTGCCGGCATCCAATGCTGCCCATGCCAATACTTGCTTAAAAGTGTCAATGTCCATAGCAGAAGAACATGAAAAAGTAGCCAATAAACCTCCCGATTCCAAAAGCAATAATCCTCTTCTATTCAGATCCTTATATGCACGTGAAGCACGTTCTAACGAAGATCTTGAAGGAGCATACTTTGGTGGATCTAATACAATGACATCAAATTTTTGCTGCTCTTCAGCAAATACCTTCAATTGCTTATTCACATCAGATTGGATAGCAACATGTGCTTCTTCACTATATCCATTTAACAGAATATTACGTCTCAACGTTTCAATTGCTAAAGCAGAACTGTCCACAGAAGTAACGCTTGCCGCCCCTTCATGGAAAGCATTTAAAGTAAAACCGCCAGAATAACAAAAGCAATCCAGCACCTTTTTACCCTTCACATATTGAGCTGTTAAAGCTCTATTCTCTCTTTGATCACAATAAAAGCCTGATTTTTGGCCATCTATAATATTCACCTGATAACGAATACCATTTTCAATAATCTCAACAAACTCAGGTGGAAGTTCTCCAAAAAGTAAACCGTTTGTATCCGGCAATCCCTCATGCTCGCGTGATTTAAGATCTGAACGCTCATAAATCCCCTTAGGACTTAATAATTTGTTCAGCTCATCAATAACCACATCCTTGATTCTTTCAACCCCTGCAGCATGAACTTGTATTGAGATATAATCAGCATACTTATCCACAATCAATCCAGGAACAAAATCTGCCTCAGCAAAAATCAACCTTGCAGTATCATTCTTTCCTTCAATCAATAAATGACGGCGTGCTTCAACAGCCTTTTGAATACGCTTGCGCCACCATTGTTCGTTGATCTGTTGATCAGGATGCCATTCTAATAAACGAACAGCTACACGAGATGAATCGTGAAAAAGTCCGAAAGCAATAAACTCATTTTCTGCATTAAAAACAGTAACAACATCCCCGTTATCGGGTGCACCATCTATACGCTTTATTGCACCAGAAAAGACCCAAGGATGAAGTTGCCAAGCTGCCTTATCTTTTCCTTTATTCAGAATAATTTTTTTCATCGGAACAAAAGTACAGGTTTTCAACTTATTTGAAACATCTTGCCACCTAAATTTATCATAAGTTTAAATCTCGATGTTTATCTAAAACTCTTCAAAAAAAGAATATAAATTAAATAGGCCCATTTAAATGAGCCTATTCAACTATTTATGCGTGATTAAGTAATTTTTAAAAACAGCATAATCAACAGGAAAAGCTTCTACAACCTTATCTTTATTGTGTAATTGTTCAACGCCTAAAGGCAATTTAATTTTACTGAATACCTGCTCCGAAATAGCATCCGGAAATTTACAAGGGTGTGCTGTAGATAAAAATACAGATCCATAAGAACCTGGATGTTCACCACGGTAAGCCTGTGATCCCAACCAAGCAATAGCCGTATGCGGACAAGCCACATAATGATAAGTATGGTGCAACTGTTCCATCGCTGCCCGAGTTTCCTTATCTGTATACGTGTATGTGGTGATCATGCCTTTTAAATTATCCAGATTATAATCAAATAAATCTTGAATACGAACCCAGTTACTCGGATCCCCGACATCCATCGCATTTGCTAAAGTTTGTACAGATGGCTTGGGTTCATATTTTCCAGATTTAATAAAACGTGGAACAGTATCATTTGCATTTGTAGCCGCAACAAACTGCTCTACAGGAAGTCCCATTTTGAAAGCCAATAAGCCGGCACCGATATTACCAAAATTACCACTTGGCACCGTAAACACAACTCTGTCCGAGCCTTGCGCTTTCAATTGTGCATAAGCATAGAAATAATAAAATGTCTGCGGGATCAGACGTGCAATATTAATGGAATTAGCCGATGTTAATCTCAGTTGTTCATTAAGCTCCGGATCATTGAAAGCTCGTTTAACCAATGCTTGACAATCATCAAAAGTTCCATCAATTTCAATGGCTCTTATATTTTGGCCATTAGTAGTTAATTGTAACTCCTGAATATCAGACACTTTACCTTTTGGATACAAAATGGTAACACGTGTACCTGCAACACCCAAGAAACCCAAAGCAACTGCTCCGCCCGTATCTCCAGATGTCGCAACCAGTACATCCAATAACTTATCATCTGCACCCGAAAAATACGCCATAACACGACTCATAAAGCGCGCACCAAAATCTTTAAAGGCATAAGAAGGCCCATGAAATAATTCTAATACCGCAGTATCAGAACTCAAAAACTTAACAGGAGCATCAAAATTAATAGCATCGGCTATAATATTTCTAAGCACATCAGCAGGGATATCATCTTCAATAAAAGCTTGAGCTATTGTAAATGCAATTTCTTGAAGCGAATATTGTTGTATATTTTTGATAAAATAGGGATCCAATTGTGGAATCTCCAGAGGCATATAAAGTCCTTTATCTGCAGGTAGTGAATTAAAAACTGCATCTTTAAAAGAAACACGTAATGCTTTATTATTGGTACTGTAAAATTTCATAATAATCTTAATTTAATACTTTAGGTCCATCAACATTAACACCCGATACATATCCATAACTTTCAATCTCTGATTCAGCTAGATGAGCCTTGATCTGTTCAACGATCTGCTTCGCCATAGCCTTATCCCTTGTGATTGCCACAACAGAAGGACCTGAGCCAGAAATGCCAAAACTCAATGCACCATTTTCTAATGCAATTTGCTTCATTTCATAAAACTGAGGAATCAAAATGGCCCGAGTCGGTTCGATCAATACATCCTGCATACTTCGCGATATGAGATCATAATCATTTTTAAAGAGCCCTGCTACAAGTCCTGCAATATTCCCCCATTGAATTACGGCATCTTTTAACAACACCTTTTCTTTAATCAATTGGCGTGCGTCACGGGTAGGAACATCAACCTGTGGAAATACCACAGCAGCAACTAATTCTTCCGGTACAGGCAAAGGAATGAGATCCAGAGGATCATGTCCTCTAATCAAGGTAATACCGCCAAATAAAGAAGGAGCAACATTATCAGCATGACCATGTCCACATGCTAATCGTTCGCCTTCCACACAAAAAGGTAATAGTTCTTCTTTAGAAAGGGGATCGCCCAGCATTTTATTAATAGCAAATAGACCTGCCACAGTACTCGCAGCACTTGATCCCAAACCTGATCCAATAGGCATATGCTTATGTAATTCAATTTCGACTCCCACTCGATCTTCTAAACCCAGATGCTGCAATAGAAACTGTACACAAGCGGACACCGTATTTTTGTCGGCATCCATCGGAAGACGTCCATCATCACCTGTGATTTTAGTGATCACAACTCCTGGTACACTCGTTTTTCGCATGATTACTTCATCTCCTGGTTCTTCTAAAGCAAAGCCCAAAATATCAAAACCACAAATCATATTCGCGACTGTCGCCGGAGCGAAAACATGAATGTGATCCAACATATTATCCAGATTTATCTTTTTCTTCGATAGAGAAGTTTTCATATTTAATATTTATTACTGTTATCCAATGCAATAACAGGTCTAGTGAAACTTTTGATTATGCGCCAACATTTACTAAATCCGCAAATACTCCTGCAGCTGTTACTTCAGCTCCGGCACCAGGTCCTTTGACCACCAGTGGTCTTTCCTTATAACGTTCTGTCGTGAATGAGATAATATTATCACTTCCAGACAGTGCATAAAAAGGATGCTTGTCGTCTACAATCTGTACAGAAATAGAAACAATTCCATCTTCTAATTTTCCAATATAACGGATCACTTTATTTTCAAGACGAGCCTTTTCTTTTAATGCTTCAAAATAACTGTTCTCGTTTTTAAGCTCTTCATAAAAAGACTCCACTGAATCTGCTTTCAAGCATGGTTCAGGTAATATTGCGCCTAAATTGACATCTTCAGCTTCGATTGGATAACCTGCATCACGTGCTAAAATCAACATTTTACGCATAAAATCAACTCCACCTAGATCATCACGAGGATCCGGCTCAGTATAACCTAGAGCCTGCGCTTGTTTTACCACATCATAAAAAGATGCCTCATCTTTAAAATTATTAAAGATGTAAGAGATTGTTCCAGAAAGTATCGCTTCGATTTTAACAATACGGTCACCACTTAACATCAGGTCTTTCAAAACACGCACAATCGGAAGACCGGCACCAACGTTGGTCTCATAGAAGAAATCAACACCATGCTTATGAGCCGTCTCCCGCAATGTTTTGTATTGTTCATATTTTCCTGAATTAGCAATTTTATTACAGGTAACAATTGAAATATTAGATTGGAAAATACCCTCATAATAACTAGAAGGCAATCGACTAGCAGTATTATCTATAAATACACAATTAGGAAGATTGAAACCTTTCATACGTTCCACAAATACCGCTAAATCCGCATCCTCGCCCTGTTCCAAAAGTTCACTGTCCCAATTTGCCAAATCAATACCATCTAGATTAAACAACATTTTCTTACTGTTTGAAATACCAACCACCTTGATTTCAAGATCATTTTTACTAAGTAAGAAATCGTATTGACTCTCCAATTGCTTGAATAAAGTAGAACCAATATTTCCAGTTCCCAGATTAAAAACATAAAGTGTCTTCTTAAGTTCAGCAAAAAAAGCATCGTGAACAGCATTCAGGGCTTTTGATAAATCATTCTTCGAAATAATAACAGATATATTATATTCCGAAGATCCTTGTGCAATTGCACGCACATTAATTCCATTGCGGCCCAATGAAGAAAATAATCTTCCTGACATACCTGGAGTTTTCTTCATATTCTCACCAACAATAGCCAATACAGACAGGTCATTTTCGATTTCCGGATTGATTAATTTATTAGCCTGTATTTCAAGTTCAAATTCATTTTCAATTAAACTCTTAGCACGTAATGCATCTTCTGGATTGACCGCAAAAGTGATACTATGTTCGGAAGAAGACTGGGTGATTAAGACCACATTAATCTGCTCTCTCGCTAATAAAGTAAATAACCTGCCACTAAATCCAGATTTACCGATCATTCCCGAACCGCTCAGGTTAATAACAGATATTTCTCCTATCGAAGAAATACCTTTAATTGGTAAAGTTGTTTTTCCACTTTCAAACTGAATAAAAGTACCTGCGAAATCTGGCTCAAACGTATTACGGATCACAATAGGTATCTTCTTTAGAAAAGCAGGAATCATCGTTGGCGGATAGATGACCTTGGCGCCGAAATAAGAAAGCTCCATAGCTTCTGTATAAGAAAGAACAGGCAACGAAAATGCTTTTTTTACAATCCGTGGATCCGCAGTCAGCATACCATTAACATCTGTCCATATCTCGATTGCAGTAGCATTCAAAATAGAACCAAAAATAGCGGCAGTATAATCTGATCCTCCCCTACCTAAGGTTGTCATACGTCCGTTCTCATTAGAAGCTATAAATCCAGTGACGAACATAAGTTTATCATTGTTTGTTAAATACAATGACTTAACAAGTTGTTCTGTCAACTGATCGTTAACATGAGCATGTCCAAAATGAGAATCTGTTTTAATATAATGAGATGCATCAACAAATAAAGATGCTTCTAAATCCTGTTCCGAAATTTTAGATACCATGAAGGTAGAGCAACGTTCACCATAACTTACAATCAAATCCTTACTTTGCTCACTTAACTCTCTTAATGCATAGATGCCCTGCAATAATTCTTCGATCTCGTTGAAAAACAATTTGAGTTTAGTAAAAACAGGATTTTGGTGTCGCACAACTATTAATGCCTTAATAACATCGAAATGCTTAGTTTCTATCAAAGCTAAATCTTCTTGGAAAGACTTGCCTTCAGAAGCATCAATAGCCATTTTACAAAGTAAATTAGTAACTCCTGACATGGCAGACAAGACGACCAACGGTTGCTCTCCGGAGTTGTACGATTTCTTCACAATGCTAAGTACTGCTTTGATACTAGCTGCAGAGCCCACCGACGTTCCTCCAAATTTTAAAATCTTCATAATATATACTGTTTGTTTGTTTGTTTGTTTGTTTGTTTGTTTGTTTTAAGCATAAAAAAAAACGCCTTCACTCTGAGAGGAAGGCGTTTATGAAATATCTTGTCTACATTTCTATACAACGAAACTACCTCCTCCTAAGTTTTATCCCGGTGGTAATAATAATCGATGTAATAATTATAGAATTTTTCATTGCTGTTGCTTTACTTTCGTAAATATAATGCATTATTTATCAACTATCAAAATAAAATCTCATTTTTTTGATATAAATTTAATAAAACACCTTCTTATATATGAATAACACATTACTACAACAAATCTAGGCACGTATCATTTATCATCACTGTAGTTTAAAGTTTACAATTTACCCATCGGAGTTAAATTGCATCTCAATAAATAAAGTGTTAAAAACGTTAAAAATTCGTTAAATACATGTCATTTTTTTTGCAAAGTAAGATGAGTTGTATTATATTCGCAACAGTGATGTCCAAAATAGTTAACATCCAACAACAAAAAAGAATAAGTTTAAAGTTGTACAAAAAAGCGATTTAATGAAAACAAAGAAAATATTAGCAACAATGCTATTTATAGGCTTATGTCTAGTGTCGCAGGCACAATCAACCAAAACCCAATCTAAACCGGAATCAGACCCGGACAATCTAGCTAAAGAATACTTCTCCCAAATAATGGGTGTTGCGGTTTCAGCAACTACAAATACAAAATTATATCAGTTTGTTTATGAATGGTTAGGAACTCCCTACCGATTAGGAGGTGACTCCAAAAGAGGAATCGATTGTTCTAAATTCTCATTTGAATTATACGAAAAAGTATTCAATACAACATTAGGATATAACAGCCGTAACCAATACTCTCAAATTAAACCTGTTAAGAAAGATGATCTAAAAGCAGGAGATTTAGTATTCTTTAAAATCCGAAGTAAAAGCATTACACATGTTGGAGTTTATATTGGCGATAACAAATTCGCACATGCTTCTTCGAGCAAAGGTGTAATGATAAGTAATTTAGGAGAGGCATATTGGAGACGTTATTACTATGATGGTGGTAGACTACCTGATGACAACAAATCGCTTACAGCCGAAATTATAAATGCTGAGAAATCTGAAAAATTTAATTAATAAATTTTTCTAAATAATATTTTCAAGAGTCCGAATGTCATGACATTCGGACTTTTTTTTGCAAAGAATTTAGTACTTTTACCCGTATATAAATTTAGTACCACTATGTCGTCAAAGAAAACGCTCATATTAGATAAAGAACAGATTAAACAAAAATCGATACGTATCGCTTATCAGATTTTAGAAGATAATTTTGAAGAAAATACGCTTGTATTGGTCGGTATTGCTGATAGAGGTTATGTTTTTGCACAGAGACTGCAAAAGATTCTAGAAGAAATATCGGATAAAGATATTGAGTTACTTAAAGTGACGATGAGCAAAACAAGCCGTTCCCTAAAAGCTGAAACAGATCAACCCATCGAAAATGTTAAAAATAAAACGTTAATACTAGTTGATGATGTACTGAATAGCGGAAGAACGCTTGCATATGGTTTAGGCGTATTTTTGAATGTCCCTATTAAAAAGATGAGAACTGCAGTTCTTATTGATAGAAGTCATCCAAAATTCCCCATTGTAAGCGATTATTATGGGCTAAAATTATCAACGATATTAAAAGAACATGTGGAAGTTAACTTACTAGGCTATGAAGCAGAAGATGATGCTGCATGGCTGGTATAACATCATAAAGCTATAAAAAATAAGCGTCCAACTTTTTATAGAGTTGGACGCTTTATTTTTACAGAAACTTAGGTCGAAATTTATCCCCGATTAATCTTCAATTTCATACCAGGCTTTAACCTCGAATGTGATAAATTATTATCAGCCTTCAACTTAGATAATGACACCCCTTTATTATTTGCGATCTCTGATAGCGTATCACCTTTTTTTACAGTATAAAAAGCAAAATTCGACTTTCTTTGAGTTTCAGCACTTGTTTTCTGAGCTAAACGCGTATTGACACCACTACTGCTAACAATTAATGAAGCACCAGTCTTTACAGAAGATCCCTTTACGTTATTCCAAGCTTTTAAATTTTGAACACTCACATCATATTTCTTCGCTATAACAGCTAAAGTTTCACCTCTTCTAACACGATGTGTACTTGTTTGAGCGCTTCGCTTATTACTCACACGCACATCATCATTCGCTAAAGCCACTACTTGACTAGGAGTTTCTACTGTTGTATTTAAAGCAAGATAAAGTTTATCCTTATTCATATCAGCTGCTAAAGCAGGAATGATCAAACGACGATGTATTTCATCAGAGCCATTAACGATCCCTTTTTTATATGCTGGATTTAACACTTTTAAACTCTCCTCAGAAACGTTTATCGCTTTAGCAACCTCTGCTATCGAAATGAATTTATCAATCTCTAATACCTGCGTATTTAAGGCAATGTCTCCATCCTTAGCTTCAATACCATGATCTTGTGCATATCCTAAAGTATAAGTCATAGCGATATATGCAGGAATATAATTTCTGGTCTCTTTTGGCAGAAAAGGAGCAACTTCCCAAAATGAAGGTTGAATTTTGCCAGATCTTAAAATAGCTCGTTTCACACCACCTTTTCCACAATTATAAGAAGCTATCGCCAACAACCAATCCCCAAATTCAGCATACGCTTCCTTCATATATTTTGCGGCAGCATAGCTTGAAGCAATTGGATCTTTACGTTCATCAACATAATTGTCCATTGTTAAATTATAGATCTTTGCTGTCCCATACATAAATTGCCAAGGCCCTGTAGCACCAACGCGAGAAACATCATGTGGATTTAACGCAGACTCTATAATGGAGAGGTATTTAATTTCTTTTGGAACTCCTACTTCAGCAAGAATACGTTCATAAAGCGGAAAATAATACTGCGCCAATCCTAACATGCGGGACATATGCCCTGCATAATTCTTAGAATTATAAAGATCAATATATTTTCGAACATGTTGGTTATAGTCTAGAGGGACTTCACGTTCTAAGGAATTTAGTTTTCGAACGACAGTTACATCTTCGATATCAAATAAAATTCCTTCTACTTCTTTTTCACCGGCATTTACAAATTTGATACTATCAAGCTGCTGCAGAATAGATGCATTTTCACGATCTATACTCGCTAACATGATTGCTTGAGTAGAATTTCTCATCTCTTCAATAGACTTTTCTTGTGCAAACAGACAACATGTCGTAAATGCTAAGCCAATCGTCAAGAGAGTCTTCTTGCTTTCAATCATCTTTTTTAATTATGGTTGATAAATAGAACCTAAGTAGTCCTTATTACAAAGCATGTATTTTACTACATACCCTCATTAACAATACTGGAAACTGTACAAAATGAAATAAGATTTTACTGCTGTAAAATCTTATCCCTCAAAAACAACATAAATTACTTATTATCAGTTGTTTTCTCTTTAGTATCATCTGTAGAATCCTCTTTCTGTCCGTCTTTGAATTCTTTTACACCTTTACCTAATCCACGCATCAATTCAGGAATCTTTTTACCGCCAAATAATAATAATAATATTACAACGATTATAATTAATTCCTGACCTCCAATACCCATTATTAATAACCCTGATGTCAACATAACTTATAATTTACTGTTTTTCAATATTCACTTTAAGTATATACACTTATACCCTAAAAACAAATGTACATAATAATTTTTATTTCTATATTTTTTTAATTCGCTAACCATGATTGCGGATTCATCGGGATTTGTCCTTGCCAAACCTGGAAATCTAAAACTGGCGCATCTAAATCCGGATCATTAGCTACTGTTCCAATAGCCTGACCTGCTGACACTTTCTGTCCTTTAGACACACTAAAACTAGCTAAATTACTATACACCGAGAAGAATTCACCATGTGAAATAATAATCACCTTCAATCCATTTAAAGTTAACGTACTTGTTACAGTTCCAGAAAACACTGCCTTAACAGTTGCGCCACTAGAAGTTTGTAATTTTAATGACTCATGACTAACTGAGACGTTCCGACCTGTTCTATCCGTACCAAAACTTTGTAATATTTTAGCATTGGAAACCGGCCACGGAAGTCGACCACGGTTGGATCTAAAATCTGCCGAAAGTCGAGCGGCCTCTGGAGTAGCACGTAATACCTCTGAATCCGATTTACGTGATGTAGATTTAGAAGTTTCCTTATCATCAACTTTAGTGTCATTTTTCTTCGCGCTCCTTGCTGCAGCAGCTTCCGCAGCTCTACGAGCAGCTTCTTGTCTTCTACGCTCTGCTTCAATTTCTCTCTTAATGATAGCCTGAATTGCAGATCTTAACTTACGTTCTTCTTTTTGCTTCTGTGTAATATCGCGTTTTACACCTCGTTCAGTCGTAATTAATGAACTCAATTCATTAGAGAACACAGCACGTTGTTGTGCAATAGTTTTCTTCTCTTGCTCTTGCTCATTCAATAACTGCTTATGCTTATTACGATCAGCCTGTAACTGTGCTATTTTTTGCTCAATCTGCTTTTTAGTTCCTTCAATCTCACTTGCTTTCAATTTTCGAGAATCATTGAATTGCTGCAAATATTTTACACGACGAAAACCTTGATTAAAATCCTTTGAAGCAAAAATAAACATCAACTTATTATAGGCATTGCGGTTACGAAAAGCGAACATAATCATCTTTTCATAATCATTACGCATTTTCTCCAACTCCGCTTTCAATTTATCTACAGCGCTGGTATTCGTATTAATCTGGCGATTAATCAAGCTTAATTCAGAACTTATCGTTGTAATTTTCTCTTCACGAAGATTAATCTGACTACTTAAAGCACTGACCTGCTTCTGCGTCAAAATCTTTTCTGTAGTCGTTTCTTTTAGCGTTTTTTGCAATTCCGCTATTTCACGATTTATTTTTTCACGTTTTTTTTCAAGCTCTGCACGAGTCTGCGAAAAACCGATTCCCAGCATCAAAAAAAACGCAGTTAGACTTAGTGTTATTTTCTTTAAATTCATCTATAGTAATCTTTTACTAGCAGTTGAGTCTGAATATAATATGTTCAATTAAATATAGTCTCAAATGCGAAAGTAATAAATCTTAAGGATTATCGTACTAACATTAATTAATTACTTTGTATTTATTGGAGATAGTAAAAGGCATTTCAATAGCTTCATTAAATGAAATTCTGCTGTAATTGAAGTTTGCTTTAATATTCATATCGCCTCCTGAAATCAGTAATTCTAGACCCATCGGAAACAATTGTCCACCTCCATTTGAATAATCTGCATAACTAGCCTCCAATTTCTGTCCTTTTTCAGGCTGCTCCAAACGAAATGAATCTAATCTATTCTGTTGATTAACTAAATATAAGTAAGTCAATGCATTCTTTTGACCACGCAACTGAATTGGTACACTCGTTTGATCAACCTCAAAGTCGGTTGTATTTAACAAATTCGTTGAAAAATTGGCTAAAAACAAATCTTGAACATTTGAAAAAGTTAAATCCTCACTTGCATATTGATACAAGTAACTAAAGGGTTTTGCTATATATTCCCCCTGAAATTTATTTAATATCTGAACACTATCTGGAGTAATCAAAACCCGGCCTATTTCTATACCCAATAATGCCGTAATAGAAATCCAGATTCTTTTATCTTTTTCAATCCTTATATTAGCTGTCACATCGTATGATGACTTTCCTAAATCTATTTTGCTTTTAGCTTTGCCAGAGAACGTAGTAAAGTCCAGATTTGACAACAAAAATTTCTGAACTACCGCATTTTTAGAATCTTCCTTACTGATCGTTTCAACTACCTCAGGCTTACTCTCTACTTTACTCATTTTTTTCTTAGTACTGCAGGATGCCAATACAACAAGCAATAAAAGTGTAACAACAGATTTATTCCACATACGATTTCTTATTTATTTTCTCTCTCAACTTCTCCATATTGGTTTCAGTAGATCCCCCCATAGCCAAAGCACTTTTCCATTGCTTCATCGCTTCTGTTATTTTTTTATTTTTAATCAAAATATCACCATAATGCTCCAATAGGACTGTTGAAGGCGATTTTGAATTTTTTATTGCCTTTTCAATCCAAAGCAATGCATCAGCATATTTACCCTGTTGAAATAAAACCCATGCATAAGTATCTTCCAATGTCGCATCATTAGGTCGTAACTTATTTGCTGTCTCTGCAAAATGAGCCGCATCATCTAAATCCTGATTTCTTAACGCTAAATAATAAGCTAAATTGTTCATCGCACTTACATTTGTACTATCTAAGTTAATAGCCTCTCTATACGCAACATCTGATGCTGCTTCCATTTTAAGCGAATGATAAATATCGCCCAGACCACTATAAATATTTGATTGAAAAATGGCATTCTCATTTTGACCATTATTCAAAGCTGCCTCCATCAAATTTCTAGCTAAATCATAATTTCCTTTCAATGTATATGCGATTGAACTGAAGTACAAAATAACAGGATTATTGGGAATATTGTGTAAAGCTTCACCGCCATGTTCTATAGCTTGATCATATTGCTCCAACGCCAAATCAACATTCATGAGCATACGCCATGCATCAATTTGATAAGGATTGATACCTACTGCAATAGAAAAGGAAGACTGTGCCCCAACTAAATCATTACGCATCCAATTCACCTGCCCCTTAGCCACATGACTTTCTGCTACGCGAGGATGTACATCAACCAATATATTAGCTAATTCTTGTGCCTGGTCGAATGAAAATCCACTATTAGGAGCTAATAAAGATAAGATAATTCTATTTTTTTCCGAGAAATCAACACTTTTAGATAAAAAGGCTTGTTTTAAGTAATCATAAGAAAGCTTAGCCTTCCCAGACAAACGGTACTCATCAGCCAGATCTAAAAATAAGTAATCGTCTTTCGCATTCGCAACACCGGTATTTAATATCGCAATAGCTTTTTTAGGATCTTTAATTCCACGATAAGCCTGTGCCAATTGACTGTACACCTGTGCCAAAGGAGATTTTTTAATTGCCCAAGGTTCAAGAACCTGGATTACAGCAGGAAAATCAT
This sequence comes from Sphingobacterium sp. MYb388, assembly GCF_037479535.1. Lineage (NCBI taxonomy): Bacteria > Pseudomonadati > Bacteroidota > Sphingobacteriia > Sphingobacteriales > Sphingobacteriaceae > Sphingobacterium > Sphingobacterium sp. MYb388. The sequence continues at coordinate 89,731 of NZ_JBBGYV010000002.1, read as the reverse complement.
CTTTTGACAATAGCAAAGTAGCACCTATAACGTCAAGCGTATCGGTAGCTCCCGCTCGCTCTCTAACATCCTTATATAAAGCAAAAGCCTCATCTTTTTTGTCACTGTTAAACAACAACATAATCTTCTCGCGATTCAAGGCCGCAATGTTGACCTTCTCCTTTGTCATCAGCAGATCCAATGAACGGATCGCACTAGGGAGATCACCTTTTCCTTTATTAACATCGATATTGAAACTTAAATATTCATTTTTAGGATTAATTTCCAAAGCTTTATTTACTTCCTCCAAAGCACGATCAGCATTACGCATCTGTCCAAATAAAACGGCTTTAGTAAAATAAGCATCATCAGCATTAGGATATCGCGTAGTAATGGCATCCAAAGAATCCATGGCCTGCTTGAAATCACCGTTCCTCAAAAAAACTTCAATATTTTTTAATTGTTGCGAATAAGGTTTTTCTTGCTTGCTCTCCTGTGCTGAAACCCTTTGTCCAACCGTAGTTAACAATGTTACCAATAGCGCGTATTTCAAATATTTCTTAAACATAAATAATCCTTCTCGTTCAACAATTACTGTATTAATATGTTGCAATATACTAATAATGGACAACTGTTAAATAGTGCTATTGCATTTCAATAGGTTATTTTTTGATGATTATGACATTACCCGGCATTTAAATTAATCTTAAGTGCTTCAGATTAAAATGAAACTGTCTAAAATAAAGTAAAATAGATTTTCGTAATCAAGAAATTAAAAGTACCTTTGCAGACCCTTGAGACACAGGGAAAAGAAGTGAATAAAATTTTATTAATTATTTAATTAAAAGCAAGTGAATACGTTAAGTTACAAAACTGTCTCTGCCAACAAGAACACCATCAACAAAGAATGGATCGTTGTTGATGCTGAAGGCGAGATTTTGGGGCGCTTGGCAAGCGAAATTGCGAAAGTAATTCGCGGAAAGCACAAGCCATCGTTTACCCCTCACGTAGATTGCGGAGATAATGTTATCGTTATCAATGCAGAAAAAATTAGATTGACAGGTAATAAATTGGGTGACAAAACTTACGTTCGCTACACGGGATACCCGGGTGGTCAACGTTTCATCACTCCAAAAGAATTATTGGCAAAACACCCTGAGCGCGTTATTGAAAAAGCTGTTCGTGGTATGCTTCCTAAAAACCGTTTAGGTCGTCAATTGTTTAAAAACCTTTATGTTTATGCTGGAACTGAGCACAAACAAGAGGCTCAAAATCCAAAACCAGTTAAATTTTAAGGAGAATCGACATGTCAACAACTAATACTTCAGGAAGAAGAAAAACTGCTGTTGCCCGCATTTACTTAACTGCTGGTAGCGGAGTCCTTACAATCAATGGTAAAGACTACAAAGAATATTTCCCAACATTGCCTTTGCAATACATTGTTACTCAATCATTAGAAGTAGCAGGTCAAGCAGGGAATTTTGATGCGAAAGTGAACGTTAATGGAGGTGGTGTAAAAGGACAAGCTGAGGCTGTACGTTTAGCTATTGCGAAAGCATTAGTTGAATTAGACCCAGAAGTTAAACCAGCTTTACGTGCTAAAGGTTTAGTTACACGTGATGACCGTATGGTTGAGCGTAAGAAACCAGGACGCAAGAAAGCTCGTAAGAGATTCCAATTCAGTAAACGTTAATCAAAGGAGGATCAAAAAATGGCAAGAACAACTTATCAAGACTTATTGGATGCAGGTGTGCACTTTGGTCACCTTACACGTAAATGGGATCCGAAAATGGCTAAGTACATTTTCATGGAACGTAACGGTATCCACATCATTGACTTGAACAAAACGCTTACGAAATTGGAAGAAGCTGCTTCAGCTATCAAACAAATCGTAAAATCAGGTCGTAAGGTTTTATTCGTAGCAACGAAAAAACAAGCAAAAGAAATCATCGCTCAACAAGCGAAAGCAGTTAACATGCCTTTCGTTACAGAAAGATGGTTAGGTGGTATGCTTACAAACTTCACAACAGTTCGTAAGTCCATCAAAAAAATGTCTACTATTGACAAAATGCAAAAAGATGGTACATACGATGTATTATCTAAAAAAGAGAAGTTGATGATTCAACGTGAGCGTATCAAATTAGAGTCTCTATTAGGAGGTATCGCTGATTTGAACCGTTTACCGGCTGCTTTATTCATCATCGATGTGAAAAAAGAACACATCGCTGTTACTGAAGCAATCAAATTGAGCATCCCTACTTTTGCAATGGTTGATACAAACTCTGACCCTTCAAACATTGATTTCCCAATCCCTGCAAATGATGACGCTAGTAAATCTATTAGCTTAATCGCTGGTATCATTGGTCAAGCAATCCAAGAAGGTTTGGACGAGCGCAAACGTGATAAAGAAGACGAAGCAGAAAAAGAAGCAGCTGCAGCTAAGGCTAAAGTTGATACTACTGAAGCTTCAGAAGCTAAACGTCCTCGTAAAGCGAAAGACGGAGAATAATATTTTTTATTCCAAACCGGATAGCGTAGCGTTGGTTTCTGGAAAAGAATTCTTTTCTTAGACTGACCTATCTGTCCGGTTTTTTGGTTTATCATTTCTCGAATAAGAAATGATAAACTTTATATTAGCTTAACAATAGTTATGCTAATATTGTCAAGAAAATAATAAGTCAAAAATTTAAAAAGAATATATCATGTCAGTACAAATTTCTGCATCAGATGTAAACAAGTTGCGTCAACAAACAGGCGCAGGTATGATGGATTGTAAAAAAGCGTTAGTTGAAGCAAACGGTGATTTCGAAGCTGCTGTTGATTACTTACGTAAAAAAGGAGCTAAAGTTGCTGCTAGCCGTCAAGACCGTGATTCTAACGAAGGTGTTATCATTGCTAAAGCTGCAACTGATGGTAAATCAGGTATCGTAGTTGAAGTTAACTGTGAAACTGATTTCGTAGCTAAAAATGCTGACTTCGTGGCTTTCGCTGATTCAGTTGCTGAAGTTGCTTTAGCAAACAAACCTGCTACTTTAGAAGACCTAAAAGCATTAGAAATTGGCGGTACTAAAATTGCTGATTTATTAATCGAGCAAACTGGTAAAATCGGTGAGAAAATTGACGTTTCTAAATACGAAACTGTTTCTGCTGAGAAAGTTGTTGCTTATATCCACGCAAACTACCGTCTAGGTGTATTAGTTGGTTTATCTGCAAATGTTGATGGTGTTGAAGAAGCTGGTAAAGATGTAGCTATGCAAATCGCTGCAATGAACCCTATTGCTATTGATAAAGATGGTGTTGATGCGCATACAATCGAGCGTGAAATTGCTATCGCTAAAGAACAAATCATGGCTGAAGGTAAACCTGCTGAAATGGCAGAAAAAATCGCTGCTGGTAAATTGAACAAATTCTTCAAAGAAACTACTTTGTTGAACCAAGAATTCGTGAAAGATAACTCTAAATCTATCGCTCAATTCTTAGATTCAGTTTCTAAAGGCTTAACTGTTACTGCATTCAAACGTGTTCAATTAGGAGCATAAATGCAAGAGAACATGAGTTAGCTCATGCGTCTTAAACATATAATCATAAAAGGCTTGTCTCAATGAGACAGGCCTTTTGTTCTTTAAATAACTTACTCCCCCTCCCGTATTTCCAACCACCAGGAACAAAGTTTATCAAAGACATTAAAAAGCATATCATAAATAACTCGAAAAGGAAGATTTTTTTTTTGTAAATTGGATGATATAATTGATTACAAACACTAAATAATATCACATGAGTACAACACAAGGAATGCTTCGTGAGGATGCACTAATGGGAAAAAACATATTGATTACCGGAGGTGGAACAGGTCTTGGTAAAGCTATGACCCGATACTTTTTACAATTAGGGGCACAATGCATCATCACGAGTCGAAAAGACGATGTTATCCAACAAACCGCAGCAGAGCTTAGTAAGGAAACTAATGGTAAATGTATAGCAATTGCTTGTGATGTTCGCGATTATGACCAAGTAGAGAAAGTTATTAATTATGGTATTAAACAGCTTGGCTCAATTGACATATTAGTGAATAACGCCGCCGGAAATTTCATCTCGCCGACAGAAAGATTAAGCCACCGTGCATTTGAATCTGTTTTAGGAATTGTACTTCAAGGTACCATAAACTGCACACTGGCACTTGGAAAAATTTGGATTGCAAACAAGGATAAAGATAAAACAGTACTTAATATTGTAACGACCTACGCAAGTACCGGTTCAGGTTATGTCGTACCCTCTGCTTGTGCTAAATCTGGAGTATTAGCGATGACAAGATCGTTAGCAGTTGAGTGGGGACGCAAAGGAATTCGATTAAATGCAATTGCTCCCGGCCCTTTTCATACAACTGGCGCTTTCGACCGCCTCTTTCCAAGTAACCTAAGTGACACCCTCAACCCTGTCAACAGGATACCTCTTGGAAGAACTGGTAACTTACAAGAATTAGCCAATTTGGCTGCATACCTCGTTTCCGACTATTCAGCATACATCAATGGTGATGTGATCACAATCGATGGCGGAGAATGGTTAAAAGGTGCTGGAGAATTTAATGGACTCGATGCCGTTTCAGAGGAACAATGGGACACGGTTGAAAAATTGACCAGAGGAGCAAAAAGTACTTAATACATCCCTTAAAAATTACTGTATTTCTTATATTAAGACTATACAATTGCTGTTTTATTTAGATATTTGAATATAATCTCACAAATGAATGAAAAAAATAGCTTGTATAGCTCTTCTATTTTTTAGCAGCACTTCTTTATTTGCACAGCATATACAAGAAAGTGTCGTAGACTCCATTGTCCAGAAAACATTATCAACCTTTAATGTACCGGGAATAGCCGTGGGTATCGTAAAAGATAACCAGGTAATATTCGCCAAAGGATATGGTATTGCCGACTTAAATAGAATGAATAAGGTCTATGCTTCAACGAACTTTGGAATTGCCTCCAATTCAAAGGCCTTTACAACCACTGCCCTGGCTATTTTAGTAGATGAAGGTAAATTAAACTGGGATGACCACGTACAAAAATACCTCCCGGAATTCAAGATGTATAATGATTATGTAACTAAAAACTTCACGATTCGTGATCTGCTAACTCACAGAAGTGGTTTGGGACTAGGTGCCGGAGATTTAATGATATGGCCCGATGGACATGACTTTACTCCCGATGACATTATCCATAACATCCAGTATTTAAAACCTACATCCGATTTTCGCACAAAATATGATTATGATAATCTGCTATATATTATAGCTGGAAAAGTTTTAGAAAAAGTATCAGGCCAAAGTTGGCAGACATTTATTCAGGAAAGGATATTTAAACCGTTGGCAATGAATCATTCTGCACCAAATTGGAACATGTTGCAAGATCGCCAAGATGTGATCGCTCCACATGTACCTCTAGATGGTATAAATCATGTCAGTACACGCTATACCAATACCATTTTGGATGCAGCCGGAGGCATATACTCCAATGTGGTCGATCTCAACAAATGGATGATTTTTCACCTCAACAACGGCGAAAATAATGGACATCAGCTGATCACCAAGAAGCAATTAAAAGAATTGATCACACCACAGACAATCATGCCTGTCAGTACTGTTCCTCCTTACAACTCGATATTCAGAGCATATGGCCTTGGCTTTCGTCTGACAGATATGGCGGGTAAATTAGAGGTTTCCCATACGGGTGGATTAGAAGGAATTGTCACACAAATCGTTATGCTTCCACAATTAAAACTGGGCATTGTAGTGCTCACCAATCAGCAAGAAGGTGCAGCATTCAGTGCCATCAGTAATACGATAAAAGATTTTTATTTAGGTATTAACGATCAACACTGGATTACCACCTATCAAACTTCAATTGCCAAAAACAATGCTGAAGCTGATCTCATAACACAGAAAACGTGGCAAATCGTAGAAGAGAATAAAAACATTCAGGACAAATACCGGCAAACAATACCAGGTAAATATCTTGACAACTGGCTTGGAGAAGTATCAATTAAAGCTGAAAATGGACGATTAACGTTCGCTTCAAAACGTTCTCCCCAACTCACTGGTGAACTTTACTATTATCAAGACAGCACGTATGTTGTCAAATGGTACAATCGCTTGATGTATGCAGATGCATTTGTACACTTCACTATTCAAGACAAAGAAATAGCTGGTTTTACAATGAACCCGGTATCACCACAGACAGATTTTAGTTTCGACTTTCAAGATCTAAATATTAAAAAACACACAAACAATGGAACAAAAAAATAACCCACTTCACGGAAAAAGACTGGATACAATACTAGAATATCTAATTGCTTATTTTGAAGGTTGGGAAGGATTAGGTGAACGGATCAATATTCGCTGTTTCAACGAAAACCCCAGTATTAAATCATCGCTAGCTTTTTTAAGAAAAACACCGTGGGCAAGAAAAAAGGTCGAGGAATTATATCTTAAAATTTACGAATACGAAAACAAGTAGTTATCATTAAAGATGATTATTTCTAAGCCTATTCAATTCATTTATAAAAAAGGTTATTTACAAAACTCTTCCGTTAACGAAGCCGTAAATAACCTTTTCTTGTAATCACGCTTATCAAACAAATAATCATCTCTAAAAGTAAAAACCATCTTAAAAAATAGTTGTTATACCTGTTATAAACTTAATACATATGCATCATAAAAATATAGGTTGGATCGGATTGGGAAACATGGGATTTCCAATGGCAAAAAATCTAGAAAATGCAGGATTTCCCCTTTCCGTCTTCAATCGAACCCCAAGTAAATCAGAACCATTCACAGATCTTTCAGAAGTTTATATAAGTGCCATCGAATTAGTCAAAAACTGTGATATTATCTTCACCATGGTTTCGAACGATGCGGCAATAATAGATCTTTATGAAGATATATTTCATCTTGAAGATATATCAGGAAAGATATTTATCGATATGAGTACGATTTCCAAAGACCTTACTTTAACGATAGCACAAAAAATTCAAGAAAAGCAAGCTCGGTTTATGGATGCACCTGTAGCAGGGAGTACTGTGCCTGCTAAAGAAGGAACATTGATTATCATGGCTGGTGGAGAAGAAAAAGACCTGCAAGAAGTATTACCCTATTTAAATAAATTAGGCAAGGCAGTAAAGCATGTTGGACCGGTAGGAAGTGGCATTTCAGCTAAACTGGCTATAAATTATTTTCTCTCTATCATCTATCAGGGCCTTGCCGAAACAGTTTTATTTGCTGAAAAAAGTGGAATTAAAACAGAAGACATGTTAGAAATAATCAATGAAAGTGCCTGTGGAAGTGGAGCCACTAAAGTAAAAACTCCACTCCTATTACAGCAAGATTATCCACCCGCATTTGCATTGGACTTCATGTTAAAAGATCTAAACCTCGCAAAAAAAGAAGGTGTTAACACCCCAATGAATACAGTGCTACTGGAAACGTATCAAAAAGCACATGATGCAGGATTAGGAAAACAGGATGTTATCAGTATTATTAATTATTTAAAACAGATTCAGTAATACCCGTTATGAAAAATCAAATATCTGTAGAAGCTCAAATGTTAATTAGAAAACCTGTTGAACAGGTGTTTCAAGCATTTATAGATCCTGCAATTACTGTGCATTTTTGGTTTACCAAAAGCTCCGGAAAACTAGAAATAGGAAAAACAGTTATTTGGGAATGGGAAATGTATGATGTAAAAAGTACTGCTACAGTACAGGATATCATCACCAATGAAAAAATTACAGTACTATGGGGACCACCCGAAACTTTAGTAGAGTTCAAATTTAAATCACTGTCTCCAGATCGTACGTATGTCACAATCCATCAAAAAGGTTTCCAGCAAACAGGAGATGAATTATTGCAGGTATTAATAGATTCTACCGGAGGATTTACAACAGTACTGGATGGTTGCAAAGCATACCTTGAACACGGTATAAATTTAAATTTAATTGCAGACAAATTTCCCAAAGAAGCGATGTTATAAACTACTAAAACTACCAATATGAAAATTCTAAAGAAAATAGTTATTGTATTGCTTCTCATAGTGGCAGTACTTTTAATAACAGCTCTATTTCTTAAAAAAGATTATGCTGTTAAAAGAGAAATCACCATTAACAAACCAAAACAAGAAGTATTTGATTATATCAAATACCTACGCAATCAAAATAACTTCAGTAAATGGGCAATGATGGATCCTTTGATGACAAAAACATATCAAGGTACAGATGGAACTGTTGGATTTATTTCAGCTTGGGACAGTAAAGCAGATAGTGTAGGAAAAGGGGAGCAGGAAATTGTTAAAATCGAAGACGGTAAAAGAATTGATTTTGAAATTCGATTTATTAAACCATTTGAATCCAAAGATAAGGCTTACATGATCACTGATTCAATATCTCCAACTGCAACAAGAGTAATCTGGGGATTTGATGGACACATGAGCTACCCGATGAATCTCATGCTGCTCTGTATGGATTTTGATAAAATGTTAGGCGGTGATTTAGCGACAGGCTTAGAAAGGTTAAAAACAAAACTAGAAACGGAGTAAATAAAAATACCATGACAACAATCAATCCTTATTTAACATTTGAAGGCAACTGCGAGGAGGCATTTAACTTCTATAAAAATGTTTTCAAGAAAGAATTCCAGTACATAGGTAAATTTGGTGAGATGCCTACAGCTGAGGGACAAACACCGCTATCACCAGAACAGAAAGATAAAATCATGCATGTTTCATTACCCATACACGGAGATAGTATTTTAATGGGTAGCGATAGTATTGATGGTAATTGTGGAAATTATATAAAAGGAACGAATATTACACTATCAATTAACAGTACAGATAAAGAAGAAGCAGATAGGCTCTATGATGTACTTTCAGTCAATGGAATACAGTCTATGAAAATGACTCAAACATTCTGGGGAGCATATTTTGGCATGTTAACAGATCAATTTGGCATTAATTGGATGATCAATGTTGATAATAATACCCCGGAATAGAAAATTATTATATTAATTTTAGAAAGCTGAATGATCAATTCAGCTTTCTAAATACGTTAATATGGCAAAAGAACATCAATACAAGCAAAAAGTAATCTGGACGGGAAATACTGGAAAAGATACCGCTTCCTATAAAGACTATAAACGTGATTTTGAAATCAGCATACCGCACAAAGCAGTAATTGCAGGATCTTCAGATCCTGCTTTTTTAGGTGATCCAACAAAACATAACCCAGAAGATTTATTCCTAAGTTCACTATCAACGTGTCATATGCTTTGGTATTTACACTTTTGTGCCGAATCGGGTATACAAGTAGTACGATATGAAGATCAACCGATAGGTATTCTAACAGAAGAGAAATCTGGGGCTGGTCAATTTACAAAAGTTACACTCCAACCAACCGTCTGGATCAGAAATCCAGAATTGATGACACTTGCCACAGAATTACATACTAAGGCCAATGCATATTGTTTTATTGCAAAATCAATTCGGGTTCCTGTTCATCATGAACCCATTATTCTCATAGCTCTGTAGCATCTTATGAACTGATAAAAATAAATAAAGAGGACTATTTATAACATATTCCTAAATTAAAATTTCTATTTTTGGATATGACCGCAGCATATTACGAAGGAGAAAAAATAACTTTCATCGATTATAAAAAAAATAACTTTGAACAAGCAGAATACGATAATTGCCGTTTCGAAAACTGCGACTTTTCAAACAATAAATTAAACAATAGCATTTTTGCAGATTGTACATTTATAGATTGTAATTTCTCATTAGCCGAATTATCCGGAACAACATTCCAACAAGTCCGATTTAAAAACTGTAAACTATTAGGCTTACAATTTCAGCAATGCAACCGCTTCGGTTTATCTTTTACTTTTGAAAACTGCAATATCGATCATGCTTCATTTTATCAATTGAAGCTAAAAAAAACAACCTTTAGAAGTTGCCAATTACGGGAAGTAGATTTTTCTGAAGCAGATCTAACAGGGTCATCTTTCCAAAATTGTGATCTAAATCAAGCAATATTTGATCAGACCAATTTGGAGCAGGTCGATTTTCGAGATGCACAAAATCTGATGCTATCACCGAATAAAAACAAATTAAAAAAAGCAAAGTTTTCACTCCTAAGTCTGCCGGGCCTACTTAGCGAATATGATATCAGAATCGAGTCTTAATTTTAAACTTTTCTAGTGTTCTTTTGTTCTCTTTATATATAGAAAGGAGAATTTAAAATGTCTAAAAAGAAAATCGCGAATGAAGATGAACTTCAAAATTCAAACGCAGACCAATTAGCTTACGATCCAGATAAACAATCATTTTCATTAGATGTGGAAGATAGCGACCCTGATTACGATCACCCAAGTGATTATGATACTGTCGCTGAAGGGGCTGCAGATGACGATTCAACTTACGACAATTCAAACCCCTACGTTGGAGATGAATATGCAGATTTAGACGAACTCATCGAAGACGATCTCGAAGAAGGTGGAATGCGGATAGAAGGAGAAGTAAAATTAAAGCCAATAGATAAGAAACTAGCCGAAACACCGGAAGATTTACGCGATGATTTAGATGAGGAAGGCTATCCCATTAATTATGATTAAGGGATCTAGCGTAAATTTCTAGAAACATATACAAATGAATATACCACAGATTCATTTTAGAAATGGATATCGTTAAATACTCTCTATAATACGATATCCAAATCTTAATTTCTTAAACCATTTTAATCAAATATTTCTTTCTCCATAAATTAGTATCATTACCCTTTCAAATTTTATATCTTTAGCTCAGAATAATTTATTTATGGATGTGAGCAAACCAATTATCCGAATTTCAAATCTTAGAAAATCATACGGATCAAAAGAAATATTAAAGGGCATAAATCTTGATATTTATCCCGGTCAAGTAATCGGTTATATTGGCCCCAATGGTGCCGGTAAATCCACTACAGTTAAAATACTTACTGGTCTGATCAATGATTTTGAAGGAGAAGTTTTTATTAATGATATAGATATTAAAGAAGATCCGCTTACCGTAAAAAGTCAAATCGGTTATGTACCAGAAAATGCAGAACTATATGATGTATTGACGCCTATGGAATACCTTGATTTTGTAGGTAAATTATATGGTATGGAAGATACATTAATTCAACAAAGGGCACAACAATTACTTAAAGCTTTTGGTCTTGAAGAAAATTTAAATAACAGGATGGATACATTTTCTAAAGGTATGCGCCAAAAAGTATTATTAATTTCAGGTATAATACATAATCCCCAAATTATAATTTTAGATGAACCATTATCCGGATTAGATGCTAATGCTGTTATTATTGTAAAAGAATTGATTTCCCTTTTGGCTAAAGAAGGTAAAACAATATTTTACTGCTCGCACATGATGGACGTTGTCGAAAAAGTATCCGATCGCATTATGTTAATCTCAGAAGGTAATATTATAGCTGATGGAAGTTTCGAGCAATTAAAAACGAACCAATCGGATACGTTGGAACAAATTTTCTCAAAACTCACAGGAAAAGAAGATGGAAACATAGATGCATCACATATTATTTCAGCAATTCGATAAAATAATATGCAGAAATTAACATTAAAATTCATTTTGCTTTTCAGCAAATTATGGACAAGCATAGGTATCGATGTTGCCCAATTAAGGATAATAATTGAAACAAAATTAACAATAGATGATCGTCGTCCTTTAGCCTCGTTCACGAAGAATCAAAATAAGAAACCAGCTAAAAATTCAACCTGGTTTCAATTTTTTATTTTCTCCCTTATGGGGCTCATGTTCTTATCATTTGTTATTATCATCCCCGATAAATTCTTAGCGACATCATTATTCTTAACATTTATATTATCCATATTATCATTATCGCTGATAACAGACTTCTCAACAATTCTGCTTGATAACAAGGACCAATATATCATTTTACCAAGACCAGTGAATGATAAAACAGTTGCTTTTTCAAGAATATTATACATGCTAATAAAGATTTCTACGCAATTACTGCCCATAACATTACCGGCATTAATCTATGTATTTATCAGTTGGAATATTTTTGCGGCATCGATGTTTCTTATTCAAATTGTAATAGCAGCTTTAATAGCGGTTTTCTTTGTCAATATTTTCTATTCCTTATGTCTACGTTTTCTGTCTATTCAAAAATTTAAAGATACAATCAGTTACATCCAGATATTCTTTTCCATTTTTATTTTTCTAGGTTATCAAATTGGCCCTAGAGTAATGCAAAGTTTTACAGAAGGAGAAAACAGTATTTATCATCTTAAATTACTATGGATTTCTCCAGGAACATGGATCGCATCTTTTCAAGCCATGCTAGTTAAAGATTTCAGTGGTTTGACACTTATTTTTGCTTCTCTTAGCATCATTTTACTTATTGTGGCCATTTTAGGGTCATCACAATTATTTTCGAAAGATTTTAATAATAAAATAGCACAGTTAGCTATCGGAGACAGCCCAGTTAAAAAAGAAGAACTATCACAAGAAGGGAAAATTTCGTTTTATAAAAAAATAGAAAAAATATTCACAAATACACCATTGGAAAAAGCTGGGTTTTCTATCATTTGGTTGATAACTTCACGTTCTAGAGAATTTAAAATGCAACTGTATCCCACAATGGCTTACTTACCGATCTACTTCATCTTTCTATTTCTGCAGGGGAAAAATAATACATTGGCTGAACAAATTGACCGTGTGAATACATCAGGACTTTATATTATGATTTTCTATCTATCGCTTTTTACAGTATTAACTGTTTTCCAACTAATCACTAAAAGTGAAAAATACAAAGCGGCATGGATCTATTACGCAGCCCCTATTCAACAAACAGGAGAATTAATGTCAGGAGTTTTAAAATCAGCATTCTTAAAATATTTTGTTCCCTTCAATTTAATTTTTCTAATCATTTGTGTCCCCCTTTTTGGTGCACATGTGACCAATGATATTCTGCTAGCAACAGCCATAGGAGGTATAGAAAGTGTTCTTGTTATGTTATTCCTAGTCAAATCTTTTCCCTTTTCACAATCTATAGAAAACGGAAAAAGTAGAACAATCATCAACCTGTTTATATTAGGACTTTTAGCATTAGTAGGTTACTTACATATCGTTATTCACGAATACGAAATTATAATTTGGGTGATTACCATTATAGCGTGGATTATATTTTTAATCATGATTAAATATCTGAAAAAAGAAAATTGGAAAAGTCTAGCTTTTGATGATAATTAACAGGAAATTTCAACCTGATAAAAATATTAATTACCTTTATACTAATTCCTTATAAATTACAAATTATGTCAACAATTACAGTCAGTGCCGATATAAATGCCCCCTTAGAATATGTGTGGAAACTATTTATCAAACCAGAGCATATTATTCACTGGAATGCTGCAAGCGATGATTGGGAAACAACAAGCGCAACCAATGATTTGCGAAATGGAGGTCGATTCAGTTTTCACATGGCCGCAAAGGATAAAAGTTTTGATTTTAATTTTGAAGGACAATATGATGAAGTGAGGCCCCTTAGGCACATAGCATATACGCTTGGAGACAACCGAAAGGTAAGTACTACATTTTTTGAAAACAAAAACGTGGTAACAATCGTTCAGAGTTTTGATAGCGAAACCTCACATTCCGAAGAACAACAACACTCGGGGTGGCAGGCCATCCTCAATAATTTTAAAAAATACGTTGAAACACAATTTCAGCAAAAAGATGCTTAACCCTAATTAAGCATAAAAGAATTACGGGGGCTATGGCCCCCGTAATTCTTTTATTATTCAAAACATCCTATCTTGGATCCTGATTAACTTCAACAAATAACCACGTAGCTTAAATCTATAGATCCTGAATAACATTACTCTATTCTTTCACTCCTTATTAAGGATACTCATGTGTACTAATCTTAATTAACCATCATCTTTTCTATTTTGATAAAGAAAAAATAAAGATGATCATCAATAAAAAACTATTAATACCTTAATTTTATTAAGTTTAAAAAATTAAAACAGGTTATTTTCAACTTTTCAAACTTTTTAATAAAATGTTTGGAAAATTGAATTTGTATTTATAACTTTAGTCTAAGCAATATGAGTAAGAAAGAAGAAGTAAAGAAAAAAATTGGTAAATCAGCAATGGAATGTTTTGCGAAATTCGGTTTGGACAAAACAACCCTTGAAGACATTGCCAAAGCTGTTGGTCTCAATAAAACATCATTATACTATTACTATAAAAGCAAAGAAGATATATTCATTGAGGTAGCACTAGAAGAAGGCGAAAACTATATTCATTCGCTACAAAGTGCTACGGTTGAGAAAGAAGGAATTGAAAATAGAACAGCATTTTATCTCGAATCACGATTCAATTATTATAAAAATGTATTGAACATGAATCGTGTTTCGGTAGAATCAATGGGTAAGTTACTTCCGCGATTCTTCGAGCTATATGATGCCTTGATGATTCGAGAAAAAGCATTCCTCACACAGCTATTGGAAGAAGCAGTTAAAGAGGAAGAATTGGAATTAAAAGATCCAAAAAATACAGCTTCCGTATTGATCAATTTTTCCAATGCACTAAAACACAGTGTGGAACAGCAGGCTATACTAAAACAAGAGCCTGAAATTGATTATTCGCAAAGTCTGCAAGATACCAAATTTTTAGTGTCTTTGATTTTTAAAGGAATTAAAAAGTAGCCGCAATGTAGTATTCGATAGAAACTAGAGAAAGGGTAAAAGCTATTTTTGATATTTTTTAATGTTGTTGCTAAAACTAACCAATTATAAATATGAAAAAGGTCCTTTTACTCAATCTGATCCTTTATCTCTGTATGCCCGGCACAGTCCTCGCGCAGAGCTTTATTAAAGGAAGCATTAAAAACAGTACCACCAATGAAGCCGCATACGCAATCTCGATTCGCGTTAAAAATGGCACCGATGGCACCTATAGTGACGATCGGGGTAGGTTTCAATTGAAAACCTCTAAATCACTTCCGATTACATTATTGATTTCCTCAATAGGTTATGAACCTCAAGAATTCATCGTAGAAAGTTTTTCAACTCCATTAGAACTACTTTTAAAACCAGCTCAGATTCTTGGTCAAGAAGTCGTCGTCTCGGCAAGCAGAACAGTACAAAATAAACTGTCGTCTCCAGTTACCATCGAACAGATCAGTGCCAAAGATGTCGTTAACTCCCCGCAACTCAATTACATGGATATGATGCAAGGACTAAAAGGAGTAGATGTAACTGTCTCTAGTCTGGGATTTACCAGTGTAACAACTAGAGGTTTCAATACAAGCGGTAATACTAATTTCACCCAAATCGTAGATGGTATGGACAACCAGGCACCTGGGTTAAATTTCCCGCTCGGCTCCGCAATTGGTCTAACTCAGCTCGATGTGGATAATATTGAACTTCTTTCAGGAGCATCCTCTGCATTATATGGTTCAAGGGGATTAAATGGAACCATGGTTATGACAGGTAAAGATCCATTCAAATACCAAGGAATTAGCGTGTTAATCACTCAAGGGGTCAATCACATCAATAATAAGAAAAAAAATGACCCCGTATCGCCTTCTCCCTATTACGATTGGACAATTCGTTTCGCCAAAAAAATAAATGATAAAATCGCCTTCAAAATAAATACACAATATACTCAGGCTAAAGATTGGGTCGCCAATGATGCTAGCAATAAAAATGGACCAGGAACCAGCCTAACTGATCCCAACTACAATGGCGTAAATTTTTACGGAGGCTCTACCTCCACCGATATTTCGCCCTTTCTACAGGCGGCTCTTGCCGGAAATCCGGATCTAGCCCCTATTATAGAACCACTACTGAGCAAACCCAACTATGTTGCTCGTACCGGATATCCAGAATATGGATACTTAGACAATACCGCCAAACTTTTTAAAATAAATGGAGAATTACGTTATAAGATAAGCCCAAAAATAGAAGCCATAGCATCAGGAACTTTCGGCACTGGAAATATCGTTTACACCAATGATACCCGATATCAACTAAAAGGTTTCAAAGTAGGACAGTACAGACTGGAATTAAAAAGCGACAACTGGTTTGTCCGAACCTATACTACCCAAGAAAATTCTGGCCGTACACTAGTAGCAGGACCTACAGCACAATACATTAATGAGTCTTGGAAAACAAGCTATGATGGAGAAGCCGGTGGTTGGTATCCTGAGTATACATACCAGTTGATCAATTCACTTGCCGGAGGAGCAGCACTCAATGATGCACACTTAGCTGCGCGATCATTTGCAGATCAGGGACGAGCAGAGTTAGGCACTCCGCTATTCAATCGACTTAGAGATAGTATCACAAGTACACCTATTTCAGAAGGGGGCACACTCTTTCTTGATCGTAGTAAATTATACAATACCGAAGCCCAATACAACTTCAGTAATCAAATCAAATTTATGACTGTGATTGCCGGAGTCAATTGGCGTTTATATAATTTAAACAGTAAAAACACCCTATTTCCTGATAAAGATAAACCCATAAATGTAAATGAATATAGTGCATACGTGCAAATGGCTAAAAAAGTAGCTGAAGAACGATTGAACATAGCAGCTTCATTTAGATATGATAAAAACACGCTGTTCTCCTCACCAAAAGTTACATCACGGGCGTCCCTGGTTTTCGAAGCAATGAACCAAAATTTCATTCGCTTCTCCTACCAAAATGCCTATAGCTTTCCTTCCAATATACAAGCCTTGCAAAATACTTTAAATGGATACAACAGCTATTCATCTGGAGGTTCATCACGCTTACTAAACGATAATTATCAATTTGACAAGTACCCACCATATGTCTATGAAAGTGTACTCAAGTTTCAAGAAACAGGTGATCCAGGTGTACTTAAAAAATTTCAATATGACGACATCAAACCGCAATCAGTAAATGCTTTTGAATTGGGTTATGCTGCCTTATTGGGCAATAGATTTATGATTGATATCCTAGGATATTTCTCCACTTGGAAGAATTTCATTGGCTATGCCAATGTAGTAAACACACCAGGGACTGATGATGTTAACGCCTTAAAAAATCACAGCACTTACATACAGTATAACATTGCTTTTAATGGAGGTGAGACAGTAAATACCTATGGTTATGCCGCCAGTCTAAGTGTTGACATGGGATATAACTTTTTGGGTAAAATTAATTACTATTCCGACTACCTGAAAAATAAAAATGATAGTCAGATCAATAATTTTAATACACCAAATTATCATATCAATATGGAATTTGGAAACAGTGGCTTTGGTAAAAAACAAGTTTGGTCATTCAATACCAGTTTACGGTACAAACCCGGATATCATTATGTCGTATCGGGAGGATTAGCTTCGGGAGAAGTACCAAGTTCTGCAGTAATAGATGCACAAATTAGCTATAAGTTGATCAAAGCACGCTCAGGAATTCGTCTCGGTGCAACTAACATAACCAATAAATACTATTCAACTGGAATCGCAAATCCCAGAATTGGAGCAGTATATTATGTCACCTATGCTTATAATATATTATAACCAACCCTAACCTTTAAACTTATAAACCATAACCATTATGAAACAATCATTTTATCTAAAGCTTACTTTACTATTTATGATAGTAGGAATGATAAGCTCCTGTAAAGGAACAAAAGAACAGCAGGACAACTATGCTAATATCTTGACTTTTAAACCTGGCGAAGAAGCAAAGATTGAAGAGGCATTCTTATCAATAAAAGACAGTACAAGTATTTTACTTCAGGCAGGTAATTACAAATTTGACAATTTAAGTATCGTACAGGTCAAACATATTTTAATTCATGGAGAAGGCCATGATAAAACGGTCCTCAATTTTTCCAGTCAAACGCAAGGCGGAGAAGGTATCCGAGTTACCGATGTCAAAGGATTTACTATCGAGAACATGACCATTCGTGACTCTAAAGGTGATTTGTTAAAAATCAGCAATAGTAGTGATGTGAAAGTTGCAAATTTACATGCGCTATGGAGTCAAGCAGATTCGACAAGTGGAGGCTATGCGATTTATCCTGTGCTCTGCAAAAATGTCCTTGTTGAAAATTGCTATACAGAAGGTTCTTCAGATGCAGGAATCTATGTAGGCCAAACAGACGGCGCAATTGTTCGCAATTGTAAGGCAGCCAAAAATGTGGCCGGATGTGAAATTGAAAATACGTCAAATGCAGAAGTATATAATAATGAATTTTATAACAATACAGCAGGGTTTCTAATTTTTGATTTGCCAGACTTATCGAAAAGGGGTGGTAAAGTAAAAGTTTATAACAACAACATTTATGACAACAATTTTAGAAATTTTGCCAAAAGCGGAAGTTTTGGGACCTCTTGGGGAGTAGGAAATGCTTCGCCCGGAAGTGGTATTATCATCCTGGCAGCTTCAGATATTGAAATCTACGACAATAAAATTACTGGAAACAATACCGCAGCAATTACAATTGCATCAGGCTTTGCAACAGATGACAAAGCTGCAGAAAAAATTAATGCCAACTATTCTCCTATTTCCAAAAACATTAAAATACACAGCAATAAACTTGAAATGGGACCAGAATTTCCAAAACCCGCATTCGAACATCGAATTGGACAAGTATTAGTTGCAACTCAAGAACAACTAAATAAATTGGACCCTAATCGCAAATTTAAAAGAATTCCATTAATCGTATATGACGGTTTCAGTAGTAATGTATTAACAAAAGGAACAGCATTAAATCCAGATTCTATCTGCATCAATCAACCTGAAGAAAATCTATTTGTAAACGCTGACTTCCAAAATGCTGCAAAGCCGGAAAACTGGAAACCAAATACGGATAGTGCACCATTTCAATGTAAATGATCATGCAAAAGTCTTACCTTTTAACCATAAGCATCTTGCTCGGCACATTCCTAATTTTGCTCATGCATCAAGGATGCAATAACACAAATAAAGCAAAATCCGATAATAGTAGTGAAGGGTTTACATTTAAGGAAAAACTTTCAGATTACGGATTTTTTAAAGGAAACCTTAAAAATTTAGAACCAGTAAAAGGCGTTACCAGATATGATTTAAGTACACCCTTATTTACAGACTATGCTATAAAAGATCGATTTATTGTACTTCCGCACGGAAAGCAGATCAACTATAGGGCTAGTGGCCCCTTAGAATTTCCAGATTCAAGCATTATCATCAAAAATTTTGCTTATACTAATGAGGCGCACCAAAAGATCATGATTGAAACCCGGTTATTAGTGAAAGATCCCAAAACTAAAAAATGGATAGTCATGAATTACCTTTGGAATAAAGAACAGACCGGTGCCATTAGACACATTACAGGAGCTAAAGTACCGATTACTTTACTTGATGAAAATGGGAATAAACATGTCACTAATTATATGGTTCCAAATACAAATGATTGCAAAAGGTGTCATACTAACAACGGTACACTAACACCAATAGGTCCAAAAGCAAGAAATTTGAACTTTATTCCTAAAGATCAAATGAACAACCAGCTAACAAAATGGACTTTAGAAGGTAAACTCGTTGGCTTACCCGAAATTTCAAAAGTATCACAGTTACCAGTATGGACAGATAATAAACATTACAGTTTAGAGAAGCGGGCACGTGCATATTTAGATATTAATTGTGCACATTGTCATACAAAAGGTGGCGATGCATTTAATACTGGTCTATTTTTGGATTATGAAGAAAATAATCCAAATCATTTAGGCATAAAAAAAGCACCCGTTTCAGCTGGTGGAGGAGCTGGAGGATTAGATTTTGATATCATTCCCGGAAATCCAACGCAGTCTATTCTACTACATCGCATGAATAGTGTAGAACCTGGAACAGCAATGCCAGAACTCGCGCGTACCATCATTCATAAAGAAGGAGTTGCATTGATCCGAGAATGGATACAGCAATTGCCACAATAAAAATAACTTTTGAAGCATAGCTTATAAACATACTTGACTAATGACAGATCATATCCTAACCATTTTTGAACTTCAGCAAAAAAACAAAGCTGTACTCCAATGGAGTACAGCACAACAACGTATATTAAAATTACGTCGATTAAAAACTGCAATTGAAGAATTTGAAGAACAGATCTACGATGCATTACAGACTGATCTAAGAAAAAGTAAATTTGAGTCCGCCCTTACGGAAGTATTTTTCGCACTCAGTGAAATTGATTTTGCCATCAAGAATTTAAAACAATGGATGAAGCCAAAAAGGGTCCGCAGGACATTGACAAGTATATTGGCAACAAATCGCATATATCAGCAACCAAGAGGCGTATGTCTAATCATTGCACCGTGGAACTATCCATTTCAACTGATTATGAGTCCATTAATATCTGCAATTGCAGCTGGAAACTGCATCATATTAAAACCTTCAGAAATCAGCTCTGCAACGAGTAATGTCATCACGCAATTAATTAAAAATACTTTTCAAGAAGAGGACATAGCTTGCTTCGAAGGAGATCGTGCTATTTCAGAATTCCTACTTCAGCTTCCTTTTGATCACATATTCTTTACAGGAAGTACTACGGTAGGAAAAGCTGTTATGCAGGCAGCTTCCAAAAATCTAAGTACCGTTACACTCGAATTAGGAGGAAAATCACCAGTCATCATTGACGAAACCGCCGATATAAAAGATGCTGCTTCAAAAATTGCTTGGGGCAAGCTCATCAATGCAGGTCAGACCTGCATTGCACCTGATCATGTATTTATACAAAGATCCAAACTTGAAGAGTTTATACAGCAGTACAAAGAAGCTGTTACCCGTCAGTTTTTTAATGACCAACAGCAACTGGATATGGCACAATATAGTAAGATCATCAATCGACAACATGCCGAAAGATTAGTAGGATTGATCACTGATGCTGTAGACAATGGGGCCTACATAGCTTGGGGAGGAGAAGTACTGTGGCCCGAATTGACCATTTATCCTACCCTCCTATCTCATGTACCGCTAGACAGCAAAATTATGCAGGAAGAAATCTTTGGCCCAATACTCCCCGTTATTCCCTATGACGATCTAGAGATGCCATTAAATATCATCAATAGCAAGAGTAAACCTTTGGCCCTATACATTTTCAGTAAAAATAAACTTACCGTAAAACGCTTGTTAAAAAGCACGAGTTCAGGTGGCGCGTGTATAAATGATGTTGTCATCCATGTATCTAACCCAAACCTTCCTTTTGGTGGCGTAAATGGTAGCGGAATGGGAAGTTGTCATGGCATTTTCGGCTTTAAAACATTTTCACATGAAAGGTCAGTAGCTTTTCAATCAGCATTCAACATGTCGCAACTTATCTATCCTCCTTATACAAAAAAAGAATGGGTGATGAAATTACTTCGAAAATTTATGTAAGGATAAGAATATTCACTTATTTTTTTACGAGCTGATTATACACTATCTTTAACAGTCAAAATTAGCTTTGATTCCTGTATGTTAAACTTCTTAAAATCAAAAATTACAATGGTACCCACAAAGTGCC
Source organism: Sphingobacterium sp. MYb388 (assembly GCF_037479535.1). Classification (NCBI taxonomy): domain Bacteria; kingdom Pseudomonadati; phylum Bacteroidota; class Sphingobacteriia; order Sphingobacteriales; family Sphingobacteriaceae; genus Sphingobacterium; species Sphingobacterium sp. MYb388. The sequence goes on along the minus strand of NZ_JBBGYV010000002.1, from coordinate 68,162 downwards.
ATAAATCAATTCATGTCCTTTTCCATTTCATTTTACTAATCGGCTGCTTATCATGTACAGCCTCGCTTGCTCAAGAAATAGATAAAACTCAACTTAAACTTCATTATGAATCTGCTACAAAACAGTTCAATACTTATGAGCAAAAACATCGCAGGACTACAAAGACTAAAAATGTAAATTTATCCTATCTCCAATGGGGCGACAATCAAAATAAAACTAAAGTGCTAATATGGCTCCATGGCAGTCTAAGTAACGCTTACGAATTTGCTCCTTTTGCATTAGACCTTGTCAAAATCGGTTACCGTATTATTTCAATAGATCAATATAATGCCGGAAAAACTCCTCTGCCACCATTTGATGCTTCATTCGATGATCTCTGTATTGACATCAAATCATTAATGGACACTTTACAAATTCAACATGCTGTTATAGGAGGATTTTCCCGTGGAGGCTACCTAGCAACAAATTTTTATAAACTGTTTCCTACATATGTCGCAGGTTTAATACTGGAGGATGGCGGATCAGTAGCCTTTAATACCAGCTACTTCAAGTTGAATAAAAGACAATTAGAACAAAAATTACAAGAAGTCAATCTCCCTGCTGACATAGAAGAAAAGTATTTCGGCTTTTATAACGATCAATTTGCTGCCTATAAAAGCCTTTATGATGACAGCAATAAATCAGATCAATTTGAAATCTTAAGTTTTTTGAAACCGCTAGATCAAAAATGGATCACCTACCGCGGACAACAAGAATACTATCATATGCGAGACAGTCTACAGATGTCAGAAGCAATATTCGGCAATCCCAATGTCAGTAAATATGCTTCCTCCATTATAAAAATAGCTCCATTTGAAATATTTAAACAAGTAGACATTCCTGTACTCATACTAGATGCAATTTCAGTTCACGATCCTATGCCTGTTGATGCAGAAAACAAAATACTTGCTGAAAAGCATTCCAACTTCATCAAACATATTGCTTTTGAAAATGTGGATCACAATATTCATTTCGCATATCCTGAGCAATTTCTAAAAGTTATTACTAAATTCTTAAACGAAGTAAAATTAACTACAGACTGAACTAACAGTGGTAAAGAGCATGAAACTAGAATAGGATCCGGAAATATACTACTACCGCTTGCAAGATCATTGTACAAATGGTATTCCCGGCTGTAGTGCACCGCCAGTCATTCCCAATTTAAACTGTTTTGATATGATAGCATTTTTTCAGTAACAATAATGAAGTAGACATCATATCGCTAAGTTTATGGCATAAAAAAAGGAGACAACTAATATATAGTGTCTCCTTTAAGTAGCGGGGAGCAGGATCGAACTGCCGACCTCAGGGTTATGAATCCTGCGCTCTAACCATCTGAGCTACCCCGCCGTTTTTCGGTATGCAAATATAGCAATAACCCTTCAAATAAAAAGCTTTTTTTTATTTTTTTTCACTGTTTTAGCGCCTTAGCGTACAAAAAAAACGCAATTACTTTATAATGAAACAAATAGTAACCATAAAAAAAACAAATGTGAGAACATAAAATATCAGCAGCTTAAGCATGCAATATTTTTAATTTTTAAAATCGAAAAGTTTTTTGTAAAATAATTGCAAAGACAAAATAAATATGTATTATTACAATAATATATATAAGTATAACCAATGCACAGTTAGAAAGTATGTTAGAGTTTTGTAGCGGGGAGCAGAATCGAACTGCCGACCTCAGGGTTATGAATCCTGCGCTCTAACCATCTGAGCTACCCCGCCGTTTTTGGGAATGCAAATATAGATTTTTTTAAGTAAATAAAAAATAAATATTCATATAATATGGCTGAAAAAATAAAATTGAACTTAGAATATATAGTAAATTCTTCACCTAGGATTTTATTCCCCTATTTACAGGAGCCAAATGCCTTATCACAATGGTTTGCCGATGATGTCAATTACCGCGAATCTATTTATGAATTTATTTGGGATGATGAAGGTCAAAAAGCCAAAATTGTAAATGTTAAAGAAAACAAACTAATCCGCTATAAATGGCTTGAGGACGAGCCTTATTACTTTGAACTAGAAATTGATCAGGACGAATTAACAAATGATGTAGCACTCCGCATTACTGATTTTGCAAAAGAAGAAGATGTAGAAAATCGCAAAATGATCTGGAATAATTCAATTGAGTATCTCCAAAGTGTAATTGGAGGATAAAAAAGTATATCTTTGCATCTTAATAAGGTCTATTAAATAGATCTCTAAAGCTTCAAAAAAAACATAGCTTTAGAAAGGAACATATGATCGGATGAAAAAGATTTATTTACTTATTCTTAAATCCTTTATAAAGCCATTTTTCGTCACTTTTTGTATTGTGATGTTTGTGCTTTTAATGCTTTTCTTATTTAAATACATAGATGATTTAATAGGTAAAGGTTTTGAATGGTATGTCATACTGAAACTAATCGGCTATCAATGTGCGGTTCAGATCTCTATGGCTATGCCGCTTTCTATGTTATTGTCATCCATTATGACTTTTGGTAATCTTGGAGAGAGTTACGAACTAGTTGCCATCAAAGCAGCAGGAGTTTCACTCAGAAGAGCCATGACTCCTTTATTCATTTTAGTAGGTTTTTTCAGTTTAAGCTCATTTCTCTTTTCGGATTACATTTTACCTATCGTAAATTTAAAGATGGGGTCATTATTATATGATGTCCGTAATAAAAAAGCTGATTTTTTAATAAAACCTGGTATTTTCAATAATACTATTCCAGGTTATTCAATACGAGCAAAAGGTAAAAATGAAAATGGTACAATCCTGTACGATTTGATGATTTACGATAATCAAGGTGGAAATGCTGGCAATACGGTTTTAATCGCTAAAGAAGGATTTATTTATAATTCTCCTGATAATAGCTATATGATCTTAAAACTTAAAGACGGTATTCGCTATGAAGATGCACGCGTAAAAAGTTCTAAAAGCTACGATCCCCGTCAGCAGTTCACGAGATTTAAATTTAAAGAAACTGAGCAAAAATTTGATATGGAATGGAATAAGATGCAGCGAACAGATGAAAATTTGTTTAAGAGCCATCACGCCATGTTAAACTTAAAACAGTTAAAAGTGTATACCGATTCTAATAAAATGAAATTAGACAGTCTTAAGCACTCTCTCTCGCTGACTGTAGATAATCGTTTTAATCTATATTCTCCATATTTTAATACCCAAGAAGGGGGCAAAAAGATAAAACCTGCTTCGGTAAAACCGTTTAATAATTTATTAGAAGATCTTGTTCTTCCCGAACAGCGTGCACAAATTACAGGAAATGCGTTGAGTCAGTTAAACTACATGAAAGACGATTTGAGTAACAAATTACCTGATTACAAAGATTTAAATGGCAAAGACATCCGGTACCGCATTGAGTTTCATCGGAAATTTACATTAGCTGTCTCATGTCTTTTATTATTTGCTATTGGTGCGCCTTTAGGAGCTATTATTCGTAAAGGTGGACTTGGTCTACCTGTTATCATGGCTATTATATTCTTTCTTATTTACCACATTATTTCTACCGTAGCAGAGAAATCAGCAAAGGATGGTGCAATTTCACCTATTTTAGGGATGTGGATGGCCATTATCATATTATCGCCATTAGCTGGATTTTTAACGTATAAATCAACCACTGACTCGGCCTTATTTGATATTGATCAGTACAAAATAAAAGCTGAAGCTGGATTGAATTGGATTAAAAGTAAGATTGGTAAAAAGAAGGCAAAATTGCAATAATAAGCTCATTTTGACTTGCACATTATAATTAAAAGAGAATACTACACTACCTTTGTATAAATACATTTAAGATATCAATGGATTTCAAATTAAACACGATTGAAGAAGCAATCGAAGATATAAAAGCTGGCAAAGTGATCATCGTAGTGGATGATGAAGACCGCGAAAATGAAGGTGATTTTGTTACAGCAGCCAGAAATGCAACACCGGAAGTGATCAACTTCATGGCAACTCACGGAAGAGGGTTAGTCTGTGCACCTTTAACAAAAGAGCGTTGTGATGAATTGAATTTAGAATTAATGGTAGGTAAAAATACCGCTGTTTATGAGACTAACTTCACTGTTTCAGTTGACTTACAAGGTTACGGTTGTACAACAGGAATTTCTGCATCAGATCGTTCAAAAACGATCAAAGCACTTATTGATCCTAATATTGACCCTGTTGAGCTTGGCCGTCCAGGACATATTTTTCCACTAATTGCAAAAGATGGTGGTGTTTTACGTCGTACAGGACACACAGAAGCTACTGTAGATCTAGCTCGCCTTGCTGGTTTCGAACCTGCAGGTGTATTGGTCGAAATTTTAAAAGAAGATGGTGAAATGGCTAGACTTCCGGAATTAATGGAAGTAGCAAAGCGCTTTGATTTAAAAATTGTAAGTATTGAAGACCTAATCGAATATCGTCTTAAACATGATTCACTTATCGTCGAAGAAGTTCAAGTGGATATGCCAACAGCATTTGGTGATTTCAAATTGAAAGCTTACACCCAAAAAGATACAGGAGAACATCATCTCGCGCTTTATAAAGGGGAATGGACAGAAGATGAACCAATTCTAGTACGCGTACATAGCTCTTGTCTTACAGGTGACATCTTTGGCTCATGCCGTTGTGACTGTGGTCCACAGTTACACAAAGCAATGGAAATGATCCAAAAAGAAGGTAAAGGGGTTATTGTGTATATGAATCAAGAAGGTCGTGGAATAGGCCTTGTTAATAAATTACAAGCCTATAAACTGCAAGAAAATGGAGTTGATACTGTTGATGCTAATACACAATTAGGTTTCAAAGCCGATTTACGCGATTATGGAATCGGAGCACAAATCTTACGCAATCTAGGAGTAACAAAAATGCGTTTAATGTCTAACAATCCTGCAAAAAGAGCTGGATTAGTAGGTTATGGATTAGAAATCGTGGATAATGTTGCTATAGAAATCAAATCAAATCCTTATAACGAGCAATATTTAAAAACTAAAAGAGATCGAATGGGACATACCATTATGAAGAATCTTTAATCATACTTGTAAAAGGGAGTTCGGAAGTTCTCCCTTTTTATTTATAATTTCAATTGATGAAAGCAGCTATTAAACAGCTTATTTTATTTGATGGGGTCTGCAATTTTTGCAACAATACAGTCAATTTTATCATCAAGAAAGACAAAAAAGATCAGTTTAGATTTGCTTCCCTACAGTCGAAAATTGCACAGGATTTTATCATCGGTCTGCCGTCAAATACAGACTCCATTGTATACGTTAGAAATCAAAAGGTTTTAGTAAAAAGTACTGCGGCATTATATATCGCAATGGATTTAGGATACCCCTTTAAAATCCTTGCTATTTTCAGGTTGATACCAACTTCCTGGCGAGACAGTTGTTATGATTATATCGCGAAAAATAGGTATCGCTGGTTTGGTAAAATAGATCAATGCGAAATACCAACAGAACAAAACCGCAAAAAATTCATCACATAAATATAAAAGCTATGAAAAATCCCTTATTGCTTAATCAAGCATATATAAATGGAAAATTCATTTCCCACACAAAGACATTCGATGTTATCAATCCTGCCACAGGAAATCTTATAGACACCGTTCCAGATTTAGAAATCGCTTCATGTAAAAAAGCAATAACCGCAGCAGAAAAAGCTTGGGTGACCTGGCGTAAAACAGCTGCAGTGGACCGATGCAACCTTGTTAGAAAATGGTACGAATTAATCCTAAAAAATAAAGTCGATCTAGCTGAAATTATAACGCTAGAAAGTGGAAAACCGTTAAAGGAATCCTTAACTGAAGTTGACTATGGTAATTCTTTTGTCGAATGGTTTGCCGAAGAAGGAAAACGTGCTTATGGAGAAACAATACCAATTGCTCAAAATGGAAATCGAATGATGACCATAAAGCAAGGCATAGGTGTTGTAGCTGCCATTACACCCTGGAATTTTCCTTTAGCGATGGTAACACGTAAAGTAGCACCGGCGCTAGCGGCAGGATGTACTATTATTTTAAAGCCCGCTTCACAAACCCCGTTCTCAGCAATTGCATTGGCAAAATTAGCCGAAGAAGCAGGTATTCCTAAAGGTGTATTTAATGTGGTAACAAGTAAAGACAGTTCTGGTTTTGGCAAAGAACTAGCGACCAACACGACCATACGAAAACTCTCATTTACAGGTTCAACCGAAGTAGGAAAAACATTAACAATTCAAGCCGCCTCTAATATCAAAAAAATATCTATGGAGTTAGGGGGCAATGCGCCATTCATTGTTTTTGATGATGCAGATATAGATGCAGCGGTAAAAGGAGCAATTGCAGGTAAGTTTCGTAATTCAGGCCAGACCTGTGTATCCATTAATAGGTTCTATATTCAGGAAACAGTATATCATGCTTTTGCTGAAAAACTTACAGCAGCAGTGAAAGAATTGAAAGTAGGTAATGGACTGGATAAAGACGTACAAGTCGGCCCACTAATTAATGAAAAAGGTTTAGAAAAGGTAAAACAGCACATTTCAGATGCCCTAAAGCATGGCGCAAAAATTACAACAGGAGGCAACCCTTTAACTGGACTTTTCTTTGAACCTACAGTACTTACAGATTTACCTCATGATGCACTTATAGCACAAGAAGAAACCTTTGGCCCCATATGCGCCCTATTTAAATTCACCACAGAAGAGTCCGTTATTCAATTAGCCAATAACACACCATTTGGTCTAGCCTCATACTTCTACAGTCAAAACATCAGCCGCTGTTTTCGTGTTGCCGAACAATTAGAAGCAGGAATGGTCGGTATTAATACCGGATTAATTTCAAATGCTGCGGCACCATTTGGAGGAGTTAAAGAATCAGGAGTCGGTAGAGAAGGATCCAAACATGGATTGGATGAATACATGGAAATAAAATATCTTTGCATCGCTGAATAATAAGAAGGACATTAACATGCAAATAAATTAAAAAAGAAAAGCACGAATCAAAATGACTCGTGCTTTTCTTTTTTATAATTCAGTAGACCTGATATACTATTTAGCGTAGCTAGCTTGCACATATGGTGCGGCTAAAAGATAATCGATACTTTCTTTCAAGCCTTTTTCCAAATCAACAGAAACCTCTTCGAGTTCAACAAATATATGCTTCACTCCTGCAGTTTTAGCATTCTTAAAGATTGCATCAAATCCAACCATACCACTTTGACCAATTTCACGGCGATCTTTGATATGAAGAGCAGTAAATCTTCCTGGATATTTATTAAAATAATCTACAGGGCTAGATCTACCAATAACTGTCCAATAAACATCCATTTCAAAAAATACATCTTGCGGATTTGTATGTTCAATCATATAGTCCAACATGATAACTTTATCTTCCACTTTCTGAAACTCATGAGCATGATTGTGATAGCCATACTTAAGACCATTTTGACGACATAATTTACCAACCTCATTTAGATATTTACATTGCGTGTCTAGATCTTTAATTGTTTTTGGAACTTCCATCCATGGAGTAACAATATATTGCATACCAGCCGCCTTATGTGCCTCTATCGCTTTACTCCACCATTCCAATGCTTTTGAAAAATCTCCAGAAGCTAATTCTTCATTGGAAAGATTTCTAGTGGCATGGGATGAAACAACTTTCATTCCCGCCTTCTCAACTTTACTCTTAAAATCCTGTGGAGAGTTATTATAAAATTTCCCGTCGCTAAATCCTGCGGCTTCAACTGCCGTATATCCCATGGCCGACAATTTTTTCAATACAGGAAAGTAATCTGCATCATTTTTAATCAAACTTCGAACAGAATACAATTGCAAGCCAATATCTTTCTTTTTCAATGTTTGAGCAACACTGTCGAATCCAGTAAGACTAGATCCTGCCATCAAAAGGACAGCTACTAAAAATTTTAATTTCTTCATAATTTATTTTTCTAAAAATCTTCCGTAAAAACATTATTGAACTTTATTAAATAATGTTTATTCATTGTAAATAGTAATAAAGACTATCGGAAGATTAAATGTAATATTATACATTATTTCAAAAAAATACAACAACAACATTTAAAATTTAGATAACAATTCAGGTACAATCATGACAAATAATATCGCATGATTACTAATCTCATCTATAAGTAGAAATAAATCTTAATACATTAATTCCTCAGATATAATAAAGTAAGGACTTCATAAAGACCAATTTTAAGAGCTTATTGATCGTATTGAAAACATTGATGAATGAAATTTCATTGAAAAATCATACTTTAGAAAAAATGTTATATCCCTAAATCCAATTGGATATAATAAAACAAGCTTAATAAAATCTAATCCATAAATAATTATAAATGAAAATTTACCTTACTGTTGTACTAAGAACAAAAGAAGCATATCGCGACCAAGTAAAAAAGACACTGCAGGAAATGGTTCGTTTAACACGACTTGAACCAGCCGCCGAACTGTATAATTTACATCAAGGCATAGAAGACCCGAATGTATTCACATTTTATGAAATTTGGAAAGATCAAGCAGGTCTTGATGCCCATAATGCCCAACCCTATATCAAAGATTTTGGACCAAAATATGGCGTATTTTTACAAGAAGAACCAACACTGATTAAGACGGTTATGATTTAAATGAGAAAAAATATTATCAATAGCATGCTGATCTATAATCTATCTTCTTCCTCTTTCCATATAATTCACCTATAATCATGCTTAACATATTATTTATTTGCAGCCGCAACCGCTGGAGAAGCTTAACTGCAGAAACAATTTATAAAAAACATAAAACTGTTCGCGTTAAATCTGCTGGTACAGAAAATAATGCAAGAATTAAAGTGAATGCCAAACATCTAAACTGGGCAGATATCGTATTTGTCATGGAAAATCATCACAAAGAGAAAATAATACAGCAATTTCCAAATGAATGTAGTAATATAGAAATCGTAATACTAGAAATACCTGATGAATATAAGTACATGGATAAAGAACTCATTGAAGAAATACAAGATCCCGTTTCATGTTATATTTCCGATAAAGCATAAGTAACCTTGATTATCAAAAAAACAGATTTAATCTATGCTAGCCTTTTTTCCGAGCATTTTTCACTCCATAAAAACATATTGTTACCTAATAACAATATTATTCACTTTAAGTTGCCAGCCTAGTGCGGTCAATTTTCCTGCTAAACATTATCGGGCAGTTTCAAAAAGAGATACAGCATACCTTCAGCTTACTAAAAATGAAAACCATTTTTACGGACACTATACGATCCAATATGGTAATAGCGGTAAAGACTCCGGAGAAATTAGAGGAAATATAAAGGGAGACACATTAATTGGAGACTATTTTTATATGCCACATAGTGGAGGAGTAAAAAAAAGAACACCATTTGCACTACTGCAGGATGGAAAAATGCTACGATTAGGAAATGGAGCGATAGTAAGATTCCTGGATATTCCCAGTTACTCTCCAGATGTTGCAATCAACTATGATAGTGTCAAGTTTGTCTTCACAGAAATTGCACATTAAACAAATAGCCCGCTAAAAAAGCGGGCTAATAAATTAAATTAATAACCGTGCAGATTTACTTCATCTGTTGGTTTAATATCGACCTTTTTGCCCATTTTCCTCTGAATAACAGAAAAATGATGCAACTCCTCATCTGTTAATAAGGTAATAGCAGTTCCTAAATTATTTGCACGACCAGTTCTTCCTATACGATGAACATAATCTAACGGAGAACGAGGTAATTCAAAATTAATAACGACTGGTAGAGAATCGATATGAATACCACGGCCGATCAGATCTGTAGCTACCAAAACCTGTGCATCTCCTTTTTTAAAATAATCGAGATGATCCTTTCTATTACTTTGCGATTTCTGACCGTGGATAGAAATTGCTCTAATTTTATTTTTCAATAATTTATCTGCCAATTTATCTGCCGTACGTGTAGAAGATACAAATACAAGTACTTGGTTCATCTTTTGCTCTTTGATAAGATAACGCAAAAATGGACCTTTAGTCTCCGCAGTTACATGGTAAGCGATCTGTTCTATCTGATCAATATTGGCTTCTTCACTTTCAATCTCTACAACAACAGGCTTGATTGAAAGAAGATTATTTATTTCAGTTATTTTATCATTTAATGTTGCAGAAAACAAGGTAATTTGTTTCTTCTTAGGCATTAAAGCCAAAAGTTCTCTGAGCTCATCTTCAAAACCCATTTGAAATAACTTATCAGCCTCATCAATAACCAAATGTTGAATATGACTAATGCTCAGCGCCTTGTTCTTAATTAAGTCCAATAAGCGGCCTGGAGTTGCTGTTAAAACTTCTACCCCAAGCATACCTTTCATTTGTGGATTAATAGATACACCACCATATACCGCCATAGTTTTTATCTCTCGCTTTAGATTACCAGTAAAGGCTCTAAAAACTTCATCAATCTGAATGGCTAATTCTCGGGTAGGAACAAGTACAAGTACTTCAATATTTCGATCTCTTTTAACAACATCAATTTGTAACTTCTCTAATATAGGCATCACAAAACATGCAGTTTTCCCAGAGCCTGTTTGCGCAATACCCATCAGATCTTTGCCCGATAAGATAACTGGAATAGCTTGTTCTTGAATAGGAAAAGGTTTCAGATAACCTAATTGCTTGACAGAACTAATAATATTGTGTGATAAACCTAAAGACTCAAATGACATAAAATGTTTTATTTACTGCAAATGTACACTATTATTTATTGTCAATAGTTATCCCGTAAAGATCAGATCAACATCTGCTAGTCTAGATAACCGAATTTAATAGTAATAATTAGTTTGGAATGATCCCGATTTTTTAGAAATTAAAAAACCATTATTTGCCTTCTCTTGAAGTTCTATATTTTTTATAAGCTTTGATTAATATCATTAATATAATCGCCAGTGATAGCAGACCGACAACGCCATAGATCCAGTTCAATGCAGATTTTAAAACAACGGTAAAGACAATGGAAAATAACAGTACAGTAGATACTTCATTCCACATTCTAAGTTTTGAGGAACTAAGCGTTGATTTTTCATCTCTAAGATTAAACATCATCCGTTGACTGATAAAATGGTAAGCAATCATAGCTGCCACAAATAGCAACTTGACATGCATCCACCCCATTTGTAATAATGATGGATTAACATACAGCATTACTAAAGCCGAAAAAACTGTAATGTACATGGCAGGAGTAGTTATTACCCACCACAATCGGTTCTCCATGATTGAAAACTGCTTGTGTAAAACGGTATATGCCTCTTTAGATTGATCTTTTGCCTCTGTATGATAGATGAATAGTCGGGGCATATAAAATAATCCCGCCATCCAACAAATGACAAATATGATATGTATCGCTTTAGCGTAAAGATAAATCATAATCCTAAAAGTATGAATACAAAGATAATTGAATATTGAGTTATTGAGAAGAACTTATTTACTACAAACAAAACAAGGAACAAATATTTGTTCCTTGTTTTGTTTATTAAACTGATACTTGTTAATATTTAAATTCTTTAACAACTTCAATTGCGTATTTCACATTGTCAAAAGGGATATCAGGCATAATACCATGTCCTAAGTTGAAAATAAATCCATTTTCACCACGCATACGTTCAAATAATTGAAGGATCTTATCTTTGATTACTTTTTTATCAGCATACAATACAAATGGATCCAAATTACCTTGAACAGCAATTCCCGCAGGTAACGATTGTTTGATATTTTTTAAATCTGCATTCCAATCGACAGATATCACATCCGGTTTTGCTTCTGCCATTATTGGGGCAAACACAGAAGATCCTTTACAGAAAGAAATTACTGGAACATCTTTTCGATTCAAACGAGAGATGATTTGATTATTATAATAATGAGCAAACTCTTTGTAATCATTCCAAGATAAAGCTAATGCCCAGCTATCAAATAACTGAACAGCATTAACACCAGCAGCAATTTGCATGTTTAAATACTCGACGGTTACATCAGCTATCTTTTGAAGAATAGTATGAGCCAATTTTGGTTCATTATTCAACATCAATTTGGTCAACTTAAAATCTTTTGAAGAAGCTCCTTCAACTAAATAACTTAAAATTGTAAATGGTGCACCTGCAAAACCAATTAAAGGAATACTACCATTCAAACGCTGTTGAATTACTTTAATAGCATCAGCTACATATTCCAATTTAGGCAAACAATCAGTAGCTAATTTATCTGCATCAGCAAAAGAACGCACTGGATTAGCGAAACGCGGACCTACTCCTTGTTCAAAACTTAAATCTCCACCCATTGCTTCTGCTGTAACCAAAATGTCAGAAAACAAAATTGCGGCATCTATACCTAGTAAGTCAACTGGCAACATGGTAACATCTGCAGCAATCTCCGGAGTTTTGCACATTTCCAAAAAGGAATATTTATTTTTTATTGCCCAGTACTCAGGCATAAATCTTCCAGCTTGACGCATCATCCATACAGGCGGGCGTTCTGTTTGCTGCGAAAGTGCAGCTCTAATCAATAAATCGTTTTGTAAAGTAGTAATCACTATATATGTTTTGAAATTTCGTTTTGTATTTTGCCAATTATACTGGCTTGACGTTCTGTTAAATTCAATTTCTTCGCCACATCAATATAAGCTTGAGCACGTTCATACTCTTCTTTTCTTAAACTGATATTCGATAAATTGATTAAGACCATCCCTTTTTCATTATCTTTTTTCCACGGTAATCTTGATGCTAATTGGAAATGGTATTCAGCTTCATCAATGCGATCCTCATGAAGTGAAATCGTACCCATCATATATTCATAAATATTACGACGTCCTTTCCTCAAGCGATCAGGATTTTTCACTTCAGCCAGTAAAACTTTTGCCTTAGCATAGTCCTGCTTATGAAATGAATCACTAGCCATAGCTACTGAGCTCTCGCGCAAATGACTCCACACCAGATAACAAACACCACCTGCAATCAGGATCGAAGTTTGATAATGTCCAGCATAAACGCCATATCCAATTAACAATAATGCAATGATAATAACAGCTACACGAGCCTTAAATGTCATCATAAAACGTTATGCATTATTATCCGTGAATTTATATCCAACACCACGAATAGAATGGAAATAAATTGGGTGTTTTTGATCAGGTTCAAAATATTTACGGAAAGTCAAGATGAAATTATCAATCGTACGAGTTGAAGGATAAACATCATAATTCCATACTGTTTCCAATATTTGTTCGCGAGAAACAGCTTCATTTCGGCGTTCAATCAATAGCTTCAACAACATGGTTTCTTTCTTTGTTAAAGAAGTAATAGTACCATCTGCATGATGCAATTCATATGAATTAAAATAAATTGTTTTATCACCAATTTGATAAGAGTTTAATTCTTTCAGATCATCAGGTTTTAAACTTCTTCGCACCAAATTACCTACCCTAAGGATAAGTTCTTCCAAATTGAAAGGTTTGATTAAATAATCATCTGCACCTTTTTTAAGACCAGTGATACGATCTTCACTACTGTTTTTAGCAGTTAAAAACATAATAGGAACTTCCGTATTTTGTAGTCGAATAGTTTCGGCAACCTGGAATCCATCAATCTCAGGAATCATGACATCCAGAATGATCAAATTAAAACGTTCTTCCTTGAATATTTTCAAAGCCTTTTTACCGTCTGTAGCTGTTGTTACACGGTAACCTTCTAACTCCAAATTTAACTTGATAGCCTCTAACAAGTGTTCTTCATCTTCTACGAGCAGTATGCGTTGTTTACTTTGCATTTTTATCAAATGTTACTTCAAAAATACTCCCCGAAGGAGTGTTATCTTTTACCTTAATAGACGCGTTATGCTTTTGCAAGACCGTCTTCACTATATACAACCCCAAACCGGTACCTTTAGTTTTACGTGTCGCTTCACTTCCCACACGATAAAATTTATTAAAGATAAGTTTTTTCTCCACATCACTGATACCAATTCCATGATCAGCAACAGAAAAAATTATTCCATGCTCTTCATTTGTTAATTTAACCACAACATTTGCACATGGTGGAGAGTATTTTATTGCATTCTCGATCAAATTAGTCACGACATTACTTATTGCAAACTTATCAGCGTAGATCATAACATCCGAATCCAAATTAGGTTTCAACACTTGCGTTCTACAAGCATTCTTTTGAAGGCGGTCCACAATTTGTTCTACTAATTCGGTGAGATTAAACTTTTCCTTCGGAAGATTATAATTGCGGCTTTCAAGCTTAGTGGTGATTAATACATTTTCCACCAAATCATCCAATCGCTCAATATCCTTCAAAGAATTCCTTAAAAAAACTTGTTGCTGTTCCTTATCCAAATCTCTTTTCAAAATTGTTTGAATATATAATTTGACCGAAGCTAGCGGAGATTTTAATTCATGAGTTATGGCCAATAAAAAGTTTTGTTGCTGTTGTTGTAATTTTTGTTCACGAACAAAAAGCTTTTTTAAACGTAAAGCGCCCCAAAGAAAGATCAGTAAAAAAAATATACCTTCACCGATAATCATCGATTTCCTTTGTGGTTGAAACCGAGCAAGCATAACACCCCACCAGATCAATTGGGAGGTGGCATAAAAAACAAGAAAATAAAATAAAACAAGTGCTTTTTTCATACGATATATTGCAACAGAACAAAAATAACGATAAACAGAGGTATAAAAAAATGTGTTGGACTTTATGACACTAAGAGGAAAATCGAACAGCCCCTATTTCTTTCATTAGTTCATATTACGCTATATTTGTACTATGTTTCAACAAGACAAAAAAGATATATTCTTCGATTTAGATCATACCATTTGGGATTTTGATAAAAATGCAGAAGAGACATTGGACGAACTATATTATCATTACAAATTTGATCAGCTATTTCAGCAAGAAAGCTCTGCCCAATTTATCCAAACCTATACGGTCAATAATCATCGCGTATGGAATCTGTATCATCATGGTAAAATTGATAAAACGGAATTACGCCGTGCCCGCTTTGCAGATACATTTACACAACTTGGTGTAGATCCGTCCCTATTTCCCTCTAGTTTTGAAATAGAATATTTACGCATGTGCCCACAGAAAACCAATTTATTTCCACATGCACATGAAACGCTTCAATATCTGTATAAAAATTACAACTTACATTTGATTTCAAATGGATTCAAAGAAGCTTGCGAAGTAAAGCTTGATAAAAGTGATCTCAATAAATATTTTAAAAATATCTTTATTTCCGAAGTGGTTGGGGTCAACAAACCTGATCCCAGAATATTCAATTTCGCATTAGATAAAGCCGACGCAAAAATTGAAAATTCCATCATGATCGGTGATAATATTGATGCAGATGTTCGAGGAGCAATGAATGTAGGCATGGATGCCATATTCTTTAATCCTAATCAAGGTGAAAGACCACAAGATGTAATACATATGATCAGTAATTTAAAAGAATTACAGTCCATTCTATAAAATAAAGGAATGAAATAACAGAATCATAAAGCATAAAAAAAGCGAGCTTGATTTTCAAGCTCGCTTTTTTATGCTTTATGGTAATTACAATTTTTTCACAGTAATATTTTTGAACCATACGTCATCACCATGATCCTGAAATCCGATAACGCCTGATTTAGTTTTGCCACCGACATTCTTCAATAATTCGTAAGCCAAAGGCCATTTTTCTTCACTAAATTTACTTTTTTGTAATAGATCAATCCATGATTGATCCCATAGTGTATATTCAACAACTTTGACGTCATTCTGCCACTGTTCAACTTTACCTTTATTAACAACAATTTTCACTTTATTCCATTCACCATAAGGCTTAGCATTTTGAGGCTTCGCAGGGATCATATCATATAACGACGTTGATTTACGATTTCCATCAACCCCCATCTTCGCGTCAGGATGATTTTCATTATCCAGCACTTGACATTCAGGACTGGAAATATAAATTGGTTGTCCTTCAATTTCCTTTGCTAAAAAGAAAATACCAGAGTTCGCTCCTTTTGCCACTTTCCATTCCAGTTCCAATTCAAAGTTTTTGAAATCATGAGCAAAAATTAAATCTCCACCTTCATTATTTCCAACATTTGCCTTGCTGTCAAATTTTATAGCACCATCATCAATGATCCATTTTTTAGGCAATACAGCTTTATCATAACCACGCCATCCTGTTAAAGAAGTACCATCAAAAATGACATATGCACCTTGTTTATTTTTGTTAAAATTTTTCAAATCTACCTTAGGTAGATCCAAAACCTTATATGCAGGGACTTCTTTCTTCTGTTGAGCGACAGTAGTACCAACACTTGCAGTACCCGCGAGCATAGTAGCTGCTAAAACGATTGTTCTTAATTTCATATCTAGTATTTATATGGATTAAATTTAAAAAAAAATCATCGGAATCAAGAATATATCTTAATATTCTTCTCCGGATATTTCATTTGTATTAGTCTCCCTTTTCTTAGACTTTGTTAAATCCTGACCTCCGAATCGATACGAAACTGATAAAGTAACCATTCTTTTCATCCAACGCCTTTCAAAATTAGAAATCAACTGCGGCGTTTCCGTATACCCTTCCATTTTTCTAGAATTGAATACGTCACGGACATTCAACATAACAGAAGCTTTCTTATTAAAGACATCTTTTTTCAAAGCTACATCTATACCTTTCATCGCATTCATCTTTCCTTGAGCCATTACACGAGAAGAATTATATTCGCCTCTAACCTGTGCAGAAAATGTTGGTGTCATCCTATAGTTCATGGTTAAATTAGAATTATAAGAAAATCCCTTCCTACTTGGCAACTGGTACAGCTCATTAGCTTTATAATTGATATTTATCAAGTTCAGATTGAATGTAAAATCAAAATCTTTTGTTGCATTGACTTTGGCAATAAATTCAAAACCAGATAAAGTACGGCTTGTTAAATTCTCCCATTTACTATAAGTCACACTATTCGAATCTACAAAGAATACGTAAGGTTGAATCACTTCACTGGTATGATTAAAATATGCTGAACTGACCAAATTAACTTTACCATAAGTTTTCGCATAACTCAACTCAAAAGCATGCACATCTTCAGGTTTCAAATTAGGATTACCCTGTCGGCTATTCATATTATCTGTAACATCTGGAAATGGATTGATTTGCCATCCGCGAGCACGTTGCACCCTTCTTGAATAACTCAACTGTAACTTATCACCACTATCATCTAAATCATACGTTAAGAATACAGTGGGATATAGACGAAAGAAATTTTGATTAGCTTTTTCTTCTTTGACAAGTACTTCTGGATCTTTTGAAAAGTAAGTCGATTTTAATTCAAATTGCTCGCCACGTAACCCCAATTGATAGCCAATTTTTTTACTTAATTTATTCTGATAATTGACATATAAAGCATGAACCGAACTCGTAAAATCAAAATCATTACTGATCTTATAATCGGGGAAATAAAGCCCAAGGCTATCAACTAAGATTTCAGAAAACTGCGTATCAAAAGATTTTCTAATCTGCGTTCTATATCCAGCTTCAAACTTACTCGTCTCAGAAAATGGCAATACATAATCAGCTTGTAGATTAATCACCTTTCCGTTTTCAGAAGTCACATTTTTACGACCATCAGCAGGTATGGGACCACTAAAGTTCTGTAAAAAATCATTTGTTCCATCTTCTTTATCATTTCCATAACTTGCATTCGCAGTCAGCTCTTCTCCAGATCGCTTAAATTGATGTCTAAAATCAAAATTTAAATCATAAGCAAAGTCATCTTCAAATTGACGTGAATTACGATTACTAGTCCCCGAAAGTTTAGGATGATTAGAATATTGGTAATTCAAATCTTCAGAACGATCACTATTACGGATACTCATATTACCAGAAAGCCCCAAAGTAGTACGATCCGTTATATTATAGTCAACTCCTGCCTTAATATTATGTCCGTTTCCTTTACGGGAAGACTCAGATTCATTATAGATACGGCTGTTATTATCTAAAAAAGTGTTATCAACCTTCCCACTTCCCACCATATTACGGCGGTTAAAATTATAACTTCCAAAATAGTTAAACTTCTTATCTCTGTAATTAAGCGTCAATCCAGCCATATAGTTATCATAAGACCCCGCGGATGTATTAACAGCCCCATTCAATCCCGTACGGATATTTTTTTTCAAGACAATGTTCACAATTCCAGTCTGTCCTTCAGCGTCATATTTGGAAGAAGGATTGGTGATAATTTCGACTTTATCAATTGAATTAGCTGGTAAACTCTGTAATAAGGCCGTCACATCATTACCTGCCATTGCAGATTCTTTACCATCAATCAAAATCTTAACATTAGATCCTCTTAAACTAACCGTCCCATCCTGATCGACTTGTAAAGTTGGCACATTTGCTAATAAATCGGTGGCTGTACCACCTGCACTCACCAAACTTTCTCCAACATTAAAAATCTTACGATCGATTCCAATCTGCATCGCCGGTGCTCTTCCTTCAATTACAACTTCACTAAGCAATTCACCAGAAGGTTTTAAAACTAATTTACCGAGATTAAGATTGGAAGAATTTGATACGACAATATTTGTTTTCACGAAGTCGGAATAGCCAACATAAGTAACACGTAACGTAAAAGTACCATTTGGAACATCTTGAAAAATGACTACGCCATTCTCATCAGATTGGGTACCCTTTAAATAAGCTTGAGCACTACCCGTCAGTAATGATGCACTAGCAAAATTGACTGGAGTTCCAGTTTTTTCATCAATAAGAGTAGCAGATACTTTACCAGATTGAGCGAAAGCTATTATCGGAAAGAATAAAAACGTAATAAGAAAAGTAAAGAAATGGGTCTGATTTTTAGAGAACATAATAAAGTTATAAGCTGTAATACTACAAAAATGTATTTTTTTGTTGAACTAAAACGACTCGTAACCACTTTATTACTCAATAAAATGACCTATCTCGGAAATAAAAATCTACTCGACAGATACAGTAAGACCTTCTGCTTTTAGAATTTTTCTATAGACCTCCATCTCAGTCAAAGATCCCTCCAAGACTGCACATTTACCATCATTATGCACTTTAAAAGCAATTCTTTCAGACTCAGGTTCCGAATATTGCAAATGATGCATCATACAAAAAATAACATGGTCAAAAGTATTGATATCGTCATTCCACAAAATCAGTCGATTGGAATCTTTAACTGAAGCTAAAATTTCGGATAAGGAATAGGTTTCTTGTGCAGTTTCTGTACTCATACTACAAAAGTACTTTAATTTTCAAAAATTACGTAATTTTACTTAATTTGAACTTAACATAAATACAATCATATGTTTCAATCCAAAATTGCAGGTATAGGATACTACGTACCAAAAAATGTTTACACCAATCAAGACTTAACCCGTTTCATGGATACAAGTGATGAATGGATTCAGGAAAGAACAGGTATTAAAGAGCGTCGTTATGCGGATAGAATTGGTGAAACAACCACCACTATGGCTGTTGAAGCATCAAAAATAGCGATTGAACGCGCAAATACGACTGCCGAAGAAATTGATTTTATTATTTTTGCTACGCTTTCGCCTGATTATTATTTCCCTGGTTGTGGCGTACTTCTACAGCGGGAAATGGGTATGAAAGAAGTAGGTGCTTTAGATATCCGAAACCAATGTTCAGGTTTTATTTATGCATTATCTGTCGCTGACCAATTTATCAAAACTGGGATGTACAAAAATATTCTTGTCGTTGGCTCTGAAAAACATTCTTTTGCCCTTGATTACTCAACACGCGGAAGAAGTGTGTCCGTAATCTTTGGAGATGGCGCCGGAGCTGTTGTTCTTCAACCTACAAATGAAGCAGGTAAAGGTATTCTAAGTACTCATTTACATTCTGACGGTGCTGATGCTGAAAAGTTAGCGATGTATTACCCTGGTGCATCTGGTGGGATCTGGTTAGATGAAAAACCAAAATGGCCGGAACAAGAGCTTGGCGGAATGTTAATGACAGCAGAAATGCTAGAAAATGGAACAGCATTTCCAGTCATGGACGGTCAGACAGTATTTAAAAAAGCAGTGGTAAAATTTCCAGAGGTAATAGGAGAAGCACTAACCAAAAATAATTTAACAACACAAGATATTACCCTCTTAGTACCCCACCAAGCAAATCTTAGAATTTCGCAATTCATCCAGAAGACATTGAAGCTAAATGACGATCAAGTATTTAATAACATTCAAAAATATGGAAATACAACCGCGGCATCAGTTCCAATTGCATTATGTGAAGCATGGGAAGCTGGAAAAATTAAAGAAGGAGATCTTATTTGTTTAGCTGCTTTTGGCGCAGGATTTACATGGGGATCAGCCCTCATCCGTTGGTAGAAAACACACGGTAATTTTTTAAAAAAAACTAAGATTTACTGCTAGCCCTCAGAATTAAAACAGTGTTTTCCACAGGAGTTATTAACATAATGTTAATAACTCCTATGGAAAACATCATATAGCCTATCAGATTCCGAAGTATCTCCCACCTTCAATCTTTTTCAGATCCATTCTATTCCAGAAAATTATCACAATTTTTCGTTAGATTTAGTAATGGAAAAACTAAATCGTGAAGACATATCGATTGCAAGTAAGCATAGTAATCTTTCAAGAGAACAGATAGAAAATCTTTTAGAAGAAAATGTGTACGTAAATACCAGAGACTGGAAGCGATTCTTAGATTTATTCTTACTTGTATTAGGAATCGGGTTTGTTGTCTCTGGCATTATATTTTTCTTTGCATTCAATTGGGCAGATTTAAACAAATTCATTAAAATCGGAATTATACTTCTTCTACTAGCTGCAACTGTACTTTGTGCACTTCTATTAAAAATAAATGAAGTATATAAAAATACATTATTGACAGCTGCTTCCATGTTAGTCGGTGTATTATTTGCGGTATTTGGACAGATATACCAAACGGGAGCTAATGCCTATGACTTTTTTCTTGCCTGGACGATATTTATCACGATTTGGGTAATCGCAACACGATTTTATCCACTTTTGCTTCTCCATATTCTTCTTATTAATACAACCATTTTCCTATTCAACGATCAAGTTCTAAATAGTTTTGACCCAGTTAGTATGTCTACACTACTATTCTTTATCAATGGTAGTGCGTTAACGGCCTTATTATCTCTAAATCATTATCGGAAAATCCAGATACCACTATGGTTTAGAAATACGTTTACGCTTATCGTAACTTCAATTTCAACAATCGGTTTGTGTTACCTCATATTTGACTCAAGACTCCTAAACGGATTATTATTAATTATTGGTACGCTAGCATGCTACTCTTACTGTATCTATTATGCCTTACAGACAAAAAGTACATTTTTCATTGGAACCATAGCTTTCAGTATTTTAATTATCACTAATTGTCTGCTTATTAGAATCTTTGAAGATGAATTTGTCTTGATCATCATCAGTCTTTTTGTGATAATAACGGTGACAGCCATTATAAAATTATTGTTAAATCTTCAAAGAAAATGGACCAATGAAAAATAAACAAGAAATACTAAATAAAATAGAACTTTTGAGCAAAGGCAACGAGCCCAATTTTCAGATCAATATAAATGATACAATGGCAGCGTATCAACATTTGGAGGAAAACAGATCAAATCTGACTATAAAAATACTATCCATACTTGGAGTTATATTAAGTGTTTTAAGTTTTTTAGGAGCCTTATTTTTACTAAACATCTTAAACGATAAGTTGAATTTAATCATTTGCGGTTCCATCTTTCTTATTCTATCTCTATACTGCATTAAAAAATATAACGCCATTATCATTGATACTGCAAGTATTGCATTTTATATTGTGGGAGGATGGATGCTCATATATGGTTTCGATATCCATGATTTAAATTACATTTTTATACTCTGTTTTATCATCAGCTTATGTACACTATTAATTGTACAACGCTATCTATTATCCTTGTTAAATATACTTTGCATCATTTATTCCATAATAGCTTTAATCAATCACAATGATCAAAATCTATTATTCATTACATTGATCAATGCTATTCTCATAATCGCATTGATCTATTTTTTATCACATGAAGCAGCTGTACTATCCAAACGAAATTTAATCAGTACAATCTATAATCCATTACGCTTAGGGCTTATTCTTGCAACCGTAGTCACGACAGCATTCATTATACTATCACACTATGAGACCAACGAGCAAGTAAATAACACCTCATTCGCATTACATATATTATCAGTACTATATGCATTAGCAACTTTATGGGTGGTTTATAAAATCACAAGTAAATTTGAGATCACAAAATCCAAAGTACTTTTTCCTACATATGCGCTTCTCATACTGATGCTAGGTTCAACAGTTATTAATCCCGGTATCGCATGTTCAATACTACTCATCTTAATTTGCTTTAATTATCAATATAGGATTGGTCTGTCAATTGGTCTTATTTCCCTACTCCTTTCCTTATGGCATTTTTACTATAATCTAAACTTTTCATTATTGGTAAAGTCATTAATTTTAATCATTTCCGGATTGTTATTTTTAGCCATTTACTTTGTTATAAATTCAAACAAAATCAACAATGAAAAAATATAAAAACTGGATCATAGCAGCAAACTTATTGGCCATCATTGCTTATTTTACTTTTACGATCATGCAGAAGGAAAAAATTCTAAAAGATGGTAAACTGATTCTTTTGGAGTTAGCACCTGTCGATCCAAGATCACTTATGCAAGGTGATTACATGCGCTTAAGATATAGTATAGCAGACAGCATAACGCCTGCTCAAGCGCCGCCACGTGGATACGTTGTTGTCAAATTAAATACTAAAGGTATAGCAAGTGGGGTTCGCTTGCAAAACAATACGACACCGCTAAAGAAAGACGAACTCTTGATCAAATACACGATGTCTAATAGACATAGTTTAAATATAGGTGCCGAATCCTTCTTTTTTCAAGAAGGGCATGCAAAAAAATATGAACAAGCAAAGTTCGGCGGGATTAGAGTAGATAATAAAGGAAATAGTTTGTTAGTCGGGCTTTATGACGAGCGGGAAAAAATGATCAGGTAAAGCATAAAAAAGGCGATGAAAATAAATTCATCGCCTTTTTTTATATTGATATTACTCTTAATTATCCGTTTGATAATGCCGCTGCACCAGAAACAATCTCTGTTAATTCTGTTGTAATAGCAGCTTGACGTGCTTGGTTGTACGAAAGCTTTAATGCTTTTAACAAATCTCCAGCATTATCAGTTGCTTTGTCCATTGCAGTCATACGGGCACCATGCTCAGAAGCATGAGAATCCAAAATAGCTTTATACAATTGAATTTTAATAGCTTTAGGAATTAATTCCTCAATGATCTTCTCTTTCGAAGGTTCGATAATATAATCAACCTCAGCAGTTTTTTCCTTAGTAGAAAGGGTATCTTCCGTAGGAAGTAATGGTAAAATTTGTTCCGAAGTCAAGATTTGTACCGCTGCATTTCTGAATTGGTTATACACCACTTCTACACGGTCAAAGTTACCTTCTTTGAATTGTTCCATTACAAATTCAGTGATTTTTGAAGTATTCTCAAAATTTAAAGCACCGAATAAATCACTATGATTGGCAATAATATTATAAGCAGGCTTTTTAGCATAGAAATCATATCCTTTCTTACCTACAGTAATGATACTTACATCACCTTTACGTAATTGATCAGCATACTTTTCAGCAACTAAATTATTTGCAGTTTTGATTGCATTCGCATTAAAAGCACCAGCCAAACCTCTATTAGAAGAAACAACAATAATCAACACTTTATTTGGTTCACGATCTACCGTATAAGGAGAATTACTTCCTTCTACACTTGCAGATACATCTGCCAAAATTTCACGAAGTTTATTCGCATACGGACGCAATTGAACAATTGCATTAGTAGCGCGTTTCAGTTTCGCTGCAGATACCATTTTCATCGCTTTAGTAATCTGCTGTGTTGATGTTACCGATGCGATACGGATTCTTACTTCTTTTAAATTTGCCATATTTAATTTGAGATTTGAGTATTGAGTACTGTGTATTGAGTATAACTCGCTATACTCAATACTCTATACTCATATCTAATTAATATTTTGATGCTAAATCTTTAGCTACTGTTTCTAATACTGAAGTTAACTCATCTGAGAATTTACCTGCTTTAAAAGCATTTAAAACTTCTGGATGACGTTGCTCTAACAACGTTAAGTATTCTTCTTCAAATTCTCTCACCTTATTTACTGGAACTGAACGGAATAAACCTTTAGTACCTGCATAAATAATTGCTACTTGTTTTTCAACAGAAACCGGAGAGTATTGAGCTTGCTTCAAAATCTCAACGTTACGGATACCTTTGTCTAAAACTCCTTTAGTTGCTGCATCTAAATCAGAACCAAATTTCGCGAAAGCTTCTAGCTCACGGTATTGTGCCTGATCTAATTTCAATGTACCAGCTACCTTCTTCATCGGCTTAATCTGAGCATTACCCCCTACACGAGATACAGAAATACCTACGTTGATCGCTGGACGGATACCTGCGTTAAACAAGTTAGACTCCAAGAAAATCTGACCATCAGTAATTGAAATTACGTTTGTAGGAATATAAGCAGAAACGTCACCCGCTTGAGTCTCAATAATTGGAAGAGCAGTCAATGAACCACCACCTTTTACCAAGTGTTTGATAGACTCAGGAAGATCATTCATATTTCTAGCAATCTCATCAGAAGCATTGATTTTCGCAGCTCTTTCTAATAAACGGCTATGTAAGTAGAAAACGTCACCTGGGTATGCTTCACGTCCCGGAGGTCTTTTCAATAATAAAGAAACCTCACGGTAAGCTACCGCTTGTTTTGATAAATCATCATATACGATCAATGCTGGACGACCTGTATCACGGAAGAATTCTCCGATAGCAGCACCCGCCATTGGCGCGTAAAATTGTAATGGAGCTGGATCAGCAGCAGAAGCCGCAACAACAACCGTATAAGCCATCGCACCACGTTCCTCTAAAGTACGAACGATATTCGCAACTGTAGAGTTCTTTTGACCAATAGCAACATAAATACAGAATACAGGTTGACCAGCATCATAAAATTCCTTTTGGTTTAAGATTGTATCGATACATACTGCAGTCTTACCTGTCTGACGGTCACCGATTACTAGCTCACGTTGTCCACGACCTACTGGAATCATAGCATCGATCGCTTTGATACCTGTTTGTAATGGCTCCGTTACTGGCTGACGGAACAATACACCTGGAGCTTTACGCTCGATTGGCATTTCGTATGTCTCACCTGTAATAGGTCCTTTACCATCGATTGGCTGACCTAATGTATTTACAACACGTCCGCACATACCTTCACCTACTTTAATAGATGCAATACGATTAGTACGTTTAATAGTATCACCTTCTTTCACGATGTCTGAAGGACCTAAAAGTACAACACCAACGTTGTCTTCTTCTAAGTTTAATACGATACCTTGTAATCCGTTATCAAATTCAACCAATTCACCGGACTGAACTTTAGTTAAGCCGTAAATACGAGCAATACCGTCACCAATACTAAGTACGGTACCAACTTCCTCTAGTTCGGCTTCTGATTTAAAGCCCGACAATTGTTCTCTTAAAACTGCCGAAACCTCATCTGGTCTTACCTCTATCATTGTTATTATTATAAGGGGTTCTTGATTTTGTTAAATGCTAAAATCAACACTAAACGCGTTGACCTTCAAAATATCTTTCTAATCTATTTAATTTACCTGCAATACTTGCATCATATTGTTTGTCACCAATCGTGATTACAAACCCACCGATCAAAGATTGATCAACTTTATTTGTAATCAAAACCTGCGCATTAACTTGATTTGCAATTGTTGCTTTTAATTCTGATAAATTAGTATCAGAAAGTGGTGCTGCAGATATCACTGTAGCTTTTACAATTCCTTTTACTTCATTGTACTCGCGAACAAATTCATGAGCAGCAGCCTCGATCACTTCAGCACGACCTTTTTCAATCATGATCTTGAAGAATGATAAAATAGCAGGATTGATTTTATCTTTAAATAATGCCTCTAAGATATTTACTTTCTTGTCCAATTTAATAATTGGATTAGACAATACTGCACGTAGCTCAGGATTAGCTTTCAAAACCTCGATGAATTGATCCATATCCGTTTTGATAGCGTCCAAACTACCTTGTTCTTTTGCCAAATCAATTAATGATTTCGCATATCTTGATGCTACTTTAAATACTGACATACTTCTTTAATGATAAAATTTGAATGACCGATTAGTTTACTTTCACGTCTTTAAGCAAATCTGCAATTAACGTTTCTTGCTTATTTTGGTCTTCAAATTCTTTGCTTAATACTTTACGAGCAATATCCAATGCCAAAGTAGAAACTTGATTCTTTACTTCTGCCATTGCTTTGTTTTTTTGCTCATTGATTTCAATTGATGCTTGAGCTATCATCTTAGCACCTTCAGTATGGGCTACATTTTTTGCTTCAGCAACAATCTTATCTTTCATTTCTTTAGCCTCTTTCAAGATAAGATCACGTTCTACACGAGCTTCCTTTAGTAAGGATTCGTTTTCATTGGTTAAGCGCGCCATCTCTAATTTAGCTTTTTCAGCAGATTCCAAAGCATCAGAAATACCTTGTTCACGTTCTGCTAAAGCAGCGATGATAGGTTTCCAAGCAAATTTACCTAATAAAAAGATAATGATTAATAAGATGATGACTTGCCAGAAAAACAAACCAAATGAAAACTGTTCTATTAATTTTTCCATTGATGTATGATAATATTTTTTGTATTTCGTCTAATTGAAAGTATTATTTATGACCAACCGTCATAAATAATACTTTTAAATTCATTGGGTGATTATTTACCTAATAATAACGCACCGAAAGCTAAACCTTCTAATAAGGCTCCGATAATGATCATCGCAGTTTGGATTTTAGATGCTGCTTCTGGTTGACGTGCGATAGCTTCCATTGCTGAACCACCGATTTTACCTAGACCTAATCCTGCTCCGATAACGATTAAACCCGCTCCAATTAAATTGTACATAATAAATGATTTAAATATAATTAAACAAAAAATTTCTTAGTGATGTGCTTCGTTGTGCTCTTCAACAGCCATTCCAATAAATAGCGATGACAACATCGTGAAGATAAACGCTTGTAAAAATGCTACTAATATTTCAATTACCATCAGGAAAGTTGTCAATAGCATAGACACCCCGATACTACCTCCCAATGTTAATTGTTGTTGCAATACATAAACAATTGCAATCAATCCCATAATAACAGTGTGTCCAGCTGTAATATTGGCAAACAAACGAACCATTAGAGAGAATGGTTTTGTAAACATTCCTAATACTTCAATTGGTGCCAAAACAAATTTAAAAGGAACTGGTACTCCTGGCATCCAGAAAATATGCTTCCAGTAGTCCTTATTTGCTTTAATATTCACAAATAAAAATGTAAAAATTGCTAAACATATCGTTACTGAAATATTACCTGTAACATTGAATCCCAGCGGTGTTAAACCTAATAGGTTTAAAACTAGAATTAAGAAGAAAACAGACAATAAGTACGGCATAAATTCTCTATAACGATGTCCAATATTTGGAACCGCCATCTCGTCACGTACATATAAAACTAAAGGTTCTAACACGCGACCTGCACCCTTAGGTAAATTATTCGCTCCCTTTTTGTATGTTTTTGCTAGGCCGATAAATCCCCAGAATAACAAAACAGTTGCTAAAATTAAACCCACAACATTTTTAGTAATTGATAGATCTAATGCCTTAGCATTTGTCGGGTGATGGTGTTCATCATAATTAAGTGTACCGGTAGCATCTGTTTTGTAGATTTTACCATGGTATAATTTATAAAACTGTCCATCTTTTTCAACGGTATTTTTACCAAAATCAAATTCTGAGGACATAAAAATTTTAACACCCCCGTCAATGATAATCACTGGCAAAGGAAATCCATAAGTCTTACCTTCTTTTTTATCTGTATACAAAGAGAAATAATGATCGTCTTGTAAGTGGTGATCAATATACTCATCTATTTCCTCCCGCTGAGTTTTTGGCTCTTCTGCGTGAGTTGAAATCTCAGCTGTATGAGACTCAGATGCCTTTACTAAAAATGGACTAACAGCAAATAAAATTACTGCAAAAAAAAGAAATGCTTTCTTAACGCTCCCCATGTTCTGTTTTTTATTTTTGCGCAAAAATACAATATTATTTGTCATTTTTTGCGATTAATTTGAACTTTTTATTAAAACTACTTATTGACTGATTCCACTTCTTTATTAATGACCTTAAAAGCAACTAATACGTCAAAAAACAAGTATAGAAAAAATACGATTAAAAAATTATATTCGAATATATCATCGGACGAATGATTCAATCCTCCTCTAAAAAAAACATAACTTAATGCTGCTTTTAACGTAATTAGGCCCAAAAAAATGAAACCTATACTTTTAGGCATTACGGAATCGGAGATCAGGATAACAATTAATACAACTAATGAAGCAACAGATTCAAATGCGTATAAACTATACAATTCAAAACCAGTTAAACTTTTAAAATCAGCAATCCCAAAAGAGGGTAGTGCAAAGTAGTGCGCCCCAAAGAGGACTGCAGTAAAAATTAGAAGTATTGCAATAAATTTAATGTAATTATTCATCCCTGTTCAATCGATTAGCTTCTCGTATAAAATGATAAAGTGAGGCGAAAATACCTATAAATGTGCATATTTTCATGGCAAGACCATTAGAAAAATGGTATTTCTCATCTAGCCAGGTGCCTAACATATACATCAAATAAATTGTGACTCCCATTTGCAGAGGCAATGAGATAAAAACCATCCACTTATTTGGGTTTTTATTAGACTTTCCCATGGCTATTTATAGCTAACTTTTACAAACATACACATATTTTGAAACATCTTAATCATGAACTGGATTTTCTAAAACTTTTTGTCCGATTTTAATATGCGGATAGTCTATACTCGCTCCCAGCATCATCTTTAATTCTGACGAAGATTTATCTGGATGTGCTTTTATGGTATTAATGATGAGATCCAGCTTATCCTGTTCAATCAATTCTGTGGCCTCCACTTCTGTCCCAACAAAATGAATAAGATGTCCATAAATTGTTCCCGCTACCATACCTCTTTTCACCGCGATCTCTTCAATACTAGCACCATCTTTGTAGAGTTCAAGAGTTACCTGCTTTGTATCCAACTTTTTAGAGCTCTCCCCCTCTTCACTTTGCACGACTAAATCTTCTTTTTCTTTTGTCTTTGACTGCTCCTGCACCTGTTCCAAAGCTTCCTGAAAATTATCTTTTTTAGATAATGCATCTGCGATAATCAAACACTGCTGAAGTTGCTCACGCTTACGCTTAAAATCCAACAACAGTTCTTTAGCCTCATCAATGTATTTTTTAGTTCGTTTCTTAATCTGCCATTCCTTAATATGCTGTTCCAACGCACCAACGAGATCATGATCCATCTTAGGTAAGAACCAATTGACCGCTGAAGTCGTACGGTCACAGATCAAAGCGTAGTCTACATGTTGATCTGTTTTTTTTAAAAGCTCATATAATTGTGTAATGAATTTATGTGCTACTTTTTCTTGTGTGAGCAGATTTGACTGTATGGTAGACCAAAAAGCCTCTGCCTCCACTTTATTATCGATATTACGATCAGCTAATGCAGTAACTTGCTCTTGACATGAAATAGTTAGATAATCCCAGCGAAAACATTGAATTAGGTTTTGTGCCAAATAAGACCTCTGACACTGTTCCAATATTTCTTTAATATCGGTTTGAAAAGAAGAGCGCAATGCAAAATCAACAACCTGACTATCTGTTCTAATTGCGTAGGTCGGTATAATGGATTTCAGGACCAACCCTTTTAAACTCGTCAATCTACTTAATGCAACATAAACCTGTCCTGCAGCAAATGAAGTACCCGCATCTATAATTGCTTTATCAAATGTCAGTCCCTGGCTCTTGTGAATAGTAATCGCCCAAGCTAACCGCAACGGAAACTGTGAAAATGTCCCCAGTACTTCTTCTTTGATCTGATCCTGCCCTTTATCATAGTTGTATTTGATATTTTCCCAAGTTTCTCGCTTAGCCGTCACATCCTCACTTCCATCGGGGAATTTAACAACCACAGTTCCAGCTTGCAAATTTATATCTTTCACAGTACCGATCTTACCATTATAATATTTCCGATCCTCACCCGTATCATTACGTATAAACATCACCTGGGCACCAATTTTCAAAGAAAGAATCTCTTCTGCGGGATAAGATCCTTGAGAAAAATCATCTTTAACAACAGCTTTTAAATTCAGCATCTTACCAGACAGATTAGCCAATGCTTTTCCATTAATTTCATCAGCATTTCGATTATGTGAAGTAAGCGTAATAAACTGCTCTCCTTCCTTTGGCTCAAAATCTGGCTTATAGTAGGTATTCAATTCTTTCAACATTTCGCTATCACAGTTATTATTTCGAATTGCGTTTAATATGGAAATAAAACCTTCATCCTGCTGTCTATAAATCTTATCTAACTCTAATAAAATCGGTGGATTGTCACGAAGAACCTTAGCATTAAAAAAGAATACAGAGCTGTAGTGATTTCGCAAAACCTGCCACTCATGATCACGCACTACTGGTGGTAATTGATAAAGATCGCCGATAAAAAGTAATTGTAAACCTCCAAATGGTCGCATATCACGACGCACAGATTGCAGAATAACATTAATAGCATCTAATGTATCAGCCCGAACCATCGATACCTCATCAATCACCAATAATTCCAATTCTTGAAGAATCGTCCGACGTTGTTTAGTTAGTTTAATAGTACTGAATAAGCGGCTTTTATTATAAATATGTCCATCTTGTTCATCCCATTTCAGCTCGTGATCTTCTATAAAAGTTCCGAAAGGCAACCAAAAAAGTGAATGAAGGGTTGTTCCTCCCGCATTCATAGCAGCAACACCAGTTGGCGCGGTGATCGCCATTTTTTTATAACTATGATCACGTATATATTTCAGAAATGTCGTTTTTCCGGTCCCTGCTTTTCCTGTAAGAAAAACATGTTGATTTGTCTGATTAACAAAAGCAACAGCTTGCATAAAAGACGTATTTTCACGATCTATTTTAATTTCTGACATACTGATAATTTTAATATAGGATTACAAAACTAATCAAATATTTTGAGAGGATATAATCATAGCACACTTCAAATAGGACGTATGCAACTTCTAATAAATATCCGATTCAGATGAAACCAAACGTAACTAGAAATAAAAACAATAGCTAAATTGTAAACAAAAAAAATATCGCTAAAACGTTTATGCACTTTTTATTTAAAAGATTTTATTTATATTTAGCACTAAAATAACCGTACATTCTTACTAAGACACATATTTATGGTAACTGATAAATCAACGCTATTTGAGGAATTAGATAAAGCGTTAAAAGAAAAAGGATTTGAAATTGATAAATCAGATCAGACAAGACCCTGGGGAGGTTTCTTTGTAATCAACGAAGATCAAGCACAAAAATTTGCCGATGAGTATTTCGACGGATTAGATGTAAAAGATCTAAAAATTTCTGGCAAATTAAGTCCAAAAATTCTCGTTGTAGCTCCCGAAAAAAGATTATCATGGCAGTATCACCACCGTCGTGCCGAAATTTGGAAAGTAATTCACGGAACTGTGGGCGTTATGGTATCGGATACAGATGACGAATCAGTTGTACAAACGCTAACAGCAGGTAGTGTCATCAAACTTCGTCAAGGTCAACGCCACCGATTAATCGGATTAGATGGTTACGGTATATTAGCTGAAATATGGCAACATACCGATATCGAAAATCCTTCAAACGAAGACGATATTGTTCGTGTTCAAGATGATTTTGGTAGATAAAATAATCGTTTCAAATTATTATTTCTTATCATCACGAAAACTCGGAAATTAGCTTTCCGAGTTTTTTTTATCCCAAACTCAATAGATTGATTTATATCCCTCCTAGCCTATCCCTTATCATTAAATAGATTACAATTAAATTTCGGATTACCCGACAGTGCAATCGTGATATAAAATAAATGTTTTAAAAATGTAGTAATATGAATCTAGATTACCATTTTTTATTATTTTTACTAGACTTAACTAACAAAAATTATGACTGATCAAGGAAACAATAAAAACTATAGTATATTGGATAGTCTTAAAAAGCTAATTTTTACAGATCAGGAAGAGACTCAGCTCAAAAACCCGTCTCCCGATATCCAAAAAAATCCACCCGCTACAGAAATAAAAGATTATTCAACATCCCCCGAAATAAAAACAGTTTCAAACCAGCAGCCTCCAGCCATACCCATTACAGCCAATGACGGTTCCACCGATATTAAACAAATGAAACTGAAAGTGCTCGGAATACTGGAAAGACTCAATGAACAAGGATTAGACTTTTTTGAGGTATGGAATGCTGCAGCTGCAATGGGAAAAGTAGACGAAACAACACTGAAAGCAGCCTATACTTCGCTTAAGTTTGTTGATAATACGTTAACAAAGGGCAAGCTGAAAACAACTGGCACTAATTATGCTAACAAACTGAAAGAAACCATAGCCAAAGAAACACAGCAAAAAGAATCGGAAAAGCATAAAGCAGAACAAGACCGTGAATTTGAAAAGACAACCTTAAATAATGAAATAAAAACATTGACCGATAGCATTGCAAAGCTTCAGGATGATTTGAAAAAGAAACAAATTACCCTAGCCCAGATTAATGATAAATATGAGCCAAAACTAAAAGAGATAGAGCAAAAGATATCAATTGGAAACGCCGCTGTCAATGAAGTCGTCAATGATATACAAACAACCTTAGCAATTATAGAAAGGTCAATCTCATAAGATATAAACCAATGGAAAAGAAAGAACAGTACATTAATATTCCAGCTGAAATAAAATCACAGCTACCAATTTTTCAAGTATTAGGAGACCATCTGCCTGCTCAGATGCAAACACCAGAAGCCAAAAAGACAATCTCCAGTATATTCTTTTGGGCATTGGTTATTGGCGGAGCAATTGCTTTTTTCAAGTTTTTACCCGTCATGCTTGAATATGCCGCTAAAAGTATTTTGTTCGTAATATTCAGTATTTTATTAATAACCTTATTACTATTAGCGCCAAAAATTATTCAGCTATTACATCGCTTTGGCACTGTCCTTTTATTTAAAGGCGAAAAAGCCATTATTCGTAATAATCCAATAGAGACCTTACAGCTTTTATCAAAAGACGCAAAAGATACCTTAAAAAGAGTAAAAGAAAAAATAAGTAATGTAGATGGCGTTCGTATCGATATGATTCAAAGCGGTGAAACCGCACAAAAAACAGCAGAAGAAAAATACATTTATGCAAAACGTTTCACTGCAGAAGCGGCAAGTCAAGATGAAAATGCCCAAAATGAATCGAAAAATAACAATACGGAGAAAGCGAATGCTTATATGCGAAATGCAAAAGAAACACGGACAAAAGCATTTCTCTTAGGAAAAGAAGGAGAGTCTGAAGAGCAAAATGCGAGAAGCTATGTACAGTATGCTAATCAATTTGCAAAGGTACTAGAAGTACTAAAAGATAATGAAAGTGCTGCTCGAATTTACGTAAGTACTCTAGACAGCAGTATTTCGATTATCTCAAAAAAACTAGAAGCTACTCAAAAGATGAAAAATGCTACAGAAGGGCTTGCCGATGTCTTTAATATAAAAGACGGTTGGGCTTTCCAAGAAGCCATGAATGCCGCAACAGGAGCCATCAGCCAAAATATTGCTTCGATCAGATCAAACCTTGACTTTTTAGATCAAAACAATAACATAACAGTAGGAGGAGCTCCTACCCAAGTAGAATTAGAAGAATTTATCCGTAAAGTAGATGAACGAAATTTGAAAGTACTGAATGTAAGCCAGATGGCAGACGCAAGTTATGAACTCAAACCGGAAGAAAAAATAGATAAGGGATTTACATTATTAGATTAATCAATTTAAAAAAAAATACACTATAATTATGGAAGAAAAATCAACATGGGCTAGATTACGTTGGCCAATTAAAGCAATAATTATTGCAATCCCATTACTGGCTCTGGGCTATTGGGCTTTCGACTCTGGTAAATTTGATGGACAATCAACGAGCACCTCCGATACCACAGCTATTAATATATCGTCCAATCCATCGAAACAATCAACTGACGATAAAAGAACATTTAACTATCAACCTGAAAAACCTGTAAATGGTGAATATAAAGGAGTAATCGAAGTCGGAGCCTCAGGTTTCAATTCTTTTGTCGTAAATATCGATAAGCAGAATCACTGGGAAATCATTTCCAAAGATTTTGGCAAATCATTTGTCTATGAAGGTCTAGCCAGTACAGAAGATATCCGGAAAGGACTTAAAGACTACATTGGAACTATGTTTGACAAAGGTGTTAAATCAAAAAACATACACTTTGTCATCAGCTCCGGCGCACAAAAAGAACCTAAGACAGCAGTTATTGTTTCCGAACTAAAGAAAATGGGATTTGTTGTTAATTTAGTAACAGCAGAACAAGAAGGTAAATTAGCACTAAAATGCGTACTTCCTCCTTCTTATCAGGACAATTCCTTTGTCGTAGATATTGGCTCAGGTAATACTAAAATTTCATGGGTTGCTGGTGAAACAAAATCACTTGAAGCACCAGGTGCGAAATACTACGAAAAGAACTTAAAAGATGAAGATGTTTATACTGAAGTAAAAACGTTAACAGCAAAAATTCCTGCAGCCAACAGAGAAATCTGTTTTATCATAGGGGGAGTGCCATTTGAATTGGCGCAACAAACACGTACTGGCGAAGAACGTTTCACAGTATTAAATAATCCAGAAACCTATAATACCGATAAAGTAAAAATCAAAAGTGGGGTAAATATCTATAAAGCAATTAAAGATGCTACGAACTGCGATACCTTTGTATTTGACTGGGATGCCAACTTTACAATAGGCTTCTTACTTTCTTTAAACAAATAAAGCTATCGATCATATCATAAAAAATGGTCTTATTGTATTTTCAATAAGACCATTTTTTATTTATAAGAAGATTATCCCATTTGGCTTAACAAAACAACTAGAATTATTACAAACAATATCAAGAGCGCAATCTTCCAAAAGCTATATGGTCGTTGTCCATAAACCTTACCGTTAAATGCGTTAACCATAATCTGATAACTTTTACCCTTATATCGATAAGCCGACAGCCAAACCGGAAGTAAGATATACTTTAGCCTGATATCCTTATAAACAGAATCAATATCATCAATCCTTTGCGTATCTCCGCCGATATCCGATCTGACGGTATCAGCGATCTCATCATCCATAATTTTTTTGGCGGCATGAGCACCAGCCACATGATCAATACTAAAGGTTTCTGCGATAAATCCGCTAAGATATTGATCATTGAAAGGCTTCAGATATTCCATATTCCAAGGACCTATTTTTGAAGCAAAATTATTAGGTAATGACGTTGAAGCACTAACTATAACATCTTTAAATCGATTAAAAACACGTCCAGAAGCATAATACCATCTGGTCTGTTGCTCCTCATAGGTCTCTGTTTTGCCATCAGCAGTTCTTCTAGTTCTAGTGACATAATAATATTCACCTCGTTGCCCCTCATAAGAAGAACTCGCTTCGGCATCATAACTCCAAAAAGGAATATAAACACCTTTCAACCTATTATTTTGCGCACTAAAAATCCGCTTAAAATCATTAGGAGCAAACCATAAACCTCCAGCCCATTTTTTAAAAAGCGGAAATGCCTTATTCTCCTCAATAAAAAACGGAATCACCCCATGTGGTTTTACAATACGTTTTTCTTGATGGTCAATCACCAAAGGAGAAGCGCAAAAAGCACATAAATCTGCTGTAACATGCGGATCTAATGTAGAATTGGCTCCACAGTTTTGACAATGCACCACCTCAGCAGCAACCGTAAACCGAGCGTCATGAATATCTTGCATTGCTGCTGTAAATTCTTCATAATCAACCGGACTGATAACTTGGTTCGTTAACTCACTTTCCTTAATCTGATTTTCAGTACCACAGTAAGCACATTTTAGATATGACGTTCCTGGTTGGTAAGCTAAAATCGCCCCACAACCCTGACACTTTAAATCCTGACTAACTTCCGTTGTCTTTTCCTCAAAACTCATAAACAGAATCTATGCCCCCGGAATTGGCGGAGGGCCAGCATTAAACAAGCTTGTCAATTCGTCAATTTCACGCGCTTCAATCCAATTTTCCAGCCCAGCTTTCCAAACGAGTGTAGAAGAAACTAGTTTGCCGCTTCTTACCTCGTCTTTCAACTGATCAATCAAAAAAGGTCCTTCTTGAACACCATTAATCGCTAGAAAATACTGAACCGCTTGCGGTATCGCCGGTGGTGCCACCGATGGAGAGGCACCCGTCGGATTATTGCCTTCAAATTTATTCTGTTGAAATATACCTGACATCTGGCCAGCCATTCCGGCACCTAATCCAACACCCATTCCTGCGCCCATAAGACCACCGCCATTGGGGTTTTCAGCAGCTTTTTCCATGGAATTAGCTGCTTGAAATTGAGCATAAGCACCTAAATTTCCAACAATACCCATACTGCTTCTTTTATCCAGTACCTTTTCAACTTCTTCGGGCAATGAAATATTCTCAATTAGAAATTTATTTAGATTCAAACCGATCTCTTCAAATTCAGGACGTATTTTCTCTTGTATAAAGTTGGATACCTCATCATAATGAGAAGCTAGGTCTAAGACAGCAATTTTTGACTCTGCAATTGCATCCATCCCTCTGGTTACAGCGATATTTCGAAGTTGCTCATTAATACTTTCAACCGTAAAAGTTGGATTAGTCGACGCAATTTGCTTTAAGAAGACAGCAGCATCTTTAACCTGAAAAGCGTAAGATCCAAAAGCCCGAAGCCGTATAGGACCAAACTCAGCATCCCGTAACATAATAGGATTTTTAGTACCCCATTTTTGATTAGTAAACTGACGCAAACTTATGAAAAACACATCTGCTTTAAATGGACTATTGAATCCATATTTCCACCCTTGGAGGGTCGTCATGATAGGCATATTCTGAGTTGTCAACACATGTCTACCCGCAGTAAAGACATCCGCAATCACCCCCTCATTCATAAACACAGCAACTTGTCCTTCTCGTACTGTTAACTGCGAATTCATTTTTATTTCATTCTGATACCGTGGAAATTTCCAGACTATAGTATCAGGACTATCATCTACCCATTCAATGATATCGATAAACTCATTCCGTATTTTATCAAATAAGCCCATAATTTCTATTTATAATGTTTCCTAAATTTAAGTAAATAATAGGGAATGCAATATAAATATTTATACAATTTATTGGAGAACAATTACACAAACGCTCCTCTAGAGAGATCTTCTATTCTAAATAAATGTTTTCAGATCGTGACTGCACTTATTTAATCTTTATTTTGCTATTTTTGCTACACACCGAAGAATAATTAAAAAACATGAGTACTTATAACGAAGATAGTATACGTTCCCTCGATTGGAAAGAACATATTCGCTTACGTCCCGGTATGTATATTGGGAAATTAGGAGATGGTTCTGCTTACGACGATGGTATTTATGTCTTATTAAAAGAAGTAGTCGACAACTCTATTGATGAGTTTGTGATGGGAGCTGGAAAAACGATCGATATTACGGTCAACGACAATAAAGTCGCTGTTCGGGATTACGGACGTGGAATTCCCATTGGTTCTGTCGTAGATGTAGTATCCAAAATCAATACCGGAGGTAAATACGATAGCAAAGCCTTTCAAAAGTCTGTAGGTCTTAATGGTGTCGGTACTAAAGCTGTCAATGCTTTGTCTGGACAGTTCACGGTACAATCGTACCGCGAAAAAGTAACCCGTATCGCACAGTTTAGTAAAGGTGAGTTACTATCAGATGAAGAAAAAGAAACAACACAGCGTAATGGTACCGCAGTTATATTTTACCCGGATGAGACCATCTTTAGAAATTACAAATATCGTTTAGAGTTTGTGGAAAACATGATCTGGAATTATGTTTTTTTAAATTCTGGATTAACTATTAATTTCAATGGACAGAAATTCATCTCTGAAAATGGTCTAAAAGATTTATTAGAGCGGAATATTGACACCGAATCCATGCGTTATCCTATCATTCACCTAAAGGGTGAGGATATTGAAATCGCGATTACCCACGGACAGCAATACGGTGAAGAATACTACTCTTTTGTCAATGGACAACATACAACGCAAGGAGGAACACACCAAGCAGCGTTTCGCGAAGCCTTAGTGAAGACAATCCGTGAGTTCTATAAAAAAGAATTTGAAGCATCAGACGTACGGTCATCTATCATTGGCGCGATCGCAATCAAAGTGCAAGAGCCGGTCTTTGAATCACAGACCAAGACAAAACTTGGTTCCCAAAGCATCGGTCCTGATGGTCCAACTGTAAGAACATTTATCAATGACTTTCTAAAAAAAGCATTGGACGATTACCTGCATAAAAATTCAGATACAGCAGACGCTCTGTTAAAACGTATCTTACAATCGGAAAGAGAACGTAAAGATATTGCCGGTATCAAAAAACTTGCAAATGAACGTGCCAAGAAAGCTTCGTTACACAACCGTAAATTACGCGACTGTAAGGTCCATTTCTCCGATAAAAACGAACGTAATCAGGAAACAACCTTATTTATCACCGAGGGGGATTCAGCTTCAGGTTCAATTACTAAATCTAGAGATGTACAGACACAAGCTGTTTTTAGTTTAAAAGGAAAACCTTTAAACTCTTACGGCATGTCTAAAAAAATTGTCTATGAAAATGAAGAGTTCAATTTACTGCAACATGCTTTAAATATTGAAGACGGTTTAGATGGCTTACGTTATAACAACATTGTATTTGCTACAGATGCCGATGTAGATGGTATGCACATCCGCTTACTTCTCTTGACATTTTTCCTTCAGTTTTTTCCTGATTTAGTAAAGGCTGGTCACGTGTCTATCTTACAGACACCCTTGTTCCGTGTACGGAATAAAAAAGAAACCATATATTGCTATTCCGATGAAGAAAGACAACGCGCAATTGCAAAATTAGGAAATAAGCCCGAAATTACCCGATTTAAAGGACTTGGAGAGATTTCTCCTTCCGAATTTGGTTTATTTATCGGAAAAGATATGCGCTTAGACCCTGTCTTCTTATCTAAAGACAATAAAATACAGCAACTTTTAGAATACTATATGGGTAAAAACACTCCCGATAGACAAAAACATATCGTCAATAATCTTCGTGTAGAACTAGATCTAGAAGAAGAATTAGCCAAACTGGCGAAATTAGAAAAACAAGCGGGTTAAGACCGCTTGTTTTTCTTTCATATTATCCATACAGCCATTTTAGAAATCCCATTCGTTCACCTGCTGTAAAACTGTACTACAACTAAAGGTGTAAAAGAATCATAACTATTACATGAGATCGGGCAGAAGATTCTTTAGGTATATAATAAAAGTGACGCATATCATTTTTTAAACACACAGACATTACTTTTTCATATCCTTTTTATTCGGTATTTCGTATTGAAATAAAACTGATATGACGCATTCATTCCATATTCCCGTTTTGGGTCTAGCATTTTCAATAGATTCCCCTTTAAAAGTCGCTCGATTTGGTATTTCATCTGTGATATCCATTGTAGATGATGAATTAATTGAGCGTATTCGAGCATACTATTGTACCCTAAACAAAAAAGAATACCATCCGATAACAAAAAAAGAACCTGACTACAGAGCTCATCGTATTTCCAGTTATTTAAATCTGGTTTCCAACATTGTTCAAGAACAAATTGAGCATATGCGTATAGAGTTTTTTGAAAAAGGATCAGAGATCGATCGCTACTTCCAGCTCATCCCCGAATCCCACCCCGCAAAAAATATCTATTATGCGATGCTTTCAGAAACAGATATCTTAGAAAAGGCTAAAAAAAAGCAAATCCTTAGATCCTTTATCAAAGCTGGAGATATCGATGTCAATATCATGTCTAAAGTCGACAAAATTAATTATGATAAAGATGGAATTGCATTAGATGATACTTACTCAGACGCGCTAGCTGCCTTACGAGGTTTTGCACAATCAGACCTGCAGTCGTCTGTCATCTTATCAGCAGGTATGAATCCAAGACTATACGCCTATTTAGCAGAGTTGCCTGCTTTCTGCCAGCAAGAAGATGGAACTTTTCAGAAAAAAATAACACTAAAAGTTAGCGACTACAGATCGGCATTGATTCAAGCAAAGTTTTTAGCGAAAAAAGGAATCTGGGTTTCAGAATTTCGTGTAGAGTCTGGGCTAAA
Source organism: Sphingobacterium sp. MYb388 (assembly GCF_037479535.1). Classification (NCBI taxonomy): domain Bacteria; kingdom Pseudomonadati; phylum Bacteroidota; class Sphingobacteriia; order Sphingobacteriales; family Sphingobacteriaceae; genus Sphingobacterium; species Sphingobacterium sp. MYb388. The sequence goes on along the minus strand of NZ_JBBGYV010000002.1, from coordinate 27,588 downwards.
TTGTGGCGGACATGCCTTTGCAACAGAAGGATTTTTATTAGGTCCTATCCTATCCGAATTTAAAAATAAAAAACACGAATTACAGGAAGAACTATTCAGCATTTATCAGAATTATTGGTTACAAAAAGGTTGCAACTTCCAAGCTGCTCCGCCGATTAAATACACTGTTCAAGGAGGTGTGGGCACATCAAGTGAACATCAATTCCTACTGAAACATTATGAATTTGATGCTGTAGGATGGGGATCACCATTTTTATTGGTCCCTGAAGCAACCACAGTCGATGATGAAACATTATTAGCACTGACCACATCGGAAGAAGAAGACTTTTATATCAGTGGAGCTTCTCCTCTCGGAGTACCTTTTAATAATTTCAGAAAAAGCTCTGCAGAACGCCTTCGCTTAAAAAGAATAAAAGAAGGAAGACCCGGAAGTCCATGTAAAAAGAAATATCTCGTATCAAACTTAGATTTCAGTAATGAACCGCTATGTACAGCTTCACGTGCATATCAAGATAAAAAAATAAAAGAATTACAGGGAAAATCATTAGATCAAAAAACCTATAATATGGAATATGATCTTATTACAGAAAAGACATGTTTATGTGATGGACTAGCTGCCCCGGCATATTTAAAATATAACATCCTGAAACATAAAGAACAAGATGCTGTATCCATTTGTCCAGGTCCAAATACTGTTTGGTTTAAAAATAAGTTCTCCCTTGATCAGATGATTAATCATATTTATGGCAAAGACGATTTGATCAAAAATGATAAAAGGCCATTTTTATTTATTAGTGAACTATACTTATATGTAGCACACATCAAAAAATATGTAGAAATGAATGCCGACACGGTCAATGACAAAAAAATAAAATATGTTGAAAAGTTCAAAAATCAACTTATAGAAGGAATAGCTTATTACAGCAGATTAAAAAATGAGCTAAAGGGGTTTTCAGATCAAATTGTAGAATGTATACCGGAGCAACTCAAAAGTGCAGAAAGAGAACTCGCAGAAATAAAATTTTAATAAGTTCCAACAATACAATATACTGAATTAAAGAGAAACTTATTAATAGTAAAAGGATAGCCAATCGGCTATCCTTTTATTAATTTATATTTTGTTATCGTATCTATTTAGCAACTTTTCTGAACTTACCAAAAACACCCAAAGGTAATTTTGGTCCCGCAGTAGCTTGCAAATATAACTCTCCGACTTCTAGATTTTCTACTTTTGGAAACGCAGTACGAATTAAGTTCTCCACAATAACAGAAGAGAAACCTAACGAATAAGTATTTAAAATCAAGAAATGTTCTTTAGGATCTAATAATTGCACCACATCATGCATCATTTCCATGATATGATCTTCCAGTTTCCACTTCTCCCCTTTAGGACCATGACCATAAGCCGGAGGATCTAAAATAATACCATTATATTTATTTCCTCTTTTTACCTCACGCTTTACAAACTTCAATGCATCTTCTACTACCCAACGAATATTATCAATTTCCGACAACTCTTGGTTTTCATTAGCCCAGCTAACTACTTGTTTAATAGAGTCCACGTGAGTTGTATCTGCTCCAGCGGCACGCGCAATCAATGATGCACCACCTGTATAAGCAAATAAATTTAAGACCTTAGGATTTTCAGTTTCAAAAGCACGCACTGACTGTGAAATATAATCCCAGTTAACCGCTTGCTCAGGAAAAATACCAACATGCTTAAATGAAGTTAATCCCAGACGGAATTTAATCGCAACATCATCATTTTTATATTGAATATGCCAACGATCCTGCGCTTTAGGATTTTTTTTCAACCATTCTCCCGAAGTAGCAGAGCGACCTTTAAATTTAATATCATGGCGTTTATTCCATTCCGCTGCAGATAGCGTTTTTGGCCATACAGCCTGCGGTTCTGGACGAATCAAAACTAAATTGCCAAAGCGTTCTAATTTCTCGAAATCACCACAATCGATTAACTCGTAATCTTTCCAATGTTGTGGTGTTAATAATTGTATATCTGTAGTAGTCAAAATCAATAATTTGGCGCAAAGATACGTAAATCTAAAAACAAATACGCAATGATGAATAGATTACATGGTTTCTTTTGCTCGCTTCATCAGTGGGCTTGCAAATACAAAATTATTTAATTCTTCTACATCAGACCGCATCATATCTTGATTTGAACCTTCCCAAAACTTTTGCCCTTTGTAGAGATATAGAATATATTCTCCAATACCCATTACCGAGTTCATATCATGCGTAACCACAATTGTTGTCGCATTATACTCTTCTGTTAGCTCTAGGATTAGCTCATCAATCAAAATCGAAGTTTCTGGATCCAAACCCGAATTTGGTTCATCACAGAAAAGATACTTTGGACTCATGGCTATTGCACGAGCAATTCCAACTCGTTTTTTCATCCCACCGGATAACTCTGAAGGATAAAGTTTATTCCTTCCTTTTAAATTAACCCGTTCCAAACAAAAATTAGCACGGTCCAATTTTTCAGATTTAGACATCTCCGTAAACATATCCAATGAAAAAATAATATTTTGCTCCACAGTCATGGAATCGAATAATGCGGAATTCTGAAATAACATGCCTATTTCCTTTCGAATTGGGATACGGTCTTCAAAACTAAGTTTTGAAAAATCCTTACCATCAAAGAGAACACGACCTTTGTCCGGCTCATGTAGCCCCACCATACATTTTAGCAAGGTACTTTTTCCAGAGCCCGATCCTCCAATAATTAAACTTACTTTACCTGGTGCAAAAGTGGCATCAATACCTTTCAATACCTCGTTACTTCCGAAGGATTTATAAATCTGCTCTATTTTTATCATAATTATTTTAAAAGAAATTAAAGCATGAGTGCCGTTATTAAATAATCAGCTGCCAATATTGTAATACAGCCAATAACAACTGCTTTAGTACTCGCTTGACCGACTTCTAAAGCCCCACCTCGAACCGTAAAACCTTTGTATGCAGATATGGAAGTGATGATAAACCCAAAAACAAATGCTTTCACAATTGCAACAGTAACAGTAAACCCATTAAAGCCTTCTTGAATTCCCATAATATAATCTGATGGTGTTACTGCTCCAGAAAGAGCTCCTCCCATAAGTCCTCCCAAAATAGCACAAAAAATTGCTAAGATAACCAATACAGGAACCATGGTAATTCCAGCCAATATTTTAGGTAATATAAGGTAACCTGGTGCATTAATACCCATAATCTCTAAGGCATCGATTTGCTCAGTCACACGCATGGAGCCGATTTGTGATGAAATAGAAGACCCAACACTTCCCATAAGCACCAAAGCAGAAATCGTAGGTCCCAGTTCCAAAATATTGGAATCTCGGTTAATGGAACCAATTATTGAATTTGGAATCAAATCAGAAACCAACTGAAAGGCAATTTGCATCGTCATAACTGCCCCGATAAACGTAGAAATTATAAGAATGAGACCTAAAGACCCTATACCAATTTCGTTCATGGCATGCATCGTTTCCTTCCAATAAATCTTTCCTTTTTCTGGTTTCTTAAAAACCGACCGCAGCAATAACAAATAAGAACCAATATGGTGAAATATCATATATAAATAGTATTTTTCTTCTTTAACGTCTAATATACTATTATAACACCATATATTACAAATTGGTTTGCCATAACATTACGATAGCGATACAAGATTCATAAGAATACCATAAACTCAAAACAACTAAAAATAGATCGTCCCCAAGAAATACAATCACTCAATTACCGATGAAATCATATATTTTACCGAGATTAGTACATGAATAACCTAATTCATAAAATCAAAAATTTATTTTAGATTACATTTGTATTGTAGTTTTAAAAACAAACGAACAAATAATTTTATTATGGACGCAAAAAGAATCACCACAGGCATTATATTTTTATTCATCGGAGTAATCTTACTCTTAAGTAAAATGGATATTATTGAGTTTAATTGGTTCGAAGTTTTTCGCTATTGGCCATTATTAATCATTTTGGTGGGCGTAAATATTCTTGTTCCAAAGAAAGACATTGGATATATGATATCTATCGGAACCACATGCGTCATTTTAGCAATATTCACCTTTATAGGCATCACAACACCTAACCAAAGTTTCTTATCCCGAATCATGGAAAACAGAGATCTGGATATTGATTCCGAAAATGAAGAAGATTTCATCGGAACCTCAAACGCTGTCTCTGCCAAAAAAAATATAAATACCAGCCATGCGACTGCCAATATTGACTTAGGAGCGACCAAGCTGGTATTAAAAGATACAACCGTAGCAAATCTCTTTGAAGCAGCCAATACATCTGACAAGTATTTTCTGTCCTTAAATACTGATGTTAAAAACGACGGGGCTGCGACACTTAATTTAAGTGGAAAAACAAAAAAAGGAATAGATTCAAAAGGAAATTCCACCATTATCAAACTAAACAAAAATATCATCTGGGATTTAAACTTTGACGTAGGTGCTGCAGATATGCAAGGTGACTTATCAAATTTTAAAATTAAAAATCTTACAGTTGATGCTGGCGCGAGTAATCTAGATCTTAAACTCGGAAATCCACAAATGATTTCTAATATTAATATTGACGCCGGTGCTTCTTCCATAAAAATAGCATTACCAAGAGAAGTCGCATGCCAGATTATTACAGAAATGGCACTGTCAACTGTAGATGCTGATGACAGTTTTATAAAAGGTGGAGACAAAGGAATACTGACAAGTCCTAATTTTGAAAATGCCAAAAATAAATTCAAAATTTCAATTGATGGTGGTATAACCTCAGTAACAGTTAGCCGCTACTAAAAAGACCCTAGAGAAGTGCAGTAGAATGCATAACTTTGCATTAGATATGGACACAAGTAAACTTTTGACATTACCTGGTATTTATTGCAACTCGCAAACCACCTATTCAAGGTGGAAGACAAGAGAAGTACAAATTGGAGATGTACCCATGGGTGGAGACAATCCGATACGTATTCAAAGTATGACAACAATCGACACCATGGATACCATGGGTTCTGTGGAACAAACCATCAGAATGGTCGATGCTGGTTGCGAATATGTACGAATAACAGCTCCTTCTATAAAAGAGGCTAATAATCTGGCTAATATTAAGCAAGAATTACGCGCTCGAGGATATCATGTTCCTCTAGTAGCAGACATTCACTTTACCCCCAATGCGGCAGAAGTTGCAGCAAGAATCGTTGAAAAAGTACGTGTAAATCCGGGTAACTATGCCGATAAGAAGAAGTTCGACCAACTGAGCTATACAGACAGTGAGTATCAAGCTGAATTAGACCGTATTTATAAAAAATTCAAACCCTTAGTCAATATTTGTAAAGAATATGGCACTGCTATGCGCATAGGAACCAATCATGGTTCCCTTTCGGACAGAATCATGAGTCACTATGGTGATACTCCAGAAGGAATGGTTGAATCGGCTATGGAATTCATCAGAATTTGTGAAGACTTAAATTATTACAATTTATGTATCTCCATGAAATCAAGCAATCCGCAAGTGATGGTTCGTGCCTATAGACTGCTGGTCGAGAAGATGATTAATGAGAACATGAACTATCCATTACATCTAGGTGTAACGGAAGCTGGTGATGGAGAAGATGGACGCGTCAAATCAGCTGTTGGAATAGGAACTTTATTAGAAGATGGTTTAGGTGATACAGTACGTGTTTCGCTGACTGAAGAGCCAGAAAAAGAAGCTCCAGTTGCTATTGCTTTAGTTAATCGATATACAAAAAGACAGCACGATTTCAATACGTCTGTGATTCCTCCAATCTTAAAATTAACAGACAATAACAGTCCTACTCCCTATATCTCAAAAGAAGTCAATACTTTTATTGGAGGATCATTGGTCCCACGTGTGGTAGTTGACATATCCAGACAAAATCTAAAAGATGCCGGTTTCTTGTCGCAAGCAGGCTACCGCTACGATATGCTGTTAGACAAATATCACATGGGAGAGCAGTCGGTTGATTTTGTTTATCTAGGCGATCAATTGCCATCTTTTAACATGCCGGCAAATTTAAAACAACTGTATAATTACAACACGTGGAAAAGTATTCAAAATAAAGCCAATATACACCCTTTATTTACGCTGGAAGAATTCAATCAAGCTAATGAGAAGGATGCTTCTTTAAATATAGTAAAAATTAAAAACGAAGATTTAGTAACAAGTTTATTTGAAACGCTACCACTTGATAAAACTATTGTGTTTCTTTTAGAGACAACAGCAGTTCATGGCATGGCAGAACAAAGACAATTCTTCAAAAATCTTCAAGAAATTGGCTTAGATAACCCGGTTATCATTAAAAGAACCTACGAAGCCGTGGCATTTTCTGGACCAATAGGTGATTTCATGAATCCGGAAGAACCAATTTCGAAACTTCAGTTATACGCGGCGACCGATTTAGGAGCACTTTTAATTGATGGCTTTGGATCCGGAGTTTGGATTGATTCGCCAGCAACACCTTTGGACAAAATAGTATCCTTATCATTTGGAATTCTACAAGCAACAAGATCTAGAATTTCTAAAACAGAATATATATCATGCCCAAGCTGTGGACGTACATTATTCGATCTGCAAGAGACCACGCAGATGATTAGAAATAGAACAAATCATTTAAAAGGATTAAAAATAGGTATTATGGGCTGTATTGTTAACGGTCCAGGTGAAATGGCTGATGCCGATTATGGCTATGTAGGAGCCGGACCTGATAAGATTACACTTTATCGCGGACAAGAAGTTGTTAAGAAAAATGTAAGTTCAGCACATGCTTTAGACGAGCTCATCAACATCATTAAATCGGATGGCTTGTGGATAGAAGAAAGTGAAATTCCTAATTAACGAAAAAGGCTTAAATGATATCATTTAAGCCTTTTATATTTTTTATCGTTCTAATTTCTATTTACGCACAGAAAATCTCTTTACAACAGTTTCTGAGCCAGAAACAACACGGATAAAGTAAAATCCTGAATTAAGTTTACCAGTTGGATCAAAAGAAAGATTTTGATTACCAGCATCTAAACTTCCATTCATTAACTGAACGACTTCATTTCCAAGTGCGTCCATCACTTTAATCGCAACTGAACTTTGTTTCCCTAATTTAAATGATAAACTTATTTGTTCTGAAATCGGGTTATAAAAAACTTTAACATTATTAATCAGCTTATCTACTTCCTTCGTATTATCAGAATTAGCGGTTAATCCCATAGAATAAGCCAGATGATCAGCCTTATCCAAATAAGATAGTCCATCGTTATTGGCCGTTTCAGTAGAATTCGAAGTATGCAATACAGATGCATAGCCTAAACTTCCTGTCAGCGTAATCACACAGAGCAGGCCTAAATAAGCTATTTTTTTAATAATAATTTTCATTTGTATATAGGACTTCTTAGATCGGTTATAGTTTAAATCAAATATAATATTTCCCAATCAATTTATCAACAACAAAAGTAGGTTATTTGTTTAGATATTATTAACTTATATTGAATAAAAATTTGCCATTTAACAATTTTTAACAAGATTTGCCGTTGTCAAACTAATTGCTAAAATTTGGCACGAGTTTTTCTATTGCAACGAACCTTCATATTCGTGTTAAAATGAAGGTTTTTTTACTTAAATCAAATAAAAAAATGACGACTAGTCATCAAAGTACCGCACAAAAAGTAAGTCTTGCTGGTCTACTAATTAGTTTAGGGATCATATTTGGAGATATTGGTACCTCTCCACTTTACGTTTTCAAAGCCATTATGAACAAAGGTGTCATTGACAAAGACCTTGTTCTGGGTGGATTATCATGTGTCTTCTGGACAGTTACCTTACAAACAACTGTTAAGTATGTCCTGATTACCCTTCAGGCAGACAACAAAGGTGAAGGAGGAATTCTCTCTCTTTTTTCATTGGTACGTAAAAGAGCACCTTGGTTGATTTTTCCAGCAATGATCGGTGCAGCTACTCTCCTTGCAGATGGCATGATTACACCTGCCATCACCATCTCTTCGGCGATTGAAGGATTAGACATTAAGTATCCGGGTCTACCAACAATTCCAATTGTGGTAACAATTATTACCTTATTATTTGCTATCCAACGCTTTGGAACATCGGTAGTTGGTAAAATCTTTGGTCCACTGATGTTCGTTTGGTTTTCTACCATCGGAGTATTAGGTATTAGTAATATTCATCTTGAATATGAAGTATTAAAGGCGCTTAATCCTTATTATGCTATTAAACTACTCATAGCATATCCGAATGCCCTTTTCATCATTGGTGCTGTATTCCTATGTACAACAGGAGCAGAAGCTCTCTATTCTGATATGGGACATTGTGGTAAAGGAAACATCCGCATCAGCTGGATTTTCGTAAAACTAACACTCGTATTGAACTACTTTGGTCAAGGTGCTTGGTTATTGACACAAGAAGGCAAAGTACTAGGAGAAAATAATCCTTTTTATGCCATCATGCCACATTGGTTTCTTGGTTACGGTATTGCGATTGCAACCATGGCTGCAGTAATCGCCAGTCAAGCCATGATCTCAGGGTCATATACCCTTATTTCGGAAGCTGTACGCTTAAATATATGGCCGAAGGTTGCTATTCGCTATCCAAGTGATCATAAAGGCCAATTATATGTTCCTTCCATCAATCTAATTTTGTGGGCTGGATGTATGCTGATCATTAAAATTTTTGGAGAATCTAGTAATATGGAAGCCGCCTATGGTTTGGCCATCAACTTGACATTCTTAACGACAACAATTTTGATGACTTTCTTTCTTGCAGCTAAAAAAGTCAATAAATATTTCATTGCATTATTTACAGGCTTCTATTTAATATTAGAATTGATGTTTCTAGTCGGAAATGGTGTAAAAATTGCGCATGGAGGATGGCTTACATTATTATTAGCATCGCTTCTATTTCTCATTATGTACGCTTGGTGGAGTGCCAGACGTATTAAAAACAGATTTGTTAACTTCATCAATATCGATAAGTACTATCCGATCATTTCAGAATTGAGCGAAGACAAGTCTGTACCTCCATACGCTTCACATTTAGTGTATCTAACAAGTGCAAACTTCAAATCAGAAATTGAATCCAAAATAATTTATTCGATATTAAATAAAAAACCAAAACGTGCCGACGTGTACTGGTTGGTTCACGTTGATGTTATGGATCATCCCCACACACGTGAGTATACAATCGATCAATTAATTCCTGGAAAACTAATTCGTATAGATTTCAAACTAGGCTTTAGGGAGGAGCAACGTATCAGTTTGCTATTCCGCAAAGTAGTGGAAGATATGGTGCAAAAAGGTGAAATTGATATTACCAGCCAGTACGATACTTTAAAGAAACACAAAATCCCAGGAGATTTTAAATTTGTTGTATTAGAAAAAGTACTCTCAAAAGGAAATCAATTAAGTTGGTCCGAACGTATTATCATGGAGATATATGGTTATCTTAAAAAATTAAGTCTATCCGAAGAAAAAGGATTTGGTTTAGATGCTAGTTTTGTAACTATAGAACGCGTACCACTAAGTTTACCGCAAACAACAACCATAGATTTAAAGCGGAAAAACAACTGATAGTATCCTGTTTATACCATAAGCCTCCAAGAAGTTAAACACAGCTTGGAGGTTTTTTTATTGAGCATTTACCACCAGCTATTTTTTATTTCAGCGATCTCTTAAAATAAAAGCTTATTTTTGCATCAAATACAACATTATGGCAGGAACAGCAACAACTCCCACAAAAAAACTTCACCCTAGAAATAAACATCTTGATGCATACGATTTTGCGAAATTAATCAAAGTCGTTCCTGAACTCAAACCATTCATTTTTGTTAACGATTACCGAACAAAAACAATAGATTTTACAAATCCAGAAGCAGTAAGACATTTAAATAAAGCATTGCTTCAGCAATACTATAACATTCAATATTGGGATATTCCTAAAGAGAACCTTTGCCCTCCTATTCCAGGGCGGGCAGACTACATTCATTACGTTGCTGACATATTAGCGAAAGGCAACAATAATGAAATTCCAAAAGGAAAACAAGTTAAAATCCTTGATATCGGAGTTGGCGCAAATTGTATCTACCCAATTGTCGGTCATCACGAATACGGTTGGTCATTTGTAGGTTCAGAAATTGTAAAGAAAGCGTACAAAAATGCCATTGAAATCGTTCGGTTAAATCCAGAACTTAAAAACAATGTGCAGATTAGATTACAGAATAACCCCAAAGCTATCTTCAAGGATATCATTCTCGAAAATGAAAAATATGATATGGTGATCTGTAACCCACCATTCTTTTCCTCTCAATTAGAAGCATTGGCACAAGCAGACCGCAAAATAAAAAGTTTAAAGCCCGCTGAGCAAGAAAATATCGTTCAAAGTTTTGCAGGTCAAGGAAGCGAACTGTGGTGCGATGGTGGCGAAAAAGCTTTTATCGGACGAATGATTTTTGAAAGCCAATTTTATAAAGATCAAGTAAAATGGTTTTCGACATTGGTAGCTCACCGCGAAGATATCAGAGGTTTACAACACAAGCTTAAAAAGCTGAATGTAACCGAAATGGAAGTCATCCGAATGGAACAGGGAAATAAAGTTGGCAGAATCCTTCTCTGGAGATTCTAGCAGATATAAAAAAAGCTCTAAACAATGTTTAGAGCTTTTTTTTATCTAGTAGCATGATGCACGTTAAGAAATACTTTCTTTATTTAATTTCGAGTGCTTATATCCATAAAGGAAATAAATAACTAATCCACCAATAAGCCAAATAATAAAGATAATCCAGTTACTCGCTCCCAATTCTGTCATTAAATAAAGATTAATCAAAATACCAGTTACCGGCAATAAAGAGAAATTCATTTTAAAACTATAAATGCTAAGTCCTAACCAGGTTAACCAAAAAATAATGATCAACACCTTATGTTCGATTATCTCCATAAAAGTCAGGTTCTTCCATTCTAATAGGATTGCCTGTCCATAAATCCACATCAAAACAATAGCACCCAGTAAGCCTAGACCAACTAAATATTTACCATTTACATAAGGAACTCTAAATTTTGACTTTTCAGATAATCCAGAATAATCCATATAAAGAACACCCGCACATACCATAATAAAGGCAAAGAAAGTACCTACACTTGTTAAATCGACAAAAAAATCCATCTTAAAAAACAATGATGGAACTCCCACAACGATACCTGTTACTATAGTTGCATAAGAAGGGGTTCTATATTTAGGATGTATACGTGCAAAGCGTTTAGACATCAGCCCATCCCGGCTCATCGTCATCCAGATTCTCGGTTGCGCCAATTGGTACACCAATAATGCACTTGTAATCGCAATTACGGAAGTAACCGATATAACACCAGCCATATAATCAAACCCAACATACTTAAACACAAAAGCTAAAGGATCTTTTACATTCAACTCCGTGTAATTAACCATACCAGTTAATACGAGGGTTATAGCGACATATAAGACCGTACAGATTACCAAACACCAGATCATAGCCTTAGGTAAATCACGTTGCGGGTTCTTACATTCCTCTGCAGTCGTTGAAATCGAATCAAAACCAATAAAAGCAAAAAACACAGCCGCAACACTTCCCATAACACCGTGCATTCCGTTTGGAGCAAAAGGTGTCCAGTTTTCCGGTTTCACATAAAAGATACCCCCAAAAATTACAGCCAATATAATCCCGACTTTGATCATAACCATGATCGCACTAGCACGTTGTGATTCTTTAATCCCAATATAGACTAAAGCAGTAACTAGTACAGTAATAATACCTGCAGGGAGATCAAAGATGATTGGTACTCCTCCGATTCGCGGAGCGCTTAAATAAGCTTCTAATCCCTGCTTATCTGCTGCCGTCAATGCATTTGCACCGTGCTCAGCAAGCTTTTGTGATGCGTCCAATGCATAGCCAGGAGCCATCGATAACCAAGCGGGTATATGTATCCCAAACCCTTCCAGCATTGAAGCAAAATACTGAGACCAGGAAATTGCAATTACGGTGTTAGAAACGGCATATTCCAAAACTAAAGCCCATCCGATAATCCAAGCAAATAATTCCCCAAAGGCAACATATGCGTAAGTATAAGCACTTCCCGAAACTGGAACTGTACTGGCAAACTGAGCATAAGACAAAGCCGTAAAAACACAGGCAAAAGCTGTAAAAATAAACAGAAGTGAAACCGCAGGTCCCCCTTCATAGCTTGCTAGGCCGATTGTGCTGAAAATTCCTGCACCGACAATAGCCGCAATACCTAGTGAAACCAAATCTCTTACACCGAGTACCTTTGCAAGTCCTGAACCCTCACCATGTTGCGAGTCGTAGATAATCTGATCAACACTTTTCTTACGAAAAAGTCTTTTAAACATGTAGTTTATGTTAATATGTTAAGTAATTTGCTACGAAAATAAAAAAAAATAATACGGATAATAGTAATGCATCACAAATACTATTCAAAATCTATCATTTCATAATGAATATATTGATAGATGTCATGAAAATCCTTCATATTTTCTTTTACATAAAGGCTTAATTTACTGCTTACCGATAAAACTTGATCTTCATGAACATCAAAAGACCATAAACGTTTACAAATCTGAAATAACGCACGGGTAACCTGTGCCAGATCCGTATATTCATAAATGTACTGAGAGGCAATAAATCTATCAAAAAAAGTATCAAACTTCGCGACATCCTTTAGTTCACTAGTAACTAGAAAAGATCTTAAAGAGTTACGGTCTACCCGCTCAAGGGCGGTATAAAACTTAGCAATAGAAACAGCTTTATGTTCAATTAAAAGATGATCTAATAACAGTTCTAGTGCGATATGCGCAAAAAAAGAAGGCCTAATCGGAAGTCCGATCAATTCATTCTTGACAGATTCTTTGATCTCATGTGTATGGTGGAAAAAGTAATCCGAATTGTGGAACAGACGGTCAACTTCAATATGCCCATTCCACCCTTTAAGTAATTCAGATTGTAACGGCTTGGCTCCTATCTGATCTTCAAAATTATTGGGTTTGAGGATAAAAGCCTTATCGGCATTTTTCAATAGATCAGGTAATAAGCTACCAACAACTCTTTCAGGAGTCGTCGCAAAACGTTCAAAATAAAAGTGTGATAAAAAATTCATAACAGCATTTTTATACCTACCGTAGTCATTTAACGAGAAATATTCACTCAATATACAGCTTAATCTCTTATATTTGTGGCTTATATTAAAAATTTTTAACCCATTTTACACAATGAGCTTTGTAGAAGAATTACGCTGGAGAGGCATGCTTCAAGACATTATGCCCGGAACTGAGGACTTACTAAATAAAGAAAAGGTATCTGGTTATATTGGTTTTGATCCAACAGGAGACTCTTTACACGTAGGTCACTTGACACAAATCATGACGTTGATACACTTCCAAAATGCAGGACACAAGCCTGTTGCTTTGGTTGGTGGTGCAACAGGAATGATTGGAGACCCTTCATTCAAATCTGCAGAACGTAACTTATTGGACGAACACACATTAAATCACAATGTGAATTGTTTGAAAACTCAGTTAGGTAAATTCCTTGCATTTGGAGAAGGTGAAAATGATGCCAAAATGGTTAACAATTACGATTGGTTTAAAGATTTCAAATTTTTAGATTTTATTCGTGATGTTGGTAAATTAATTACTGTTAACTATATGATGTCTAAAGATTCTGTAAAAAAACGTTTGGAAGGTGAAAACGGCCTTTCGTTTACAGAATTCTCGTACCAATTGATTCAAGGATATGACTTCTATTATCTATGGAAACATCACAACTGTAAAGTACAAATGGGAGGTTCCGATCAGTGGGGAAATATCGTAACGGGTACAGAATTTATCCGTCGCCAAGATCAAGGGACTGCTTTTGCTATCACAACACAGTTAATTAAAAAAGCTGATGGCCAAAAATTTGGTAAAACTGAATCCGGAGCGGTATGGTTAGATCCTAAGAAAACATCACCATACAAATATTACCAGTTCTGGTTAAATACTTCGGACGATGATGCTAAAAATTGGATTAAGATCTTTACTTTAAAATCTAAAGAAGAACTTGATAACATCATTGCCGAGCACGATGCAGCTCCACATACAAGAGCAGTACAAAAAGCCTTAGCAAAAGACATTACTATTCGTACACACTCGGAAGAAGCATATGAAACAGCAATCAAAACTTCTGATTTCTTATTCGGCAATGGTACGCTTGAATTCTTAAATGGATTAGATCATGAAGCTATTTTAGATGTATTCGAAGGTATTCCGCAATTCAATGTTTCACCAGAAACTTTGAGCAGTGGTATTAACATATTAGATCTACTAGCAGTCAACACACAGGTATTCCCTTCTAAAGGTGAAGCGCGTAAAATGCTACAAGGTGGTGGTGTGTCAATCAACCGCGAAAAAGCGACAGATATTGAACAAGTAATCAATGCTTCTCACTTGATTAATGATAAATATATCATTGCACAAAGAGGAAAGAAAAACTACTATTTAATTATTGCTGAATAAACTTTTTTAATTACATAAAATAAAAATGACCGACTTGATCGGTCATTTTTATTTTATGAACTTTTACTATCTTTACACTTTAAAAAAAATTACATATCCAAACAGACATTAAGTTAGATGAGAAAAATCGCATTAATAAGCCTGCTGTATCTTATAACGTGTACTTTTAGTTATGCACAAGTAAACATTCAAACACTTTATACAAAAAATAACGAAGTAACAAAAGAGTTAGATAAAGCATATTATGTACGTCTTGTCAGCATTCCAGATCAAAATACAAAAGATACCTTAGTTGAAGAATTTTATCTTTCTAATAATGCACTCAAATTGCAAGGAAAAGTAACCAATATCTCCGGAACAAAATTTAAAGGTAAGAAATACGAAATGTTTGAAAATGGGAATCTCAAATCAGAGCAGATGTATTCAAATTATTCAGAACAGATCGATACGGCATTCTACTATCATCAAAATGGTAAAATAAAATCTATTCTATATTATCCCTTTGCGATCGATAAAAAAGGTAAATATAAAATTGAAGAAACACTTTATTTAGCCTACGCAGATTCAACAGGAAAGATCCTGCTAAAAGATGGCAATGGTTTCGCCGTATCAGATAACTCCTATAGTTACGAAGAAGGTAACTATGTCAATCACAAAAAACAAGGTGATTGGAAGGGGCACTTTAATGGAAAGCGATATACCTTTACAGAAACTTTCATAGAAGGGAAACTGATTTCAGGCATTACCACAGATTCAATAGGCAATAAAACACCTTATGATTCAATTACAGGCTGGAAAGAACCTACTTATCCAGGAGGTATTAGAGCACTGATGAGCTTCATCGGTCAAAATTATAATTATCCTACGCAAGCACTGCGTGCTGGTGTACACGGTGTAGTAGAGATCGAATTCGTTATCGATAAAAGTGGAGAACCCCGCGATTTTAAACTTAAAAGAGATATAGGCTATGGAGCCGGTGAAGCTGGAATCAGAGTCGCTAAAAAGATGAAAAAATGGGAACCAGGGCGACAAAGAGGTATACCGGTCAATGTCAAATATTTACTTCCCATTCGTTTAAATTCAGCAAGATAAATAAAAAGCCTGTTCTTTTCAGAACAGGCTTAGTTATTATAATCAACCACAATTATAACCAGATCTTCTACTTATTTATGCTTAACGATTTGGAAGCTATATTTTTTATTGGTATCGCTACTTGACTTCAAACCTGCGGCATAAATGGTATAAACTTCCTTATCTTCAGGTTTAAAATCTCCCAACAGTTCAGTCATACCAACACCATTTATTTTCAGTTTATATACATCAGCAATTTTAATATTCTTAAAAGGAGCCAATTCTTTATAAGCTTTATCTTTAACAGCTAAACTATCAACATCATTTAATGTAAGCGTCAACTTAGATGCTTCAGGACTCAAATTCATAAATCTAAATTTTGCATATCCTGTTTTCAAAGTTCCAAAATCATCTTCAGTAGCCAATACATCAACTTTATCTTTACCGATCACATAGAGGCTGTAAAATTTGCCTGGAGTAAAATCTACTTTTTTACTCACTAGTGCTGTATCACCAGGAGTTGATTTCGGATCAAATACCCGCACGAGTCTACTACCAGGATACGCATTTTTATAACTCAAAACGCGATTAAAGGAGAAAACACCCTCCCAGTTATTATTCAATTTATTCTGGTCGAGACCAATATCTAATCCTTCAGATCCAGGTACAGCATTCACAGCAGACACAGCCGAGATTTCCACATAAGCGTAATCATCATCCAGCTTATTACATGAATTTAATGTCAGCATAAAAACCATTTTACTGATTCCAAAAAATAATGCTTTTTTCATTTTCATTTTTTATTTACAACAAAATTCAACGATCGTCTCATTAAAAAACGTATGTTAGAAACAAAATGCTACAAGAAAAAATAAAAGGTTTAGTAAGCCAATTAAATTTCCTCCTAAATACTTAAGTTTGTATGAAGGATAACTGTGAAAATTCATGTCAAATAAAGGAAATACATTTAGACCATCTAGCGCTAATACAACATTTAAAAGGAGTCAGAAAAAAGAAGCTCCCAATAATAAGAAAGTAGAAAATAAAGAAGAAGCTCCCGCTAGAGACTTATCAGAACTGCAACAAAAATTAATTAAAATTTTAGGGGCTTTCCTGATACTATGTGCGATATTATTGGGGATAGCTTTTGTTTCATATTTATTCACCTGGTCTGAAGATCAAAGCTATATTGCAACCAATAATGGTGGTTGGGGCGTAGTGATGAATACAGCGGAAGAAATTGACAATCCCGATATCGAACTACCTGTAGTACAAAATAGATTGGGAAAATATGGTGCATTGTTTGCAAACCAATTTATTTACAATTGGTTCGGCATTGCGTCCTTCCTCTTTGTACTGGTCTTCTTTGTAATCGGATATAAATTATTGTACAAAAAATCAATATTACCAGTTTACCGTACCATTATATACTCTTTTATCGCGATCGTATTTATATCTGTTACATTAGGTTTCTTGCATAGCTTCATTACAAAAGTGCCTCACATTTTAGAAGGTAAGTTTGGTTTCTGGACTAATAAATTATTAGAAGCTCAAATTGGAACAGTTGGTGTTGCCGGAATTTTAATCTTTGCCTATTTGACGACATTGATACTGGTATATAACCTAGATCTAAAATTTAGTATTTTTGACTCGCGTAAAAAACAAGATGAGGAAGATGAAAATTTTGATACGGAAGAAGAAGAAACAAACTACACAAACTCCATCCGTACAACAGAACCATCAGTATCTGAACCATTAATTAATAGAAGGGAAACCTATACACCTGCACCTAGTCTGAATGACAGATTTCAATCGAGTAGAAATGCTGATATTCAATTAAATGAAGAATTCACTCCTCCTCATAAAGAAATCATTTTACCTGTTTCGGAAATAAAACCTGAGAACAAAGTGCTCATCCCATTCGAAATCGAAGAACCAACTCCAGCGGATGAGGATACGAATATAATGAATGAAAATACCGTTTCATTTACGGTAGACGAACCTCTTCAAATAGATCCTATTGTAGAAGAAAAGCCGGTACAAAGTCATGAATTAGAAGTAGAATCACCTAAAGAAGAAAAGACGATTACGGCTAATGATCTAGTTGCACAATTCGGTCAGTATGATCCTAAATTAGATTTATCAGGATATCAACATCCAACCTTAGATCTATTAAAAGATTATGGAACTGGAAAAATCACGATCAACCAGCAAGAGCTGGAGGCCAACAAAAATAAAATTGTTGACACCTTACGTAATTATAATATTGAGATTGAACATATCAAGGCTACAATCGGTCCTACGGTAACATTATATGAAATCATTCCTAAACCTGGAGTACGTATTTCAAAAATTAAAAATCTAGAAGACGATATTGCACTGAGTTTAGCGGCTTTAGGTATCCGTATTATTGCTCCGATGCCGGGAAAAGGAACTATTGGTATCGAGGTTCCTAATAGCAATCCTGAAATGGTTTCCATGAAATCAATTATTGCAACAGAAAAATTCCAAAAGACGGATATGGACTTGCCAATCGCCTTAGGGAAGACAATTTCGAATGAAGTTTATATTGCCGATTTAGCTAAAATGCCCCACTTACTGGTAGCCGGTGCTACAGGACAAGGTAAATCCGTAGGTATCAATGCGATCTTAACATCGCTACTGTACAAGAAACATCCTGCAGAATTAAAGTTTGTATTGGTCGATCCAAAAAAAGTAGAGCTTTCTTTATTCAAAAAAATAGAGCGACACTTTCTCGCGAAATTACCAGGAGAAGAAGATGCTATTATCACAGATACAAAGAAGGTTATCAACACATTAAACTCCCTTTGTATTGAAATGGATCAACGTTATGACTTGCTAAAAAATGGACAAGTACGTAATTTGAAAGAATATAATGCAAAATTTGTCAATCGCAGATTAAACCCTGAGGAGGGTCATCGATTCTTACCCTTTATAGTTCTTATTGTAGATGAGTTTGCCGATCTGATGATGACAGCTGGTAAAGAAGTTGAAACACCCATTGCACGTTTAGCACAATTAGCACGTGCGGTTGGTATTCACTTGGTAATTGCCACCCAACGTCCTTCGGTCAATATCATTACAGGTACGATTAAAGCCAATTTCCCGGCACGTTTGGCATTCCGCGTATTATCTAAAGTAGATTCACGTACTATTTTAGATTCAGGAGGTGCAGATCAATTAATTGGTCGTGGAGATATGCTTTTATCAACAGGTAGTGACTTGATTCGTATTCAATGTGCATTTGTAGATACTCCAGAAGTCGAAATGATTTCTGACTTTATCGGAGGTCAACGTGGATATCCATCCGCATTTATGCTACCTGAATATGTTGATGAAAGTGGCGATGGTTCAGGTTCTACAGATTTTGATTTCTCAGATAGAGATCAATTATTCGAAGAAGCGGCACGCCTAATTGTTATGCATCAACAGGGGTCAACATCACTCATCCAGCGTAAATTAAAGCTGGGGTACAATAGAGCTGGGAGAATAATTGATCAGTTAGAGTCTGCAGGAATCGTTGGTCCTTTTGAAGGAAGCAAGGCCCGTGAAGTACTCTATCCCGATGAATATTCTTTAGAACAGTTTTTAGAAACATTAAGGAAGGATTAAAAGATGAAAAAAACAATGGGCATCATGCTAGGTTTCATAACCTTAGCAGTCGCAACTCCAGCACTGGCACAACAAGATGCTGCTGCAAAAAAAATATTGACAGAAGTCAGTAAAAAGTATGATAGTTATCAAACGGTACAAGCAAAGTTTTCATTTTCAGCAATTCAGGGTTCAAATAAATCTGCCTACACCGACGCAGGGACACTCTATTTAGATAAGAAAAACAATAGATATCATATTACGATGAATAGTCAAGAAATGATATCAGATGCAAAGAGCTTATATACTATTTTGAAAGAAGAAAAAGAAGTTCAGATTGCAGCAATAGAGAATAGCACAGATGCAATAGATCCCAGTAATATTTTTAGCTTTTATAAAACCGGATTTAAATATAACTTGATTGCAAATGAAAAAGCTGGAAACACACTTTTAAATGTCGTTCATTTAACACCAACTGATAGTAAAAAGAACTATTCTAAGATAAAACTCCGCATCAATAGAGCAACAAAACTGATATATGATGCGACTATCTATGATAAAAACGGTGGTCAATACAGTTACACGATTAAGAGTCAGGTTCCCAATAAGAATTTGGATAACAGTTTATTTAGCTTTAACAAAAGCAAATACAGCGGTTATGAAATTGTAGACCTAAGATAGGTAGAACAGACACTAGAAAAAAAGGCTTGAATTATATAATTCAAGCCTTTTTCTTATAACATATTCTCATTTGGATCTTTCTGATCCGATCGGTTCGCATAGCGCGTATAACCATGTTTTTCAGGATTCTCGATAATCTCTTTCATCGAAATCAACTTATAGACATAAGAACCAGTTTCATTATTCAACTTTAAATTGTAATAACTATCCTCTTTCTGGCGTCTAATAGAACCCTTTAAACTTCCTCCACCTACATTATAAGCAGCAGCTACAAGAGTCCAGTTTCCAAACTGCTTATAAAGTGATTTAATGTACTTAGCGGCGGCATGAGTAGACTTCGTCAAATCTCGTCTCTCATCAACATTTCCATTCACTTTCAATCCATAAAGTCTAGCAGTTGCAGGCATAAACTGCCAGTAGCCACCAGCCCCTTTAGAAGAAACGACTCCTCGATCCAATCCACTTTCTACCAATGGAACGTACTTAAAGTCTTCAGGAATACCGTAGGATGCTAAAATCTTCTCAATCTGCGGCAGATAGGCCTCTGCTTTTTTATGTAGACTGTAAGAGCCTCTCTTTTTGAAAGAGAAGTTTTTAAAATATCGCAACAACTTGCTTTCAACATGTGGCCGATTTATCGGCAACGTATCATTGGCAAATGTCAACGAACTCAAATAATGATTATTATCATTATTTTCATTTTTCTCCTTTTCATCTTCCCCATTAGAAAGATTACTTGGCGCTTTCACAGTAATGATCTTATCATCACCTGCAGCAATTGTGTTTGGGTTTGAGTACAATTTTGACAACACTAACGCCGACAAAATCAGACTACAACATAATACTTTTTTTCTAAACATTCACTCCCTTAATGCTACCCTATCCACGATAAAATCGATCAAAAAATAGCTTGGTACAAATTCAAGGCTACAAAGATAAAGACTATTTACTTAAAAAACAAACACTTAACCTTTTCAAGGTTTAAACATGTTTCAAGCTTGATTTTTTTGTAACTTTTCATCCCTCAAAAAAAAAATTAAATTTATTTCTAGAAAAAAAGAAAATTATGGGTAAATTTGCCGTTCACATTATTTTATAGTAATAAGATGCCATTCAGCAATAAAAGGAACAGTCGTGATGACAAGTCCAAAAACTCAAGAAGTACCTCAGAAAACTTCAAACCAAGAGGCGATCGTTCAAAGGATGATAGATCCTCTAATTTCAAAGAAAACAAAAGACCGAGAAGTTCATCATTCGGCAATAAAGATAACACAGACAGACCATATAATAACGACAAAAAATCTTTTGGAGGTGATAGACCTTTCAAAAAATTTGATGGCGAAAACTCCGATAGAAAAAGAAGCTTTGACAAACCCTTCAATAAAGAAGGTAAATCTTTTGGCGGTGACAGACCTTTCAGAAAAGAGGGTGATAGCTCCGACAGAAAAAGAAGCTTTGACAAACCTTTTAACAAAGAAGGTAGATCTTTTGGTGGTGATAGACCTTTCAGAAAAGAGGGTGATAGCTCCGACAGAAAAAGAAGCTTTGACAAACCTTTCAACAAAGAAGGCAGATCTTTTGGTGGTGATAGACCTTTCAGAAAAGAAGGCGAAAGTTCCGACAGAAAAAGAAGCTTTGACAAACCTTTCAACAAAGAAGGCAGATCTTTTGGTGGTGATAGACCGTTCAGAAAAGAAGGTGAAAGTTCCGACAGAAAAAGAACTTTTGACAAACCTTTCAACAAAGAAGGTAGATCTTTTGGCGGTGAGAGACCTTTCAGAAAAGAAGGTGATAGCTCCGACAGAAAAAGAACTTTTGACAAACCTTTTAACAAAGAAGGCAAATCTTTTCAAAAATCTGATGGTGATCAAACTGACTTTAAACGTCCAGCTAGAGACAAATCAGATAGACAATATAAATCTTCTTATAAAAAATTCAATAATGACGAAGATCGTAAAGAGGGTTCTACTGAAAGAAGATCAACAGAAAGACCTCAACGTTCAAAATCTTCTCAAAATGACGGCCTAATTCGTTTAAATCGTTATATCGCTAATTCTGGAGTATGTTCTAGAAGAAAAGCAGATGAATTAATCGCAGCTGGCGTTGTTAGTGTTAATGGTGAAGCCGTTACTGAATTAGGTGCTAAAGTAGATCCAGCTAAAGACGACGTTAAATATAATGGTGAGCGTTTGAAACGTGAAAAAATGGTTTATGTCCTATTAAATAAACCTAAAGATTACATTACTACTACCGAAGATCCTCAGGAGCGTCACACAGTAATGGAATTAGTTTCAAAAGCTACTAAAGAACGTATCTATCCAGTAGGTCGTTTAGATAGAAATACAACTGGTTTATTATTAATGACAAACGATGGTAATTTAGCTGAAAAACTTTCGCACCCTCGTAATAACATCAGTAAAATCTACAACGTAGAATTGAATAAAAGCTTAACACAAGGTGATTTTAATAAAATTGTTTTCGGTCTTGAACTGGAAGATGGTTTTGTAAAACCTGATGATTTAAGCTACGTAACTGGCGGAAGTAAAAGAGAAGTTGGTGTTCAGATCCATAGTGGTAAAAATCGCATCGTAAGACGTATTTTTGAATCGTTAGGATATGAAGTAGTAAAACTAGACCGTGTTGTATATGCTAACTTGACTAAAAAGGATTTACCAAGAGGTCGTTGGAGATACATTGAAGAGCGCGAGCTAGTTCAATTGAAACATTTAATTTAATATTTACTCCTTTATATAGAAAGCAGCTTCACAGCTGCTTTTTTTATTTGACTCAATTTTTAAATTAGATTATATTGCATAATTTAGTAAAAATAAAATATAACATGACTGATCCAAAAACATTAACATCCGTAGCCGAATTTCATAAAGTTTTCCAGCATCCGATATTAGAAAAACCAACAATCCCAAGTGAAAAACGCAGTGCATTACGTGTATCTCTTATTGCTGAAGAATTAAAAGAGTTGGAAGAAGCTATCCAAAACAATGATCTTGTAGAAGTAGCAGATGCATTATGTGATATACAGTATGTGTTAGCAGGTGCTGTACTTGAATTTGGTTTAAAAGACAAATTTAATGAGCTATTCGAAGAAGTGCAACGTTCAAACATGAGTAAAGCCTGTCAATCCATTGAAGAGGCTGAAGCAACAATAGCACATTACAAAAATTCAAAAGGTGTCGATAGTTACTATAAAGAAGTAGATGGTCTATTCTTAGTATTCAGAACAGAAGATAACAAAACATTAAAATCGATCAATTACTCTCCGGCCGATTTAAAATCAATCATAGAAAAATAAAAAAAGGTTGCTATAATTATAGCAACCTTTTTTTATCCTATATATTTCGAGCCTTGTATGGCCTCTTTACGTTCCAAAGCCTTATCTATGTACGTTTGAATAGCTGATTTCTTCATTCCCCAATTTGGAGCAATCAGTAAATCTTGATCTGCCAACCCAAATAATCGTTGAATAACAATATCCGGTCGCAATAGTGGAATAAATTCTGCTAGAAAGTCACAATATTCATCAATGGAGAAAACATGAAAAGGTTCACGCTTGTACTGAACGCCCATGATCGATCCTTCAACAATATGCAGATGATGTAACTTCACAAATTTAATCTGCGGGTGTTTATTTATTTCATCAGCATATCTTAACATCATTTCATGCGATTCCCAAGGGAAACCAAAAATTGTATGTACACATATTTCCAATGGACTATTTTCAACTAATTTAAGTGCTTTTTGTAATTCATCATGAGAACAACCACGATTAATTCTATCCAGAGTTTCATCATAAATTGATTCCATTCCCATTTCCAGGTCAACATCATAACGATCACAATAACTTTCTAACAAAGCTACCTTTTCAAAATCAATACAATCTGGTCTAGTTCCAACAGAAAGACCAACAGTATCTTCAGGACAAACTGCTAAAGCCTCATCATACATCGCCTTCAAAAAATGTGCAGGGGCATAAGTATTCGTATTGGGTTGAAAATAGATAATGAATTTATCAGCACGATACCCTTCTCGCGCTCTTTTGATACCTTCTTCCACCTGTTCACGAATTGTAGGCAATTTACGTGCAGATTCGGGAGTAAATGAATCTACATTACAATATGAACAACCACCATACCCCTTACTTCCATCACGATTAGGACAAGTAAAATTCCCATCCACAATGACTTTATATACGCGTTGACCATTATATTTCTTTTTCAAGTAAGATCCATAATGATTATATGGCTTTTGTCCTATATCTAATAATGTACTCATAAATACAAAGATAGAAAGATTTCATAGGATTTAATTATTGGAAACACATTATGTCCCTTACAATGATCGAATCTTTACACAATTTAGTATCTTTATAAGTTATATTAGGAAATTATGAAAAGATTAACTCTTAAAGATATCGCAAAAGCGCTAAACTTATCAGCTCCCACCATTTCCAAAGCCTTATCCGATAGTTACGAAATAAATAAAGAAACAAAAGAGAAGATCATTGCTTATGCCCATAAACATAATTACCAATATAATGCATTAGCTAGAAGTTTAAAAACCGGTAAAACCAATATTATAGGAGTTATTGTTTCGACTATCAGTAATTCATTCTTTTCACAAATATTGGAAGGAATAGAAGAGTCCTCGCTTTTTCAGAAATACAATATCATTATTATGCAAAGTCGAGAAAGCCCTGCAGTAGAAAAAAAATGTATTGATATTCTATATTCTAAAGGCGTTGATGGTATATTAATTTCCCCTGTATCAGATAGTGCTAACTTAAGTTATTTACAACAACTACATAATAGCAACTGTCCTATTGTTATCTTCGATCGTATCAATAATAATTTACAAACCTTCAAAATAGGAATTGATAATAAAAAAGCGGCACAAAAAGCAACGCAAGAACTTATTGATAGAAACTACAGCAATATACTGCACATTACAGGAGTTGCTAATGGTGTTACAAATGAAAGACTTCTAGGTTTCCAGGAGGCCTTAAAACAAAATAACATCCCATTTGATGACAAAAAATTACTGAGATGCGATCTATCACAAATTCAAATCGTTGAAGAGCAAATCCTAAATAAATTAGAAGAATTAAAAAATGACAATAAAAGTCCTGATGCCATTTTTACTGCTACAGACTTATTGACAAATCGTACAATAGGTTTATTAGCACAACAAAAAATTAAAATTCCATCGGAAATTGCCCTTATTGGATTTTCAAATACGAATTATGCCTTTTCTTTTAATCCACCATTGACCTGCATTTCTCAACCAGCTACAAGAATAGGAAAATTAGCTTTTGAAAAAATGATTCATATCCTAGAATTTCGATTAAAAAAGAGAGAAATTGTCTACGAAACGATAGAACTAGATGCAGAGATTACCATTAGAGAATCTATCTAAGCAGTCAGAAATGATCATTATATCATAACATAATAAGGGGATTATATATCCCCTTATTATGTTAATGTCCACCTCTATTTCTTCCATTACCTTTATGGTGCTTGTTATGCCCCTTCTTGTAATTTTTATTATGTCCTTTCTTATGGTGACCGTGATGATGCCCCCGTTGAGGTCTATGACCATGATCATGATAATATCCTACACAAGAACTAACAGACAGCAATAACATTAACCCTCCCAAAAAAATTGCAAATTTTGCCTTCATAAATAACCTATTCTTTTCAGAAAATAGCCAAATACTATACCAAAAGAGTCCATAGATAAAAATTACAGCTGTTTTATCTCATAACAGCCTGTTTATAAAGTAGTTTATACAACAAATAAATCTGACATAATAAATTACAACTAAATAGGAGATCAGATTAACCTTAATAATTGGATGAACTAATCAACCAGCAAAAGCCATATATGCTGTCATAGTTATAATCTTGGCAAAATAAATCCGATATAGGAATTCTAAAAGTACCATACATATCCCTAAAAAGTCAATACAAGTACAAAAAAAAGGTAGATGTTTTATTTACTCATTATCTCTGCAGCAAGATCATCCTTGTATTCTTTAATTGATATTGCCAGATCCTTTTTTAATGCAATTAATAGTTCGCTATTTTCAACCTCACTATAAATATTATTCAATTCTTGAGGATCTTTCTCAAGATCGTAAAGTTCCCAAAAATCTTGTTCTCCATAAAAACGAATCAACTTAAACTTTGTAGTTCTGATACCAAAATGTGGCATCACACGATGAGGTTGTGGATATTCATAATAATGATAATAAATTCGATCGCGCCAAGATACTTCATCATTTTTTAAAAGATCAAAAAAAGATTTTCCTTGAATTTC
Source organism: Sphingobacterium sp. MYb388 (assembly GCF_037479535.1). Classification (NCBI taxonomy): domain Bacteria; kingdom Pseudomonadati; phylum Bacteroidota; class Sphingobacteriia; order Sphingobacteriales; family Sphingobacteriaceae; genus Sphingobacterium; species Sphingobacterium sp. MYb388. The sequence continues at coordinate 1,299 of NZ_JBBGYV010000002.1, read as the reverse complement.
TTTTGAAGCAGGAGCATCTGCCATCGCTAACAATGTGGGAGCCCAATCAATATTCAAAACAGGCTGTTCAATGACTGTACCCGCTTTGATAACCCTAGGATAGCGGATCATAAAAGGAGTTCTCAAAGATTCTTCATATATGAAGCGCTTATCAAACCATCCATGTTCGCCTAAATAAAACCCTTGGTCCGAACCATAAATAACAATCGTATTTTCAGCCAAACCATTGTCATCCAAGAAATTCAAAATCTTTCCGATATTACGATCCAACGCCTTAGCTGTAGAGAAGTAATCGCGCATGTAACGTTGAAATTTCCACTCTGCGAGCTTCTTACCGGTTAGTTTTCTATCATTGAATTCTTTACTTATCCGATCATCGTAATAAGCACGGTAAGCATTACGTTGTTCGCTATCCAATCGGCTATAAATCCAGTCGGTTTCATAATCAACATTTACTTTCAGATCAAAGCCCAGTTTCATTGTTCCTGAAATACTCATATCCTGATGAGCTGCAGCTTTCCTATTCTCATAAGTATCGTAGAAAGTTGACGGAACTGGAAAAGTAACATCATCATATGCTCCGAGATCTTCTAATGCAGGCAACCACTCGCGATGTGTGGCTTTCTCACCAATTACAAGAAAAAATGGTTTATCCTTATCTCTTTTTTCTATCCAGTCCTTTGAAAGGTCTGTAATAATATCTGTGACATAACCTTTATGATTAACCGTATCATTCGTCTGTGTAATAAAATCTGGATTAAAATAATGACCTTGATCAGGAAGAATAGTCCAATAACTGAATGCGTCCTGAGGTAATGTTTCCAGATGCCATTTTCCTATCCATGCAGTTTGATATCCAGATTCAGCTAAAGATCTGGAGAAAATAAACTGATTAATATTAAATTTTTTGTCATTTGAAATAAAACCATTCACATGACTATATTTACCCGTTAATAGCGCTGCTCGACTGGGACCACAAATAGAATTGGTTACAAAAAAATTATTAAATAAAGCACCTTCATTAGCGATCCGGTCAATATTAGGAGTTTTTGCTAATTTATTGCCATATACACCGATTGCTTTATTCGTATGATCATCTGACAAGATAAAAATAATATTCGGCTTCTTATGTTTCACATCCTGAGCTGGACTAGCATATGAAAACCATATGGGTATAAATAATGCGAAGAGTTTATAAAAAGTAGGTTGTGACATATTGATCAAAATTATTCTTAAAGATAAGATAATCTTGATAAAAAAGGTCTAAACACAAAAAAGCCTCTGCTGTATAGCAAAGGC